>CAWCLE010000012.1:0-163764 GCA_963796255.1 uncultured delta proteobacterium | reverse complement strand
TGCGAAAAATGACCTCTTTGCATGCTTTATTGAGAGGTCCATTGCACAAACCAAAAAAGGTGGCGGTGTAGGAATAATTGCGCCATTTGTTTGGATGTTTTTGACTTCGTACCAGTCTTTTCGTGTGCAATTACTTGAAAATACTGTGCTAAGTAGTCTGGTGCAGCTTGGAGTATAATGCGTTTGAGCCAGCAATGATACCAAGTAGCGACATTCACATTAATTCATTTGCATGTTCCGCGTTTCGTGGGGTCGTTCATCAAACTTTCCGATTTTAAGGGGCATCAAGATCAAGCCCCTAAAACGTTAGAGGCTATCAATAACCCTAGTTGCGGTTGGCTTTATAGAGCCAAGCCTGACGAGTTCAGACAAATACCTGGGAGCCCAATTGCTTATTGGATGAGTGAAAAAATGATTGCTAGCTTCAAAAACAAAAAGGTTGGTCACTTTACGATAGGCTACAGGAAAAAACGTGACGTCTGATACTGCAAGGTTCCTTCGTTTTGGCATGGGAGGTCTCGCGAGATACCCTTGGCCGAAACCGAAAGTGGCTTCCGTATGCTAAAGGAGGGATGTTTAGGAAGTGGGCAGGTAATATCGAACATCTGGTTGACTGGTCACCAGAAGCACGTGAGTACTATCACAAATTTAAAATTGCTCGAATAATACCTGAAGAGCTTTGGTATAGGGAAGGAATCACTTGGACAGATATTACCTCGTCCGGTACTGGCTTTCGTTATCTCCCTTGCGACACCACATTTGATACATCCGGTCTTAGTATCTTTTTGGAGAACACGGACAACCTCAAATTTGTTATCGGTTTGTTAAATTCTTGTTATTCGACGGCCATACTCAAATTATTGAATCCCACACTCCATACATCTTTGTGGATGTTAAGGCTATTCCGGTTGCGCAATATTTACCCAATGTTGAACAAATTTCGGAGAAGTGCATCTCCTTCACCAGAGGGACTGGAACGCCTACGAACGTTCCTGGGACTTCCAATCCTCCCCATCCTGACGGTGTCCACCCCAGAACCCACGCCAACCCTCGAATCCAGCTACACTGCTTGGATCACCATAAATAGTGAAACGATCGCTGAGATGAAGTTTCTCGAAGAGGAGAACAACCGCCTCTTCATCGACGCATACGGTCTGGCGGACGAACTCACCCCCGACGTCCCCATCAAGCAAATTACCCTCACGGTGAACCCCGCCTACCGCTACGGTGGCAAGCTCACCGAAGAAGAGCAGTGGACTCCGCTTCCGCCAGGACACCATGCAAGAGCTAGTTTCTTACGCCATCGGCTGCATGATGGGTCGCTACAGCCTGGACGAACCCGGCCTCATCTACGCCCACAGCGGTAACGAGGGCTTCGACCCCAGCCGCTACACCACCTTCCCAGCAGATGACGATGGCATCCTCCCGCTCACCGACACCGAGTGGTTTGACGACGATACAGCGAACCGCCTCATCGAGTTCATCTCGGTAGCCTGGGATGCGGCCCACTTAGAAGAGAACCTCACTTTTCTTGCCGATAACCTCTCTCCCAAGAAAAATGAGCCGAGCCGCGACACGCATTCGCCGCTATCTCTGCGACAGCTTCTTCAAGGACCACCTACAAACCTACAAGAACCGCCCCATCTACTGGCTCCTCTCAAGTGGCAAGCAGAAAGCCTTCCAATGTCTTATCTATCTTCATCGGTATAATGAATCGACCTTGTCACGGGTACGAAGTGCATATGTGACTCCGTTATTCGGGAATTTTAATGCCCGCCTGGAATATCTGCAGAATGAATGGGATGCTGCTGACTCCGCATCAACCAAGAAGAAGTTTCAGAAAGAGATCGACGATATGAAAAAGAAGCTGGCCGAGTTGAGCACCTTTGACGATGAACTCCGCCATTATGCCGATAAGCGGATCTCTCTTGATCTCGACGACGGTGTCAAGGTCAACTACGGCAAGTTCGGCAACCTACTGGCTGAGAAGAAGGCAGTAACCGGTAAAAAATAGAGCCAAATGAATATCAAACAAATTACAGACAGCCTGAACAAGATCTATCAGGAAGAAAACAAGCGGATTGTCTTCTGGTATGACACGGAAGGCGAGTTCGAAGAGGTAATCTCTTCTCTTGACCTTGCAGATATTGCCATTGTCAGATTGGATGAAACTGCATCCCTTGAGCTGAAGATCAGGCTGGAGATGGAAGATACGGAAAGCCGTTATCTGCTGTATTCCCCCGGCCCGGAGCCTGCCCATGAAGATGACTGGCTCCTCGATATTCGTATGTACAGTCATGTCTTTCACGCTGACAAAGCGTCCCTCATCTTGAACGACCTGGGACTGTCGCGTCAGAGCATGCGAGGGTATTGCAACAGCCGGAAAACCTTCTTCAACAGCAAAGAGCGAACCGACAAGCTCAAGAAATGGGTGAAGCCCGAGGATCATGAAGAAGATGTGGATCTGAAAATGCTGGCCGTGGTCACCAAGGCCGAGCAGCCGGATGCTTTTGTGGTGTTCATGAAACTCTTTGCGGCCTTTTGTGAAGAAGAGAGTTATTTACCGGACAATGAACCGAAAATATGGCTGGAAATCATCAAGCTCGATCTTGAAAGACTGTTTTGGGATCTTGTCGCCAGAACATTTGGTTATGCTGCGGATTCTCCTTCTCTATCGGATTTACTCATCAGGCTGCTGGTTACCGACTTTGTAAATACCTTGAAAATCGGACCCCCTGCCGGCCTTGAACATTTTGTCCTGCAAGCAGGTTCCCAAGGCTTTACTATTTCTGTTTTCCTTTCCCAGTGGCGCAACAATATCAGTCAATTTCAGGCATATAATCTCATCGCTGAACATTTTAGCAGGAAACTGAAAATTGCCGAGCTGGTGCAGAATTATGAACATACTGTACTGCTCGATGTCATGACCTTTGAGGTGGTTGAAAAAAGAATCGTCAGCGACCTGCGGGATCTTGTCCTTCAGGGTAAACAGGAAGAATTTAATACAATCGAAGAACATATCCAACGCCGTCGGGACGGCTACTGGGTAACTACCGGTGACACTCAAAAGAATCTATATAAGACAACTTACGATGCCTTGGAATCGGCCATTGCCCTGTTCCGGCTCCGCAATAAATATGACAAGGGTTTGAGTTATCCCGGAGCGGAAGAGATGTTTTCTGCCTATACTGGCGAGTTGTATCTGTTTGATCAGTATTACCGACATTTTCATGAGGCGGCAGGCAGGGTTGAGCTGGCTGGCTGGGACATCCTTAAAACCCTGCAGGTGTCCGTGGAAGATTGTTATAGCGGCTGGTACCTGGATCAGTTGTCCCTCGCCTGGGATGGCTTTCTGGAAGGTGGCGGCAATAGAGGGCTGCTCAATAAATGGACACTTTCCGGCATCAAAAGACAGGATAATTTCTTTAAAGAAGTTGAGTCCCGCCTGAGAAAGACTACCAAGGGGCGCGCTTTTGTCATTGTAAGTGATGCTTTGCGGTATGAGATTGCCGAGGAGTTAGCCGGAGTGATCAACAGCCAGTATCGATTAAAGGCGGAGCTTTCGGCCATGCTTGGTGTTCTGCCCAGTTATACCGCTTTGGGTATGGCAGCTTTGCTGCCTCATAAATCAATCGCCTTTAAAGAGATGAGCGATGTGATTCTGGTTGATGGCCAGCCGTGTGCCGGATTTGACCAGCGGAGCAAGATCCTCGAGCAACATAACGGAGTGGCCGTCAAGGCCGATGATCTAATGGGCATGTCCAAGGAAGAGGGCCGTGAACTCATCAAACCATATAGAATTGTCTATATATACCATGACAGGATCGATGCCGTCGGCGACACGGCCTCCACCGAACTGAAGACATTTGAGGCGGCCGGGAAGGCGATTGATGAGCTCAACTCCATCATCCGCTATTCCATCAACAACCTGAACGCCGGGCAAGTGTATGTGACCGCCGACCATGGATTCATTTACCAGGACAAGGCCCCTGATCATCTGGATAAGAGTGTACTCGAGGTAAAGCCCAAGCAGGCGATAAAGAGCAAAAAGAGATATATCCTTGGCCGGGAACTGGGCGGATCTGAAAAAGTCTGGCATGGAAACACCAGAAATACGGCAGGCACTGAAGACGAAATGGAGTTCTGGCTGCCCAGGGGAACCAATAGATTTCATTTTAGTGGCGGCTCTCGCTTTATCCATGGTGGGGCGATGCTGCAGGAAGTCGTTGTACCACTGCTCACAGTCACCGAGCAGAAAGGGACTGCCAAGGCTAAATCCGAGGTACGGAAAGTTGGTGTTTCACTCATCGGCTCGCAAAAAAAGGTGGTCACCAACCTCCATCGTTTTCAGTTTATCCAGACAGATGCGGTATCGGATAGGATGCAGCCGCTTGTCCTGACGGTATCGCTCCGAGATGGCAATGATTTGATCAGCAATGAGGAAGTAGTGACCTTTGACAGTTCTTCCGCCTCGATGGATGAGCGAAAGAAATCGGTCAAACTGATTCTTAAGGGCATGCAGTTTGACAAGAAAACCGAATACTATCTTGTCCTCCGTGATCAGCAGGATGAGACTGAGTATGAGCGGATTCCCATCCATATTGATCTCGCCTTTTCAAGGGACTTCTGATGGAAAACGAAATAAGCATCAATAACCTCGATGCGATGCTGAACCTCCACTTTGCCGGTCGGGTGGTCCGTAAGGATCTGACCAAGCTGGTGAAGGAAGGGGCCAATGTGCCGGTCTATGTCCTTGAATACCTGCTGGGCATGTACTGTGCCTCCGATGACGAGGAGATTATAAAAGACGGCCTGCAGACCGTGAAAAACATCCTGTCGGAAAACTATGTCCGCCCTGATGAGGCAGAGAAGGTTAAGTCCAAAATCAAAGAGCTGGGCAACTATAAGATTATTGATAAGGTCACGGTCAAGCTCAACGAGAAAGATGACGTGTATGAGGCCGTGCTGTCAAATCTGGGAGTGAAAAGTGTCGTTGTTCCCAGTGAGACGGTGAAGCGATATGAAAAGCTGTTGGCCGGTGGCATCTGGTCCATTATTGATCTGGAATATTATTATGAAGAAGGACAGAAGATCTCACCGTTTCTCTTGAAGGAACTAAAACCCATCCAGATGCCTAATCTTGACCTGGAGGCGGTTTTTGAGGGACGGAGGGAGTTCACCGAGGGACAATGGATTGATGCCTTGCTGAGGTCGACAGGTCTTGAACCAACCTTGTTTAAAGAACGGGTCAAATGGCATTTTGTCGCCCGCCTGATACCGTTGGTTGAAAACAATTACAATATCTGCGAGCTTGGCCCAAGAGGAACCGGCAAGAGCCATGTATATAAAGAAATAAGCCCCAATTCAATTTTGGTCTCCGGTGGACAGACCACGGTTGCCAATCTCTTCTACAATATGAGCACCAGCAAGGTCGGACTGGTTGGCATGTGGGATGTGGTTGCCTTTGACGAAGTGGCCGGTATCAGGTTCAAGGATAGGGACGGTGTCCAGATCATGAAGGACTTCATGGCATCCGGTTCCTTCTCAAGAGGGCGAGACTTGATCAGTGCCAATGCCTCCATGGTCTTTGTCGGCAATATCAACCAGAGCGTAGACAGCCTGGTGAAGACCAGCCATCTCTTTGCTCCCTTTCCTGAGGAGATGATCGACGCTGCCTTTTTTGACCGGATGCATTGTTACCTGCCAGGCTGGGAGATCCCCAAGATGCGGCCTGAGTATTTCACCAACCAATACGGTTTTATTGTCGACTATCTGGCCGAGTTCCTGCGGGAGATGCGAAAAAGGACCTTTGCGGATGCCATTGATAAGTATTTCAAGCTGGGCAACAACCTGAATCAGAGAGACGTCATTGGGGTGCGCCGAACGGTTTCCGGTCTGCTTAAGTTGATATTCCCCCATGGCGACTTTGATAAAGATGCTGTCGAACGATGTCTGAAATATGCCCTGGAAGGTCGCCGGAGGGTCAAGGAGCAGCTCAAGAAGATCGGTGGCATGGAGTTCTATGATGTCCACTTCAGCTACATTGACAATGAAACCAGAGAAGAGAAGTTTGTCAGTGTGCTTGAGCAAGGTGGCGACAAACTGATCCCTGAAGGTCCATTAAATCCGGGGACACTCCATGCTGTTGCTCAGGGAACAGGGCTGCTGGGCCTATATCGGCAAGAACTACAGGTAACCCCAGGTAACGGCAAACTCACAATCTCTGGCGTCAGCGCACACTCCAAGACTAAAGAGGCAATCAAAATTGCCTTTGATTACTTCAAGGCAAACGTCTCCAGGGTGAGTGTATCAACCAAAGCCGGGGACCATGACTATCATCTGCATATTGTCGAGCTGCACAATACAGGGCCTGCCTCCACCATGACCCTGGCGAGTTTTATCACCCTATGTTCCGGTCTGTTGGGCAAAGCTCTGCAAAGCCAATTGGTTGTGCTGGGGGACATGAGCCTGGGCGGTAGTATTACCCCGGTGGAGAACCTGGCAGGAACCCTGCAGGTGGCTTTTGATTCAGGTGCAAAACGAATTCTACTGCCCATGAGCAGTGTGGGAGATATCGCCACCATCCCTGGTGAACTGTTTGCTAAGTTCCAGACCAGCTTTTATGCTGATCCCATTGATGCGGTGTTTAAGGCGTTGGGGGTTGAGTGAGTGGGAATATAGAGGACCCAGAAAATTGGACCACAGATTAAGTCGTCAAGATGTTAAACGTTTCTCAATTACGATAACATGAGTATCAACTGGTTCTATCAATGAAAAATATACAGGGCCAAACAAAATTCTGAGGAGGAGTAATGAGCATTTCACATGCTGAAGCAAAAATGGAGCTTGCACTTATAACCTCAAAGACTCAAGGATTTGATCGTACAGATGCTTTCTCTTGGTTCATGAATGCAGGGCTACCGTCAGAAGTTATATTCAGACTAGAGGAGTTATGGGAAGCAACGAGAGTTATTGGTAGGAAAATCGTCAGGATAGGAAAAATCATCATCTTTGAAATCATCCGCTTTATAAAAGAAAACCCAAATTTGGCAGTTGGAGTGGCCGTTGGCGCGGCAGTCGGTGCACTCATCAACTTGATTCCATTCTTGGGTCCATTGCTGGCTCCTATTCTCGCTGCAATTAGTGTAGTTATTGGTGGATTTGCAGGAGCACGTCTCGACCGCGATCAAAAGCTCGAGAAAGGAGCATTAGGTATTGTGCAAGAAGTGATAATTCTGGCTAGGAAGTTCTTCGAACTTTTTGCCGCCATTTTCATGGCTTTGAAGGAAGATTTTGAATCATCGAAGTTTTAGGGCTGTCTAATGAATCAACTCTCGGTGGAAGAATATGTCAGCGCTTTAGAGCAAATGAAGAGCAACCCAGATGATCGCCTGGGTATCTTAGGAGAATTAGGCGTAACAGGTCTGGGCATTACCACAGGTGTTGCTATATCCGGAACTATTGCTGGTGCTGCCGGTGCCACCACACTCGCGGGTTCAACTACTTTAGCATCAATTCTTGGCGGAGTATTTGTTACCACAACCCCTGTCGGGTGGGTCGTTGGTTCTGCACTGGTTTGTGGCTCGCTCGCGTATGCCATTGGAAAGCTAGTTCGTACCGGTGGTAAGTGCGACACCCTCAAAGCTGAAACCATACACGAACTCGAGAGAAGGATTGAGGCGATAAAAAATGATGCCCAGTGCTCGCCAGATTACGAACAGAGACTGACTAATGTAATCACAATCATCCAGCACCTTGTTGTCAATGAATGCCTATCTCAAACCAAAGGCACGGAAATTCTAGCAGCAGTTGAAAATAAGAGCTTGGATGTAGATGAAGCGTTCGAACTGCTTCAGGGACTTCTGAGAGAACATACCGAAATGGGACGAGCAAATGACACCGAACAAGGTACAGCAACGGACGGAAGCAACGTAAACAGGAGAAAGACCACGGTGCACGATTATGTTAGATATCTTGCAAGTTGCCTATCGTATTTTCATTCTGTATAATATTACAAAATGTAGAATAGGCAGTTTCTCTATAATTACTTGTATAATGTGAGGGAGTAAAAAATGGGCGATTGGGAATTTCTGTATGACATGAAAAATGAAGGGTACAGCGATGAGGATATAATGGAAGCTCAGGCTTCTGGCGCTTCGCCAGCTGAATGGGCACATATTGAAAAGCAAGAAAGGAAAGCCGAATGGGAAAATTTGAAATCTCTGCGGGACACAGGAGCAATTTCAAAAGAAGAGTTCAAAAAGCGTAAGGCGGAATTATTCAGATAACAGGCTGTTCGTAAAGGAGACTGTTTTACTGTTAACTCCATTTGTTGCAGTGCCCCGCGGAGCGATAGCACTTTCTTAGCAGTGCGGATAGCGACTTTGAATTCACCGGTGAGCTTCATGAGTCTGGTGAAATAGCAGGTTAGATTTTTTTATGGATCAATGAAAGCAAACATTACCCCTGGCACACTTAACGCAGGATGCACAAACCCTGCAGAAGATATTGTAACACCAATAAAGAATTTAAATGCCCTACCGTGTGGAAAATCAAATAATTGAGATGTGAATGAAGACTTTTTTTCAACAAGTTGGTCCACGCGGCTTGGCAATTCCAAAGTCATAATGTAATCACGCATCATTGTTGGCAATCGGCGTGTTTTCATGAGGATGCCACATCTGTTTTGACGGGATAATTCAAGAAGTGTCAGTACATAATCTTTCAGAAAGTTTCTCGTTCGGCTTAAACTAAAATAAAATTGTCTTACCTCAAGCGCATCCTGCAACATTTCTCGAAGGAAATGCCCATCTTCAAGGACTTCGACGAACTCCAAGGCACCTGCATCCTGAAGAATATTTATATTTTTGATTAATAGGTTAACATCAAAATCACGAGTTTGTTGATACCATCCCCGATAGTCAAAATACTGTAAGAATCGTACTAAGATATTGAGATATTCTGGATCGTCTCTTCGGTGCAATAACTTCTCAAAATTTGATGGTACAAGGAAAGTTGTGTTTTCTGGTGGTTTTTTAGAAACAGGAATTCGTGACATAAAATGAAGAAACGACGGGTCGAGTAGTGCACGTTCTGGGGTTTTAAGTGGTGCTATAATATCTTCAAATATGACTTGATCTTCAATGCTCATGATAGTGTCCTTCTACTAAATCCAACGTTTAATATACCGCTGCGGCTTCTCTCAGATATTGCCTCAACCTCCTCGACTGATTTCATAATAAATAAAATACTAAGCCCGCACGAACAATCCTCTCCTTTCCGCAACCAGTTACCTGCATGTAATAGATATGTAATATTTTTTTGCATACTAACCAAGTCATTGCCGACTTGCAAGATTAAATAGTTAGGATGCGGTATAGCAGTTTTTACCAAGTATTCACCCAGAATAATATCCAGCATCCAACTTATCGGGCTCTAAAGGAACTGGGGACAGCCTTTTGCGCGATATTGCCCCGCAGCTTCACAAGCGGGCTACGACCGAGCAGAAAGACGCTACAAAACCACTTCTTTGTTGTCTCTCATGATCGTTGGTTTTTAAAATCAGAATTCGGGCATGTCATTTCCAGGGAAAAAGAAAGCCAGTCGTTCAGGTCCAGGCCGTTCAAAAACGCTTCTGTAATGTCTTTCCCATATGACTTAGGTGTCAGTGTGCGATAGCTGCCGGGCACGTTGTCAAGCCACCATTGCGCAGCTTTCCCGCCTGGTTGGTCGTTGTCCATCGCTACCAGGATAACGGGGCATTGCTCAAGCTTCTGCATTAGCGTTTCGTCGGGTTTATTGCTGCATGATCCCAGGGCAATAATGAAGACCTTCCGCTTTATTTCCTGACTGAGCAGTATTGCATCAAGCTCTGACTCAACGATGATTGCGGTTGTCTCGTATGGCTCACCGATCGTCATTGGTTCGGCGGTCGAGCCGGGAACAAGATAATAGCGGGCGAATTCGCCTGGATTGTCTCGCCGAATTTTGACGGCCTTTTCCAGGGGAATTATCAAGCCTTTTGGGAAGTACAATTTCTTGCCGTTTGCCTTCAAGCCCCATTCTGTTTTGTCGCGCCATTGATCTTCGGGATTCCAGCCAAGAGAGAATCTTTCCGCTGTCTCGGAGGTGATGCCTCGTTCCAGCCCTAGCCAGTTCAGTACTTGGAGATTCACGGACAACTTTTTTTTTCCGTAGGCAATGAGCTTTCCTGCCCGCTCGCCCCATTCGCCCGGTTGCTCCTTCTTCGGTGGTTTTACGTGGACCGGGCACGAAGAGATTCTCGGCCCGTTCATCGCTTGCATTTTGTTTCCGGTAACGGAAAGGGGTTTCCCGACTAAAGAAGCCGCTTCGGGAAAACTCATCTTGCGAACCTGTTTCAAGTATTCGATGGGGTCGCCTTTAGTATCGCACTGTCGGCACCAGTACTTGTTATCTTCTGCAAAGACGATGAACCGATCCTTCCCCCCACAAAAGGGACATGGGCCTGCATACTCGTTTGCTGTTTTTCTCATCGGGCTGAATCCGTCTTCTTGCATCAGGTCAAGGAGCATGGTTCCCTCCAATCAAGAAAAACGCCTTGGGGGTGGCACGCGTTGGCACGCGTACCACTCTATTGTACTCTGTACTTATATATTTACTAAAAACCTCAAGTATCTCCTGCAATGGCAATGCACGCGTGCCAACGCGTGCCACTAGCATAATGTTATCCCCTGATACATCCGCAATCGTTCTCCATTTTCCCTTGGCTGCTTTCTTGTTAAACCGGGAACCGCCGCTCCAAGATCGCGGCCAAAACTCGCAGCAGTTCCGGGGTGGTCTCGTCCCTGTTCGTCGCACCATTCGCACCATGCGGTATAGAGCACCTTCATACTTATAGCGTGTTCCGGCCCCAGTGCGCATTGCTCTCTGATAAAGGCACCTATAGGACTGGATAAATCGGCTAGCTCTTGAACGGCCTCCTTGCCGCAGTCTGGCTGGATAAAAAAACCGCGTTTATTTAATCGGTCCAGGCCGTCCAAACTCCAATTCAAGATGGAGGGTAATTCACACATCAGGCGATTAGTAAGGCCATGGTCCTCTTGACCGAGAAAAGATTTCTTCATCGTCAATAAAATGAACCGAGACGGAAGTGCGCCGCTTGCATCGGCCAGCCGGGGAAGTTCGTTTGAAAAAATTACAAAGCGAACGTGTAAAGGCCCGTTGTAATCTGACAAAAACTTCCGGGGTACACCCTGGTGATCTTCGCCGCTGATCGAAAGCAGGCGCTCAGCTATCGCCTGTTGGTCCGCCTTTGCTGATAATCTGGCATCTGATATGATCGCTGCTTTCTTGCCTATGAGGGAGGCAAGGCCAAATTGTTGGGCCAGGTTCCCCAGTGTTGGAGCCGACACATTATCTGATCCGAGTAGAGCGGTTACGATCCTGCCAACTGTCCCCTTGCCACTTCGCGGCGGTCCGACAATTGAAAATATTTTCTGCTGAGATGTGTCGGAGCTCAGCAAATAACCTAAAATCTCCTGTAATGTATCAATGGCCTGCTGGTCATACGGCCATACGGATTCAAGAAAAGAGATCCACTCAAGAGGGGGCGATGCACACTGGTCATAACTGAAGGGCAGAGAATTTAGGGTGAAAAAATCCGGTGTCGGTTCAATCAGCCTTCTGGTTGCGATATCCAGAAGCCCATTTTTAACAGACAAATATTTTTGCTGATTGTCGCCGTCGGATATGAAACACGGTGGTTTTAGTGTGTCGCGTAGATTTACCGTAGCCTTTAATGCTTCCAATAACTCGCCAACGCGATTTCTGTTCGGGAGGTACGGCTTTATCACTTCGTTGTTCATAACCTGAGCGCAGTCGAGAAAACGATAGATATCTGACTTGGTGTCGTCGATGGTCTTTTCATGATAGGCTGATCCAGTGTATTCATACAGACAGCCTTGCCAGTATACTTTCTTCCTGCCAGTCAAAGAAAATTGCTTTGCGGCATCCAGGGGGTTTCCGTAGTAGAGGACAGGGCCACTGTTGGATTCATTGCCGCCTGCCGGGTCTGTTTTGGTGCTGTTTGCCGGGATCTTTTTGGCCTGCTCAACCTGCAGCATTTCCTCTTCCGCCTTCTTGTCTACAAGAATTTCGGCTTTCCAATCGAGTTCAGGCGCAGGTGTTGTTGTTCTGGACAGAAAGGCAAGGTTGCCGCCATCGATAAAAGTTTCTTTGGTCGAAATCATTATTCACTCTCCATGCCCGGCAAAGAGAGCTGTTTCTTTGGCCGCAAAACGTAGAGCGCAACCCTGTGCACACTACCGTCTTGGGTAACATCATTGGTCCATAAAGTTACGATAGGGTAGCCGGACTTCCGAAGTTCGCAAATGCGCATCCCTATATGACATATGCCTTTGCGCCGGGCCTGTAGTGTTGATAACGAACCTGTTTCCTGAATGTACCGGATTGCTCTTGTCCGCGGACTTGCCGCTGAATTGTCGGTGTGTGTATCACTCATTTTCATCACCTCCAGAACAGCCACAATCAAGTATGTAAGTGAGATTATCTGCGCCTGCCAGGCGTGCATAACCCCTTGCAATTTCAAGAAGATATTGCTACATTTAACAATGTGGTTATCGAGGTGGTCCATTACCTTGGGAGGGTGGGCCGCCTGTTGTTTTTGCGTCATATCTAACAGACCTCCATCAAAAGGTTCCGGTGAAGGCTCATAACCTGTCCAACCACTTTAGCACCTGCCGCTATTTCCGGGCCTGCTGCACCAAAAAGAATCTGCCATTGTCCGCAGTCGGGCCGCTCCAATATCGCAATCGTGCCGCACATGGGCTTTTCAATGGCAGACACATGTCAGCCCATCGCCGCGACGGAAGTCGGAATTATTTGCCTCTAGGATTAATGAGATTGTTTTGGCGGTCATGGCTACGCCTCCAGCCTGGAAACGAGCCAATCACAGAGAGATTCGACGGAATAACACATCTGCCTGCCGATCCTGAAAGATCCTGCCGGTCCTTTTCCGTCGCTGTCGCAGTTCGCCAAGTGGCCAGCAGAATACAGGCCGCCCGTGAATTTCTTCACCTCGCGCCTTGCGACGAATGATGTCGGCCACCTATTCGCCGCTTCCTTGATGGTTTGTACTGCGGATTTTCTGAGAAAAGAATCCATTTAGTGCCTCATGATTTTATGCTTGCTGGTTTTCAGCTAGCGTCATCAGACACCATATGGAATTACTAAAGATACTGCTATTACAACATATTATACACCTCCGACTTATACGATACAGTTCGGAAATATATTATATATTTCCATCTTTTTTGAGCGATTTTAAATGGTGGACTACGGTTTTTTGATCTAAATTTACTCTGGCCTGAAAAATTATTTTCTTCCGAGCAAAACCGTTTATCGAAAAAGATTCCTCTCCAACGGTAATTGGTTTTTTGCTTTCATCAATCCAACGGGCACCTGTTGATTTATAGGCTTCAAGAATCTCTCCCCGCGTCGATTCTTTTTGTTTTTTTTTGGCATCCTTCACACTCTCACTGTGCACAATCTCTGCTAAAACGGGCGGGGACGATACGGTCAGCATGGTCAACACAATACAAATGCCGAGTATTAATTGGTCAAATTCGAGGAGGGTTTCAAGGGGGATTTTTTCTGGTCTAATTTTAGAATAAAACGTCGATAGTGCTATGAGGTAAATTTCCAGCGTGGTCCAATCATCATGACGTGGATCCACATCATTTGCGAGGATATTTTTGTAAAGAGCAATCAGCACTTCTTCATAACTTGATATACGTTCACCGTGCTTATTACTCATCTCAACTGAAGAGAGGTTGTCCTCAATAATCGGCATGTAGGAAAAAAAGTTTTCTCCCAAACTTTTTCCCAAACTTTCTCTCATCCTTTTGTAGTGATTCAGGACAAATGCCAACATCGATGATTTTTTATCATAAAAAGCATCGAGATCAAAAGGCTTATCATCATCACCCAAACATTTAAAAAATTCTTGAACCTTATTAAAGTCTCGAGCCGTTTCCATATCTTCACCGTTAAAGATCCCCTGTCAAAAAAATTTCCGGGAAGGCCGCAGGGTTTAAGGCTTTTCGGGGGCAATCTTATCCCGGTGAAAATTAGTACAGTTACAGCAACGCTCGGTAATCCACACCTAATACATCAGCAAAACGCCTCGCCATCTCTTTACCGATAGGCCGCTTGCCGTTCTCCATCTCGGAAACATGTCGCTGGGGAATACCGACTTTCTCGGCAAGTTCTCTTTGCGTAAGATTTTCCCGGTTTCGATAAGCGCGAAGGGCGATGATCTTCTCCTTGCCAATAAGGTCCGGAAAAACTTCCTCGACGGAGTAAGTTTTGTCCTCACCAGCCTCTATCCTCAGAGCAAAGTCTTTTACCTTTGCGGCGTTGTTCCGGTGGACTTTCAGTCGCAAGGTTATCATGCCGTCGTCAGTATGGCGCTTTTTCGTGGGTTCCTGCATATGTCACCTCAATGAATCGTATCTTGCCTTTGTCTTCTCGCCAGATTGCCACATAACAGGGTTTCCCTTTCTTCAGGTGGCAATGGTGCCGATTGTCGGACAGCTTCGAATAGTTGGGCCAATCTCCCTTTACTGGTCCTCCTGTGCCCATCTCCTGCACCAGCTGAAACAGCACCTCGCGGACCCTGGCAGGAAGCTTGTCGGTCTGCTTCTTGGCTTTGCCTGTAAACTCAACTGTCCAACTCATATTATATACCAATTATAAGTATCAAGCAAGATGTTGATATTCGATGCCAGGACTGGGGATATAGAAGGGGAGCTCTGTTATCATTCATCCTTTCTGCAACCTCATGACCTCGTTTTTCATAGCTTCTGCATCTGCATCTAAATAGCGGGTGGTGGTTGATATGTCGGCGTGGCCGAGCAATTTTTGAATATAGTAAATATTGGTTCCCTGTTGTAGCAGCCATGTTGCAAATGTTCGCCGCAAAGTATGAAATACTACTTTGTCCCTTGGATCGACGACGCCCTGGTTTAACCCCAAAGCATCTAAGGTTCTGCCGAAGGTTTTGGAGATCTTTTTAATTTGCGCACCGTTTTGATCAGGAAAAACAAGGTCCCCCGGTTTTACATTCCCGGGTCGACGCCGAGCGAGCATCAGCTTTACATCATCAGTTAGAAAAATAGGGCGGTTCTTGCCGCTTTTTGTATCTTTTAAAATTCCTTCACCTGTGAAGACATCTACATCGCCCCATTTTAGGGTGGTAATCTCACCAAACCGAAGGCCCGCCCTTAACGATAGTAATGTCATGTCGTGAGTATCTGCTGACTTGGGACGCAATGTCTTTAATAACAGGTCAGATTCTTCGGAGGTCAGAAATCTATTACGACGATTATCTTCTCGCGGCCGTTTTACCTGCTTGCCGGCTGCTGGATTACGTCCTCTGTAGATGTTTTTATGGTCTGCATGGTTATAGACCTGTCTTATAACATCTAGTGCATAGCGAATCGTTCTCGCTGATTTTTGAGCCGCCTTCATGTTTTTCTTGAGAGTTTCAATATGGGGGATCGCTGCAACCTTTGCCAGGGGAAGATCACCGATAACAGGTCTTATCCAGAGCCTGTAAAGTATCTCTTCCGTGTCAATCGCTCTTTGACTACGTCTGTTGGCTTCTATGAAGGGGAAATAGCTTGTGGTCCATACCTCATGGAAGGATATATTTTTTATACGGTCCTTTTCTTCCTCCCGCCTTTTTTCTTCTAGTTCATCTCTCTGTTCTTTTCGCTTTTCCTGCAGGGTACGTGGACCAGTACCAAGTGTGATGTTGGCTTTCAATTCGGCTAGGACAGCCGCAGCTTTTTTCTCTGTCCACCCCTCACTGTTCCATCCAAGACCTTGTTCAATCCTTTTGCCATCGACATAGAATCTGATGGCAAAATACTTATCAAACTGGACCCCATTTCGTCGTGATTTGTGGAGGCGATACCTTATCCCCGGTGTTTTTGTTGTTGTCCATGTAGATGCCATTTTATCCCCTTGTCAGAAAAAGTTGTCCCCCATCTGTCCCCCATCTGTCCCCCATTTGCACCATTAAGCAGTGTTGGTCAAAGTGAAGCAATATGAAAGTATTTATATGATAAGATATTAAAATGCAAGGAATAAAAATGGAAAAAATGTGCCTGTGTGAAATAGCGTGAAGGTCGATAAAACGGACTACGAATCAGGGGGTCGCAGGTTCGAATCCTGCCTGGTGTACCAAGAAATTCAAGGACTTATGGCTTTTTTGCTGTGAGTCCTTTTTCTTTTTCGTCGTTTTGTACAACCCCTGTACAACTTTTTTCTCCATTTGAAAACAGATAGGCCCAATGCAAAATTATCTGCGCCGAGGTTTTCCCCTCTGTAAGACCTTTGTAAGAATCCGCCTATATATTCCCAGTTGAAACCACACCATCAGATTTAACCGGAGAAAATTTATGACCAAAGCACAGCAGAAAGATTTATTCACAGCGTGGGCGCTCTACGACCCAACTAAGCAAAGAACGATGATTGATGAGTATCTTGTTGCTGTCAGTAAAGGGAATTGCAGCAAGGATAGGTTTCTTGTCTTCTTGAAGGACAAACTTCAGATTGTAGGGTATTGGGAAAAGGTTGGTTTGGTTTAATTGCTGGCCATGCTTTTTGATACTAACTTTTCAACCCTTCATGTTCACCCACGTGCCACAAACGTCTCGTTAACATATCTTGACGTTCCTTGCAGACTATTCCTAACGAATTGTATCGACAAACGTCAACAGGAACTCACTGGGACATATGAGGATAATTTGTGCCATTTGTCTGCTGCTAGTTTTAATAGTAACACTTTCAGGAAAAGCTCATGGCGAAGATTGAACAGATTCGAAAAGAACTTCCTTCAGGCACTTCATAGAGATAACCAAAGTTTAAGGAAAATTATATCTGGCGGACAAACCGGTGCTGACATAGCTGGATTAGACGTTGCGATCAAGCATGAAATTCCTCACGGTGGTGCAATTCCCAAAGGTATACTTACAGAAGCTGGTTCACTTCCTGAAAAATATAACCTTCAAGAGATGGCCACCAATTCTTATCCCAAGCGTACTGAAAAGAATGTGGTCGACTCTGACGGTACCGTAATTTTTCTCATGTAAAATTGACCGGGGGTAGCCTGCTGACCAAGAAAAAAGCGATCCAACATGATAACCTGTTCTTCATTTGGATATGGGTGAAGTCACTGTGGAACAAGCTGTTGGTTTATTGAGGGGATTTATACAAGCGAATGGGATTGAGATCTTGAATGTCGCCGGAAGCAGGGAAAGTAAGGACCGGGAGATTTACGGATAGACATTTCAGATTTTAAACGAAGTCATTTCCCAGAGGTAATATGAAGAAAATCAATCTCTTGCTTAGCATAACTATTTTCGGTTGGATCGGGTGGTGTTGGGATCATATATAGGTATTATGACAGCCTACTGGATTAGTTTTGTTGCGAGCCTGGTGGCGTCTATGTTGGCGATCGTATAAATCAGAATTATCTGAATTGAAGATTGACACCCAGGGAATATCTTTACCGGGATAGGTTGGCTACTACTTTGGGGTGACAGTGCGAATCTTTGACATCACATC
This sequence comes from uncultured delta proteobacterium, assembly GCA_963796255.1. GTDB lineage: Bacteria > Desulfobacterota > Desulfobulbia > Desulfobulbales > Desulfocapsaceae > Desulforhopalus_A. The sequence goes on along the minus strand of CAWCLE010000012.1, from coordinate 146,130 downwards.
AAATTTACCATTGAAAAAAACATTGGTAATCATTATTCATTAATACTAAATATATTTATAAAATAGTTTAAAGTGAAGCGGAGCTTTGAGGTTGTCAAAATCTGTATCGTAACTTGTTAGTTATCTAATTTGCGTTGGACGTTGCTTGCTGGCCCGGATGGACAAGTCCTATGCGGAATGTAGACCTGCAACGCCCTTGGCACTGTGTATTTCATCTGGCTCGCCAACTCTGGCGATGTGCAGACTGAGCTGTTAAACTGTTGTATTATGAACAATGTTCCCGTAAGTTAATCAAAAAAAATGAGGACAACTACATGAAACCAAAAACACGTTTACTCCTGACCGGATTGTTCGTGACTGCCTTGATAGTGGTTGGTGCTTCAGCAGGCGCACAGCTCCAAACCACAGGCACCCCCGGTTCGCCGAGTGCGACCACGACCATTGACGGGAAATATCTCCCAACCCCTCCCGCGCCTTTTGTTGGCAAGATAAACCTGAGCGCTGTGGATTCCAAGCCCGGTTGGCCCCCTACCGTGGTGCCGCCCAAAGGAGCGCCCAATGTGCTCCTGATCATGACGGATGATGCCGGTTACGGTGTCAGCAGCACCTTTGGCGGAGTGATCCCGACTCCCGCCATGGATCGCGTGGCAAACGAGGGCCTGCGTTACACGCAGTTCCATTCCACTGCGCTCTGCTCGCCGACGCGGGCTGCGCTGATCACCGGACGCAACCACCACTCGGTGGGCTTCGGCGTGATCGGCGAAATGTCCACCGGTTATCCCGGCTACGACAGTGTCATCACTAAGGACAAGGCGACCGTCGGTACTATCCTGAGAGACAATGGATACGCAACCTCGTGGTTTGGTAAGAACCACAATACGCCCACCTATCTCTACAGCGTGGCAGGCCCCTTTGATCAATGGCCGAGTGGGATGGGCTTCCAATATTTTTATGGATTCATGGGCGGCGAGACCGACCAGTGGACGCCGTGGCTTTTCCGCGATCATACGCAAATTTTCCCGTGGCGCGAAGATCCCACTTACAACCTGACCACCGGTATGGCGAATGACGCCATCAATTACCTGAAGAGCTTGAATGCCGCTGCACCGGACAAGCCTTTCTTTCTCTACTATGTTCCAGGAGGCACGCACGCACCCCATCAACCGACACCGGAGTGGATCAAGAAAATCAGCGATATGCACCTGTTCGACAATGGTTGGAACGACCTGCGCGATACGATATTTGCGAATCAGAAGAAGTTGGGTGTCATCCCGGAGAATACCCAACTGACTGCGTGGCCGGACAGCCTGCCGAAATGGGATACACTCAATGCTGATGAAAAGAAATTGTTCATCAAGCAGGCGGATGTTTTTGCCGCCTATGTGGCTTATACCGACCACGAAATCGGACGTGTCATCCAACAGGTCGAGGATATGGGCAAGCTGGACAACACGCTGATCATATACATTACCGGCGACAACGGTACCAGTGCGGAAGGTTCCACCATAGGAACACCTTTTGACCTGGCCGCAATTCAAGCCGTCAACATACCGGTGAAAGAGCAGTTAAAATACTACGATGTCTGGGGCTCAGCGGTGACCCAACCGCATATGTCAGTGGCATGGTCGTGGGCCTTCGACACTCCTTTTAAGTGGACCAAACAGGTTGCCTCCTTCTTCGGTGGCACACGCCAGGGCATGGTGATGTCGTGGCCCGGCCACATCAAGGATTTGGGCGGAATTCGATCGCAGTTTCATCACGTCATCGACATCGTCCCGACGATTCTTGAAGCCACCGACGTGCAAGCGCCGGTCGTGGTCAACGGTATCAGCCAACGCCCGATCGAAGGTGTGAGCATGATTTACACATGGGACAAGGCGAACGTAAATGTCAAATCCACGCGCGAGACGCAATACTTCGAGATGTTTGGCAACCGCGCGATTTATCACGACGGCTGGGTCGCCGCCACACCGCCTCCAGCGCCACCGTGGCTCATGGGTACGGAAAAAATGCCCGAGGTGCTAAACGGCTATAAATGGGAACTCTACAACATTGTCGACGATTTCTCGCAGAACTACGATTTGGCAGCAAAGAATCCCGAAAAGTTGAAGGAACTCCAGGAGCTCTTCCTCGTTGAGGCTCAGAAATACCAGGTTTTTCCGCTGGATAACTCCATCCTCCCGCGCCTGCTGACCCCACGACCGAGCGCAACCGCCGGTCGGACTGAGTTCACCTATACCGGAGAACTCTCCGGCCTGCCGGACGGGAGTGTTCCCAACATTCTCGCAAAGTCCTACAACATCAGCGCCGAGGTGGACATTCCCAAAGGAGGCGGAGAGGGAATGCTCAACACGCTCGGTGGTCGCTTCGGCGGTTATGGCCTGTACCTAGTGAAAGGCATACCGGTTTTTACCTATAATCTCCTGGCAGTTGAAACATTCCGATGGGCTGGTAAGGAGGCGGTGTCTGCGGGTAAACATACCATCGCTTTTGACTTCAAATACGATGGACCCGGCATGGCCAAGGGTGGTACCGGCGTCCTTTACGTGGACGGCAAAGTGGTGGATAGCAAAAAGATCCCAAATACCATCCCCAGCATCATGACGATCGATGAATCCTTTGATGTAGGCATTGACACACGCACCGGTGTGGATGATAAAGACTATCAGCCGCCATTCCGCTTCAACGGTACGATTGACAAGTTGACCATCAAACTGGTCCCGTCGACGAAGGAGCAGGCCGAGCTCTTCAATCAAAAAACCCAGGAGGCAAAGTTCGCGGCTCAATAAGCTTCGCTTTAAACGCGTGGGCCACCAATGGAAAGGTGGCCCACAAAATCAGGTTACAAAATTGCTCAAAAATTGCTCCATTTCACCACTTTTCTGCGCACGATACTACTTTCCTCACAGTGCAGATCCCGAATTGACCCCCTCGTGTTGTGTTTCAGTTACTATTTTGCACCGTGCCTAACGCATCTCCCGAAGTTATGAGCAAAAAATATCTGGAAGCATCAATAATTTGGAATGCTCCATTTGCAGCCGTTTTTTTTTGGTACGATCACAAGCAAACGCACAGGAAGAAGGTCAAGTCGCGTTCAGTCCTTGTAGCGCAGACTTGCCAAGATACATCTCTCTCTGCTGGACAGCAGTCCTCCCGTTCATATTATTCCAAAATTGTCTCGGATAGCATTATTATCGAAAGATGCATACATCATAATCAACCGGCAGTACTGACTTTTGGAAACGTATTTTTCGATTAAATGATCCGATGGGGAAAACCGCAAGACCGATGACTAGGTCGACTAAAGGTAAAGGAGGTGCACATGGTCCCGTATGTAACTGTTCGATCTGTCCCCGGGGAACGATTCACTCAAAAAATTGAATCTGGAAAACACCAACTTTTAGCAGATAAACAAATATCCTTTGGTGGTTCAGATCAGGGGCCAGGACCATACCTGCCTGCTCTGACTCTTGCGGCTTATGCACTTGCTGTGACGATTGGTCGCGGCTGGTTCGGTTTACTCAATATAGTTCTACTGTTGACTGCTGCCTTCGGAGTAGGTCTTTTCGTGCTTGCCGAGTCGAGAGTGAAAGCTCCTTTGATTCGATTGGCTGTGTTTCGAGATCAATTGTTGAGTGCGAGCCTCGCAATGAGCTCGCTCGTCACTACGGTGGTAACAACAACGTTGGTAGTTGGCCCCTCCCAGACCCTGCACCGCTCGGGCAGCAATCAGCAGCCAAAGTGTGGGAGCGACGCCGCACAATACTGAAGCAAACGTGAACAAGACGATTCCAACTATTAGCAGCCTGCGGCGGCCAATGATATCACCTAACCGTCCGACGCCGACAATCAAGGTAGTGATGAAGAGGAGATAAGCGATCACAACCCACTGGACTTCCTGGAAGGAGGCGGCCAACACCTGTGTCAATGTTGGCAGGGCAACATTGGCGATGCTGGTGTCGAGTGAGGACAATAACTTGGCTAATGAAAGACTGACGAGTGCCCACCGAGCAAGTAATGCTTTGTAGCTTTTCGGCTGGGGATAATGCTTTTCAGAAAGATTTCATCCTCATTTTCAATGTAAGGAACCAACCAAGCATATTCATCAATTTCGACTACGAACATACCTTGATTCGAAGAACGCTGCTCCCGGCGGTCAGATTGAATTTTTTGTTAGATATTTGCCTTAAATGCTTCATGAAACATGACAATTCCTTGTGGCGTTCCATCGGAAAACGGTAACGCAAGAAAAAACTCTTGGGGAATCCCCTCGTGTATTAATTCTGGATAATTACGAAAACCGAACCGGTTATAATAATTCGGATCGCCGACAAGTGCACAACCTTGAGCTTTAAGTTCTTTCAGCATAGACAACCCGTTGTTCATAAGCGATTTCCCTATGCCCTGCTTATGATACTCTGGCAATACAGAAATCGGGCCGAGACCGTACCAGCCTATAGTGCCATCTGAAATAGTTACTGGCGAAAAAGCAATATGCCCAACAATTCTACTATCAATTTCTGCCACAAGTGAAACTGTAAGTACATCTGCTGCACGCAATGCATTTATTATGAATTGCTCTGTGTGGTTGCTTATTGGAAGAGTCTTGAAGGCAGCAATTGTGACTTGTGAAATTTCCTCACTATCTACATCGGTTTCTTTTCTTATGATCATCTTAGTTCAACTCCGGAAGTTATTTGCTTGTGTGGCTAACGAACTGGTCAGCAGCCTCTGATACCCATCCGTTGGATTTACGGGTTCGGTGATAATATTTCAGTCCTTCATTTGTTTCTTATACGATTTGATGAACCGTCCAAAATCCTTATCCTTTTTTCTTTTGTCCAGGTATGACATCTCGTAGTACTCCGATTCCTTTTTGAGCTTGATATAGCTGGAATAACGATCTTCATTTAGTTCACCACCTTCGACTGCAGCTCGGATGGCACAGCCGGGCTCGAGTTCGTGGCTACAATTCGCGTAGTGACAATCTGCGGAAAGGCTGACAAAGTCTTCAAAACCTATGTTGACGCCATCACTTGCAGCAATAAGACCAAGCTCTCGCATACCAGGCGTATCAATCAACATCGCACCTTGACCAAGAACTATGAGCTGGCGGCGTGAGGTCGTATGGGTACCTTCTCCCGTGCCGCTGACAGTCTTTGTGTTAAAAGCGTTTTGACCGACCAGGCGGTTGATGAGAGTAGTCTTTCCAACACCCGATGAACCAAGCAGGCAATACGTCCTTCCCGGGGATAACGTCTGTTGTAATTCGTCAAAACCGGTACCACTGATATTACTGATTGCAATCACTTTGGCCTTGGTGGCGGTTGATTTAATAATAGAAAGCTTCTGTTCCAATTCATCCTGAGTGATCAAGTCCGTCTTTGTAAGAATGACAATCGGTTCAACATGTCCGTCCGCTGCCATTACCAAGTATCGATCCATACGTCGGGGATTGAAGTCAAAATGACATGATTGAACAATGAAAGCGGTGTCTATGTTAGCTGCAATCATCTGAAAATCAATATTTTCACCGGCGGTCTTGCGGCGCAAGAACGTCTTTCGCGGAAAAACCCGGTGGATAATTGCTTCCGTGTCATCATTAAAATATTGCGCTGTCACCCAATCCCCAACACATGGTAGGGCACTAGAATTTTCAATCTGGAAAGCAAGCTTACCTGCGAGTTCGGCCGAGACTTCTCTCGATTCATTTCTTATCAGGTATGAGCCGCGGTCAACTGCCGATATCCGAGCTATGTCGTTGTTCTCTTGGAAAAACGAGCTTATATATGCTTCAAACCAATGGTCGAAACCTAGATCTCTCAATTTCATAATGTTTTATTACCGAACTCTTAAAATCAGCCGACCGCCCCAAGAACTCGGCTAACGTTGTGATAACCGGCCCGCGCGCTGTTTGCGGGTCCGTGTTTATTAGCTGGTTACCCTAGATTTTTCCAGGGATTTAAAATTGTTGCATTGCTTGCAATAAAATCACTTTCATCTCTCGTGACGATTATGAGGTTGTGTGTAAGAGCAACAGCAGCAATAAGGCTGTCTACAGAAGCTAAAGGAGTCCCTTTTGTCTCGGCATGACCTTGAATGTTCCCCCAGTTTTCTGCAACGGTTAAATTGATAGGGAAAATTCTTGATTCATAGTCTTCAAGTAAGGTATTCAACCAGTTGGTGAGTTGATTTTTCTTTCTGGAGTCTGGGAGTTTTGTAATTCCTTTACGTATTTCTCCAATAGTTATGACAGATAAGAATAATCTTTCATTTGGAGTTTTGTTTAACCAGCTGATGACAGCTTCATTTGGCTTGGGCCGAACTAGCTCCGATATAACGCAAGTATCTAAAAGATAATTCAAAATTCTACTCCTTTTGAGTAGTCTTTTTGTCTTTCAAATTCAAACTCATCATCCATTTTGGGGCAGTTTAGGAGAAACTGTTTTAAGGATGGTTTTTTGGAAGTGATTTTTTTGTACTCTTTTACAGATAGGACGACTACGGCCTCTTGGCCTCGTCGGGTTACATATTGTGGCCCGACCTTTAAAGCATCATCTACAACTTGACTGAATTTTGCTTTTGCATCTTGTAATTTCCATGATGTGTTCATAGCGACCTCCTTTAAAATTCACACTAGTCAGTCTAGTCCATTTACGTCAAGAAGTCAATGATTTGCTTTGATGGTTTTTTGGAAGGTAACGTTCAATTCAGTGGATTTCGCGCTGTTGCGGGGTCCACCCCCACTGAAACGTCTGGTTGGGTAATTATTATTGTATTTTCCACCAAGCCTTGCCAGATAAAGGATTTGAATTGGATTTAAACGATTTGTGAATTGTTCATCTCGAGTTAACAGAACATTGATTCCAGCAAATTCGGCCTCAGCCAATAAAGTGCAATTTTTGCCTTAGAGTGGGTACACTAGCTCTTGAGCGGCCATGAATCTTTCAAGATTGAATGGATCTTTCTTCACGGATATGGACCTCTGAGGGCATCGTTAAAGTATCCCATATGTTTCCTGTGGTCTTTGTCATGGCTTAAATTCCTATCTTTTTATACCTTTTCCTTGCCAGGTCGATATCACGATTGTCCATTTTGTTGGTCTTCTTTTGAAATTAACACAGGTATAGTCTTATTGTTCCAAAACATGATTACTTTTTCATTTAGCTAATAGCCAAAGGTCAAAAATTGCAAGAGTCAATGTGCAAGAATCGTTGTTGCACCCCTTATTAGCTGGTTGCGTGCAGGGGGTCTATCAGGCAATTTTAGTCTTAGTCCTGTCCTTTGGTTAAATAATTTATGAGGAGTTGTTATGAAAACACGTGCAGCAGTCGCATTTGCAGCGGGCAAACCATTAGAAATTGTTGAGGTTGATCTAGCTGGACCAAAAGCGGGTGAAGTGCTGGTTGAATTAAAAGCAACGGGTGTTTGCCATACTGATGCTTTTACCTTGTCCGGTGATGACCCCGAAGGCGCGTTTCCGGTGATTCTTGGTCATGAAGGAGCAGGAATTGTCGTTGAAGTTGGCGAGGGAGTTAAGAGTTTAAAGCCAGGTGATCACGTCATTCCGCTGTACACGCCGGAGTGTCGAGAGTGTGAGTATTGTTTAAATCCTAAAACCAATCTCTGCCAATCCATTCGATCCACACAAGGTCGTGGGGTAATGCCAGATGGCACCAGTCGCTTTACTCTGGACGGTAAGCCTATCCTGCACTACATGGGATGTTCGACCTTTTCCAACTATACAGTGCTTCCTGAGATTTCTTTAGCCAAAGTTCGTGAAGACGCCCCTTTTGATAAAATCTGTTATATCGGATGTGGTGTAACAACCGGTATTGGTGCAGTTGCCTTTACCATGGGCGTTGAGCTGGGTTCAACAGTTGCTGTGTTTGGCCTCGGCGGTATTGGCCTGAATGTTATTCAGGGCGCTAAAATGGTGGGTGCCACTCGTATCATTGGTATCGACTTGAATCCTGCAAAAGAAAGATTGGCCCGACAATTTGGCATGACTGATTTTGTTAACCCGGCTGAAGTAGAAAATGTAGCTGATTATCTTATTGGCATGACAGGTGGTGGTGTGGATTACAGCTTTGAATGTATTGGTAATGTCAATGTCATGCGTCAGGCACTAGAGTGTTGTCACAAGGGATGGGGGCAGAGCTGCATTGTCGGAGTTGCCGGCGCGGGACAAGAAATTGCAACACGTCCATTCCAATTAGTGACCGGCCGATCGTGGCGTGGTACCGCCTTTGGCGGCGCACGTGGTCGAACGGATGTGCCGAGAATTGTTGACTGGTATATGGAAGGTAAAATAAAAATTGATGAATTAATTACCCATAAGATGCCATTGAATGAGATTAATACCGCGTTTGATTTGATGCATTCAGGTGAAAGTATCCGTTCAGTTATTGAATTTTAAGGTGACATATCAATGACAATAGAAAAAATGAGTGCCAATAAAAGTTTCGGCGGGCAGCAGCTACGTTTTAGGCACCATTCAATGGTGCTCAACTGTGCAATGAATTTCGCCGTATATCTTCCACCACAGGCCGAATACGGTTCCGTTCCCGTTTTGTATTGGCTTTCTGGGCTGACGTGCACTGATGAAAATTTTGTCATTAAGGCCGGCGCGCAGAAATATGCTGCGGAAGAAGGTCTTGCGATCATCGCACCCGATACCAGCCCACGTGGCGAAGATGTGCCGGATGATCCTGACAAAGCTTATGATTTTGGTTTGGGAGCAGGGTTTTATGTGAATGCGACGCAAGCACCCTGGAGCACGCACTACAATATGTATGACTATGTTGTGGAAGAACTCTACGCGCTGGTGAATCAAAAATTTCCCGTCGATACTTCACGTGTTGCTGTGTCAGGCCACTCGATGGGGGGGCATGGCGCGTTAACTATCGCCTTGAAAAACCCTGAAAAGTATCAGTCGGTGTCGGCTTTTTCACCGGTCGTATCACCGCTTAATTGCCCTTGGGGTATAAAAGCATTAACCAATTACATTGGTGACAATAGGGCTGATTGGGCACAATATGACACCACAGAGCTCGTGCGGTCAGTGCAGGAGCGATTACCGATTCTGGTTGACCAGGGTGAAGCCGACAACTTTCTTGCTGAGCAACTTAAGACTGAGTTGCTCGTTCAAGCGAGTAGGGATGCTGATTACCCAATGCAGATAAGGTTCCAGCCTGGATACGATCACAGCTATTTTTTTATTGCCTCTTTTATTGAAGACCATATCCGTTTTCACAAGAAGAATTTATCTGCTTAATACTTCAATAAACAAGCAAAAGAAATGAGTTCTAAAAAGATATCAGGGAACAGACTCGTATGATAGAAATACAGATCATTACAGATAGTGGACTGTTGTTCCTGGTAAAGCCATCTTGAAGTCACGTGCCGGTTTTTCTCAAAGCCTTATGTGCTTCTTCTCTTGTTTCATAGATGTGGGGTGCGACATTTCGTTTCTGTAAGGCATCCCCCAGCTTCATTCGCAGGAAGGTGCTGGTTGTGTAACGGGTGACTCCGGTATAATAGTGATCCATCAGACGCCGGACCATGGTCGTATATTCGTCAATAATTTCCGGGTAAATGATGAAATTGTCGTAATTAACGATGGTAAAAACCTTTTTCCCGAGAGGTCGGAGGATATTGCCGACGGCCTCCTCGATATCCCTTACATCATCACTGTTTTTAACCTGGTAATTTTCAAAATTGACATAAAAAATATTTTCTACCGAATCAAAGGCGATCCGTTCGCTCAAGGACAGACTCAGCAGGTCTTCTTTCAGTCCGATTGGGTCGTCCCGGAAAATTCTTGGATCCATGATACGGGGCTTTTTTCGTATGATCGGGGAAAAATCCATCTGGGCAAGGATCTCTTTTTCCAGATCTATTCCCGGAGCGATTTCCAGCAATTCCATACCGTCTTCGGTAAGTCGAAACACGCATCTTTCGGTGATATACAGTACCTCCTGGCCCTTTTGTACCGCATACTCCCCACTGAAAGTGACATGCTCCACCTGATCGACGAATTTTCTTAGTTTTCCTTCCTGTTCTATGCAAAGTTTTTCTTCTTTGACAGAAACCTTCAGCCCGCCTGTGGTAAAGGTACCCACAAAAATCACTTTTTTGGCATTCTGACTGATATTGATGAATCCCCCGGCCCCAGAAAGCCTGGGACCGAACTTACTTACATTCAGATTCCCCAGTTTATCGGTCTGGGCAAGTCCCAGAAAAGCCAGATCCAGCCCGCCGCCGTCATAGAAATCAAACTGGCTGGGCTGGTCAATAATAGCGTCCGTATTGCTGGCGGCCCCAAAATTCATTCCGCCGGCAGGCAGTCCACCGATGACCCCCGGCTCTGCTGTCAGAGTCAGCAACTCCAGAATTTTCTCTTCATTTGCCACATTGGCAATGCCTTCGGGCATGCCGATGCCCAGATTCACCACACTGTTGGCTTGTAATTCAAAGGCCGCCCGACGGGCGATAATCTTTCTATCACTCATTTTCATGGGGACAACAGACTGCATGGGAATCCGGATTTCACTGCTGAATGCCGGACTATAGACTTCAGCAAAGGTCTGCCAGTGATTTTCCGGTCTGGAGAGCACAATACAGTCTGTTAATATGCCCGGAATTTTTACCTGCCGGGGATTCAGACTTCCCCGGTCGGCAATACGTTCTACCTGCACAATGACAAAACCGCCCGAGTTTTTGGCAGCTGTGGCAATGGCCAGGGATTCCAGAATCAGGGCTTCTTTTTCCATGGTGATATTCCCGTCTGTATCCGCAGTGGTTCCCCGAAGAATGGCCACATTGATGGGCAATGTTTTATAGGCCAGGTAGTCCTGATCGTCAAAACGGATAAGTTCGACAATATCATCGTGGGTAATATCATTGATTTTGCCACCGTCTTTTCTGGGGTCTACGAAAGTACCCAGACCGACCGCCGTAATAGTTCTGGGTTTATGTGCGGCAATATCCCGAAACATATGGGAAATTACCCCCTGGGGCAGATTGTAGGCTTCGATTTTATTCTCTATGGCCAGTCTCTGGAGTTTGGGAACCAATCCCCAGTGCCCTCCGATCACCCGGCGGACCAGTCCTTCATGACCAAGATGATTCAGACCCCTTTCCCCACCGTCTCCCTGCCCGGCAGCGTATACCAGGGTCAGGTCTCTGGGATGCCCGTTTTCCAAAAAATATTCTTCCAATCGGATCGCGATTTCTTCCGCAAAACCGATCCCTACAAAACCGCCGGTGGCCACTGTATCTCCGTCCCGTATTACCCGGACGGCCTCTTCCGCTGAAACCACTTTTCCTTTTTTCATCCGCATGGGAGTCAGGGAAGAAAGCATGGGATGCTGCATGGTCTGTTTTTTTTCTCTTTCTGCCATAACTGTTCTCCTTCCTGACAATTTTAGGAAATGAGGTATTTGGGCACATCGCCCTAAACTCTTTTAGATAATACGCACCTGCACTGTTTCTATAAATTTGCCATCTGCAAGGATATCTGAAAGCACTATGACCCGGTCACCTTTTTTAATGAGGTGTTTTTGCTGTAGCTGTGCAACGGCTCGACCAATGGATATTTCAGGATCTTTAGAAAAATTGATGATAAAAGGATGGATTCCCCAGTGAATACCAAGCCTTCTTCGCACATGAGTTGTATTGGTAAACGCATAGATGGGCCCGTTCGGTCGATACTTTGAAAGAAGAACCGCCATTAAGCCGCGTCTGGTGAAAACCAAGGACGCAGTAGCTTTGAGGTTATTAGTAAGAATTGGTGCGCTTCTGGCAATGTCATGCTTTGAATTATCTGAGGGCTGCACCGATGTTTTGGGATTCAGTTCCATATGCCTTTCAATTCTACGGGTAACATTCATTCCATTTTTTGCAAGCTGCTGCAGTGTCTCAAAATGTGAGGTTTTCGGCCCTATTGTGCAAATTATTTTAGTTTTTCGCATAGTGGTCCAAGAGAAGTAGCCAATAGCGGTGCTGACGGAGAGGTTCGGCTTTACGCAACTATTAAAAAAACTCCGGAAGCAATTGATAAGGTAATCCGCAAGCTTTTTTAAACCGGTGAACAGCTTCAGTTTGTCTATGAGGCTGGTCCATGTGGGTTTGTGGTGTATCACCCATGTCCTGCATGAACAGGCTTCCCTCTGATGAGCTGAGAGAAATAAATTTATTAATTCTAGTATTTACCGTTTGGAATGGGTTCCTTTGGCAAATAATCGAATCGATTCGGCGAAAACAATTCAATATCGAATGCGGGAGCTCTATCAACCATAAGATCTGCCATTATTTCTCCAAGAATAGGAGCGAACTTGAAACCGTGTCCGGCAAGTGCAACTCCAAATACTCGGTGTGTTCCGGGTCTCTTGCCGAGGTAGAAATGCCCGTCGGGTGTCATTGAGTATAGGCAAACTTCAGACGTAATGGGGCTCTGCTGAAGGCCCGGCAAAAGCTCTGAAATAATTTCTCTAACCATATGTGTCTCGTCCGGCAATACTTCTCGAACGAGCGTGTCTGGATCACAATCGACAAGCCCATTATGGAACGCGGCTTTTATCTTTGTCCCCGGGGCAATTACCGGCAAGGTGTAAAATTCTCTATAAGTTTGTGGGGAGGACAGATTCTTCTCCTTGGGAATCTGCCAGAAATTAACTGGAAAATTTCCAAGATGAAAACTTCTGTCCTTCGGCGCTTCAAGCCAATGCACAGGAACACGTTTCGGCTTCAGAATGCTGTCCGGGAGGCCGAGCAGTCTATTCGTCCAGGCACCTGTCGCTACGAGCAGTCGATCGGCCTCATAAGCTTTTCTCGCTGTATGGACGTGAACTTTGTCGTGCCCCTCAGTCCAACTATCCACTCGTTCATCCAACAACAGATTGGCCCCCGCCTTTATAGCTTCAGCTAAAAAGGTGGTAATACTTAATTCGGGAAACACTATACCCGCCTCTTTTTCCAATCCCGCAACAAATGAATCGGGTGGGACTATCTGTGGCCAGCGCTTTCGAACCTCAGCCGCGGTTAAACACTCGTGTGGTATATCATATGCCTGAGCACTTGCAACAAATCCTGAAACCGCTGGGCTGTCAGGCGGGCCAATGGTCAGATTGCCTGTCTTGGCAAGCAGTTTCTGCCCTGAATCCTTCTCCAGTTTCCGCCAAAGTTCCCAGGACCTCAATGCCATCGACACATATGAGGTTCCTTCGAGGTAAGCACGGCGAACGCTCCGTGACGAGCCGTGGTGACTACCCATGTCGTGAGGGGGGTGGTATTGATCAATACCCAGCACGGTGAAGCCCCGACGAGCTAGGGTCATGCAGGTTGCCGATCCGGCTGTGCCTAGGCCAACAATTATGAAATCGTATTGAGCCATCAGGTTTCCTGGTATTTCCGTGTCAAAACATTTTGATAACTTCTTGTAGAAGATACGCAAATGCTATTAGATCAGAACTCCAACGTCAAGCTTTTCTGGAAGTATCCTTTCTTGGACTAACCAGTCAAACTCGATAGGAGAGATCTTGACTATTGAAAATCAGAGATTCAGTAGTAGCAGCAGTCAGTACCGCCATTCAAAATGGAGCAATTAGATCAATTAATTTCCTGGAATCATCACCGACGTGCCCAAGGACGAAGATGGTTGAGTAATGCACCAGTTCGTACAAATTCTCAGTTACTATCAACCTCGCTGCCTAACGCTATGTCCGAAGTGACCTGCAAATATGTTCTGGATTATTTTAGATTTCAAAATGCTCCATTTGAGACAATTTTTTTGGCATTATCCCGGTGACATTTACAGGAAGAAGATCAAGTACTGGATGAAGGAGGAAATCGATACCTTATCTTTGGTAAGGTTCAGTCTGCAGTTACTCCATTTCTAAACTATTCCAGACAAATCGGCAGGTATACCCTCACAGGAACAACCTAAACCGAGCGTTTGCCTACAAATACCTTACCTTACCTCATAACATCTCAACTTTCAGTGTTAGAGATTGAATGGAACAAAGTAGCATTTTAATCGCCTAATCGACGATTTTATCTCCACAGACAGTCTGCCCGGTGGTCATGCATGCTCGACCAATTTATAAATTACGCAATTTGGGGCCAAACTTATAGTAACCATCTATAAAATCAACAATTGCATCCAACCATAATATCAGGATGATATATCGTCCTTGCTCATATTTGCCCTTTACTTTAGGCTATCATTCCATATATTTCTAGATCATGTTAACCGACCGCGTTAGTTCAAGGTCTCAATCTATTGGCTATAATTCCAGAACGTAATGGATACTATCATCTTCATACCAGACAGCATTGACACGACAGATCCGGCTACTTGCAGGACATACTCAGTTGAAGAACTGATGCGACTTGAGTCACTCATTTCTTCGATTTCTGCTCGTATAGTTAAGACTTCTCATGAGTTGCTGGATGAGGAGATACTCACCTCTATTCAGGACATCTGCCAGAATCTTGGAATGAATCAGGGTGGCCTTCTCGAGGTATCACCTACTTCTCCAATAGTTCGAGTATCTCACGCCTGGTATGACAAAGGAGTAACACCAGTTTCAGAAGATATCAATCTGGCGGAAATCTTTCCATGGAGTTATCAGATCCTCGTCAGAAACGGACACACAGTTGCAATATCCAGTGTAGACGCCCTCCCCGCAAAAGCAACAATTGACCAGCAGTCACTTGTTGCTCTTGGGATCAAATCAGCTCTGACTATTCCCCTCTATATCGCTAACCGCATTCACCACTTCATTAATGTCGGATCGTTGTATGAAGAAAAAGTATGGCAAAAAGAGCTTGTAGCCCGTCTTCGCCTTGTCGGAGAAACATTCTTAAGTGCCCTGCGTCGGCGTGAGGATGTTCGATCCCTGGAGATAAGCCAAAGACGTCTTGACCTTGCAACGACTTCTGCAGGAGCCGGGGTCTGGGAAGTCGATATGGCCACAGGGGTATTCTGGGCCAGTGACAAGGCAAAAGCACTCTTAGGTTTCTCCAGTGGAGAAGTGGTCACTCTCGAAATTTTTCTGGCGAAAGTCCATCCCGATGACCGTAGACACGTCCAGCTGGCCATTGATCAATCACTTCACCTGGAAGCTGAAATCAACGTTGAATATAGGGTGCCAGGAACAGACGGAAAAATTCGCTGGATGAATTCCCGGGGAAACGTCCAGCGAGAAGTATCTGCCGATACCTCATACCTCATGGGAGTCACTCTGGAAATCACCCAGCGCAAGAAAATGGAGCAAAAGGCCCAGGAACACATTCAGGAAATCAATCTCCTGCGCAAACAGCTCGAAAAAGAGAACACGATCCTGCGGCAGGAAGCTGGATTGTCCGGTGAATATCAAGACTCTCTCGGCGTCAGCAAATACATGCAGAATATCATGAAGCAGATACGGCAGGTAGCAGCAACTGATGCCACAGTGTTGATTCAGGGAGAAACTGGAACAGGAAAGGAACTGATTGCCAAGACCATCCACAAGCTCAGCAAACAAGCCGACAGAATTATGGTCACGGTGAACTGCGCCGCCCTGCCTGCCGCACTTGTTGAAAGCGAATTATTCGGCCGTGAACGAGGAGCATTTACCGACGCTGTGAGTAAACAGATGGGCAGGTTTGAGCTGGCCGATAACTCCACGTTGTTTCTCGATGAGATCGGCGAGATGCCGCTTGAAACTCAGGCCAAACTGCTCCGGGTCCTGCAGGAAGGACAGTTTGAACGGCTTGGCAGTGCACGCAGCATCTCGGTCAATGTACGAATCATTGCTGCCAGCAATCGTAATCTTCACGAGGAGGTTGAAAAAGGCCGTTTTCGCCAGGATCTATTCTATCGGCTCAATATATTTCCCATTCATGTACCACCACTCAGAGACCGTGTTGAGGATATCCCCCAACTTGTGCGGAAATTCATTAATGAATTTGGCCAGAAGATGGGGAAAAAAATCAGCAAGATAGCCCATTCTGACATGGAGAGACTTGCAAACTATGCATGGCCGGGGAATATCCGCGAGCTTCGTAACGTTATAGAACATGCCCTCATTGTCACAGGAGGAAACGTTCTTGACCTGTCGCTGTCACAACTGTCCTCCATGCCACAACGACCGATCACGCTGTCTCTCAGGGAAATGGAACGACAACATATAACAACGGTACTTGAATCAACACGGGGAAGAATTAAAGGAAAGGGTGGCGCAGCTGAGTTGTTGGAGCTCAATCCCTCCACACTCTACTCACGCATGCGTAAACTCAATATCAAACCAACACATTCGTGAACCACAGGTAGTATTTCAATTCCGTGGTCGATATATCGACTTTAATGAGGACGATATATCGACCGAAACTCACAATTACCTCAAAGCATAATCAAGATTATAACACATCATATCGTAATAATACGATTATTTAAACCTACAATATACTCCAACCCCAGGCACAATTCTTGCTGTAAGAGGATTATGCTGATTTCACTTATTCAATTATATCCAACTCCGGAGAATACGGGTGCTGTTATCGAAGTTCTCAATTCCGTGAAGAGCCACGTTACCACTCTTACAAACTGTATAGACTGTCTGGTCATGAATGAATCGAGTGACGAAGGAGCAATTTGCTATATGGAACGTTGGCAGACACATGAAGCTCTCGACATGCATTTACGTTCACCTATGTATGGTTGGGTATTGGAAGCCATTGAGCTCTCTAGAATTCCGCCTGTTGTCGAATTTTACGAGATTATCGAAATCGGTGGGTTGGATTTCGTAGAGAAGGCCAGAATGTTTCATCGATAAAAAGAAAGTAATATTCATCAACTATAAACCACCCTTGATCCTAGGAGAGAATACCATGATTAACCCATTGCGTAATGTATGTTTTGGTAAGCTCTGCAGTGTAATTGTCATTGCTCTGCTAAACGGTTGTGGTACCAAGATTGACGCAATTTCCACGCAATATTTACTAATTATTGGCACGCTTTCTATCTGCCGAGCAGCATGAACCAGAGCGACTCATCGCCTGATCCAGTTGAAATCAGGGGCATCAAGATTGGTGAAGTTGTCAAAGTCGAATTAGAGTACGACACAAATACCCATGATTTTCGTGTCCCCGTACTAGTGATGATTGACCGGCAGCAGCAAGGTGGAAAGCCGGGCCAAGCAAACGGCTAAAGAAATCAGTGAGGTGCTCAAGAAACGTTTTCAGGAACAGGGCTGGATCTAATAGTCTCTGAAACCGTTCAATCTTAGTCCTCTTATTGCTCGGGTTTGGGCAGATTATTATCAGAGACTCTGTGCTCTTATTTGTTCGCGGAAAATTAGGAATACAGTGCTGTTGTTAACGGTCTCAAGATCCAGCTTAGCAGTGAAAAACTTAACACTAAAAAAAGAATTGTCTAGGTCCCTAAATTCCACCCTAAATGAGGTTAGGCGGGCAAGTGAAGAATGATTGGCAAATTGAAATATTTTTTAAAAAACATTGCTGTTGGTAAAGGAGAAGAAAATGGAAGATTATAGAAAAACAACAATTTTTACCTTACTGATTGCGGCTATAATGATTTTCAGTGTTTTTTCTGTAAATCAGGCAGTCGCTGAAATGTCGGGTTCTCCAGGTGCGACCACATCCATCGATGGGAAACAACTCCCTGCCCCAGATCCACAGTTTGGCGGTGTGATTAAAGATGATGCCCTTAACTCAAAACCATGGTGGGCGCCAAGGATTGTCCCGCCCAAGGGTGCGCCTAACGTGCTGCTTATAATGACGGATGACTCCGGTTTTGGCGTGCCAAGTACCTTCGGTGGCGTCATTCCTACACCTGCGATGGATCGTCTCGCTGCTAACGGTCTACGCTACAATAACATCCATTCAACAGCGCTATGCTCACCCACGCGTGCCGCCCTCATCACCGGACGCAACCATCACTCGGCTGGTTTTGGCGTAATCTCCGAGCAAGCAACGGGCTTCCCTGGATACAACAGCATTATCGAGAAGGACAAGGCCACTGTTGGCCGGATACTGCTCGATAACGGCTATGCCACTTCATGGTTCGGCAAGGATCACAACACGCCAGCTTTCGCGGCGAGCCAAGTCGGACCGTTCGATCAGTGGCCTACAGGAATGGGCTTCGAGTATTTCTACGGGTTCGTCGGCGGTGATGCCAATCAATGGCAGCCGAACCTATTCCGCAACACCACCCAGATTTATCCCTTTGCGGGCAAGCCTGGCTGGAATCTCGTCACTGCCATGGCAGATGATGCCATCGATTATTTGAATCAGCTCAACCAAATCCAGCCGAGTAAACCGTTTTTTATCAAGTATGCTCCCGGAGCTACTCACGCGCCACACCATCCGACCAAGGAATGGGTCGAGAAGATCGAAAAAATGCATCTCTTTGATGATGGTTGGAACAAACTTCAGGAGACGATCTTTGAGAACCAGAAGCGCTTGGGGGTGATCCCGGCGGATACCAAACTGTCGCCTTGGCCGAAAGATGTCATCAAAAATTGGGATGATTGCACGCCTGAGGAAAAAAAGCTCTATATCCGGCAAGTGGAAGTTTTCGCTGCATTTGCGGCTTACAACGATCATGAGATCGGCCGTGTCATCCAGGCTGTCGAGGACATTGGCAAGCTTGACAACACCATTATCATCTACATCAATGGAGACAACGGCACCAGCGCTGAGGGCGGTCCACTCGGGACACCGAACGAAGTCGCATTTTTCAATGGTGTTGCCGTCCCGGTAAAAGACCAGATGAAATGGTATGATGTCTGGGGCACAGAGCAGACCTATAATCATATGTCGGCGGGTTGGTCCTGGGCCTTTGACTCGCCCTTTACCTGGTTCAAACAGAATGCCTCAAAACTCGGTGGTATCCGGCAGGGTATGGTGATTTCTTGGCCAGGACATATCAAAGACAAGGGCGCCCTTCGTGAGCAATTCTGCCACATCATAGACATCGTGCCGACTATCTTGGAAGCGTCTGGCATCTCAGCCCCTGATTACGTGGACGGAATCAAACAAAAACCCATCGAAGGCACAAGTTTGCTTTACACTTTTGATGAAAAAAACGCTAAGGAGCCGTCGCGACACAAGACCCAGTATTTTGAAATGATGGGTCAGTGGGCGCTTTATCATGAAGGATGGCTACTCAGCACCCAAGTGAACCGAGCGCCGTGGGAGGCCTTCGGCGCCGCCAATGCCGACCCGCTTAACAATCAGGTTCTTGAACTCTACGACCTGAACAAAGACTTCAGTCAATCCCAGAACCTGGCCGACAAGAATCCGGACAAGGTTAAAGAAATGAAGAATATGTTCATCGAAGAAGCGAAGAAGTATCAGGTGTTCCCAATGGACGCCTCTGTGGCTGCCCGCATCGTTGCACCGCGTCCGAACATCACTGCTGGCCGTACCGAGTTTGTTTACACTAAACCCATGATAGGTTTGCCGCAGGGCGATTCTCCGTCCGTCCTCAATAGTTCGTACACCATCACCGCGGACATCGAAGTGCCAGAAGGGGGCGCCGAAGGCATGATCCTGACCTCAGGCGGAAGATTTGCCGGCTACGGCTTCTATCTGCTCAAGGGTAAGCCGGTGTTCCTCTGGAACCTGATTGACCTGAAACGTATAAAGTGGGAAGGCCAAGAAGCGCTCACCCCCGGTAAGCATACCGTCGAGTTCGACTTCAAATATGACGGTCTTGGAGTGGGCACGCTCCTTTTCAACAATATGAGTGGTCTTGGCCGGCCAGGTACCGGTACGCTGAAGGTGGACGGCAAGCCAGTGCAGACCGTTACCATGCCGCACACGCTGCCGATGATCCTGCAATGGGACGAGAGTTTCGACATCGGCTCTGACACCTTGACTGGAGTGAATGACGCAGATTACCAGCCGCCGTTCACACTGACCGCCAAGCTCAACAAGTTGACGATTAAGGTTGATAGACCGACACTGTCACCCGAGGATATCAAAAAACTCGAAAGCACTGAAGCGACCGCGCTTGATGGTAAGCCGTCACATCATGCACAGAGTGCGACGAAGTAGCTATGCACAACGAAGCGAAGAACAGATGCTCTCGGGTAGCTGTTCACTCGTCTATGAAAGCATACGGGTTGCTCTTATGAACAACCCGTATGCTTCACTAGCTGTAGCGACCCGCAATACTGATTAATACGGGCCACAATGGCTGAAAATACGAAACGGACTTCAGCGTGGATGAAAAAACTTCACAGTTGGAGTGTAAACCGCATTAAATACTTTATTTGGTAAGGAGAAAGCAGATTTTCGAACCGGGTCTATGCCGAGGATCATGATTGCGGAGGCAGTTTTTACAAGGCTGCATTTAAGGATACTCTCGTGTACGTCGTCGTGCAGAGCCCTACGCCATAAAAAGATAGATTATAGTTTATATCGATAATCAAAGGGAGACAAATGAAAATTTTCAGAACATTAGTTCAGCGCCGAAAAGCAATCTGCGCGGTTATTTTCCTGGGTGCAACTACGCTGTCAGCGACGGCATTTGCAGCCAGTACAGCAACCTCTTCGACTCCTGCGGGAGAGGCTATGTTTATGTTCGTCCATGTTGCTGAAGACCTCAAAGTGGATGAAGCGGCCAAGACCTTCCGCCTTGTGGATGTAAATCAGCAGACGCTGTTCTTTTCAGACCGACCGGAGCGCCTTGCCGGGCATCTCAAAATGGATAAATATCTTGATGAGTGGACATCAAAAGCCGGCAAAGATAATTTCAGCGCCAACCCGCCAAACGCCACATTGTCTGTTTATGAGCCTGACAAAGATGAAAATACCGTCGCAGTAGTCGAAATTACCAATCCCCTAATCGACGGTTTAGATATCATTTACAGCTACAAGATTATTGAAGGCACGCTTCCGACCAGCGGCGGTGCAACTACGCTGTTTATTGACAGGATTGGGATAGGTGGCGGGGTTGGCGTCGGATACCATGGAGTCGGAGTCGGAGTACGGGGCCCCGGACGTTTCTAGACTAAAAAGCGCATCCCACAATAGTATATTGAACATAATCCTGACTTTCTTCCAGTTTACCGGGGTTAGTCAATATTGAAACGTTTAAACCATAAAGGAATTAACTGATGATGAAGCGTGATTTTGTTAGTTTGTTGATTTTGGTTACTTTTCTGTTCACCTGTAACATCTTGTTGCCAGAGAGAGTCACGGCTGCTGGTGTCCCGTCTGTAAAAATGAAGGTAGAACTGCTTCTGGTACAAAACTCGAAAGGTGTTGTTATCGATACAGACAAGAACACTCTAACTCTCAAAGGCGTTAGCCCTACCACACTGTTTTTCTCCGACCGTCCGGTGCGCATGGCCGGGCACTATAATAAACAAGATTATCTCAAGCTTTGGACGGATGGTCAGGATAACTTTGACGCAGATCCACCCAATGCAACTCTCTCTGTTTTTGAAGGAGACGCTGATGACCTTATTGATATTGTTGTCGAACTGAAGAATCCGAGATATACGGGTGACGATCTGACCTACGATATTAACTTGATAGAAGGGCAATTGCCTAAGTTGGGCGGACCTTCATCACTGTTCATTGATATTTTTGGTGTATGGCGTCGCACGGCCAGACGTGCGGTGTGGGTTGGCGCAGCCGCTGCGACCACGGCAGAGGCCACTGCGGCTGCGACTGCAGCGAGCCATCCCACTACCCTTAACGTAACAGAAACGGTGACGGCTCCACCGCCTGCTTCGCCGGCCATGACAAGTACTCAGTCCTCAGCTGTCACGAGTCTGAAAGAGCTAAAATCGTTGCAGAAACAGGGGTTGATCACAGAGGCACAATACCAGGAAGAATCCCAGAAGCTGTTAAACCAGATTACTGAGTGAAACAACAAAAATATCAAAGCAAATAAACATCAATCAGCAAGATTGACAGATAAAACGATCTTGGCATTCTCGTGGTATTAAGAAGTTAAGGAGGACACTAATGACTGACACACTACTCCCTAAAAAACAGGAAAATTGATTCCATGAGTTCGAATCCCGAAGCGGCCCAGTGCGGTGAAAGTGGAAAATATGGCTTGGCAAAACTGGCCCTGCTATCGCTATTCACAGGTGCCGGAATCGGTCTTGTTATAGGGTGCTTTCGAGAGGCACTGGAACACATGAACGTAGCCCGCTCTGCCGCGATCGTCTAGGCCCACCAGTGGCCAGTGATGGGCTTCGTCCTGATCTGTGCCGCGATCGGTGTAACCACCGCTTTCGCAGCCTGGCTTTATGCAGCGTTCCGGGCAGCCTGCGGCCGGCAGCGGCATACCCCATGTCGAGGCGGTGATTGAGGGCAAGTTGCCCGCAGCCCCAGTTCTCTGTTCCCCATCAAATTCATTGGTGGCCTGTCCGCCATCGGGGGTGGTTTAGCGATCGGACGGGAAGGACCTAGTGTGCAAATCGGTGCCAACCTGGCTGAGTTATGGGGTAAATTTTCCGGCTGGCAACCACTGATCGTCTTGCCCTTTTCGCCGCGGGTGCAGGCGCTGGCCTGACGTCCGCTTTCAACGAGTCTAGACGGGAGCATGACAAGCGATGCTCCCCCCCCGCCCGACACCGAAGGTGGGCATCAAGCCAAATCAGATGGAATAAAAGTGGACAGACATCGACCTTGTTCTTCGAGCAGGATTGCAACGGTCCATGTCTTTGCATTGCTGCTTACGCCTACGCTGTTTGCTTTTCATGTATTCGTGATTTTCGATGCATCTGGCGAAATAGTTCGTCACAAGACATGGCTGCTGGCCACCTGGGACCGGAAAATTACGGCAAGATCATCCTCCTTGGTTGCTTTTTGTTACTGACGTTGGCGCACCTGGCGGAGGCCGCGGCATGGGGACTGTTCCTGCGCTGGACGCGGCTCATACCAAGCCTTACGGAAGGCATCTATTTCACCGCCGCGACGATCACGACTCTGGGCTACGGCGACATCCTGCTGAAGTATCCCTGGCGACATCTCGGGACATTGATTGCGATAACGGGGGTGCTGATGTTCGGCTGTTCAACGGCGTTCCTGTTCGTGATCTTGCAGGACGTCTGGACGCATCACTTTTTTTAGGGTTTCCGTGGGAAATAGTAAGATCGTTCCCACTCTTAACAATTTGATGTCATTATGCAACATAAGGAGCTCTCTGTGTATAATCTGTACACGAAATGTAATTGTTCCACTGTTTTTCGGTGGTTGCTTGCCCTTGTCTTGATTTGCTGCGCCGCGACTTTTATTCACGCCCAGGAAACGACAGAAAGCACATCGGACGGGGATGATATGTTCGCAGCGACCCAGCAGGCTGCCAGCGATACCCCCACAATCAAACCCATCCGAACAGACAGCCCGCGTGCCACGCTCACATCTTTTCTTCGCCTCAGAGACGAGTTGGAAGAGACCTTGCAAGCCTATATGTCGAACAAATCCCGTAAGCTTGCCGAGAAATTGCAGGTGATTAACTCACAGTTCCAGGCGCTGCTCGACCTGTCCTCTGTTCCACCATCGTCTCGCCGTACGATCGGAGTCGAAACAACTGCATTTTTGCTCGACATTTTTGGGCGTGTCAAATTGCCCAACCTTGCAAGTGTTCCTGACGAAGAGGCCTTCGATAATGCTATGTCACCCGTGAAATGGCGCATCCCCAACACCCCGATCTGGATCGTCCAGGTTAATGAGGGAGCGCGTGAAGGGGAGTTTCTGTTCAGCGAGCACACGGTTATGGTGGCGCAGCGCTTCTACCAAGGTATTAAAGATCTGCCTCTGCAAACGTCTTTGCCCATCATTAGCTGGCATCGCACTTTCCCCCAGATGACTGGACCGATGATCCCGGCGGTGGTGCTCAGAAGTGTTCCCCAGAGTCTGCGCGACCTCTGGCTGGACACCCCAAAGTGGAAAGTCATGGCAGTGGTCCTCATTAGTGGACTCGCAGCGCTCCTGCTGTTGGTCTTTCACCGTGTGGTCAACCGCCGCGAAACCAAAAATCGGGTCGGATTCCTGCTGCGCCGTTCCCTGACGCCAATCGCGGGCCTCGTGGTGGTCTGGAGCCTCAATGATTTCTTTGCCAACCAAATCGAAGTTTCAGGCGCATTCTCGACAGTGGTTGTCGATACTGCAACCATTTTGATCAATGCCGGGGCGATCTGGTTTTTTTGGCTGGTTATTCTTGCCCTTTTTGAGCGTATCGTCCAGGCACGTGGTATCCAGGCAGACAGCTTCGACGCCCATCTCTGGCGCATTGGCGCCCGTACCATCGGAACCTTGGTCAGCGTGGTGATCATCGGTAATGCCGCACAGAATCTGGGGTTACCTCTCTATAGCGTTGTGGCTGGACTTGGTATTGGCGGTTTGGCAGTAGCGCTTGCGATTCGCCCGACTCTTGAAAACCTGATCGGCGGCATCATGCTCTATCTTGACCAGCCTGTGCGGATCGGCGATTTCTGCTCGTTCGGTGATAAAACCGGCACCGTCGAAAGCATCGGTGTGCGTACGTCCAAGATCCGGGCAATCGATCGCACTTTGATTTCGATTCCCAACTCTGCCCTTGCCGATATGCAGCTGATCAACTGGGCGAAATGCGATCGGATGCTGATCACCACGACTATCGGTTTACGCTACGAGACCGAAAATGATCAATTGCGCTATGTGCTGGCCAAGTTTCGCGAGATGCTCCATGCCCATCCTAAGATCGACTCCGAAACGGTGCGCGTGCGCTTTGCAGATTTTGGTCAATCTTCCCTCGATATTGTTGTTCGGATATATGCACTGACCCGAGACTTCAACGAATACCACGCCATACGCGAAGACGTCTTGCTGCGAATGAGCGACATAGTTAAGAATTCGGGAAGCGGCTTTGCCTTTCCTTCACAGACCCTCTACATGGGACGCGACGACGGGCTTGACCTTGAGCGTGGCAAGACGGCTGTGAAAGAAGTTGAATCCTGGCGCAAAGCTGGCAAGCTGCCCTTTCCAAGACTTTCTCCCGACAGAATTGAGCAGCTCGGAGGTACTCTCGACTATCCGCCGAGGGGCTCTGTCGAGGCCGGCTCCATTGAGGCGCAGGTGTGGGAGACGTCCGAAGGGCTCTCCGCCGAGCCAGTCGACGAAGATGAGAGCGATGGCGAACTGTCATCGCAAAAACGTGAAGACGTTTCATAGGGTTCAATGTGATGATAGGTAAGTCATATCATCACATTGACCATTGCCGAAAAATAGTCGCTTTGCTGGTGAGTCTTCCTACCGGCCATATTGAGCTGTCCTGGTTTCGAGGGAAAGTATTAGAAAAGTCTTGGCGGTTGATATTGTTGAGTCTTTATAGAAAAAAAACCCAGGTCGGTGTGATTAATCTTGCCACACCAAAGGTGTTGTTTTCCAATCAAGACCTAAATTGAAGGTTTCTACTGTATCTGGGAAGTTATGCTTTCCCAAATACCTAACAACAAAAAAGGAATTTGAGAGTAAAGCTTATCCATGAATCTCTTTACCTTAGTCGTGGGAGGGAATACCTGAGCTTATTCATGTATCTCTCTGGTTCCGAAGAGGCCAAATGCCTAGCATGCTTTTACTTGCCGCCCGTCGGAGATTCTTCCAGAAAATCAACCGAGACACTTGCTCCATTTCTGACCGCCGTCGGCGTTGATACTACTTTCAAATCTGCCTTCCGGATAAAGTAACAATCAGCCCTTATTCGTGGTAAAGATTTTTCAGATTATGTCTGCAGGGCACTTCAGCGCAACTGTTAGGCTGATCGTAGGATACCACAACAATATACGGAACAAATTCTCTTGTCCTAAAGTCAATATCTTTCCACTAAATCATAACCGAAAGATTAGGTAACAGACAGGAAAATTCTCCCAACAGCCATCAGGGTTGCCACGATGTAAGATTTTCGGAAGAGTTCGCTTTTATGCTCCTGGACCAAAACTACAAACTCTCATCCGCCAGGAGAAAACTACATGAACAAAACACAGGAAAAAGATTTGTTTACTGAATGGGCGCTCTATGAATCCCAGGAGCAAAAAAAGATGATTGACGAATATATTAGCATCAGTGCTGGAGCTTGCAGCAGGGAAAGGTTTTTAAATTTCCTGAAAGACAAGCTCAAAATTGATGTAAAGTGGAGGACGGTCGATTTGATGGGAATGTAATCTTCTTTCACGAGCTTCTGGACAATAGAACTCATTAAATCTGCAAGCATTGTCGGCAACGATGGCACAAAATAGTCTGTCGACGGGGTCCTTGATTAACATGTAGAAACCTGGATGTGAATGTTTATAATATGCTAGAAAAACTAGAACGTGGTTAAAAATGAAAAATCCTGACAGACAAAAAGTAACAGAGCTTACAGATCTGCCTAATGTTGGTGGAGCTATTGTTCGAGATCTTCGCTTGGTTGGGATTCAAAACCCTAAAGATCTAATAGGTAAAAATGCTTATCAGCTACACGCTGAATTATGCCTGATAACAGGAGAAAAACATGATCCCTGTGTAATTGATGTGTTTCTTGCTGTTATAGACTTTATGGAAGGTGGAGACCCTGTTCCCTGGTGGAAATTTACTGCTGAACGGAAAAGGCGTACGACTGAGGATCACAAGGGGTGATTAATGATAGAGATGATTGATATTGGTATTGAATATGCTGTTGCCTATCGCTTGGAAGGAAAGATCACTGAAGAGGAAATGACTTCGATCTTAACTCTATTCAAAGAGAAGATAGAGAAAGGTGAAAAACTCATAGTGTATCAGGAGGTTGTAAGTATTGGTGGTGCGGAATTCGATGCCATGATTGAGAAATTTAAATTCTTTCGTGATTTTGGTTTCTCACATTTTGATCGGATAGCTGTGGTTACTCATACTAAATGGCTCCACAAAATTGTCGATTTTGAAGACAAAATATTTCGGAATATAAACATGAAGGGATTTTCTGTTGATGAAAAAAAACAGGCTGTTGAGTTTTTGAAGAAGACATAACCAAGAGTAATTTATGCTTATAGGAACTTGCAATGGAACCTATTCAGATAGTGAGGACCGATATCACCAAATTGGAGGTTGATGCAATAGTCAACGCTGCAAATAACAGCCTTTTAGGTGGTGGTGGAGTTGATGGAGCAATACATAGAGCAGCTGGACCGGAATTAGTCAAAGAGTGCAGAGCTCTAAATGGTTGCGCTACAGGGGATGCAAAAATAACGCATGGATATAATCTTTCTGCAAGGTTTGTGATTCATACCGTCGGACCAATATGGAAAGGTGGCAGCAACAACGAAAGATCTTTACTGGCCTCATGCTATAGGAAGAGTTTGCAATGTGGTGTTGATAATGACTGTAAGACCATAGCTTTTCCTGCAATCAGTTGTGGAGCATATGGTTTTCCAATTGCCGAAGCCTGTGATATTGCAATGCATGAGGTGTTTAATTTTTTAGATAAGACTGAGGCAATCAGCACTGTTTATTTTGCCTGTTTTTCACCAGAGATAGAAAAAGAATTACGCAGAGCTAAAAAGGAGCGGGAGATTTTATCATGAAATCCACAATATCTGATATTTACAAAGGTTGGACAATCTCAGTTAATGCCGAAGACAATCAAGATTCTCATTTCAGTTTTGATATCATTAACCCATCAGGTAATTCTCAACATGTAAAGATGGGTGGCATCAATGAACAACGAGCTTTGGAAAGAGCAAGAGAAATGATTGATATGGAAATTGCTATGACTGAAGAGGATTAAGAAAATATGAGGAAATCTGAAATCGTAATACGAAACTCATGAAAGTGGAAAAATCCTTCCTACACATTGGCACCTGCAGCTGGAAATATGACTCATGGCGGGGGATAATTTATTCTGACGCAAAGAAAAAGAATTATCTCCGTGAATATAGTCAGCATTTTTCAACGGTCGAAGTCGATCAATGGTTTTGGAGTTTGTTCGCCGGTGATAAGATCGTTTTGCCTAAACCAAAGGTGGTCCGGTCTTTCACAGTTATCCGACTGCACGGCGGGGATCGAAAGGATATGGAAGAGCAAAAACTCATTGCGAGAAAACACTCTTTATATAGTGATGAGAACCTCGCCAAGTTTGAATCAAGAAGCTGTATCTCTTTGGGCAATTGCTGACATGTTATTTATTGTTCCTGCTCACCATTAATTGGTAAAATTTTTATGTCGATTGACCGAAGAGACAGGCAAGGGGACGGATCTTTTTTTTACCTGATAAGTCAGTCAAGATTGTTCCAATCAGTCTTTCCAGGTCGATAGGAGCTATATGAACTCCGACCGTGGTCAAAATCGAAAATAGCCATTTAGCTTTTGGGGATCTGATTAGGCAGTGTCTTCCGGATCAAATGATTCTACCCTCTCCCAAAGAGATTCTATGCTTATACGTAACAATTCTGTTTGTTACTTAGAAATACTATTTGCCTGCATTTTATTTAGATTGCGACGCATTTCATTAAGGGCAAAATCAGCCTTAGAAATATCATAACGCAACAATTCACGATCCCTTTCAGTCGCTCGAATTTCATCCAATAAAGCCCTGCGTCTTCGTGGCGTTACGTGATCACTAATTAATTCTGCTTCCATGAAGGATATTTGTTCTTCTATGGCACTATATTCTCTATACAAACGTTTTATCAACATTTCCCGGTCATGAATGGCTTTCTGGTAATCATAAACTGCTCTGCCTTCACTCATTGCTAACTCAAAATCAGATTCTAATGCTTCAGGACAAATACCGTTGTAGACTGCACCGCGGGTCCCCTGGTAATATCCATTGCTGGGCGTACACCACTGTGCCAAACCTTGTAGACGGCCTTGCATATATGCTTCAAGGTTAGGGGTGACATTATATTCGGCACAAGATTTACGATATTCGCCGATACGAGAGGCATTATACCCTTTAGCACCATCCTCATAGCCAACGCTCTGCCATTGGGCGTTAAGACATTCATTTTTACCCATAGTAGCACAGCCAGATACAAGCAGACTAAAAAGCATGGGTACAAGTAGCCAATTACATATCGGAATTAAACAGATTTTCAATCTATCCCCTTCGCTTTAATGGTTTGTTGGGCTAAGGAAGCAGAAACAGGTGTTTCAAAAGTTAAGATATTTCCACTGGATCAGAACCATTGCTTTCCACCAATGACAATATCTGCCCAGATGGAAAATGCCACGGTGTGGTGATTTTTCTGCGTAATTACAATAATTTTATATTATTACCACCTGCTGTTTGTTATTGCTATTGGATATTCAAGCATGTTTCACGAGTTTACTTGTCACAGTGGTTGTGAACTGTTGGTAAATGAGGATGAGTGACTGGAAAGGAAATTGTTGTAGAAAAACTGCTCAGAGCTGGAGATGTTGCCTTATAATAAAATGGTATTTTTTTTTCGTGAAGTATTATATGTCTCTTGACGAGGTTCTTTTGAGGAGCCCTCTGTGACCCTCATTTTTGCGGTGCATAAGTTGGGGCTAAATCATACTGAAGTGTCGCAAATGAAAGAGAGCAGGCAGGTGTCTCTCCAGGTGAAATCGGCTGCCATGCTAATAAAGAGTCAACTCATCATTCAAATAATGGAGGAACTATGAACAGGCCGTTAACAGGAAAGGTCGCCATAGTAACAGGCGGATCAAAGGGAATTGGTCGGGCCATCGTCCTTAAGTTAAGTGGTCTGGGGGCTGAGGTGATTATCAATTATGCAAATGATAGTGACAGTGCTGAAGGACTCGCGCGGACCATTATTGGCAATGGAGACAAGGCACATGTGATCAGGGCTGATGTAAGCAAGGTGAAGGAAATTAAACAATTATTCCAAACCACTTTTGCAAGATGTGGTCAGCTTGATATTCTTATCAACAATGCAGGAGCCGCCAGGTATAAAGCTATTGCAGATTTTAGTGAGGAAGAGTTCGACAAACTCTTTGACCTTAATGTGAAAGGTGTCTTCTTCTGCTGTCGCGAGGCAGCCAGGTTGATGGCTGACAATGGCTGTATAATTAACATCGGTTCTACTGTTACAAGAATGATGCTGCCAACCTATGGTGCCTATGCAGCCACCAAGGGGGCGGTGGAACAGATTACCAAGGTACTCGCCAAGGAGCTTGGGGCAAGGGCAATTCGGGTGAATACTGTATCGCCGGGGCCGGTTGATACAGATCTTTTCCGGGAAGGAAAAACCGATGAACAGATCCGCGGGCTTGCTGATTCAGCTGCCTTTGGCCGTATAGGTAAACCCGAAGATATTGCAGATATGGTTGCCCTGCTTGTTGATGCCCAATCAGGCTGGGTAACAGGGCAGAATATACTTGTTAATGGAGGATTCGCCGCCTGATTAATAAGAGTATCCGGCAAGCCTG
Source organism: uncultured delta proteobacterium (assembly GCA_963796255.1). Taxonomy (GTDB): domain Bacteria; phylum Desulfobacterota; class Desulfobulbia; order Desulfobulbales; family Desulfocapsaceae; genus Desulforhopalus_A. The sequence continues at coordinate 115,746 of CAWCLE010000012.1, read as the reverse complement.
TTTTCCGGCGAACGGTTACGAATCTCCTACGATCTTATCGTATTACGGCTTATTTTCAGGACAATTGTTTTTGGACTAATTTGAAATAGATCCCATCCTGGTTTTTGATCAGTTCAGCATGATGTCCTTCTTCAACTATCTCGCCCAGGTCAAGGAGAATGACTCGATCGGTGCCTTTGACTGTTGACAGGCGATGGGCAATGATGAGTACTGTTCGGCCTCTCATCAAATTATTCAAAGCTTTTTGCACAAGATCTTCACTTTCGGCGTCAAGGGCGCTGGTTGCTTCATCGAGAATCAGAATGCGTGGGTTTTTCAGCATTGCCCTGGCAATGGCAACCCTTTGTTTTTGCCCTCCGGAAAGCTGAACCCCTCGTTCCCCGACCAGGGTTTCGTACTTCGCCGGAAACTCTTCGATAAAACTGCCGGCAAAAGCCGACTCCGCGGCTTGCTTAATTTCTTCAAGGCTTGCATCGGGTTTGCCATAGGCAATGTTTTCCCGGATTGAAGTTGACATCAATATAGGTTCCTGGGAAACTGTTCCGATCTGCCTTCGAAGCCAGCTTGCCGAGAGTTCTTTTATATTTGTCTCATCTATGCATATTTGTCCATTTTCAGGATCGTAGAGCCTCTGGATAAGTGCGGCAATTGTTGATTTACCGCTTCCCGATCTTCCCACTATGGCGACTGATTCCCCTTCTTTTATTTTTAAACTGAGCTTTTGAAATACGTGATAGTCAGGTCTGGTCGGGTAGGAAAACTGAATATCACGAAGGGTTATCTCTCCTCTTATGCGGCCAATAGTGATTCCCGCTTCATTTGCTATAGCCGGGGTCTTATTTAAAATCTGGAAGATTCTGCCACTTGCTCCCGCAGCGTTCATGAAATCCGTCCAGAGCCCTCCCAGGGAACTCACCGATATCACAACTGTCATAGTATACAGAATAAAAGCCGATAGAGTGCCAATTGTAAGCTCGCCCTGCACAACCATTCTGCCCCCCAGCCAGAGTATCAGGACTATAGCGGATGAGCCGAGAAAGGAAACTGCTCCGGTAAAGTCCGCAATCAGCCTTATTTTTTTCTTGGAAATAGCTAATGCTCTTTCTAATGCCTTCTGAAACCTGTTTTTTTCAAGAGGTTCTGCCGCAAACGACCGAACCGTGCGAATGTTACTTAATGACTCATCGGCAACCGCACTGGCTTCACCAAGAGAATCCTGCACTTCACGGGAAATTTTGCGCACCCTGCCGCCAAAGCGCGCTACCATCCAGGCCAGGGGCGGGAGAAAAATAAAGAGAAGAATGGCTAATTTCCAGGCAGTATAAAGCAGCAGCGCCAAGCCGCCGACGGCTCCCGCTGCATTCCTCAAAGTCATCGATATGTTGACACTGAGAGTGTTTTGTAAAACAGTGGCATCCGAGTTGATTCGGCTCATTAAATCTCCGGTTTTCTGAGCGTCAAAGAAACCTATATTCTGCTCTAACAGGGCATCGAAAAGTCTATAGCGGATTCTTTTAACAGTTCGCTCGCCGGCAAAGGTGAAAAGATAGTATCGAAAGGCCGCGGCAATGGATTGGATTGTCAGAAAGAGCAGCATCACTATGCCCATTTTATTGATCAAATCCAAGTTTTTGGTCGAAACCGCTTCATCCATGGTAATGCGCACCGCCTGGGGGAAAGCCAGAAGAACGCTCGAGCCAAGTATCAAAAAAACAGTGCCCAACAACAGCAATTTGCGTTCTGGGTAGGCAAAGCTCAATAGCTGTTTTAACTCTGATCGATTAATGGGTTTTTTCATATATGTTCCGGCGGTAGATTTTTTTGACTGGCGGGAGGGCCAGCTTTGCAGAACCGGCGTAGAGCCAGATCAAAAAAAGACTCCTTTCTCGCTGCAGATAATTTTTCGGTTTGATACTGGCAGGCTACTCGGATAGTTCGTTCGTCTTTGTTCTGCTAACCGTCATGCGGGAGGAGTAGATTAAATAATTCCAGTGCAATTTAAGTATGGAGTCTCCTTGAGTGATGAGAGCGGAGGTTCCCGGTATATCATCGATACCAAAGTCCATGAAAAAAAGTAACCCGCCGGGGTAACAAGCGATGGTACTACAACAATGCCCGCCACTCTGTGGAATGATCGGCAACTGAACCGCGTTCTTTGCATGACCTCATGTACCAGAACTCCATGGAACGCTACTTGCATAATCCCGCGTATCCATGGTGTTTAGGCAAATAAACTAAGGAGGCATTCGCATGAAAGCAATCGTCATTGATGAATATGGAGCAAAAGAGGTTCTGCAGGAAAGGACAATTGAAAAACCGGCAATAAAAGACCATCAAGTTTTAGTAGAGAGCTTCGCTACATCTATTAATCCGATCGATTGGAAAGTACGATCTGGAAATTTAAAAAAGAGGCTTGATTTTGATTTTCCCATTATCCTGGGATGGGATACCGCAGGGGTGATTGTCGAAAAAGGAAAAGGTGTTTCTGGTTTTGCGATCGGGGATCGAGTATTTGCCAGACCCGCCACAACGCGACAAGGTACATATGCGGAATATGTTGCGGTCGATGAGAATTTACTTGCTCGAATGCCTGAACCAATGAGCTATGAAGAGGCGGCTGCCATCCCCTTAGCAGGGTTAACGGCCTGGCAGTGCCTGGTAGACGCTGGTGCAATCAAGAAAGGGGATAAAGTTCTTATTCATGCAGGATCAGGTGGAGTAGGGAGCTTCGCCATTCAAATTGCCAAGAGCTTCAGCGCTTATGTGGCAACGACAGCCAGTGGGAAAAATGAAGACATGGTTAAGTCGCTGGGGGCAGATCAATTTATTAATTACCAGGAAGAAGAATTTAGTGAAGTTATTCATGACTTTGATCTCGTCTTAGACACTATGGGGGGAAAGATTCAATCCAATAGCTATAAGGTATTAAAGAAAAATGGAAAACTGGTATCCATTGCCCAGCCGCCAAATGAAGAAGAATATGAAAAGTATGGCGTAAAGGCCGAATTTCTTTGGCTTGACCCAAGTGGCGAACAGCTGCAAAAGTTAGCTGAGTTATATAATTCCGGTCAATTAAAGCCTGCAATAGGAGAAGCCTTTGACTTCAGTGAAAAAGGTCTCAGGGATGCACATGCATTAAGTGAAACCCATCATGCCAGGGGAAAAATTGTCATTCGTGTGAAGAGATAATAAGGGAAATCTTCACCAGAATAAAAGACAATCATAAGGCACACCTGAACGATCAGATGAGTCTTATGATTGTCGGACGGGCACTTCTTCTTCTCTTTACATATCCTGCTGGGTAGGACGAATAACGATCTCATTGACATCGACTTCCTCGGGTTGCTCAATCGCGTAGAGGATGGCGCGAGCGATCGCTTCGGCATTGATGGCGCCTTGATAAAGATTTTTGGTATTTTCGGCCGTTTCTTTATCGCTAATATGGTCGGTTAATTCCGTATCGACGGCACCGGGGGAGATCATAGTCGAGCGGATTTCGCCGTTTGACTCCAGTCGGATGCCTTCCGAAAGAGCTCTGACCGCAGACTTGGTCGCACAATAGACAGCACCGGATGGGAATACCTTGATACCCGCCACCGAGGCGAGATTGACGATGTGCCCCTTTTTTTGCTTGCGCATCACCGGCAAGACGGCAGCGACTGCGTAGAGAACACCCTTGATATTGACATCTACCATCTGGTCCCATTCATCCACCTTCAGCGCATCAAGAGGCGATAGCGGCATCAAACCCGCATTGTTGATCAATACATCGAGTCGGTCATACTTTTCTATCGTTACATTAACCAGATCCTTTAGCGCTTTCCGTTTCGTCACATCGGTCACATGGTAAGAAGCCTTGCCGCCCGATTTCTCTATCTCCTGCACCAGCTTTTTCAGCCGTTCCTCACGCCGTGCTGCGAGCATTAAGATGGCTCCCTGGCCGGCAAGAAGTTTGGCGGTTGCTTCGCCGATGCCGCTACTGGCACCGGTGATAATGATAACTTTTCCATCAATCATGAGTTTTCTCCTCTAATATCTATGCTTTGATGTTCGGCGCCCAGGTTCAAGGTAAGAAAATCGCCTTGGCGTTGACAAATTCCTTCATGCCAAAGCCCCCGTGTTCGCGACCATAACCGGAATCCTTGACGCCGCCAAAAGGCATGTTGGGATCTATTGCGTCAAAAGAGTTGATGTGGACCATCCCGGTATCGAAATGTTTGCGGGCGAGTTTTATAGCCTTGTCCTCATCTCTGGTAAATATCCCCCCGCCCAGACCATAGCGACTGTCATTGGCAATGCGCATTGCATCTTCGTCATCTTTGGCCTTGATGACCGAAGCGACCGGCCCGAACAGTTCATCGTCATAGGCGGGTGTACCGGGCTGACAGTTGGCGAGAACGGTGGCCGGATAGTATTGCCCTGTACGCTCTGGCGGATTGCCACCGCACAGCAGTTCAGCACCGCCCGCAACGCTTTTTTCGACCTGTTCGGACAGCTTGTCGAACTGCTCTTTACTGGAGAGAGGACCAAGTTGCGTCTCCTCCTTCATCGGATCCCCCATTTGGATTGCTTTCATCTGTTCAACAAAGGCACTGATGAATGCGTCATATACTGCCTCTGTCACCACAAAGCGTTTGGCTGAGACACATGTTTGACCGTTGTTGTAGAGCCGCCCCTTAACGCAGGTTTTCACGGCAAGCTCGACATCGGCGTCTTCAAGTACCAGATACGCGTCGTTGGATCCCAATTCGAGTACAGATTTCTTCAGATGTTTCGAGGCTTTTTGACTAATGTGCCGGCCTGCCGCATCACTGCCAGTCATCGTTACACCGCGCACCAGTTTGTGCTCGATGATTTTGTCTGAGGTGTCATGGTCGATGACCAGCATATCAAACAATCCCTCGGGCAGACCTGCCTCCACGCAGAGGTCGCGGAGCATCAAGCCGCTGCCCGTGCAAATGGAGGCATGTTTCAAAAGAGTCCCGTTTCCGGCCATCAGGTTGGCAGCGAGAGCTCGGACAACTTGATAGATCGGGAAATTCCACGGCTGAATACTATAAATTACACCGATCGGAGAAAAAGTCACGATACCCCGTTTCTTGCCGCCACTGTGGGTGCGTTCGTCATCCGCCAGTTCAGCCGGGCCATTTTCGGCTGTGTGTTCGAGAATACGCGCGCAGATCTCCACCTCGGTTTTACCGTCTCGAAAAAGTTTTCCCATTTCCTGTGTCATGATCCTGGCAAAGTCATCTCCCTTTTCACGCAATGCCTTGGCTATGTCACGAAGGTACGGCGCACGCTCCTCATGGGTCTTTTTTTGCCATTCGAGAAAGGCTGCATGACACGCCTCGACTTTTTTAAAGGCGGTGTCTGCGCTGATCAAATCATAGGTGGCAATAGTTTCTTCCGTGGCGGGGTTAACTGTGCTGATTCGTTGCGTCATATTAAGTTCTCCTTTTCATTGCAGAAACAGTAAATCATAGGGCATTGAGGTGGCGGCCGGCTCCGGATATGCATATTGGCAAACAGCAGACCCCGGATTGGCCGCCGGCGAACGGCTGATGAAAGCGCCTTTGCTAAAGAGTATTATTATAACTGCTGGAGAAACGCGGTGAGCGCCGCCTTTTCGTCTTTGGTAAGGTTGACCTCAGTCACGAGACTAAAGTACTCGACTGTGTCTTCCAGCGTCATTAAGCGGCCGTCGTGCAGATACGGCGGCGAGTCCTTGATTCCCCGCAGGGTAAAAGTTTTGATCGGGCCGTCGGAGATATTATACTGACCGTTTATCATTTCAGGCTTGTAAAAGCGGCCTGCTTTCAGGTCATGCATTTTATCGTCAAGATAAAAAGGAGCTGGATGGCAGACCCCGCACCGGCCTTTGCCAAAGAAGACCTCCTCGCCTTTCATTTCCTGCTCGGTGGCCTTTTGCTGGTCGAGCCGTCCAAATACGTCAAGTTTGGGCGCCGGCGGAAAATTGAAAATGTTCTGCATCTGCGCCATCATTACTACCTGGCTGGCACGGTCGGGTAGATGAACCCCTTTCTTTGCTGCAGTAACGTGATCACCGTCAAAATAGGCGGTTCGTTGCTCGAACTCGGTAAAGTCTTCAATCGATCGCAAGGACCTTTTCGAGCCGTGAATCTGTTGGTTGAACATGCCGCGTAAGCTCACCGTGTCTAAACGAAAACGGGCAATATGCGGTCTGGTGTCAGGGTTGAGATGAAATGCGGCATTGGTGTGCCCATTGGCATGACAGTCGAGGCAACTGATTCCTAAAGTGGGCTCGTCCACTTTGCGGTCAGCCGTCTGATTAAACTGCTGTTGGGGAAACGGGGTTAACAAGAGCCTGAGGCCTTCCATCTGCACCGGCGTCAGAATACCGTACATGATATCGTAGTAGTTTTTTATCGACAGTAATTTTCCCTGGGAGACATCGCCCAGATCCGGACGGGTGGAGAGAAAAATGGGGGGAGGAAATTCAGGGGTTAAATGATCGGGAAGATCGAAATCCACGTCGAATCGTTTAAGGTCTCGTGCCTCCAGTTTCTTGATTTCGTCAATGTGTTTTTGCAAAATAACCTGGCCGCCGGTTTCGTGCTTGGCGTGGGGAAGCGGGAGAAAGCCTTTTGGGAACACGCCTTTTTCCTTTATCTCGTCGGCTGGCATATCGGCCAGCTGATCCCAGTTGACGCCGTCGGCAAGCTTTACTCGAACCCCTTCCTGTACTGCTTTGCGGCCACCCGACATCATCACATCCGATTTTTTATCGCTCAAATCATAACGGCGCTCCAGCAGCTCCTGCTGCCGCTTCATCATCGCCGGCTTGTCTTTAACATCCTGTTCTTTCATGGTTTGAAAATCAGACGTCACAACCGGGATATAGGTCTTGTGGATGGGGTCGACACCCTCCGGGATGCCCATTTTCTTGTTGTCCATTTCCTTTTTGTCCGTTTCGGCATACAGGGCAGCAGGGGTGCACCATCCCCCTACCCACAGCGAGGTGGTGAGCAATAAGGCGAGTGTCGAAGTTCTTTGAAATTTCATTTCGTCCTCCTCTCAGGGTTAAAAAAAATATCATACTGGCCGACTGCGGCCGATATGGTGACAACCGATGCAATCGTGCTGCCGGAGCTAAATATTTCGGCACGCTTCGGTTGGAGACAGGGCATTTTTTCGATAGGACAGTGTGGCGAGTGGTACATTCCTGCCTGCAGATGTTTGCTATTTCGACAACAAAAGAGGCTGCCCATATCTTGATGAGGAGCAAGTATTATACCATTCTCTATTCTGACTCTCTGAAGCGGCATCGATACCAGCTAATCTGCCTTGTTCTCTGGAGTTAATAAATTTATTGATGTATGCGATGAGAGAAAATCCGAAGGCAAAAGAATACAGGAAGTTCAATTGCGATTATGTTTGTCTTTTTTTATAGGACTTATCCTGTCAGGCTGGACAAAAGCAGTGTTGTGCACCAATGCGACCGCCGGCGGTTTGCCATTTCTATTCTTTGCATCAGCGACAAGCATGGTTATCGTTTCACGCAAAGTGGCAGCCGACGCTGTCATAGATTAAGAATTCTTTCGCGGCATTATCCTGCTGCACCATGTTCCCCACAGGAGGTATCAAGCTCATGGCAAATTACGAATTGATTTCCGTTCATCAGGCCCACGAAGATGTCGAGTCAGGCAATGCCCTGCTCGTCTGCGCCTATGAAAGTGACGAAAAATTTAACCACAATGCGTTGAAGGAAGCCATTTCCCTTAAGGATTTTCAGCAAAAAGAAGAGGGGCTGGCCAAGGACAAGGAAATAATTTTCTACTGTAATTGAAAAGGTAACGGATCTTCTGCCGGTCGGGCAGAAAAGTTGACTGATAAAGGTTTCACCAATGTTAAAGTGCTGGATGGTGGCATCAATGCCTGGAAAGATGAGGGGTTCCCCTTCATGCTCTAAGGCTAAATCGAGGAGCTGCGATGATATCCATTTAGACACTTTAATGAAACGCGGCTCGCCTCAGAAGAAATAGTCGTGCTCGGCATCAATCGTCCAGATGGTGATTTTCTAATGATACCGGACGAAAATACGTCCGGGAGACATACTGATCACCTATGGTTGAGCCCAAAATATCCAGGAGCTAGTCCAACGCGAAGAGGGGGTGCAGGCCACTCTGCTCGTTCAACCTATCATTCGCTCATGCCAGAATTCGGCGTACTTTCCATTTTGCTCAAGCAGCTTGTCGTGGGTACCCTGCTCAGCAAGTTTGCCGTCCAGCAACACCAGAATAATATCGGCATTTGCCACTACTTTGAGATTATGGGAAGCAACGATCAGGGTTCGGTTTTCAGACAGACGATCAAAAGCCTCCATTACCAGGCTTTCGGAAATCGGATCAAGGCTGTCGGTGGGTTCATCAAGCAGGACGATATCGGCATCTCTCAAAAAAGCGCGGGCGATGAGAATGCGTTTTGTTTGTCCTCCAGAGAGTTGCGTATGGCCGGATCTGAGAACCGTATCGTAGCCTTCCGGCAATTCGAGGATAAAATCGTGGGCGTTGGCTTTTCTGGCCGCATCCTTGATTTGCTCGTCCGTTAAAGATTCATCCGGTTTCCCTATGGCAATATTTTCCCGGACCGTACTATGGAAGAGGACCGGCTCCTGGGTAACCATGACAATATGTTCTCTTAGTGAAGTAAGGGTAAATGCATTGATATTCGTGCCATCAATGCGAATTGCTCCCTGCTTGGTGTCAAAGAAGCGGGGCAGCAAATTTAACAGGGTTGATTTCCCCGAGCCTGAGTTGCCGACAAGACCGATCTTCTGCCCTTTTAATACCGTGAACGATAAATCTTCTATTATCGTTTCGTCATCGTAGCCGAAAAATACCTGATCAAACTCGATTCTATCCTCGAATGCAACCAGTGGTCGAGCATCGGGGTTATCGCAGACACCAAGATCACAAGAGGTAATGGCCATCACCTTTTCGATGCGTTCATTGCAGGCAATGGCCTTGGTAATTTTAATAAAGTATTTGGTGAATTCGCGGATCGGTTTATAACTGCTTCTCAGGTAGCTCATAAACACCAGCAGCTGACCGGGGGTGATTCGACCATCTTTAATACTCATTACCCCGAAGAGAATCAGTACGGCGCTACCGATCGCCAGGACAATATTGGTCAGAGAGCTGTAGTAGCCCTGCCAGCTGCCCACCTCGACAGCTGCCGTCCTGCTGAGACGGCTGGTTTTTTCCATTCGTTCGATCTCGTTTTCTTCCAGACCCAGCAGTTTGATCCACTTATGGGTCTTAGTGGCCACCTCGGTCAGCGAAGATATGTCGGTTTCGTGCCGGCGTCGTTTTCGCGTGATACGCTTAATCCGCATGCCAAAAAAATAGGTAGCCCAAACCAGTATCGGTGCAATACTCAGGGTGACAAGCGCCAGCTGCCAGTCAACCCAGAACATCACCGCAGAAATACCAATAAAGGTTGGAACACTTCGACAAGCCAGAACACTGATGCCTTCAACCATCTTTTGGGTATCATCGGCGTCAGTGGTGATACGTTCGATGGCTTCACCGGGTTCGGTTCGATAAAAATGGGTTACCGGCAGATCCAATATGTGCGCAAAAAGCCTGATTCGCAGTTTTTGAACAACAGTCTGACAGAGTTTGATCAGGGTGATATTCTGCAGATAAAGGCAGATACCATTTAACAATGCTATGAAAATCAGGGCATTGACCATGATAATTAACAGGTTATCTGCTACTGTCTGCCATCTGCCGCCAAGTATATTTCTGACATTTTCTGAAATTGGTTTGTCGAGAATGACATGGTCGAAGATGATCTGCAGCGGCCATGGAGATATCAGCGATACAACTGACTGAGCGATAAGCGCGAGGGCGAGCACGATGAGCAAAGTTCGCTCTTCTTTTAGGATATGGGCCAGTTGTGTGCGTTTTATCTTCAAAGTCAGGGGTTACTTATGATCGGATTCTTTTGCGGTGCTGATCCCGAGCACCTTCCAGAGAGGTCACAAGCTGGTTATTGCCGTGACAAAGGCAATAACCGCCAAAATCAGCATCACTCCTCGCCACAAGGGGTCAAGCGGTGCAAAGAGAGCGATAAGAAGAAAGATCGCCCCGAATACATAGCGTAATTGTCTGTCGATGCCGCCAACATTCTTTTTCATTTCTGCCTCCTTTTCTGGTTTTGATTAAGCAATTATTTATTGGGTTTACAATCTCGATGGCGTCCATAAAATATCAGTGCAGAAAGCATGCCACTTATAATGTCGCTCGGTGTTTGTGAGTGGCTTAGGTTTTGCATAATTTGTTTGCATATTTTAGAGAGTGCAGTTCAAAACGCGAAACAGAGACATCCAAACCTTAATAAGGGATGTCTCTACGAGCAACGGAGAATGTGTCAAATGGTTCAGAGAGATCAAAGTTTGGACGGACAGACGAAGGGACAGCAAGCAAGTGACAATTCTTTTCACGCCACACCTGCTGAAAAGGTATTGAGCCGCTTGGAAGTTACGCAACAACAGGGGCTTTCTGAACAGACGGTGAAAACTAGACTGGAGCAATACGGGCCAAACGAGCTGCAGGAGGAGGCGAAACCCAGTCCTTTTCTTATTCTGCTCAATCAATTCAAAAGCATTGTCATGCTCATCCTGGCGGCAGCGGCTCTGGTTGCTCTTGTGACCGCCCGTTGGCCGGAAACTGTGGCTTTGCTGGCCGTGATACTGATTAATACAGTTTTAGGTTTTCTTACGGAATATAAAGCGGTTCGTTCCATGGAAGCCCTGCGGCAAATGGGACAACAGACAACGACCGTTCGTCGGCAGGGCCGAGAGCAGGAAATAGCCGCTTCAGAACTGGTTCCCGGGGACATTGTTCTTCTTGGCACTGAAGATTTAGTCCCGGCAGATCTGCGATTGCTCGGTACTGCCGACGTGAGAGTCAATGAGGCTGCCCTGACTGGTGAGTCGGTGCCGGTTAATAAATCATCTAAGACCGTCGACGTGGAGGAACCACTGCATGCCCGAACCAGCATGCTCTATAAAGGGACGACTATCGAGGAAGGACAGGTCGAAGGCGTCGTTGTTGCAACAGGATTAGCGACAGAGCTTGGCCGCATTTCACAGCTGACTGCTGGTGCGAAAAAAAAAGCGCCTCCGCTGCAGAAAAGACTGGATCAGCTGGGTCGGCGACTGGCCTGGATAACACTTGCTATAGCCGCGATCGTCGGTGCCGCTGGTCTGGCGGTAGGACGTGACGCAGTTGTCATGATTGAGACGGCCATTGCCCTTGGTATAGCGGCTATTCCAGAAGGACTCCCCATCGTAGCAACTATCGCTCTGGCTCGCGGCATGTGGTTAATGGCCAGACACAACGCCCTGGTAAATAGACTGACTGCGGTGGAGACCCTTGGCGCTACCTCGGTAATTTTGACCGATAAGACCGGAACACTCACCGAAAATAAAATGGCCGTCAAAGAATTGCTCACACCACTTGAGTCTTTGAGTTTAGAAAAAAATTACGAGCAACAATTCGATAAAAAAACGTCCGGAGAAGAATCTTCACTTATCAGGCTATTAAAGATCGGCGTTCTTTGTACCAACGCCGAGCAGGATGATGAACAGGGCTATACTGGTGATCCGACGGAAGTTGCACTTCTTGAAGCTGCAGCACGAGAGGGATTGCAACGCAAGATAGTGATCAGCGAGCTTAAGGAAGTCCGCGAGGTGGCCTTTGACTCGGATTCGATGATGATGGCAACCTTTCACCAGCTGGAAAGTGAGGCCGGTGAAGGGATGGCGTATTATGTAGCGGTCAAAGGAGCACCGCATTCGGTGTTGCAGGCAAGCGAACGGATTTTGACCGATAGCGGTTCCGAGACCTTGTCGGATGCAGAGCGAAAAAAATGGACAGGTAAAGCCGACGAGCTTGCAGGCAGAGGATTACGTCTATTGATGCTTGCTGATAAACGGGTTGCCGATGTGGATGAAGAACCGTATAAAAATTTGTGTTTTGTCGGCCTGGTGGCCATGGAAGATCCACCACGTTCCGATGTAAGGGAGGCGATAGAAGACTGTCAGAGTGCGGGAATCAGGGTGGTGATGGTAACTGGAGACCGGGCGGATACCGGCAGTGCCATCGGGGAGAAGGTTGGACTTGCTATCGACGAAAAAACATTTCTCGGCCGAGACCTGAGTGAGCCTGAAAAGGTATCTGCACAACAAAGAAGACAGATCGAAAGTACCAATATTTTTGCGCGGGTAACACCGGAGCAAAAATATAACCTGGTGAAATTGTACCAGGGCAGTGGCCAGATTATCGCCATGACCGGTGACGGCGTTAACGACGCACCTGCGCTCAAACAGGCTGATATTGGTATAGCCATGGGCCAAAGAGGTACCGATGCGGCCAAACAAGTCGCGGATATGGTTTTGCGGGATGACAATTTCTCTACCATCGTGGCGGCTGTCCGGGAAGGTCGGATAATTTTTGCCAATATCCGGAAATCGGTTATCTTCATGCTCTGTACCAATATCGCCCAAGTCCTGGTGGTGACGCTGGCGTCGCTTGCCCAGCTGCCGATTCCTCTGCACCCTCTGCAGATCCTCTATCTCAATGTGTTGACCGACGTCTTCCCTGCTCTGGCCCTTGGCGTCGGGCGAGGTTCTGCGGATGTTATGAAAAGAGCGCCTCGCCGGGCAGAAGAACCGGTTCTGACCAGACACCACTGGCGTTCAATCGCCGGCTGGAGTGTGATTATCGGTACTCTTGTTCTCGGCGCATTGACGATTGCCTTATATTATTTGGGCTTTGAAGAACAGCGTGCGGTCACTGTCTCTTTTTTAACCCTTGCTTTTGCGAAACTGTGGTTTGTTCTCAATCTTCGGGATAAAGGGACATCATTGTGGCGCAACGACGTGATCAGCAACAGATGGATGGGCGGAGCCTGGGTTTTGTGTTTGATGCTGCTGCTTGCCGCTGTTTATTGGGGGCCGCTGGCATTTTTCCTGCAAACGGTTCCGCCGGGAATCGAGGGCTGGACTGTTATCGTCTCTCTCAGTATTATTCCTGCAGTGCTGGGCGCATTCTTGCCGGGGATCCGTTTTTATTCTACCCGGAAACAAAACGATGCATTGTAAGCTCTTACTACTCGGCAACACTCTTTTCAAGAGGGTTGTAAAGAGGTTACCCTAAGAAATAGAGTGTTGCCGGAGGAGGTTTTTTTATGCTGACGATCGAAAATATTAATGAACATCAAGTAGTCACAATTGTAGCCACCGGTAAGCTCATCAAGGAAGATTATGTCCGCCTGTTACCGGAGTTAGAACAAAAATTCGAAAAGTTCGAAACCTTACGATTTCTTATTGTCCTGGAGGATTTTTCCGGACTTGAACTTGATGCCTTGTGGCAGGATATTACATTTGATTACAAATATAAAAAGCAATATGGTAAGACAGCAATTGTAGGAGATAAAAAATGGGAAGAAGTGGGTACTAAAATCTCCAGCCTTTTTTTTCAGTCGGAAATGAAATTCTTCTATCAGGATCAGAAGGATGTTGCATGGAACTGGGTGAATAGCTGACCATTCCTGTTGCCAAGAGCCAGATTCTGTTTCTCTCAAGCATGCAACCACCGGCATGCTGAGTTGCAATCATCCGGGTAGTGCCGGCCGGCTCTGTATTTTTTGACTTGTCGTAAAACCACACTCGCAGGCCGACAACAAAGGAGGTGACGCTGGTGTCTTCACCCTCGGCTTCCGCCAGATCGGCAGTCTCACCTATCTTCTGGGTTCATGAGATACCGATGTACGGGGCAAATTTCCGGCTGATTTCATAGCGTAGCCGAAGACCCAGTACAATGCTGTTGATGCCCTGACCGATCCCATATTGAACCAAAGAGGTGCAAGTCCCTGCACACCAAAGGCAGGGAAAGTCCGCGTCGGCGTAATAGTTCACCGGACCGCAGTAAGTGACCAAAGAACCCGGATCTGTAAACGTTCAACCAGTGCTCCAGTTTCGTTCAAGCAGGCCTGCGAGCTATAGTTGGCTATGTGAAGGGGCCTGATCGGACGAAAATGAAGTGCTGGTGAACGGTTACGCGTCGGCTCCGGTCTGAAGTCGCGGCGGATGCCGGCCTGGACATCCCAGTAAGTGGTTATGTTGCGGCTGTAGAGCAGCTCGGTCGTTATTTCCTCCCCCTTTCCGGGACGTTCAAAAAATAGTTATCGTTCAAGTATTTATAATCACGATTTTTTTGATAATCCCACGCTGGCATTCAATATCTCAATATTCCCCCGACCGGCCAACCAATTTGCTCCTTTTTGAATAGCCTTATACGGTGCCAAGCTGTTCCTGTTTCATGTATGAAACAAGTTGAAACATATCGCAACGTATGTTTCTTTTTGTTTCGATATTTTTCGGGAGTGTTTCATGTTTGTCGATTGAGATATGTGCTTAAGTATTTGTTATCTTATGTATTGTTCTTAAAATAAGCAGATATGGCACAGTATCTGCTTTATAAACAACACAAGAGACGTCAACTTTCTGGAGAAAATTACCCAAAGGAGATCACATGTCCTCAATCGCATTGTTTACCAGCACCTTCACAAGAGAGAAAGAAATCCGGGAAAAACTTGCCAAGGCTTCTGGTTATATCATTGTGCAAGATAATGATATAATAGAGGAAGTGTGTCGGCAGTACAAGCAGGAGAAAGAAAAGGTAGCGCAGACGCTTTATAATCCGACATCGGTTTTTAACAAGTTCACCCATGAAAGAGAGCGAATCGCTATCTATTCAAAGCTTGTTGTTGCTGAGCATATAAAAAACTCCAGAGTTATATTTTCCGGTTTTATAACCCATCTGATCCCGTCTTCCGTCAGTCATGTTTTGAAAGTTGCTGTCTTTGACGAAAAAAAAGATCGCATCAAAAGAGCAATAGCAGAGGGATTGGCCGAGAAAAGTGCCACAAAACTGGTACGCCAGAATGATGTCAAAGCAACGGATTGGACTGATTTTCTCTTTGGAAAAATGGCCGGCGATGCATCTCTCTACGATATTGTCATTCCCGGTGGAGCCAGTAATCCTGACGCTATAGTACAACTTATTATGGAAAACTATCACAAACCGGCGGTTCTCGAAACCGAGGCGTCCATTCAGTCTGTTGCCGACATGATTTTAGGGGCCCAGGTTGAGCTGGCATTGGTAGAAAAAGGATACACGCCAACTGTTGGGTGCAGCAAAGGGCACATCACCCTGTTAGTTAATAAAAGTGTCCTCAGTTTTTCAAAATTGGCTGCCACGCTGGAAGCTATTGCCGAAGGAGTAAATGGTGTCAAGGGTGTGCATGTTGCTATGGGTAAAGATTATCATGTGTCGGTATATCGAGCTCAGGAGTTCTCTTTACCGCCCAAGGTTCTTTTGGTAGATGACGAACAGGAATTTGTGCAAACACTTTCCGATCGGCTCAATACTCGTAATTATGGTTCTTACCCTGTCTTTGATGGTGCACAAGCCCTTGAGCTGCTGGATCACGAAACTCCTGATGTCATAGTTCTTGATTTGAAAATGCCGGGGATGAGTGGCATCGAACTGCTTTTCCAGGCGAAAGTAGTTAAACCTGAAATTGAAATTATAATCCTTACCGGCCACGGATCAGAGGAAGATGAAAAAAAATGCATGGAGCTGGGAGCCTATGCATACTTGCAGAAGCCGGTTGATATAGCTCAATTGACAGCAACGATCGACCAGGCCTACAAGAAAGTGGCAGCGGCAAAATTAATGGTGTCGTAAAAACTCTTCATCCGAAGTCTGCGCTTATCTGCTTCGTTGTTGCGAATTCCACTATCATTACGTCGTACTCTAGTACGCCGTAATAATAGTAAAATTCGCACGCCTCGAATATGAAGCTTTTTACTTAACCATCACAAATCTTAGCTTTTTATGAGGTCGTTAAAATTAGCAAAAGCAGATGTAAATTCCTAATTATTGAGAGGCAATGAAAATGGATAGCCAATTCGCGACAAAGGTTATGCTGGTAGATGACGAGTCCGATTTTATCGAAATCATGTCCCAGCGTCTTAAAACCCGAGGTCTCAAGGTCATAATGGTGACAAGTGGTGAAGAAGCACTGGCAATGATAAAGGATTTGAATATTGATGTCGCTGTTGTTGATTTTTCCATGCCGGGAATAAACGGCATCGAAACCCTCAAATTGATCAAAGAAAAAAGATCTGACATCGAGGTCATTATGCTCACCGGACAGGGCACTATACAAAGTGGCATTGAAGCGATGAAACACGGTGCAATAGATTACCTTGAAAAGCCGGTTGATATAAACATCCTCATGGAAAAAATCCGCTTTGCCAAGCAGCAGCGAATGCTCGTTCTGAAAAAGAGGTCAGCAGACGAAGTGAAAAATATCCTCACTAGCAAAAGCTGGTAAAAACCTGCTTCTTCCGGTAGAAGCGTTTTCCCCCTAACTAGCTGTAATTTCACAAACGGGATGCTATGACAAACCTGAACAGGATTGGTGCGTCCGGGTGTGTTTAAGAATATAAAAAGAGGAGAAAAGGATGAGTGCTGCAGATTCGACAACAACCAGCCTGCCTGTTGAGAAACACCCCTTTAACCTGAAGCGGCTTACCTTCATGTTGCTTGGAATGGGGCTATTTGCCTTTGTTTATTACTGTCCGCCATGGCCCGACGCCATTGACCCTATGGGAGAACATTTTGTCCTTAGTCAGCAGGCCAAAGGTGCTTTGGGCGTGTTCCTGCTGGCGGCAACATGGTGGGTCTTCGAAGTTGTTCCAATTGGTGTCACAAGTATAACTATCGGTGTCCTGCAGGCTCTTTTTATGATCCGCGAACCAAAAGTGGCCTTCAAGGATTTCATGGATCCCTCGGTACTCTTTATCTTTGGATCCATTGTCATCGGCATGGTGTTTACCAAAACTGGGTTAACCAGGCGTATCGCTTACAAGATGCTCTCTATAGTCGGGGAGAAAACCAGCATGATCATGCTGGGCGTCTTCATCATGACCGCGGCCTTGACCCACGTAATGGCCCATACAGCAGTGGCGGCGACCATGTTTCCACTTCTTATGGCCATCCACGCGCTCTATTCCGATGAGGACAAACCCACAAAGTTCGGCAAAGGCCTCTTTATAGGTATGGCTTATGTGGCTGGTGCCGGCAGTATCATCACCTTGCTGGGCGCTGCCCGCGGTGCCGTGGCTCTCGGTTTTTACAAAGACATCATGGATGTGGAGATAAGTTTTTTTGAACTGACTACCTATATGTTCCCCATCGGCTGGCTTATGACCTTTCTTCTTTGGGGATTTTTCATGCTTATCTGCAAACCGGAACGCAGCGTTATCCACGGGCTCAAAGAGAGGGCGGGGCTTATGTATATGGAACTGGGCAAATGGAGGAGAAATGAGATCCTGACTATAGTTATCGTTGTCGCCACGATCCTTATTATTGCCCTTAAAAACTTTATTCCGGCTTTAAGCGGCTTGGATAAAACCGGCATATTACTTTGCTCCACCATTGCTTTTTTTCTCTTTAATATTCTGGATATTAATGATCTGGAAGAAATTCCCTGGAATATAATCCTGCTCTTTGCCGGTGCGATGTCTATCGGTTTCTGTTTATGGGAGACCGGGGCGGCCAAATGGCTTGCCGTCAACTGGTTGGTTCTGTTTCAGAGTGCACCACCAATAGTTTTTATCCTTGGCATGGCCTTTTTTGTCATGATGATGACCAACTTCATCATGAACGTAGCTGCAATTGCCATCTCTCTGCCCGTTGCGCTGGTTGTCGCCCCTTATCTCGGTGTGGCCGGCGAGGTAATCCTGTTCTCATCACTGGTTGTTGCCGGTATGCCGTTTTTGTTGCTGGTTGGTGCTGCGCCAAACGCTATCGCTTACAACTCCAAAATGTTTACCACCGGTGAATTCTTTTTGTATGGCATCCCGGCAAGTATCTTACTGATGCTGGTAACCTGGTTGGCGGTAACGGTTATCTGGCCGTTGATGGGCATGTCGGTTTTTGTACCCAAAGTAATGTGAAGATTTTGATCGTAAAAAAACTTTGATGGCTGCTGCTCGGGATGCCGAATTCTTTACCAGCATCTCTAAAATATTAAAAAAATAACTACGGAGTGAATAATGCGTTTTTTTCGAACCCCCTTTTACACGATACTACTCCTTGCTCTCAGTCCCATATCGGCGTGTTTTGCCGCTTCAGCTGAAGGTGGTACGACGCTCGATCTTACGGCCCACTGGTCTGGTTATCTTGCCATTGTTGTTTTTGTGGTTGCTTACGCGCTGGTTATGCTTGAGGAAGTGACCCATATGAGAAAATCAAAGCCGGTACTCTTTGCCGCAGGTGTGATCTGGGGAATAATAGGCCTGGTCTATGCCATGAACGGTATCGATCATGTTGCAGAAGTTGCGATACGTCACAACATTTTAGAGTATGCTGAGCTTTTTCTCTTTCTCTTAGTTGCCATGACATTCATCAACGCGATGGATGAAAGACTTGTTTTTGAAGTGCTTCGAGTCAAGCTCGTCAACGCGGGTTACTCTCTAAAAAAACTGTTCTGGATCACCGGACTTCTTGCATTTTTCATCTCTCCGATCGCCGACAACCTCACCACTGCCTTGCTCATGTGTGCGGTAGTCATGGCAATCGGTCGGGACAACATCAAGTTCGTGAGTCTTGCGTGTATCAATATTGTTGTGGCTGCCAATGCCGGCGGAGCGTTCAGCCCGTTTGGTGACATAACGACGTTGATGGTCTGGCAGAAGGGAATTGTCGACTTTCAGGAGTTTCTTGCCCTTTTTGTACCCTCTGTTGTCAACTGGATCGTCCCGGCGGCCATCATGAGTTTTGCCGTACCGGCAGGGCAACCAGATGCCAACACTGAGCAGCTGCAATTAAAACGTGGTGCTTTTGTCATAATGGGTCTTTTCCTCTGGACCATTGCTACCGCGGTAAGTTTTCACAACTTCCTGCAGATGCCCCCAATGGTTGGCATGATGGCGGGTTTGTCATTACTCAAATTTTACGGCTATTATCTAAACAAGACCCATAAAAGAGTCAATGGGATCTATGATCCCAAAAAAGCAGAAGAACGAATTGGCCAAATTGTACCTTTTGATATCTTCAACAAGGTTGCTCGGGCAGAATGGGACACTTTATTGTTTTTCTATGGTATCATTCTTTGTGTCGGAGGCCTTGGCTTCATGGGCTATCTGGCATTGGTTTCGCAAGTCATGTACCTTGACTGGGGTGCCACGTATGCCAATGTGGTGGTAGGTCTGCTCTCGGCAATTGTCGATAATATCCCCGTCATGTTTGCCGTCTTGACCATGATGCCGGAGATGTCGCATGGTCAGTGGCTCCTTGTCACGTTGACAGCTGGAACTGGGGGGAGCCTTCTCTCCATAGGCTCGGCTGCCGGCGTTGCTTTAATGGGTGTAGCCAGAGGAAAGTACACCTTTTTGGGCCATTTAAAGTGGACACCGGTTATTGGACTCGGCTATGCCGCAAGCATCTATGCTCATTTTCTCATTAATAAAGGATCATTCTAACTAGTATAGACAATGAAACTTGAAGCTGTAGATCCTGATTTACCCACAGTAGTCGACTTGATAAATGGGATGCCTCACGGCATTGCTATTTTAGATACAAAACTCTGTCTGCTTGCCATGAATCGGCGGCTGGAATGCATGACCGGTTTTAGATTCGATGAGGTGAGGGGCATATATGGTGATTTCATTTTGCGTCCCAATCTCGGCAACTACGACCAGGTGGTCAGTGCGGTGTTGGAAAATGGACAACAGGTCGCAAAAGACGGCAATATTATAAGCAAGGGAAGAGAAAAAATTCCCATCCATTTTTCCTTTTCACGGTTACACAACCGTAAAAATATTCCCATAGGCATACTGATTCATCTGGAAGATGTTTCTGCCTTGAAGGTAAAGAGTAGTCAATTTCAGGACCAGGATGAAAGTTTGGATATTCTTGGCCACAGTCGCCAGATGGAAGAAGTTTTTGAACTTATGTCAGTTCTTGCCCGAACAGATGCTTCTGTTTTGATCACCGGTGAAACGGGAACTGGAAAAGATAAAATTGCAGAACAACTTCATAAATCATCACCGCGTGGAAGGCAACCGTTCGTCAAGATCAACTGTGGGGCCTTGCCTGAGGCTTTACTCGAATCTGAACTTTTTGGTCATGTAAAGGGTGCTTTCACAGGGGCCGTGAACGATAATATGGGTATGTTTCGGCTTGCCGATAAAGGTGCAATCTTTCTCACGGAGATAGGTGACTTACCTCTTCAATTACAGGTTAAGCTGCTTTCAGTACTGGATGACCAGGCCTTCTATCCGGTCGGGGGAAGTAAAAAAGTTGAAGTTGATGTTCGGGTTATTGCCGCAACTCATCGCTCTCTCAGGCAGGAGGTAATGAATGGTAACTTCAGGGAAGACCTCTTCTATCGACTCAATGTTTTACATCTGCATATTCCGCCACTTCGTGATCGTGAAGGCGACATCCGGTTACTTCTTGATTATTTCCTCCGTCAAATCGTCGCTAAACTGCCGCGTAATATCACCGGCTTCAGTCATAAAGCTATCGAAATCTTGAATCATTATAGCTATCCGGGAAATGTCCGGGAGTTGCGGAACATTGTTGAATACGCAATTACTGTGTGTCAGGGGAAGAAGGTGAGTAATAAAGATCTACCGCCGTATCTTACTAAACGGGTAACCCCCCCCCGTCCTGCTGCTAAAAGTGTCTCCCCACCACCGTCGGTTGCTCCAGCACCGGCTGCAGATAAGGCACTCGGTGGATGGGCGGAAGTGGAAAAAGCTAATATTCTGGAGGCGCTGAACAAGTCCCAGGGAAATCGCTTAAAAGCAGCGGAAATTCTTGGCTGTGGCCGGACAACTCTGTGGCGAAAATTAAAAAAATATAAGCTGATGTAGGGCAACAAAAGATGAAAATCATGATCACAACAAGGGGTGACTTTGTATCTCCTCGATTTGATATGAGCTCAGAGGTAATCATTGCCACCTGCTATGACCAGCAACTGCTGGAAGAACCCCATTCCTTAATTCTCTCGAACGTATCTGCAGAGTTAATATGTGATCTTGCTCTCAAAGAAAAAATCGATGTCGTTATTTGTGGGGGGATTGAAGAGCAACATTATCAATTTCTTATCTGGAAAAAAATAACGGTATTCGATTCTGTTATCGGACCTTATGCAGACGTTTTGCAGTTGGTGATGGACAATGCTCTTAAGCCAGGAGCCATCTTGCCGGGAGTAGTTTCTAGAGAAGAGGTCGCTGAGTAATTAAAAAAAATGAAATGATTATCAATAATACTCCGTTATCCCTCGGAAAATCTCGAACATGGAATCGATCTTGATAAAAGTTATACATCACACCTCCGGGGTTTTCGGTGGCGTCAGGCTTCGCTGAAAGTGCACTTCTTTCATGGTAACGACGAAGAAACCTGCGACCAGGGCAAGAATAATAACGCCAATACCGATCAGTGTCAGGCCAGTATAATTTTCAGGCTCCAAAGTTATGACTTTGCGGCCAAGGGCAATCAGTGCGACGGTAAAAACCACTTTCAGTTCGATTCTGCCTTCGACGTAAAAACATTTTATTGTCTCCAGGAGTTCGAGGCCTACGAGCACCAGCAGAAAAATGCCAAATAATTCCAGCAATTCATTGATCTCAAGAATTAAAATTGGCGGGTTCAGCACGTCCTTAACCAGAATCCAACCAAATTCGACCAATGACAAAACGATCACCAGGGACAACATCAGGATTAACACCCCGGTAACGATATGTTCGAATTTTTTTAGTAAATCAACCATGATAACCTCATAAAAACCGCAAATTAGAAATAATTGCGGTAGCGTACTCTACATACGCCCTTGTCTCCAGCTTTTTGTATGCATTCCGAGTAGGCATGTTGGCGAAATTGACCGATTTCCCCTGTCAGGCGTCTAGGCGGATACAGCTCAACAAAGGGAGCGATTAAAGGTAATCGTTCCCGTGGTGTTTTTGCTTTTGTCCAGGATATCCCCAGGCACCCTGACTGCATCTTCTTTTCAGGATTTTACCACACCATCATTTATGGTCGTGCTCTTCCTTGTCGTGGCGTTTATGCTCGTGTTCATGGGGAAAAGAGCTGTCTGCCTGATGTTCATGTCCATGGGTGGCGCTGTCGCCATGATGGACATGATCATGCTCGTGCTCAAAAGCATGGGGGTGGCTGTGCTGGTGATGGTGTTGGTGGCTATGTTCTTGTGAGTCATGTTTGTGATTATGTTCATGGTCGTGGTCATGCTCGTGGGTATGAACGTGTTCGTGAGGATGTTTGCCTTCGCTCATGATATGCCTCTTTTGTTGTCATGGTTACTATGTAAACTGCCTATAACACAATTAGTATGCATGCATAGACGCATTTACAAGAATTTTGTTCGAACCTGGCAGGACGTTCATTGCCTTTGTTTTTCCCTGGTTGCCTCTTGAATAGTTTTTTCTCAGCACTACATTAATTGTCGTAGAGTTGGTTTCTAATTTTGCTTAAAACAGCCTGGTTATGAAAGGAGAACTAAAATGGAAAAAATGAAAGTTAGGGAGTTGATGCGGCCACTTGACGAGTTTCCCAGCATTTCCAGCACAGCTACTTTCATGGAAGCGGTGGAGAAACTCGAAAAAGCTGATCTGGATTTCAAATCCGGTGTAGCCCCGCAAAGGATACTGTTGGTCTATGATTCGATGGGAAAGGTCGTTGGGAAAATATCTCCTATGGATGTCGTTCAGGGCTTGGAGCCTGACTATCTCAGCATCGACACTCCGAAATCTACTTCTTATTCTCAGTTGCTACAAACAGTGCACGAGTCGACAAAAAAAGAGCTTCGCTTGTGGAAAAATCCCCTTAATGAGCTTTGTAGAAATGCATATATTGTTAAAATTCAGCAATTTATAAAGATGCCTACTCCTGATCATATGGTTAGAATTGATGATAAAATGGAGGAAGTTCTGCATCTTTTTGTCATCGAACGGCATGACTCCCTTTTTGTTCAGGATGGGCAGGACATCGTCGGTCTGATTTTGTTTTCAGATATATATAATGAAATCAGAGAGACCATGAAGGCGTGCCCTCTGCCAACTTAGGTTCATTTCGGTGGATAAGGGGTCGAGAGACAGGTTTCATACCGTTTTTGAGCCAAACCAATGCATATCATGGCCGGTGGGTATTTCGTGGGCTCTGATTCCGAAAACCGGCAGGATCGCTAAAAAATGGTCGAAGATATCAGCCTGTATGTCTTCATACTCTGCCCAGACGGTGGTATTGGTAAAGGGATAAACCTCCATGGGCAAACCATTGGGGCCTGGTGCCAGCTGGCGAACCATCAAGGTCATTTGTTGGTGTATGCTAGGGTGGCCTTTAAGGTAGGGTTCCGAGATTGAAGAGCTTCAGTTCCTTGGATTTATCATCAAGATAGGGGAACAATAAATTTATTTTCTCCAGGCGCTGGATTTCATCGTCGTCTAGAAACTGGACACTGCTGATTTATAAATACAGGCTGTGCTTTATGCGGCGACCACCTGACTTAGACATGCCGCGCCAGTTTTTGAATGAATCGCTGATGAGTGCATACGTTGGAATAGTGGTGATGGTTTTATCCCAATTACGCACCTTGACGGTGGTCAAACTGATGTCGATGACATCGCCATCGGCACTACACTTCGGCATATCCAGCCAGTCACCTAGCACAAGCATATTATTTGCCGGCAATTGAATCCCAGCTACGAGGCCAAGAATTGGGTCTTTAAATACAAGCATCATGACGGCCGATACAGCCCCCAGCCCACTGAGCAGTATCAGGGGAGATTTGCATGAGAATGGAAATGATCAATAGGCCGATGACCAAAGTGGCTATGAGTTTAATACTCTGCAATACCCCCCGCAGGGGAAAATGCGGCATGGTCGGTTTCCGCCGCCAGATATCCTGCAGTACATCAAGCAGTGAAAACAAAACCATGGTGCTTAACATAATGTCTAAGGAAGCCACTGGCAATATTTACCAGTGCCGAAAATGCGTGAAAAATAGCCAGGCGGAGGTTTTTTCTGTCAGGGAGCTAGTTGTGAGTCCAGATTCTCCGGCAGGTGGGTGGCAAAGCCTACGTGCAGGAGGTAATCGTTGTAGAGGAGAAAGGAAACTCGAACGACTTTTCCGACACTGGTAAATCGAATCTCTTTTTCTTTTTTTTTGCAGGTAAAATCAAGAAAAAATGATCTCGTCAAGAGCTGCTTGACAATTGATTTTTTGATGCAGTGGATAGTAAAGGAGGTCCCTGAACGGGAAATTTCCTCCAGCTCACCGTTGAAGGTCACTGCTGTTTCCTGCCCATTTTTATCAAGCAAAATTGCCTTTACATGACCATCTGCCGGGTACCGGGCATAGGTATGGCCTTCCCGCTCCTTTCTTGCTGAAATCGAATCGATCTTGCCGTATTTTCTGCAAAAATCTAATAATTTTTCATACAGTCCGGGATGCTTGTCCTCCCAACTTTCAGCCTTTTTGCCGTCCAGGCAGCGAATCTGCACCGGGCTTGCGGTAACCGCCGTTGCTGAACAGAGAGCCATCGTCGCAAAAGTATATTCGCCAAGGATATCACCCTGCTGAAGTTGAGCCAGTACCTTGAACTTATTATCTTTTTGGGGGAGAGCCACGGTAACGCCGCCTTTCTCGATAAAGAACAGCCGGTTATTGAGCGAACCATATTTAAGCAGCATCCTTTTTGCCGGCAGGATATACAGTGTCATGCTGTGGAAAAGACAGTTACGCTCTTCGCTGCTGAGTTGGTCATACAGTTCGGGCCAGATGGTCAGATGGCTTGCGTCAATTGCCGCCGACATTTCTTTTTCAATCAATTCGGCGGATTTGATCGCCTCACTGATCGCCAGCGGAAACGTTTCGATTAGCGCGTCACGCAGCCTTTCCGCCGCATCGAAATCTTCATCTTCCAATGCGCGATTTATGCGAAGGAGGAATTCCTCAACTGTTTCAGGTTGTTTTTTGGGGGTCTTAGGTGCAAATGAATTCGATGATGATGACACGGCTGACTCCTTTTACTGATATCCGTCATTTTTAGATGAAAAATGTAGTTCTTTTATAATCATATATTTTTAGCCGGAAAATTTCAAATGTGAGAGGAGGTGGTCTAAAAAGCAAGACCACTTCTGGCAGAGTACCTCATTCAGTTTTCTCTCCTGTTGCCACAACGATCATTACTGCTTACTTTACTGATGAATGCAGTATAGCGGTATGCAAGTGAAGTAATAGTTCACCGGACCGCAGTAAGTGTCCAAAGAACCCGGATCTGTAAACGTTCAACCAGTGCTCCAGTTTCGTTAACAGGCCTGCGAGCTATAGTTGGCTATGTGAAGGGGCCTGATCGGACGAAAATGAAGTGCTGGTGAGCGGTTACCAAGTGAAGGAGGATTTGTAAACATTACTCTATTTACTGTGAGGGGGGGAGATATGAAAGGGAAATGCAGATCATTGATTCTTGCTGGTGTTCTGGCTTTGTTTTTTGGTCCGGTGGGTCTGGCGCTGGGGTATAGTACTGTGGTTAGTTTTGGTGATAGCCTCTCGGACAACGGCAATGTCGGGAGGTTTACCGATGGGCCAATCTGGGTTGAACAGCTGGCGGATCACTACGAAGTCCCTCTTGACGATATAGCTTATGGCGGCGCTACGACCGGGTATGACAATCCGGCTAATGATAACTCACCCATTACCGGGCTTAAATGGCAGGTTGAACAGTTCAATACGTTGCCGACTGGCAGCCTGGTGACTGTCTGGGCCGGTGCCAATGATCTGCTGCAGTTACGATCGCCGTTTGACGCGGTGGCAAATATTGATGATGCGTTGGAAAATTTATATCTCTCCGGCGGTCGGAGTTTTCTGGTGCCTAACCTACCGGATATCGGCAAGGTGCCGAAGATTTTTGATAATCCCATCGCATCGACGGCTGCTACCCTCTGGACTGGTGCCTATAACGGTTCGCTTGACCCTATGCTGGATGGGTTTGAAAACCGCCATCAGGATGTGCAACTTTATTTTATCGATACGTTCACAATTTTTAATCAGTTTCCAGTGGATACGAAGCAATGGCGTGATTTGTTCTGGTTAGATGGGTTTCATCCTTCATCGCTTGGCCATCAACTGATTTATGATGCCGCGGTTGCGGTGACCGATCCCGTAACCGAATCCGCAACTGATCCTGTACCTGAACCCGCAACTGTTGTGCTTTTTGGGGCAGGTCTGGTTGGTTTGGCCGGTCTGATGATAAGACGCAAAAAGAAGGTATCGGCCAAGCCGTAAAAGGCACAGTTTTATACGACACCATCAATACTGGATTCTTTATTTGGCTTCCTGGATGGTGCCGTAGTCCTGCTCTATAATCAACGCCGCCCTGACCAGCCAGGTGACGACAGTGACGCCTAAGGCGAAGATGCCGAGCGTTACGCTGAGCTCAACCCAGGTGGGCAGGTAATCGACCACCTCGCCCAGCGGACTGGGGATAAGACCCGGCACAATGAGTCCGATACCTTTTTCCATCCAGATCGCCACAAACAGGAAAAAACATGCCGGGAGAAGAACTTTGGGATTGTTCTTACCGGGATTAAAGGCAAGAACGAGGGTCGCCAGAAGATTGACACAGACGGAAGTCCAGATCCACGGGACCAGAGAGTTATGGCCATCCATGCCGAAAAAAAGATACACCGCGGAACTGGAGTGATGGGTGGGGAAATAGAATTCTTTAAAAATTTCCGAAAAAAGCATAAGCAGGTTGATGATAGCCGAGATAACAATAATCAGCCGCAGTTTATTGAACACGCTCCTGTCGATTTTATAGGGAGTCGAGCTGTGGATAACCGCCAGAATTAGAGCAATCAATGCCGGTCCGGCGGCAAAAGCTGAGGCCAGAAAGCGTGGTCCCATCAAGGGGTTGTTCCAGAATGGTCGGGCGGGCAGACCCTGGTATAAAAATGCCGTAACCATATGGATGGAAAAAGCCCAGAAAATGGATAGAAAGACGAAAGGACGGTATTTTCGTTCATCCGCTTTACGGCCCATATAGTGGCTGTATAATATATACGCCGGTACCAGAGCGTTGAGCAGCAGGTACCCATTGAGCACCAGCACGTCCCAGGCCAGAATGGAAGAGGGGAAATTGAACAGGCCGATGCCGGGAATTAAATGCCAGGCCTGAAGTGGCCCGCCAAGATCGACCAAAATAAAGGAAAGACACATGACGATTGCCCCGACGGCAACACCTTCACCGATGATGACAACCCGGTGAAACCCCGGGTCGTGGAAGATATATGCCGGTAGAATAAGCATAACCGCAGCGGCAGCCACGCCAACGAGAAAAGTAAAATTGGAAATATAAAATCCCCAACTGACCACATCATTCATCCCGGTCACCGAAAGGCCATATTTGGCCTGCAGAGAATAGGCATAAATTCCCAGCCCGATAAGCGCAAACAGGACGATTCTGAACAGTTGAAAGCCAAGACCTCCACGTAAATTCCAGCGGATAACGTCGCTAACGAACGTGGTTAAATTTTTCTTTTGTCGTGCTATCATACCTATCTCTCTATAAATTATGACGGTCTGCGACGTTCATCAATCGATGAAGTACCAAAACTTCGGATCGGTCCCAATCTCTTCCTTCATTCTGAATACCTTTTTGTGCTTGAGGACGTAGCGTATCTCGCTGTCGGGATCGAGTAGGTTGCCAAAGACCCGGGCACCGGTCGGGCAGGCTTCCACGCAGGCAGGCAGCCTGCCTTTACGTGTTCTCTGGATGCAAAAAGTACACTTTTCCATTTTGCCTTTGGGACGCAGTCGGTTGCCCAGGTAATGCTGCCTGACGGTGATCTCTTCTTTGGGGATCTCCGCCTGACCCCAGTTGAACCTTCGACCATAATAGGGGCATGCCGCCTGACAATAACGGCAGCCTATACACCAGTCATAGTCAACGACCACGATGCCGTCCGGCTCCATCCAGGTGGCTTTGGTGGGGCAGGCTTTGGTACAGGGGGCGTTCTCACAGTGAAAGCACTGGGTGCCCATATAAAATTTATTGTCCACCGGAACTTCATGGTAGTACTGACCATCGCCGGTGCTCGGATCGAGTTTTCCCGGTTCCATCTCAAAGATCCGGATGTACTGGGTATTGGTTTTCCGATCCAGGTTGTTTTCTTTTACGCAGGCGGAAACGCATTCCATAAAGCCTTCGCAGCGGGTGATATTAAAGGCATACCCGTAAAGCACTCCTGCAATCGGCGGCTGACTGCCGATCTGCAGGTCAAGATTGTTGCGCAGTTTGGCCAGACGTTCCAGTCGGGCAACGGTCGCATCCTTTTCCTCCTGGGTCATCATCCGGTAGTTTTCTTTGAAGAACTCTTGCCAGCGCAGTTTCATCTCTTCCGAGTCGGCGGCATTCGCGGAAGGTATGCAGCCGGCCGTTAAGGCGGCACTGCCCGCGGCCACGGCGAGGGATATCCCTTTCAGAAAAGTTCTTCTGCTGCTTTTGCCGGCAAGCTTTTCCATGCCGCTCTTCTGTACATCTTTTTTTAGAGGGTCCATATTGTATCCTATCAGTCCAATGGTACCGAATAGGTAGCCGGAAATCGCTTTTTAAATCGCGGCGAGTGGGGGTTGTGACAAGTGGTGCAATTGTACACCATTCGCTCCCCGGCCCAGTTGGCAACTCTTTTGCCATGTGCACCGCCAACCCAGTCACGCTTTTGACGAAAATGGCATTGACCGCAAAGTTGGTAGCTATGGTCAAAATCGATTTTTTGGCCCTTTTTGTCTTCCAGAAAATTACGTTCTTCCTGGTGATGGCAATCGATGCAGCTTAGGGTCTGTCCTTCCCGGCCGTGTTCTATCGCGATATCACTATGGGTCAATTCCAGACCCCGATTGACCGTTACCGCCTTTTGGGTATGACAACTGCTGCATTTATAGCGGCCGATCAGCTTTTTTCTGCTGAGCACTCGAAAGGGACCATCCTGGTTTTCTTCCTTGGCTAAAACAGACTCCTGAATTACCTGCTTGTCCACGGCAACGGCTCGATTATCAAATTTTTCATTCGACGTGTTCACCTCATCGAGGAATGATTTTTCGCTTGCCTGTGCCTGCCCGCCAAAAACGATAGCCCAGCATAGAAAAATCAAGTAACTATTGAATATTTTTTTCATAATAAGCCTGGCAGAGTAATTGTTAGAGCCCGTTTTATTGCTGTCTTTTGAATGTTTTTATGGTTGCTGTCTGAACAACAACTGCGTGACATTGGCGACAATCCCCTCGTCCTGCATGGTTCACGCGTATTTCCTCGACAGCACTAGGACCGGTGTGGCAGGCGATACAGTTTTCTCGAAGTTGCAGGCTATGGGGAACCGGTGGCGGAGAGCTGCTCAAAAACGACTGGCCGAGACGAGGTGGTTGTATGGACTGCCAATTGGTGCTGACAAAAAGTTCCTCAGTCTGTACCTGAGTATGACACTGATAGCAGAGCGTATTCTCCGGATGCGGCGTAACCGGAGCGAACTTGCCGAACTCTTGGCTGAACCCGCCCTTTTGATGGCAGGAAAGGCAGTCGGTCTCATTGCCGCTAAAGGTCAAATCGACAGGATGGGGAATGCGCGGCGGGGAACCGGGATATTGTCTGAGGGTGTAAAATCCGGCAAGATTCCGCCCCCCTGAATCTGCTGTCAGATTTATTTCCGGGGTGGCCCGCTGTGCGGCAAATATTTTTTTCCCCTGGTTATCATAGTTATCCGGTACTCCTGGGTCGGCAACCGCAGTTGTAGAAAGAAGAGCAATCCCGATGCCGCCAAGGATGGTAAAACACGTTATAAACCTGCTTTTTCCATTTGGCTGTTTCATTACGCTTTCTCCAGTCTTACTGCACACTTTTTATAATCCGGCTGCTTGGAGATGGGACAGAATGCATCCAGGGTCACTTCGTTGACAAGGTAGCTTTCATCAAAGAAGGGGACAAACACCATACCTCGTACCGGAACACCTCGACCGTTGATCTGGGCCGGCATGGTTATCTCGCCGCGACGGGAGATTATTTTGACTTTCTCGCCGTTTACCACACCAAGTTCGGCGGCATCCTCCGGATGGAGTTCGACATAGGATGCGGGGACCGCATTGTGCAGTACCGGGACTCGACGGGTCATGGAACCGGTATGCCAGTGTTCAATGACCCGGCCGGTGTTGAGCCAGAAATTATATTCACTATCTGGTGATTCAGCGGCAGGTTCATACGGTCGCGCCCATATCCAGGCGCGATTATCTTTTTGGCCGTAAAAATCAAAATCCTTGCCGTTGGTGCAGGCGGGGTCATGCTCTGGGTTAAAGCGCCAGCGAGTTTCTTTGCCATTAACAAACGGCCATTGCACGCCGGAGCGCTCGTTCAATACTTTGTACGGGGCCATTTCATGCTTTGGTCCGGCATGAAATCGTCGGTACTCTTCCCAAATTTTTTCTATATAATCCTTCTCGCTCCAGGGGAATTGCTTTTCAAAACCGAGCCTCCTGGCAACCTCGATAATCTGCCAGGTGTCGGACATTGCCTCGCCCGGCGGATCGACTATCTGGGTGAAGTGCTGCGTGCGCCGTTCAGAGTTGCCGTACATTCCTTCCTGCTCAATCCACATGGCGGCGGGCAAGATAACATCGGCAACATCGGTCGTGGGGGTTGGATAGACATCGGAGACAACGACAAAACGATCCTCTTTCAGGGCGCCATCCCGATACCTTTTGAGGTTCGGCATGGTGACCATGGGATTGGTCACCTGAATCCAGATGAATTTTATATCCCCGCGATCAAGAGCCCGGAACATTTCTACCGTATGATATGTCGGTTTTGGATCGATGTTCGTAAGCGGCACATCCCATATCTCAGCCGCCGTTTGTCGATCATGTTCATTCATGACGACACCATGGGGCAGGGCGTGGGTCAGGGTGCCGACCTCGCGTACGGTGCCGCAGGCGCTTGGCTGTCCGGTGAGGGAAAAGGGGCTGTTCCCAGGCGTGGAAATCTTGCCGACCAAGAGATGGATATTATAGACCAGATTGTTAATCCAGGTGCCCCTGGTATGCTGGTTCATGCCCATGCACCAGAAAGAGGTGACCTTGAGGGATGGGTCGCCGTACAGAGCAGCCATATACTTGATGTCCGTAGCCGGGACCCCGGAAATTTTTTCTACTTTTTCAGGGGTGTAATCTTCCAGAAAAACTTTATAATCATCAAAACTGATGCCCTCTTCCTTATCCGTAAAGGCGAAATGATCCTCGGTGCCATAGCCGATATTGGTTTTGCCTTTATGAAAAGAGACGTGTTCATTGACAAAATTCCAGTTCACCCAGCCGTTCTTGATGATCTCGTAGCAGATGGCATTGGCGACGGCCAGATCGGTCTGGGGTTTAAACATGATCGATTTATCGGCGGCCTGACTTGTCCGCGTGTGCCGGGTGGCAAAATCGATTATCTGCACATTGGACCGTCTTTTGCGATTGGCGAGCATGCGTGAAAACAGCACCGGGTGCATTTCCGCCATATTGTTGCCCCAGGTGATAAAAACATTGGCGTAATCGATATCCTCATAACAACCCATTGGTTCATCGATGCCAAAGGAGGTCATAAAGCCGGTGACCGCACTGGCCATGCACAGTCGTGCGTTGGCTTCCACGTTGTTGGTGCCGAGACAGCCTTTGAACAGCTTTGAAGCGACATAGCCATCAGGGATAGTCCATTGGCCGGAGCCGTATATAGCCACGGAATCCTTGCCATGCTTATCCATGGTTTCCTGGATTTTCTTGGCGATGATATCAAGAGCTTCCTGAATAGGTACTTCTACCATGCCACCATCCCGGCGAACTTTTGCCTTGGTGATTCGGTCCTCACCATAGAGCGCCTGGACTGAGTGGTAACCCTTCATGCAGCAAAGTCCCTTGTTGACACTACAGTTAGGATCGCCTTTTACCGCTACCGCCTTGCCGTCGCTGACGCCGACCAAGACCCCGCAACCGGTGCCGCAGAAGCGACAGGGAGTTTTTTGCCATGATATAATTCCCGAGTTGTTGGTCAATTTGCTCCAGTCGCCAAAACTCACCCCTGGAAAAAGCGATCCTGCCGTGGCAAATGCACTGGTGATCGCTGCCTGCTTAATAAATTCTCTTCTATTAAGTTTCATGGTCTGTTTTTCTCCCTTGTCATTCTTTTTCATCATAGCCAAAAGTAAGACTTAACGATTGCAGCGACGGCAGTCTCTTCAGTGTTTTCTGAAGTCGTTCTTCAGTGCTATCATCAGGGGTGTCTGTGACGAGAACGACCACATCCTGATTTTCGGCGGGGATTATCTGGCAATAGTTCAGCGCGGAAAGTTCGGCGCACATGGTTGCTGCGAAACCTTCTTTGGGTATGGCGAGGTAACTGAATATGGGCATCCTTTCTCCTTGGGTATGGGTGAGAAGCTACCGGAGGGTTGAATATACTGCATTGTAGCATATGAAGAGATAACTGATTTGACATAAGTCAATTTGATGAAATTTCTTTAAAAATGAGCAGAAATTCCGTTCGGCAGTATGTTAATTGCTGACTGGCAAATGCCATGTCGTGAAGGGGCAGGTCGGAACTACAAATGTTGTTGGTGATTCAACAACCTGATTTTATGGATACTGTCTTTTGGGGTATGAACCTGGCGGATGAGTTTACTCAACCTTCATAGCTTTTTCTGGAAAGAGAACCGCCCACGATTGCTCCGAGCCGGCCAGCAGGCCTAAACCGTTTGCACTGGGTTTATTGCAGGGGATGGCGTTAATGGCTTTTGCCACACGAACCGTCGCAGGAGAAAAGTAGACTATGACTTCACAATGAAGACGCCCCTCAGATTCGTGGCGAAAAAAAAGGGCTCGTTCTTTTACGCTGTCGTTTGCGGCATATTCTGCCAGAAAAGTTTCTTTGATATGCTCGAGTGATTCTCCAGCCAGCATGGCATCACCAAGATTACTAGTAAACCAGCAGTTCATCTCTTCTCCACCTCCTTAAAAGAGTGGCAGCAGTGCCAGGTTTAGGATTGTGCATCAATTACAGTTGTTATTTGGTGAAAATAGACGGTCATGTTATCCTGCCATGGTGGTAAGTTTTCCGGTCTGAGGGTTTTATAGGAGAACGAAGATTTTTAGCAATTGTCTACACCCTCCCTCGGTCTTTAGCTAAACACGTAGACAAAATTATTTTAATTATAAATTGCAGAAAAGAAACGGAAAAAACTCATTTTGTCCTCTCAATCGCTTCTGATTTCAGTCATATCCCTTCAGGGATTCTCATGAGGATGGCTTTCGATACCTCAAGACAGGCACGTGCGACGATTTTTATCGCTTGTCTCGGAGTTATCGGGTGGGTCGCCGTAAGCGGAGTTGTTTCCACTCCCTATGAGCTGCTTCGATTATCGCTGCTCGCCGTATTGTTTGTTCTTATTAGATTCCTTTTTATGAAAAATATTCCCTCGCCGACCGGTTCGGGGGCCATCGTCATGGGAATCGGTATCTTCATAAACGGCGCAATTCTTCAGTTCCCCTGCCTTAACCAAGAGCTCGCACGGCCTTTTGCACTGATTCTCTTTCTTCTTCTGGTATTTATCGCCGCTTCCTACATCAGGGATATGGTGAAGAAAAGGATGTTCGAAACGCATTTTGCCAATCCCATAGGGAGTTTTGCGGTCGGTACATGGATCGCAGGGACCTCCGTCTGCAGTATAGCACTCTGCCAAAGGATGCCCGAATGGAAACCCTTGGTGCAGCTGCTGGTGATCGGCAACATCGGCTTGTGGCTGTTTTTTATATATCGCACCGTCGGTAATTTCCGGCAGTTTTTCAAGACTGATTCCTGGCAGAAAGTGCATGGCGTTCTGTTACTCTCGACGGTGAGCACGCAATCGATGGTTATTGTATGGAAGGCAGCCTTCGGCACGAGCTTTATCTATAAAATGATTGCTCCCTGGATGATTACGCTGGGGGTGGTTTTCTACCTCGTCAGTTTCTACCTTATCGTGCGGCGTTATGCCCATGAGGGATGGGATGTCGATCTGGATAAGGGCTGGTTTAATACCAACTGCATCATCCACGGCGCAATGTCCATCACCGGCCTGGCCAGTGCGGTAAGCGGGGTTGTTTCAGCAAATCTTATCCTCCTGATCTGGCTGTGGGTCCTCCTCTGGTTTGTCATTGTCGAAATCGTCGAAATTGTTCGGGCTGTCAAGCGTATCAGGCGCTATGGATTCGCTGATGGTCTACTGATCTACGATCCAACCCAGTGGTCGCGAAACTTTACCTTCGGGATGCTGTATGCCTTTACCTTGAATTTTGATATCTCGCAAAGCGTTGCGACGAGGTCTTTTTTGCTGCCGCTACATGCGGCGGTGGTCGACTATTTTGCCTGGATCGTCCTTATCATGCTGCTCGTTGAGATTTTTATCTTTTTACGTGATCGACTGACACCTTTTCCCGCTGCTAACGGAACTAAAGGGTAAAAAATCATTATGGTAGGGCCTTGCATCAACAAACGACCTTTGCCCAAAGTTGGCTCAAGTTATCTCGGTAGATGCATGAGCACAAAATTGGTTCGCACTTTTTCTATTTTCCGATGTCGCAGTTCTTTTGCGGACATACCACTTGGGATAAAAATGCGCCGGCAGTAATGGGTAATAAGACTCACCATTTTATTCCTGATTTGATAACCTAGCTAAATGCTTTTATTAGTGGCAGGCTGATTTCATTTGGTCATTAGCGCGTTGTGCTAATAAAGCTGACACGAGAAGACGTCCAGCGGGCACTCAATAAACCAATAGAGCAGCACGGTGGACGATGATCGTTGATATCCGTAAATGTGTCGTATGTCACTTAAGAGCAACCCAAATAAAACATGAGGAGAATACCATGGCTGAAAAAGTTGTAATTGATACGGATGAATGTATAGGTTGTGAAGCTTGTGTAGAATGCTGTCCCGAAGTATTTGCTTTTGATGACGATGCAGTAAAAGCGTATGTCCTTGATGACGCGAATGCCGACGAAGACTGTGTCGATGAGGCAATAGCATCATGTCCGGCTGAGTGTATATCTAAAGAATAAGGTGAGAAGAAGGGGCGAAAAACAGTGTGTTGGAAGATTGTCGCAACACCCTGTTTCGTTTTCATTGACTGCTGATTCAACAGATGATTGCCTGGTGACATGCATCATAGGTGATTGTATTGGATGTTATCATGAGCTTTGATCCGGATTTGGAATTTATTAAATCTCTGAAGGAGACCGGGGGAGACACCTTAAAGAAGTGTTATCAATGTGCCTCCTGTTCTGTTGCCTGTCCTTTGTCTTCTGATCATCACCCTTTCCCAAGAAAGGAAATGATCTGGGCTCAGTGGGGTATGAAAGATCGTCTGTTTGATGATCCGGAAGTCTTTTTATGCCATCAGTGCGGAGATTGTACCGAGATATGTCCACGCGGTGCCAAACCTTCTGAGGTCCTCGGTGCGATCCGCGCTTATCTTTACACCTCATACGGTTGGCCTGCCTGGCTTGCAAGGCTGGTAGCCGACGTAAAGAGCTTGCCGCTTTTAATTGGTGCTCCTGCACTCATCATTTTGGTCCTGTGGGTTTTGTCAGGGGCAACGCATATTCCTTCTGTTGAGGTTTTTGCCCGTAACGGCTATACCCAGTTTTTTGGCCACTGGGATTTCAAGTGGTATCCAAAGAATCCGTTCTTTATGGTGTCCGTTATGGTGCCCGCTGCAATCTTAGCCATCTATTCGGTTTACCGGGGGGGGCATGAGATGTGGCGGCGAATGAGCAAAAGAGCCGATATACAATCTACATACAGACCCTCTGTCAGTATTTTTTTGAAAGAATTTTTGTGGCCTTCACTCGTTGAAGCAATGAAACATAACCGGTTTCGTGAATGTACTGCCAATACGGAAAGAGTTAAAGGGCATCTTCCTCTGGTTTTAGGCTTTATCGGCGCGTTTATCCTCACCTGTTGGTCGGCGTTCAGGCAGGATCTTATGGGCCTTTTCTGGCCCTCTTTTCATGGTCCGTTGCCGATGACGGATCCTTTCAAAACTCTGGCAAATATTGCTGCAATTGCTTTGCTATACGGAGTCTGGGTTCTCGCCAGAGATCGGCTTAGGCTGGAAAAAAGAGGAAAGGCAAGCAGGACATTTTATGATTGGTTTCTTATCTGGGAGATTGCTGCCGTAAGTATTACCGGTCTTCTTGCTGAATTACTGCGCTGGGCGGGAATGCCGCACACAGGTTACTTTATCTATTATCTGCATCTTGTATCGGTCTTAATGCTCTTTCTATATATGCCATACACCAAGTTTGCTCATATAGTCTACCGGACGACGGCAATGTGTTTTGAGAAGTTCCGGGAAAGTGGTTTTGCTAAAAATACAATTATTTGAATTCCGCGACTGTCGCAAATATTCAATGAAAATACAAACAGATAATCTTACATTTTATAATAATGTTTGGTGCAAAAGTCATTTGAAATGAAGAAAACTTGAGCCATATTAGCTCAAAACAGAGAACTGCGATAACGCAATTACATTACTGCGATGAATTTGTCGCACAATAACAAAAAAAGAATAAGCAGGAACAATGCCTCGAATTACTATGTAGTGGTGACTTTTTTATGGGTGGAGACTTTCGAATATCTACCTTTCTGAACCCTGAACTGGGAGAGGATGAGCAGATGACCAACGAATGCAGTAGTTTTGAGAATATCTACTACCTTGAAGAAATCTGGCACCGTTTTCAAGACGACCCTGATTCAGTATCTCCCCAGTGGCGAGCCTATTTTGTCGAATTTGCCAAGGATCAGCAGGCTTTACCCAGTACTTCCGTAGGGCTGAAAAAGAGCTTGGCTCAACTTCATCAAGGTTTTGGTCCGGGAGGTCTGATGTGTTCCCAATGCGGCCGCGCCGGTGCCATGTCGTTTCTGCAGTACAATGTCAGTCTTCTCGTCAGGAATTACCGGGTCCGCGGACATCTCCTGGCCAAATTCAACCCTCTCGGCAACCCGCGTACCTTCCTCCCGGAGCTTGATCCAAAATACTACGATCTGTCCAATGAAGATCTCAAGTTGTTTTTTACCTTCGACGATATTTCCGGGCAGAAAGCCCTGCCCTTGCGGGAAATTCTGCAGATTCTTCAGGAAACGTATACCGGTTATATCGGCGTGCAATACATGCATATCGATGCCCTGCACGAACGGGAATGGCTGCAGCAGCGAATGGAAACGACCCGGAACCGCATCAAGCTATCCAGAAAACAGCAGATCAGAATCCTCGAGCGACTGACTGATGCAGTGGTTTTTGAGGACTTTATCCAGAAAAAATTTGTTGGAGCCAAATCCTTTTCGCTGGAGGGAGCGGAAACCCTCATCCCTCTTCTTGATCAGGCCATTGATAAGGCTGTTGGCCAGGGAGTAAGTCATATCGTCATCGGTATGGCCCATCGCGGGCGGCTCAATGTGCTGGCCAATATCATGGGCAAGAGTCCCCGGACCATTTTCGAAGAATTTAAAGATTCCCGTCCAGAAATAAACGTCGGTCGTGGTGATGTGAAGTATCACAAGGGATATCATCGGGACTACACCACCAAAGACGGGAAGACGGTAGTTCTTGATCTTTCCTTTAACCCCAGTCATCTCGAGTTTGTCGGGCCGGTGGCCCAGGGGGCCTTAAAGGCATACCAGGTCAAACACGATATCCAGGACAAAACCAGAGGACTCTTGATTCTTATCCATGGGGATGCCTCTATGGCCGGGGAAGGTATCGTTCAAGAAACCTTGAATCTCAGCGGCCTGGCCGGTTTCTCCGTAGGTGGGACCCTGCATGTGGTGGTCAATAATCAAATCGGTTTTACTACCCTGCCTGCCGAAGGGAGGTCGACGACCTATGCGAGTGATGTCGCTAAAATGCTTCAGACTCCTATCTTTCACGTAAATGGCGAGGTGCCCCAGGCGGTGGCGCAATGTCTGGATATGTCGCTGGATTTTCGCCGGCAATTCAAGCGCGATGTGGTCCTCGATATGTACTGTTATCGCCGAAGAGGCCACAATGAAGGAGATGAACCCAGGTTTACCCAGCCTCTTATGTACCAGGAGATAGAATCACGCCCGCCGGTGCGCGAGAGCTATATCGATCATCTGATTTCCCTCGGAGAACTGAAAAAAGAGGAAGCGGAGACCATCCGACAAACGCGGGAGCAGTATTTTGAAGAGGAATTTAGTACATTGCTAGATTCGCCGGAGAATGGCTGGGCACCTGCGAGTTTGTTTACGCCCCCTTACGGGCCATATGTCGGCGGTGCTGACATCCTGGTTGAAGAGATTGCAACCGGGGTGCCCCTTGCCCGCCTGCAGGAACTTGGCAAACAGCTGGTCAAGGTTCCGGCGGATTTTACCGCGCACCGTAAAATAATCAAGCTGCTTAAGTCACGAGAGGAGATGTATGCGGGCAAGATCCCGCTGGACTGGGGCGCCGCCGAAGCCCTGGCCTTTGCCGCTCTGGTCGACGAGCAGGTGCCGGTGCGAATTTGCGGCCAGGACAGCCAGCGGGGAACCTTCAGCCATCGGCACAGTGTCCTCCATGATGTGGAAAACGGCTCAGCTTATCTCCCTCTGGCCAATATAAGTCCGACTCAAGCCAGGATCGACATCATCAACAGTCCGTTGACCGAGGGAGCGGTTCTCGGTTTCGAGTACGGTTATTCCACGGTATATCCTGAATCACTGGTGGTGTGGGAGGCACAGTTTGGGGATTTTGCCAATGCGGCCCAAGTCTATATCGATCAGTTTATCAGCTCGGCGGAGACCAAGTGGAAGGTGCTCTCGGGCCTGGTTCTGTTGCTCCCCCACGGCCTGGAGGGAACCGGCCCGGAACATGCCAGTGCCCGGCTGGAGCGTTATCTTGCCAACGCGGCAACCGATAACTATCAGGTAGTGAATCCGACGGAGCCGGCGCAGATCTTCCATCTTTTAAGGCGTCAGGTAAAACGCCGCATTCGCAAACCGCTTATTGTCATGGCACCTAAGAGCCTGCTGCGGCATCCTGAAGCGATCTCTTCTCTAACGAGCCTTGCCGAAGGGAGTTTTAAAAAGATACTTCCGGACAATGATTTGCCGGCAGAAAAAATTGACAGAATTATCCTCTGTACCGGCAAGATTTATTACGAGCTGCTGCACGAGAGGCAACAGAGAAATATCGAAACAACCGCCATCGTTCGACTCGAACAGCTTTACCCCTTGACGGAAGAAGAGCTGGCGGCGGCTCTTGCCCCTTATCCAAGAAATATTCCGCTGCTCTGGGTCCAGGAGGAGCCACTCAATATGGGCGCCTATTCTTTCATCCGCCTGCGTTTTAGTGATTTTTTCTGTCAACACTGGGGATTTGATAAGGTGGGACGACCGATTTCGGCCACGCCGGCGACAGGTTCGGGATCCAGCCATAAACTGGAGCAGTCGCGGCTTTTGCAGGCGGTTTTTGACGACTCGAAATAAATGTAAAAAATTATAAAAATACCGGCTGGAGGACACGATGATTGTTGACATTAAGGTTCCTGCATTAGGGGAATCGATAAACGAGGTTGAAATCGGTGAGTGGCTTGTCCAGATTGGCGATACGGTGCAGGCCGATGAGGAAATCGTCGCCCTTGAATCGGATAAAGCGACGGTGGAAATGCCCGCCCCCGCATCAGGCGTACTGATCAAGATCATCAAGCCGCAGGGTGCAACAGCCGTTATTGATGAGGTTATCGGCCATATCGATACCGAGGCGGAAAATCAGGAACAGCAGGACGTGCCCGCGACACCGGGGGAGGACGAAAAACCGGGTGCCCGGATTGATTCTGAAGAAGCAAGAGAGGAATCACCTGAAAAGTCTGCGGCCAGGGTTATGCCTGCTGCTGCCAGGATTCTGGCCCAGCAGGACATCGCTGCCGAGGGGGTGACTCCAACAGGTCCGGGAGACCGTATTCTCAAAGAGGATGCCCTGCGCGCTGCGGCGGAAATGAAGCCACCGGGAAAAATAAAGGAGGAACAAGCTCCTGCCGACTCTGAACCTGTACAAGAGGTTGCGTCGGCCGGAGAGCGCCGGGTGCCGATGACTCCCATTCGGCGGACCATTGCGGCCAGGCTGGTAGAAGCCAAACAGACCATGGCGCTGTTGACCACTTTCAATGAAGTTGACATGTCCGAAGTAAAAAGAGCCCGGGCGGTATTTGGTCGGGAGTTCGCTGACAAGTTCGGGGTGAAGCTCGGCTTCATGTCGTTTTTTATCAAGGCCTCGGTTGCCGCCCTGCTTGATTTTCCTCTGGTCAATGGAGCAATCGACGGCAAGGATATTGTCTACCATGACAGTTGTGATATCGGGGTTGCCATCGGCGGCGGCAAGGGGCTGGTGGTGCCGGTATTGCGGCGGGCAGAGCGCCTGGGATTTGCCGAGATAGAGAAAAAAATCGCCGAGTTTGCGGAAAAAGCCCAAAATAACAGCCTGACGATCGACGAGCTCACCGGAGGCACCTTCACCATCAGCAACGGCGGAGTGTATGGTTCCATGCTGTCGACGCCGATTGTCAATCCCCCGCAAAGTGCTATCCTCGGGCTGCATGCGATAAAGGACAGACCGATGGCGATTGACGGCGAAGTGCAGATCCGGCCGATAATGTACCTGGCTTTAACCTACGATCACCGGATAATCGATGGTCGTGAAGCGGTGAGTTTTCTAAAAAGCATTAAAGAGCGGATAGAAGAACCGCAGAAACTTCTTTTGGAGATCTGATTATGACAGCCGAAAAAAAAATAGACTACGACTTGGTGATCATCGGTGCCGGGCCGGGGGGATATGTCGCTGCTATTCGCGCCGCTCAGCTGGGACAGAAGGTGGCCTGCATCGAAAAAGAGGCTGCTCTTGGCGGAACCTGTCTGAACGTCGGTTGTATTCCGAGCAAGGCTCTTCTCGAATCATCGCATAAGTATACTGAGTGCAAAACTGGTTTGCAAGCCCACGGTATTATCGCCGGCGACATCTCCTTTGATCTTGCGACCATGATGGCCAGAAAGGATGCTATCGTTACGACCCTCACCTTGGGGATAGATTACCTGTTTAAGAAAAATAAGATCGAGCGGTTTACAGGTACCGCCTGCCTCCTCGATGACCACAAGGTCCGGGTGACAGGGGAGAAAGAGCTGGAACTCACAGGCAAGGCGATACTCATTGCCACTGGTAGCAGGGCAGTCGGGCTGCCGAATGTGGCAATTGACGGAACATATGTGGTGTCCAGCACCGAAGCCCTGGCCTTTGCGGCGGTCCCCAAAAAGTTGGTGGTGGTTGGGGCCGGTGCTATCGGCCTGGAGCTGGGATCCGTCTGGCATCGTCTCGGCTCCGAGGTAACGGTAGTGGAGTATCTCGAGCGGATTCTGCCGACTGCCGACAAGGATATGTCGAAGCATGCCTTGCGTATTTTCAAAAAGCAGGGGCTGAAGTTTTTGCTTGGCGCGAAAATTACCGGGATCGAGCAGGCAGATAAAGGGTGCCTGGTCAACATCGCCGGAAAAGAACCTCTGGTGGCCGAGAAGGTGCTTTTAGCCGCCGGGCGCGCGCCTTGTACCCAAGGGCTTGGTTTTGAGGAATTGGGCGGCAGGGTCGATCCAAAGGGATTCATTGAAGTGGATTCTCATTGGCAGACCTCTTTGCCGGGAATCTATGCGATCGGTGATGTGATCGGCGGCGCGATGTTCGCGCATAAAGCGTCAGAGGAGGGGGTAGCATGTGTGGAACATATGGTCACCGGCTACGGCCATGTTAACTACCAGGCCATGCCCAGTATTGTGTACACTCACCCGGAGGTAGCGTCAGTCGGGCGAACCGAAGATTCTCTTCAGGAGGAGGGGGTTCCGATAAAAATCGGCACATTTTATTTTAAAGGCAATGGCCGGGCCCTTGCCCGCGGCGATTCAGATGGGCTGGTCAAGGTCATCGCCCACGATGACACCGACCGAATACTGGGAGTCCATATCATAGGCCCACATGCCGGTGATCTGCTCGCCGAAGCGGTGACGGCCATGGAATACGGAGCCAGCAGCGAGGATCTGGCCCGCACATTCCATGCGCATCCGACTCTTTCCGAAGCGCTCAAGGAAGCTGCGTTGAACGTTGAAAAAGCCGCCATTCACGGGTGAGAAGGCATATTTCCACTATTTAAGCGTGAATTCACCCATTCTTTTTTCGTCGAAGTAACTACCTGCTAGAATATCTTTATCAAACTAAAACAGGCTACTGGCAGGGGACGGGCAGTAAAGCATGGAACCACTTCTATAATCCTCCAAAAAGGCAAAGAGATTCCGCGCTACCTTCACTTGGAAGCTATGAGCTTGATCAGGTCGAGGTTGGAGACCACGCCGAGAAGCTTGTTTTTTACGCCGGTAACGAACAGGTGATTTATTCCTCCTGCGTACATTACTTTGAAAGCCGACGTTACGTCATCGTCTTCATCGAGTTGCGCGCATATTTTGTTGGTCGGATTTTGTTCATCGATCCTGCATCCGGTCATAAAGGTGGAAATTTTCGTTTTCTCAAGATCATGGTCATTGGCCAGGCTTTGCACCACGTCCGAGGCAGTGATGAGACCCGCCGGTTCTCCTTCTATATTTACGACAAGAACCGAGACATCTTCTTTTGTCATTAGATCTATAGCCGCTCCCAGACTCGAGTCACTTTCAATTGCTGGAAATTTTCTTTTTATCGCCTGCTTGACTTTTAAATACTTTCCCATGATATACTCCTCTGTGTAGACACGGTAATGGCAATGAAGATTCAACTTGAATATGCAATGCGATGCCATAGCTATTTCGCCGTTGGTAATGGCTTAATAGCCTGAATTACTCTTATTGAGGACCACAGTCATATTCCACCACTTTGCGCCGAAAAACTACCCAGCTCCGGAAAAAATAGCTGAAAGGTGCACTCCAGATATGCACAAGACGACTAAAAGGAGAAAATGCCAGCAGACTCAATGCCCCTAAGATATGAATTTTGTAGCTCAGAGGGACATTCAGCATTAGCGACGGATCAGGCGTAAAGATGAGTATCCCCCTGATCCATGGCGCAACTGTGTCCAGAACATAAAAATCGCCGAAAAGCACATTGTAAAGACCGGCTCCCACCACTAATATCAACCCGGCCAGGGTGATAAAGTCGTTGACGCTGGTCGTCATCTTGATGCGCAGGATGGTCATGCGTCGATAAAGCAGTAATCCCAGACCGATAAATGCCGCAGCCCCTACCACTATGCCGGTCAAGTGGGCGATTGTAGTATGGGTCGCTCCATCGATACCCACCATGTCCAAAAGACGCTGGGGGATTAAAAGTCCTGAGGCATGTCCGAGAAAAGTCAGGATAATACCCCAGTGAAAAATGGTCGTGCCGAAGAATAACTGTTTTTTTTCTAAAAACTCACTGGATTTGGCATTCCACTTATAATGGTCGGTCAAATAGCGGTAAAGATGTCCCACGGTGAATATTGTCAGGGTAATATAAGGGAAAACAACAAATGCCAGAATGTTGCTAAGATCCATGTCATACCTCCTTGATACGCTCTGCCGTGAAGTCTTGCCGGCAGGGCTCGATGATGTCGTCCACCAACCTGATCAATCCTGCATAAGGGTGTTCGTTTTCTTCCAAGCGTTCTGCCAGCGAGCTCACGGTGCTCAGGCACGACCAGAGCAGCGCGGCGTCTTCGGGTTCCGGGCATAGAGCGAGAAATTCCAGAATCATCGGCAGATAATCCGGCAGTTCGCCGATCTCGGCGTCATACCCTTCACGGTGGTACAGCCATAGCAACCGTGCCAGGGCCTTGCCGCGATCTTCGCTGTCGCCCAAAAGATGATAGGTCAGATGCAGGCTGGTCGCCGGTTCCAGATCAAAAGCGGCGGTATATGTCTCCTGCAGCGCAAAAGGCGGGGTGGTCTCTGCATAACTCAAAAAACTTTGCAGCAGTTCCCGCCGTTGCGTATCAATTACCGACTTGACGACCTGGTGCAGGTCGGCAAGTTCTGCACGCCAGACAGGAGCCGGATACTCGAGCAGAAAAGCCAGCAGCTTGCATTGCACACGCTCGTTTTCATTCATCTCATACACCTTTTCTTTTTGCCGGTTCACTGATAATCGGGAAATCCTGCACATCCCTTAATACTGTGCAGAGGACTCTTTTCCGGATGCGAGGCGGTAGGGATGACAAACCGATCCTCAAGTCTGGCGATAGCGAGAAGATCGTACATCCTCGTCAGTGTTTCTGTATCGAGGCCGACGGAGGTGGCGATGCTCTCATCAGGTTTGTTCTCCACCCGTACCGAGCGCATATAGGCCCGAATTGCCGCCAGCCGTTTCAGGGCAAGGCGAACCGGTTCTTCGTCTCCGGCGGTGAGCAGATTGGCTAAGTATTTTACCGGGATCCTGAGGTTATCGACTGCTGTTCTGATGTCCTCGTTTTGAACCATTGTTTCGACGGGACTGAGTGGTGGTATATACCAGACCATCGGTAAAGTCCTGAATTCCGGGTGCAGCGGCAGGGCCAGCCGCCAGGTTTTGGCCAGGGTATAAATCGGCGACCGCCTGGCAGCAGCCATTACATGTTCGGGGATGCCCTGGCTTCGCGCTGCAGTAATCGTTTCCGGCGCAGACGGGTCGAGAAACAGATCCAGCTGGGTCGGATAGACGTCCCGGTCAGTTGC
Organism: uncultured delta proteobacterium; assembly: GCA_963796255.1. Taxonomy (GTDB): domain Bacteria; phylum Desulfobacterota; class Desulfobulbia; order Desulfobulbales; family Desulfocapsaceae; genus Desulforhopalus_A. The sequence continues at coordinate 70,820 of CAWCLE010000012.1, read as the reverse complement.
CGCCGATGCGGCTTCATGGATACGGTCGGCATCGTAGAGAACTACGCCGACATAGCGGATACGACCGACGCAGCTATGGGCACAAAGCGTGGTGAGACCAGCCTCAAGCCGTGGGTAACAGAAAATGCACTTTTCCGATCGACCGGTTTTCCAGTTGAAGTAGACTTTTTTATAGGGACAACCCGACACGCAGTAGCGCCACCCGCGGCAGCGCTCCTGGTCGACCAGAACAATGCCGTCTTCGTCTCTTTTATACATCGCTCCAGAGGGGCACGAGGCGACACAGGCCGGGTTGAGGCAATGCTCGCACAGACGCGGCAGGTAGAACATAAAGGCCTGCTTAAAAGACAGATATATGGCGTGATCAAGACCTTTGAAATTGATATCCCGCTCTCCGGTCTCGCAGACGCCGGCCAGATCATCATCCCAGTTGGGTCCCCAGGCAATCCGCATGGGTTCTCCGGTCAGCTGGGATTTCGGTCGGGCTGACGGCTGGTATTTTTTGCCGGGAGTGTCGATGAGGCTTGCATAATCATAGTCCCAGGGCTCGTAATAGTCGTCAATACCGGGCAGATCAGGATTATGGAAAATACGGGAGACCTTCTGCGAGCGTCCGCCGGCCCTGAGGCGAAGGTGACCGCCGCCCATAATCCAGCCGCCTTTGTGGGTCGACTGGTTTTCCCACTCACGGGGATAGCCGATGCCGGGTTTGGTCTCCACATTGTTGAACCACATATATTCAGCGCCGGTGCGGGTGGTCCAGACATTTTTGCAGGGAATACTGCAGGTATGACAGCCGATACACTTGTCCAGGTTGAGCACCATGGACATCTGGACTTTAATCTTCATACCAATCCACCTCCCCGGCTTTACGTACCACGATCACCTCATCCCGTTGGGACCCGACCGGACCGTAATAGTTGAAGCCGTAACTGAGTTGGGCGTAGCCGCCGATCATATGGGTCGGTTTCACCATTATTCGGGTTACGCTGTTGTGGGTGCCGCCCCGCTGATTGGAGAGCGGGGAGCCCGGAGTATTAATAAGACGCTCCTGGGCATGGTACATGAACGCCGCACCAGGTGGAATCCGGTGGCTGACTACGGCCTTGGCCATAAGAACACCGTTCTCATTGAAGCACTCGAGCCACTCATTGTCTTTTACTTCCAGGGTTCGGGCGTCGACATCGCTGATCCAGATGGCCTCACCGCCTCGAAACAGGGTGAGCATAATCAGGGTATCGGAATAGGTGCTGTGGATTGACCACTTGGAATGAGGCGTCAGGTAGTTGAGGGCCAGAGTTTTTCGCTCATCATCAGCCAGATCTCGATTTATTTTGGCAAATGATTCCGTAGCACTGTAGGGATGATTATCCGACGGTAGATTGAGTGGAGGCCGGTAAAGCGGAAGTCCTTCCCCAAAATTGAGCATCCAGGGGTGGTCCAGGTAGAACTGGGCCCTACCTGTCAGGGTCCGAAACGGCACCTTTTCCTCGATATTGATCACAAAGGGCGAATATCGCCTGGTTTCCGATTCAATGCCGCTCCAGACCGGTGAGGTGATTATTTTTCGCGGCTGAACCGTGATATCATGAAAGGATATCTTCTCGTCCCGGCGTCCGGCGCTCAGGTGGGTAAGGGAGAGGCCACTCTTTTTCTCCACCCCCGCCCAGGACTTAAACGCGGTTTCGCCATTGGTTTCGGGCGCCAGTTTCAGGATGACCTGGGCTGCCTGTTTACCGGTGGCAAGCGAAGGCATGCCGTAACTTTTGCCGGGGGCGATCACCGTCCCGAGCTCGGCGGCAAGCTCGGCATACTCCTCTTCCCCCGACCAGGCGACACCCTTTGAGCCCACACCCACCTTATGGACTAAAGGCCCCAGTGCGGTCATCATTTTATAGGCATTGGCAAAGTCCCTGGTAATCACCGACAACTGGGGCATGGTTTTGCCTGGAATCAGTTCGGTTTCCCCCTTGCGCCAGTCACGTATTTCCGCCTGGGCAATTTCTCCGGGACTGTCGTGCAGCAGCGGAGTCGCGACGAGATCCTTCATTTCACCGAGGTGCACCGACGCCAGCTCGGAGAATTTCTCGGCGATGGCGCTGAACTGGTCCCAGCTGGTCTTTGCCTCCCAGGGCGGATCCACCGCCGGATTGAAAGGATGGATAAAGGGGTGCATGTCGGTGGTACTCAGGTCGTGCATCTCGTACCAGCCAGCAGCCGGCAGGACGATATCGGAGTACATGGCGCTGGTGGACATGCGCAGTTCCAGGGTGACCAGAAGATCGAGCTTTCCTTCGGGAGCCGGGTCTCGTAAGGTTATCTCCTCGGGACGAAGCGTACTCTCGGCGTTCTGCACCGCGTTGTCAACGCCAAGAAGATGTTTAAGAAAATATTCATGGCCCTTGCTGCTGGCCCCAAGCAGATTAGCCCGCCAGAGAAAGAGGACCCGGGGAAAATTATTGGGGTGGTCGGGGTCTTCGACGGCAAAGCGCAGGGAGCCGCTTTTCAGCTGTTCGACTGCATGAGCGACAATATCCGCATCGGTGGCTGCGCCTTTTTCCACCGCCTCCCGGCAGATATCCAAGGGGTTGCGATTGAACTGGGGATAGGATGGCAGCCAGCCAAGGCGGACGGCAACGGCGTTATAATCGGCCATATGTTTAGGGCTATCGCCACCGGCTATCGGCCAGAGAAGGGTTTCGGCGTTCAGATCATCATAACGCCACTGGTCGGTGGCAAAGTAGAAAAATGAGGTACCGTTTTGCTGCCGCGGCGGGCGCGTCCAGTCAAGACCGAAGGCCAGCTGGGACCAGCCGGCCTGGGGCCGGACTTTTTCCTGGCCCACATAATGGGCCCAGCCTCCGCCGTTGACGCCCTGGCAGCCGCACAGCGTGGTCAAATTGACGATGGCCCGGTAGATCATATCGCTATGATACCAGTGATTAGTGCCCGCGCCTAAAAAGATCATCGACTTGCCGTGGGTTTTGTCGGCATTCTCGGCGAACTCTCGTGCCACCTGGATCACGTTCTGCCCAGGAACACCGGTGATTGCCTGCTGCCATGCCGGGGTGAAGGGCTGGGGATCGTCATAGCCGGTGGGGTAATGCACCGAAGCGTCTTGTTTGAGGCCTTCGTCCTCGGTGCGGGCGATGCCTAATTGAGCCGCCATCAGATCAAATACCGTGGTCACGAGGATCTCGCCTGTAGCGGTCTTGATGGTTTTGGCCGGCACCCGGCCGTTTTTGGATCCGGGGCCTTTATCAGCAAAATAGGGCAGGGTGACGGTCTGCCAGCTGTCGTTATCACTCGCATAACTGAGTAACGGATCTACCATGACATCGCTCCCGGAATCCTGCAGGTGGAGATTCCAGTGACCGGCGAGTTCGTCCCAGCGAAAACCGATGCTGCCATTGGGAACCACCCAGCTGGCGGTCGTGCGATCGAAGAAGACCGTTTTCCAGCGTGGGTTGGTTATCTCTATTCCCAGATCGGCAGCGGTTAAAAAGCGATCCGAGACCAAGGTATCGCCTGCGGCCTTAAGAACGACAGCAAAGGGCAGATCGGTAAAGCGTTTGGCATAATCGACAAAGTATGCGGTGGGCTTATCAATATAGAATTCCTTGATAATCACATGGGTCATGGCCATGGCCAGAGCCGCGTCACTGCCCGCCCGGGCAGGTAGCCAGTTGTCGGCGAACTTGACATATTCGGCGTAGTCCGGGGCCACCGCCGTCACTTTCGCGCCGCGATATCTGGCCTCGGTGAAGAAATGGGCGTCCGGCGTCCTGGTCATGGGTAAATTGGTCCCCCAGACGATCATATAGGTTGACTCATACCAGTCGGCGCTCTCCGGCACGTCCGTCTGCTCACCCCAGATCTGGGGCGAGGCGGGCGGCAGATCAGCGTACCAGTCATAAAAGCTGATGGCGGAGCCGCCTATCAAGGAGAGAAACCTGGTCCCGGCTGCGTAGGCAACCATGGACATGGCCGGGATCGGGGTGAAACCGAAGATCCGATCGGGACCGTAGCGCTGGATGGTATGAACCAGAGAAGCGGCAGTGATCGTTGCCGCTTCATCCCATGACAGGCGGACCAAGCCGCCTTTACCTCGATCTTTCTGGAACCGGCTGCGCTTTTCGGCATTACCGGCTATATCGCGCCAGGCTTTGACGGGATCGTCATGGGTGGCCAGGGATTCACGCCAGAGTTCCAGCAGAGACGAGCGAATCAGGGGATACTTGATGCGGACAGGACTGTAGGTGTACCAGGAAAAAGTGGAACCTCGAGGGCATCCCCTGGGTTCATGATTAGGAAAACCCGGCCCGCAGGCCGGATAATCGGTGGCCTGAGTTTCCCAGACGATGATGCCGTTTTTAACATAAATATCCCACGAGCAGGAGCCGGTACAGTTGACGCCGTGGGTAGACCGCACCTTTTTGTCATACTGCCAGCGATCGCGATAAAAATGTTCCCATTCCCGCTGACCGCAGCGATTTTCCGCCCAATCTTCGGAAATTTTCTCTTCGAGGCAGCCATCTTCGGTGCTGCGGGGGCGAAAAAAACGAAACCGCTTCATGAAATCTCTACCGGACATCACAACCTCCTGGGGGAAGGAAAAACGTTCAGACACGGAAAACTAAAGAACCATGTTCGTTTTTTAAGTAATAGTCCGTGCCTGTGTTTCACGGGTAACGATCTTTAATTAAGTCGGTGACTAGTATTTATAGGTTATCTGTTGTTGAATATCAATACAATTGATCTAGATATTAATCTCCTGGACTCACATTAATTTCTTGCCAATCATAAGGCTCAGTTATCGGCTACAGCCCATCTCCCATGCCCATCTGAATAAAACCACAGGAACATGTCAGAGCGCAGATATGGCAGCCGATACGTTTGTTGTTGTCGGTATACATCACCTCGCCAACTGGATTTTGTGGAAATACTGAGATCGCCTGGGGATAGAATATCCTGCACTGGTCGCATTCAAGCACAGGCCACAACTCATATATCAGTTATGCGGAAATCGATCTCCAGATCGTAATCCTTCACCAGCGCTTGGGTAAATCAAAATTACCTGCGCGACGATACCTTGGCTGCTGCCAATGCCATACTGTGGTGGCAGCGCAAAACCGTGTCGCATTGGCACACGCATGGCTACAAAGCAAGTCGAGTATATGTAGAAAAATTCTGTATAGCGGTTCTAGAGTAGACAATGACAGGTTCTAAAATTATCCCTTGGCAGTCTCCCTGACACGTATCTTAATGGTCAGAAAGGTCACGAAGGCCACCGTTACAGCCATGATTGCCGGCAGTAATTTGCGCGGATTGCCACGGGTCAATGTAACAATGCGTACGGCAAGGAAATGGAACAAGCCAGAATCAGAATACAACATATCGACAACCTCCGGAAGGTATCAAGGTTTATCTATAATTGACGATTCTATATTGATGATGAATCACCCTTTTCGTCCGAGCAGGCCTCCTCATATAGCCAATAGCTCAAAGGCCTGTGCTCTTGATTGAAGCCCTCTCTTCGTTTGCAATACTGAGCCTCGCACAACTGTTTAAAAAAACTCAACAAACCAAGCATTTGCAGAATGCACCTCAAGTTTCAGCACATCATTATAGAAGGCAACTGTCTCCTGCCATTTTCTGCAGTATAATATTGTATTTGACATTTTTATTTGCACAATTGCATCTCATCGAAAGGTTGATCTTGAGTGCATTAAATTCGCCTCGCTTCCTGAAACAGGATATTGTTTTCAAGATGCACATGCTTATGCAGGTCATCCTCGAACTCCTTCAGTTTTTGGTAGGTAAGCGCAAAAGTATTACAGACATTGTCCGGAATTGCATATCCCCCGGCAAGATGGCGGATTTTATGGATGGCATCACCTACTTCTTCATGTTCTTGCTGAAGTTTTTTTAAGGATTTTTCTAGGCTTGCAATATCTTCTGCGGTCGGAGTGGTGCCAGCCTTTTTATTTGCCTCAACTCGTTTAACTGCCGGAAAAAAAATCTCTTCCTCTTCTTTGAGGTGGGTTTTCAGCTCAGCAGCAATTTTATGGAAGATCGCCGCGATCTCGATTACCTCGGGGTGCCCGTCACCGTGCACCTTGGCGATTTTTTGAGCGTATCCGTTTATCTTATCCATATTATCTTTGATATATCCATGGTGGACATTGACTATATAGTCAATCAGAAATGATATCTCCCATGAGGCGAAATCTTGACTGCGCTCGGCTGGTTCGCTCTTTACTGCCTCAAGTTCCTGAGTAAGCACGGCAAGGTCCAAGCCCTTATCTTGGCAGATTGTCTGGAGCGCAATATTTCCGCCACAGCAGAAGTCGATACCATGGGTTTCAAAAACTTTGGCGGTCCGGTAATCTTCGGCAACAATTTCGCCGATAGTTCTGTTGGATTCTGTCATTTTGACCTCGAATGAAAAAAGATTGTCGTCAGATTTTAATACCAGTATTCCGGGTACTTCCGGTTTTTGGGTATATTGTTAATGATAAGGGCAATTATGAGCATGACAATAGCCCCCAATGCGGTCGGTATCAAAACATAGAGGTAGCCGAGATTATGGACGCTGTCTCCACCGATAACCGCGATTAAAGCGGTAGCTCCGCCTGGAGGGTGCAGGGTCCCGGTGAGGTGCATTACGGCAATGGAAACAGAGACCGCGACGGCAGCAGCCAGCCAGGGTTGCCCACCGAGCAGCTGCACGGTTGTCACCCCTATAATAGCGGAAAGGATATGGCCGCCAAGTAGATTCCGCGGTTGGGCGAGCGGGCTGCGAATGGCGCCATAGATGAGGACAGCGGACGCTCCGAACGAGCCGATAATCAGCATCAGACCGGTCTGATCCAGTATCTTGTAATGGATGACGGAAACAGCAGCCAGGCCAAGAAAACTGCCGATCCAGGACCAGAGAACTTCCGGCAGGCGAACTCTTGGTGGACTTTGGCCACCGCCTTTCATTTTTTGCAGGTAGTTCATGATTTTGGCCTCTCCAGTAAAGCGTGATAGGAATGCGCCAGATCGGACCGGGTGACGATACCGATTGGTCGTCCATCAGCATCAACCACCGGCAGGCGGTTAATCTGTCGCTCGGCAAAAAGAGTGGAAATGGCGCCGATGGTCATCTCCGCACTGGCGGTTATCGGCGGTTTGGTCATAATATCGCCTACTGTCCTGTTGCGTAACCTGCCGATCATGCAACTCTTGCTGTTTAAGCAATGTGTAGCGATCTGCATAAAGGAGGGAGTTTGACCAAAACCCATCTCCTTGAGGAAATCTTTTTCGGAAACAACCCCGACCACTCGGCCGTCACGGTCGACCACAGGCCCGCCCGAAATTTGTTTTTCAGCAAGCATATGGGCGGCGCTTACCAGGGCCATTTCCTGCTCAACAAAGAGTGCCGGCTTGCTCATAATATTGCCGGCCGTCATACTGTCTAAGAGCCGTTTTATCGCAAGAGTATAGGCGACTTGATACACTTCTTTAAAGTCACCGGGAGTGATGTCGATATAGCCTTCAATGGATTTCATTGCCTCGACCACATCGAACTCGGAAATTTCCACAGGAATAAATTTTCCGCCGGGTGTCTCTTGCATATGTTCCTCCGTTGTTGATGCCAATTCTTCTCTTTCGCGGATGCCGCAATAAATGGTACCGTAATTTCCAGTATAACAATCTTTTACATCAGGTCATTGACTTATGTCATATAATCCACAGGAGAAAAACTCATGCCGATCCCCGGAAATTTATTGACCACGGCCATGGCCGTCATGCCGCAGACAGATGTGCAGCAGGCACTTGATCTTGCGCTCTCTCTGGACGTTCCCTTTTGGCCGCAACTGCCGAATTTTAGTTATTACGAAGATATGTACGTTCAGGCTGCCGAGCATTTTCCCGGTATCGTGCTGGACGTGGAAAATAAGACGCTGCGTTTTGCAATGAATACATTCGTTGATGAATTTGAAGAAACCATGAGCCGATTTGACGATCCGGCCTACTTTGATATCAGCAAGCAGTATTCTGTTGTCTACCACGACTTTCTGGCCAGAGATCTTGCCGACCGGGCGGCTATTCGCGGCCAGCTGGAAGGACCGGTCAGTTTTGGTTTCAATATTCTGGATCAGGACGACAGACCTATTCTCTTTGACGATACCATCAGGCCTTTTTTAATGGAGTTTATGGCAAAGAGAATAAACATTCAGCTCGCCAGATTAAAAGAGCGCAATGCCAATGCCTTTATGTTTGTCGATGAACCGGGACTGCAATTTATTTTTTCGGCAATGTCCGGTTATGGGGAACAGAAAGCCAAAACCGATCTCGATAATTTTTTTGCCATGGTTGACCGCCCGCGAGGCATTCATCTCTGCGGCAATCCTGACTGGGATTTTCTCCTCAATCTGGATATGGATATTCTTTCGATGGATATTTATACCAACGCCGAAATATTTGCCGCCTGTGCCGGGTCCATTAAAAAATTTCTTGACCGGGGCGGGGTACTGGTCTGGGGTATCGTGCCGACCGGTTATGAAATATTTGCCAAAGAGAGCCTGGGTTTTCTGATGATGAAACTGGAAGGTATCTGGCAGCATCTGGGCAAAAAAGGCGTAGATCTTGAACAAATAATCGCTCAAAGTATGCTGTCTCCGGCGACCTGCTGCCTGGTCAACCCAGACAAGGGACAAACCGTAGAAAACGCCTTCTCGATGGTCAATCATCTATCCAGGATGCTCCGAGAAAAATATAAAATTGTCTGATAGCATCTCATACACATTCTCGGCCTTCGCCTGCATCTTCGTAGGTCACGCCATCGCGGATATGATAGATTCGCTTAAAAGTGGGGATAAATTTTTCGTCATGGGTGACCACAATAATTGCGGTTTCGAATTTTCGTGCCATGTCGTTGAGCATCCGAATTGCCGCCAGCGCCCGTTCGCTGTCAAGTGGCGCCGTGGGTTCGTCTACAATAATCAGGCTCCTAAGATAAATCTATGAGTAGAGCCTGCCTGCCAGCTTCAAGGTGGCGGCGATATTACGGGAAACCGCGCGAAGATTGGCAGCGGCGTTGGTCAAGGCATCTTCCAGGGTGCCGACCTGACGGAGTACACAAAACACTGCATCAATGCCATACTCATGAACGACACCGACATCGCTTGACAAACTCCCGGCAATGCCGATTACCGGTATGCCGTACCTTCCCGCCACCGCAGCTATCCCAATAGGAGTTTTGCCGTGGATGGACTGACTGTCGATGCGCCCCTCGCCGGTAATTACCAGATCAGCATCCTTAATAGCGGTATCCAGTCCGACTGCTTCCACGACTATCTCAATGCCCGGTCGCAGCGTTGCACCGAGAAAGGCTAAAAGAGCAGCGCCCATACCGCCGGCGGCTCCCGCGCCCGGCACCGCATCAACCTGCACCCTCAAATCCCGACAAATCAACTCGGCAAAGTGGGCAAGGTTATCATCGAGTCTTGCCGCCATTGCCGCAGAAGCCCCTTTCTGCGGGCCGAAAATATAACTGGCCCCTTTCGGTCCGGTTAACGGATTGTTCACATCACAGGCAGCTTCAACCCTGCAGTCTTTCAGTCGTGGATCCATACAGCTGACATCAATACGATCCAGCTGGGCCAGCTCACCTCCTCCGGCACCGATACTAAGACCGTCACGGTCGAGCAGTTTGACCCCGAGGGCCTGGAGCATCCCGGCTCCCCCATCGTTGGTTGCGCTGCCGCCGATACCGATGATCAGGTGACGCGCTCCTAGATTCAGGGCGGCGGCAATCAGCTCACCGGTGCCGTATGACGTCGTTTTCATCGGGTCGCGAAGGCCGGCAGCGATCAGACCCAGGCCGCTGGCTGCTGCCATTTCGATAATTGCTGTTTTTCTATCCCCCGTCAGCCCATAACAAGCCTTGACCTTTTCCCCCAAAGGGCCGGTTACAGCCGCTTCAAAAAGTGAGCCTTTGGTGGCGGCAACCATGGCTGCAACGGTACCTTCCCCGCCGTCGGCCATAGGCAGGATACAGTACTCTGCATCGGGCAGCACTTCGCGAAATCCGGTTTCAATCTCTTTTGCCGCTTCAAGGGCCGACAGGCTTTCTTTAAAGGAATCGGGAGCGATGACAATTTTCATGATTCAGACCCTTTCATTTTTGCCGGCAGTGGTTTTCGGGGCCATAATCCTATTTGATAAAACGGATATGTTTTGAGATTTCCGCAACTATCGGCCCTTTTTTAGCATTGAACTCCGCCTTGTTTTTATCAAAGAGATTGTTTCCTTTGGTATCTATAGAAATAATCAGCGGCCCGAAATTCTTGACCCGGCATACCCATAAAGCTTCGGGCATTCCCAGATCAAGCCATTCGACCCGTTCGATCTGCTCGACCTTGCTGGCAGCCAGCACCGCGCAGCCTCCGGGAAAAACGGCATGAACCGCCTTGTTAGCACCACACCCCTCTACCGTTTCCGGTCCCATACCACCTTTGCCGATAATCAGTTTGACACCAGTTTGTTCGATGAACTTCTTTTCATGGACTTCCATTCTCATGCTGGTGGTTGGGCCGATAGAGACCATTCGCCAACCATCCCCGTCTTTGGCGACAATTGGCCCGGCATGAAGAATGGCCATACCTTCAAGATCGACGGGCAGTTTCATTTCCAGATCGATAAGCCGCCGGTGGGCCATGTCACGGCAGGTGGTGAGGTAACCGTCAAGAAAGACGATATCACCGATATTCAGTTGTTCGACATCCTCGCTTGCGATCGGTGTTTTCAGAATTATTGTCACAGTGCTGCCCCCTTGTGGGAAAGTATTTCATAACCCATATCTCTGTCGATCCGAATGGTCCCGCGACGATGGGCCCAACAGCCGACCGATATTGCCACGCTGATGGTCGATGGATGCCTGGCCGCCTTTTCGATATGAACTCCCATTACCGAGTTCTGACCGGTGAGCCCCTGAGGACCGATCCCAATATCATTCAGGCCCTTTTCGATGAGCATCTCCATCTCGGCTCCACGTGGGTCGGGATTACGTGATCCGATGGGTCGGAAGAGGGCCTTTTTGGAAAGATTGGCCGCAACCTCGATGGAACCGCCGATACCGATCCCCACCAGCAGCGGAGGACAGGCATTGACGCCATAGGAAGTCATGACATCGAAGACAAATTCCGTCACCCCTTCATAACCTGCCGCCGGCATAAGGGTCTTCCCCTGACCTGGTAGACTGCAACCGCCGCCGGCCATATAGACCTCAAGAGTAAGGCTGGAGTCATTGGGAACAATGTCCCAGTCGATCCAGGGGATTCGGTCGCCGGTGTTGTCGCCGGTATTTTTCTCGATAAAAATCTCCACGGCATTGTGCCGCAGGGGCGCTTCTCGGGTCGTTCTTTGCACGGCCTCGTCGAGAATCGCTCTGATGTCGGACAACAGCGGAAAATCGGCCCCCGCTTTCAGAAAGAACTGAATAACGCCGGTATCCTGGCAGCACGGGCGATCGAGTTCATCCGCCTTCGCCAGGTTTTCAAACATGGAATCATACACCACCTTGGCCAGCGGACTGTCTTCGGCAGAGCGAAGCCGGCGGAGTTTATCCATGATGTCGTCGGGGAGATGTTTGCCGATGTAATTGGTAAATCTGGCAATGATATCGGTCATTACTGCTACCGCTTGATCATGTTGCATAGAGTGCTCCTTGCAATCCAAAATATCAGTTGGCTCTCAGTCGTCGGAGATTAAGCCAACGCCTTCATTTCGTGATATAATTCCGCTTTTCCCTCAAAACCGATTCCCGATAGTTCGGGCATGGTGATATAACCGTCCTGTACTTCGACGCCATCCGGAAAACCGCCGAAGGGTTGAAAAAGATCGGGATAGGATTCATTGCCGCCAAGTCCCAGGCCGGCGGCAATATTCAAGGACATCTGATGTCCGCCGTGAGGGATACACCGACTTGGGGACCAGCCATAGTTCTTGATCATTTCGAGTGTTCGGAGATACTCGACCAGCCCATAACTTAAGGCACAGTCAAACTGCAGCCAGTCGCGATCAGAGCGCATGCCGCCGTAGCGGATAAGATTACGCGCATCCTGCATCGAAAACAGATTCTCTCCTGTTGCCATACTGTTAAGATAATGGTCGGCAAGTTCAGCCTGAAGTTCGAAATCAAGGGGGTCGCCCGCCTCCTCGTACCAGAATAATTCATAGGCGGTGAGTGCCTTGGCATATTCCACAGCCGTTTGCAGATCAAACCGTCCGTTGGCGTCCACGGCCAGCCGTTGTCCTTTTTTCAACACCTGCAGCACCGCTTCAATCCGTTTCCGGTCTTCGTTAAGGGATGCCCCGCCGATCTTAATTTTTACGACATTGTAGCCGCGCCCGGTATAGCTTTTTATCTCATCCTGCAAGGCGCCATGATCCTTGCCGGGATAATAGTAGCCGCCCGCTGCATAAACGAAGACCTCGCGCCGTGCTTTGCCATCTCCGTAGCGTTCGGCCAGTAGCTGAAAGAGTGGTTTTTCTTCAATCTTGGCGACAGCATCCCAGATTGCCATGTCTAAGGTCCCGACGGCAACCGAGCGTTCCCCATGGCCGCCCGGCTTTTCGTTGGTCATCATGCAGTCCCAGATCAGACCCGGATCAAAATTCTCCCGAATCGGGTCTAGTAAGGTGGCAGGATCGGCTTCAAGAATCCGTGGTCTAAACCGCTCTCTGATCAGGCTACCCTGACCATAGCGGCCGTTAGAGTTAAAGCCGTAACCGACAACGGGGCGGCCCGCACGAATGACATCGGTGACCACTGCTACCAGGCTCAGCGTCATCTTGCTGAAATCTATATAAGCGTTACGAATCGGCGAGGCGATCGGTTTGGTCACTTCACGAATATCTACAATTTTCATTGGAATTCTCAACCGTGTTATTTCGTACTCCTTGATGGTTCAAGCTATAGTACCTGCCAGATATTTGATCCGAGTACATACCGCCTCGGTGACCTCATGGGTGCCCGCGTGACCGCCGATATCAGCCGTCGTCGTACCAGCGGCAAGGGTGTCAGCCAGGGCTCGCATCACCAGTTCACCGCAATCGGCAAAGCCTAGGTGATCAAACATCATCGCGCCGCACCAGATCTGACCCATGGGGTTGGCGATTCCTTTACTGGCAATATCGGGCGCCGAACCATGAACAGGCTCGAACATCGAGGGGAACTCCCTGGTCGGATTGATATTGGCCGAAGGCGCAATACCTATGCTCCCGGCAATGGCCGGTCCGAGATCAGTGAGGATATCGCCGAAGAGATTGCTGGCGACTACCACATCGAATTCCTGCGGATGGGTAACAAATCTGGCGCACAGTGCATCGATATGAAACTGGTTATTTTCAATCTGGGGATACTCTTTGCCTATCTCAGCAAAGATTTCGTCCCAGAAGGGCATAGTATAGTTAATACCGTTCGATTTTGTTGCCGAACTCACCTTTGTCCTTCCTGTTTTCACTGCAAGTTCGAAGGCATATCGTATAACCCGCTCAACCCCGTAACGGGTGAATACCGTGTTCTGGACCACGACTTCTTCTTTGGTTCCCTGATACAGCCGTCCTCCCATATTGGAGTATTCCCCTTCGTTATTTTCGCGCACAACTAGAAAATCAATTTCTCCGGGCCGGCGATTAGCCAAAGGGGTCTGAACCCCCTTCATCAATTTAACCGGCCGTAGATTGACGTACTGCTTGAAATTCCTCCTGATCGGCAACAGCAGTCCCCAGAGAGAAACATGATCGGGGACGCCGGGGAAACCTACAGCGCCGAGGTAGATGGCATCACAGGGACGCAGGGTTTCCAGCCCGTTGTCCGGCATCATCTGCCCATGACGGTGGTAATGCTCGCAGCTCCAATCAATATCGAGATATGCAAAGTCTACCCCGCCGTGGACCTCGCATACGGTGTCCAGAACCCGACGACCAGCCGCAACCGTCTCCTTGCCGATACCGTCACCCGGGATGGATGCAATTTGTAATTTTTTCAAGATACTACCTCCTGAATTAAAGCCATTATTAAAACAACTATCAGTTGAATATATTCCCTTTCGGGAGCGGCACCTTCAGGCCATATTCAAAGACAAGAATCAATACTCCAACCATGGCCACCCCGATTACCGCACTCTCCAGAAATCCGCGGACAGAATTTCGCCGGTCATTGAGAAACCAGGAGATACCTGAGAAACCGATAATTCCTGTGGCCAGAAATCCCACCTGACGCAGCAAAAAGGCCCATGCCAAAAGAATGGCCCCGACGATAGCCATATCAAACCAGTGACCACCCGTTGATTTTCCGTTTTCTTCTTCGCCTTCTTGTACGGCATGCCAGGGCGTCCATGCCAGCAGTATCGTAATCACGATCAAAACCACCAGAATACCCATCCAGATGTCCGGAAAAATACCACCAAAGGGAGTAGTGAAGTCGCGCTGCATCCACAGGGATACAACAAAAACGAGCATAAAGGCAGAGCCTAAAAGATCACGCATCCTGGTATTCATCATTATTTCCTTTTTTCCGTTGAGTTGACCTGGCTCTTGCCGCTGCCTGCAGGTTTTACCAGCCCCTTGAATTTGCCAAAATACGGCCAGAGGAGGGAAAAGGCAGACATGGCAATCAGAATCCAGGAAAGGGGGTTGACAAAGAGCGTTGTATAAGGCCAGGAATAGCCCTGTCCCATTAGATATGACTGCACCAGTCCTTCTTCCATGATGGGTCCGAGAATAAGGCCCAGGACAATGGGCGCTCCGTGGAAACCGAGATACCGTAAACCGAATCCGACCAGGCCGAATGCCAGCATGAGGATGACATCGGTGTAGTTGCTGCGGATGGCATAGGAGCCGATGATGGTAAGGATGGCGATTCCAGGGACAAGAAATTTCGGCGGCAAGGTACCGACAAAACGACTGAGGAGTCGACCGCCGAAAATTCCTACAGGGATCATAACAATGGCGGAGAGTCCCAGGGCGAGCATAAAGGTGTAAGTGATATCGGCTCGTTCTGCAAACAGTTCCGGACCGGGCCGCAAGCCCTGCATCATCAGCACTCCGTAGATGATGGCATCAGGTGGAGCGCCGGGAATACCCAGCGTCACCAGAGGAATCATGCCGCCGCCGACCACGGCGTTGTTGGCGGTCTCTGTGGCCACTACCCCTTCAATATTCCCTTTGCCGAATGTTTCCGGTTCTTTTGATGCTCTTTTGGCTTCATTATAGGCTACCAGGTTGGCGATGTTTCCTCCCGCACCCGGCAGAATACCGATCACTGTTCCAATAATTGACGATCTGATCAGGTTAATTGGTTTTGAGAAAATCTTTCGTGTCGTTGCCCAAAGGACTCCGCTTCTGCGGTGATACTCGATAGCCTGATGATTTTTTACGCCTTTGAACACCATGTTCAACAGTTCAGGAACGCAAAACAGGCCGATAAGGATGACAATCAGGTTAAAGCCGCCCTGCATACTCGTACTGCCGAACGTGAAACGGACATCACCCCCGATGGGTGCGATGCCGACGGTTGAAATCAGGACACCAAAGGCAGCCCCGGTCATTCCCTTTAAAAAGGATCCCTTGGCCAGGCTTGAAATAATGGTCAAACCGAAAATCCCGACCCAGAAATATTCTGCAGGGCCAAAACTAAGGGCCAGTTGCGCAAGAGGCGGACTCAAGAAAATGAGGGCTACCACCCCGACGACCCCACCAAATGCCGACCCTACGGTAGCGGAGACGATGGCTTCTTCTCCCCTCCCGGACTTGGCCAGTGGATAGCCGTCAAAGGTCGTCCCGATGGAACTCGGGGTACCTGGAGTATTGATCAGGATGGCACTGAAACAGCCACCGTAGATGCACCCCATATAGATGGCCCCCAGGGCGACAAGACCCGCGACCGGACTCATGGTATAGGTAAAAGGAACCAGCAGCGCAACGGCCATGGTTGCGGTCAACCCCGGCAGAGAACCAACAACCATGCCGGCAACTGTTCCGAGCAGCACGAGCATCAGGTTGTCAATTGTCATTACATGGGTCAAACCAAGCAGGATATGGTCAAGCATTGCTTTTCTCCTTCGAGGAGTATGAATGTTTAAGGGGCCGGACCTGGATAGGCCAGGCCCCTAAAAATTGATGAGCAATTTTAAATGATTACTTTTTCAACATTCCCATTTCGCCGAGAAGAACTTTGTACTCTTCCATTTTCTTCTTAATGAGGGCAGTTGAAGCTTCAGGTCCCAGGAATTCAGACTTGAAACCGTTCTCTTTCATTTTTTGGAGTACAGCGGGTTCCTTCATCACTTTTTCGAAGGAGTCGGCCAGGTATTTAATCCTGTCATCTGGTGTTCCGGGAGGAGCTGCTGCTCCACGATAAGCCCCTTCAACGATGTCATAGCCCAGCTCTTTGAAGGTCGGGACATCAGGTAGAACTTCCATTCTTTCTTCGGACATGATTGCCAGGGGACGGAATTTATCCTGGTACTGAATCGCCATGGTTGAATAGGTCATGAGTGAGCCTACATGACCGCCCAGAAGTGCAGGCGTTGCTGCGCCGGAACCGGTAAAGGGGATATAAGTAATCTTAATATCTGCTGCTTTATTTAAGAGAATCACCCCCATATCATTGGCGGAACTGCTGCCGCTGCCTCCTGCCGTGACCACGCCCGGATTCTTTTTGGCAAAATCAACGAGATCTTTGAGTGTTTTAAAGGGGCTGTCGTTGCGAACCACCAACACATTCGGGGTGGACTGGAAAAAATAGATTGGTTTTAGATCTTCCGTCTGATAACCGGCATTGCCCCGGGTAAGGGGCTGCAGAACGATATGCGGCAGATTGAAGCCCGCAATAGTGTAGCCGTCCGGCTTGCTGCTGACGAGTTCCGACCAGCCGACCGATCCGCCGCCGCCGACTTTATAAGAAATGATAACTCCTTCTGGGAAATATTTTTTTAACGGTTGTTCCTGAATTCTGGCCGTGATGTCCGTTTCACCTCCCGGGTTGAAAGCAAGGATGTAGTTCAGGGGTTCGCTCGGGTAGTCTTTCGCCATAGCTGAGAGTGGGAAAAATCCTGCGACGAGTAAGAGTGTCAATATTGCAGCAAATTTAAATCTTTTCATACTTTTTCCTCCAGGACAGGGTTGGTTTTTTGAAGAGCTTTCAAAAAACATTTATGCAGCGTTGACCATTAACCAACTCTGCAAGGGAATGGATAGTGACCATCGTTAAGAAACTCTTTCTGACTGGGGCATAGTTTCATATGCTATATTCGTGCCAAAAATATATTCCATATAAATCGCGGCGTTTAGAAATAATCCATTGATAAAATTAATATTTTGTTGCATGTTTGTTTCAACCTGTCTTAATTTGTCGCAATAGGAAGGATATATGTCTATAATTGCTTGTATTTTACCTGACACATCTCTTAGAGAGCAAACCCGCTTGGCATTTCAAGGGGAGCATCAAGATATCCGTATTGAGATAGGCCTGATGGAAGAGGGTGTCAGGCAGGCAGCAAAACTGGTAAAGGAAGGTTATGAAATCATTATCAGCCGGGGTAAAACCGCATTCATGATCAAAGAGTCCAACCCCGAATATTCTGTGGTAGATATCCCCTTCACTGTTCTTGATATTTTTCAGACTATCGAAAGAGCGAAACTGCACGGCCGGAGCATCGGGGTTGTTGCCTTTTCTCCAATGATATCGGGGCTCAATCAATATGGTGCAATGCTTGCCACATCCATCCGTTTTTATCCCTTAGAAGAAGAAACTGAGGTTGAGCAAAAGGTTTGTGCCGCCATCGAAGATCAGGTTGATATCATTGTTGGAGGAGCCATTACAGGAAAGGTAGCAAAGAGATACAGTGTTCCCTTTGCCGTCATAGAGAACAGTTTTGAAAGCATGAAGCAGGCCGCGCAGGAAGCAAAGAATATCGCCCTTGCCAAGCAACGGGAAAAAGCCAAGGGAAATCTTTTTAGGGTGGTTCTGGATTACGCTTACGACGGCATAGTCTCAGTCGATGCAACAGGATTGATTACCATCTTCAACCCTGTTGCAGAAAGAGTCACCCAGATTGATGCGTCGCTGGCAACAGGTCGGCAAATTCAGGAAGTCTGGCCGGATCTCGAACTTCATGAGGTTCTCAGTTCCGGAAAGGAGGATTTGGCCCAGCTACTGAATATTAATAATGAGCAGGTGGTCTGCAACAAAATCCCCATCCGGGTCAACAATGAGGTTGTTGGTGCTGTTATTAATTTTCAGGATGTAACCAAACTCCAGCAGATGGAAGCGAAGGTGAGAAGACGCCTTTTTGCGTCCGGGCATATTGCCAACTTCTGCTTTGATAACATTGTCGGCACCAGCCCCCAATCACAAAAGTCCGTGGCTCTGGCCAGGGATTTCGCTTCTACTGATTCGGCAATCCTGATCCTGGGTGAAACAGGAACGGGCAAGGAAGTCTTTGCGCAAAGTATTCATAACGGCAGCAACCGCCGAACAGGACCCTTCGTCGCGTTAAACTGCGCAGCCCTGCCGGAGCAGATTCTCGAAAGCGAACTATTTGGGTATGTCAGCGGGGCCTTCACCGGGGCCAGTCATAAAGGTAAGGAGGGACTCTTTGAAATAGCCCATGGTGGAACGCTCTTTCTCGATGAAATTGCCGAGATGAAATATATGACTCAGGGAAAACTGCTACGGGTCTTGCAAGAAAAACAGGTAATGCGCCTGGGCAGTGATCGGGTGACACCCGTTGACGTCAGGATCCTGGCAGCTACCAATAAGCCTCTCAAGAGTCTGGTCATCGAGAATGAATTTCGAGCCGATCTGTACTATAGGCTGAATGTTCTGCAACTCAAGCTTTTCCCTTTATGCGACCGCATGGAAGATGTAACGACCCTTGCCCGTTTTTTCCTTCATAGTCATGCAGTTCGAATGAATCGCAAACTGGAATTTTCCAACAATGCCTTGAAAGAATTGACAAGGTACAACTGGCCTGGAAATATACGAGAACTACAGAACATCATCGAGCGCATTCTTGCGACAATGAAAGGCAGAAAAATCAGTGCCGAGCTGGTCAAACAACATCTTCAAGACCAGCATGAAAGCGAAATCCAGGTCCAACTTCGCAAAGATGAAATGGCGGAGATCAGGCAGGCCCTGATTCTCAGCCGTGGCAAGCAAACCGAGGCTGCAAGAATCCTTGGTATCAGCCGATCAACTCTGTGGCGAAAGCTTAAACGAATGACAATGTAAAGGAGATTGCTTGTCTTTTAAAGCCACGATGGATTTATTCGACTCATTTGATCTTATTGAGAGTGTCACCATTTCAGCCAACATGCAATCTCCACCAAGCGTTGTTAACCAGTATAGTTCTGTTCCCGGTGTTTTTCGGCGATAGTCGCTGCCAGCTCATCTAATGCCTGAAAGTCACTTTCTGAAGGCACCCCTTTACACAGGACTGGAGTTATGACTTCGGCCTTGAGGTTGGGGATCATCCCTGCAAGGGTTTCCACGGTCTTGCCGCCCCAGCCATAGGAACCGATAATCGACAGAAATTTGGTGTTGGGCCGCAGGGCATTGGCCAGAAAAGCGGCATATGCCGCATACGGATGGGGGCCGGCCAGAACGGTAGGGGTACCAATGACAATCGTCGCAGCGTCAACCAGGGCCATCGCCAGTTTGCCGATATCGGTCACGGTTAGATTAAACTGTTCGACCTTTACCCCTTTCTCTACCAGGGCGGCAACCAGATGATCAACCATCAGTTGGGTACTGTGGTGCATGGATACATAGGGTAGAACCACGGTGTTGCGTGGTGCACCGACGGTCCAGTGGCGATAGGCATCGAGGATCAGTGCCGGACGCTGAAATATTTGCCCATGGCCCGGCGCGATCATCTCGATATCGTAGGATTCGAGTTTTTCCAGGTTCTTTTTGATCACCCCTCTAAAGGGCATCATGATCTCGGCAAAGTAGCGCTTAGCCGCTTCATACACCCGCCCCTCATCGGTTACAAAAAGATCGCTTGTCGCAATATGTGAGCCAAAAAAATCACAGCTGAATAAGATTTTATCTTCCTCAAGATAGCTCACCATGGTTTCCGGCCAGTGAACCCAGGGAGTGTAAATAAATTTCAAGGTTTTCCCGCCAAGAGTAAGGGTTTCCCCGTCGGCAACGGTCATAAAAGATTCTTCAGGTATCGGCATTAAATCGAGCAGCATTCCTTTTGCTTTGGGGGTCACTATGAGTTTTGCCGCAGGATATTTTTGTAAAACCAGTTGAAGAGTCCCGGAGTGATCCTGTTCCGCATGTTGCGAGATAATATAATCAATCTTTTCGATGCCCTCGAGTTGGGCCATTAATTCATGGGCCATGGAAGGATCATTGGTGTCGATCAATGCTGTCTTATCACTTCCTTCGATGTAATAGGCGTTATAGCTCGTGCCGTCGGGCAGGGGGATGAGGGAATCAAAGAGACGGCTGTCCCAATCGACTGATCCCATCCAGTAAATATGGTCTTTTATTTTTCGCTTTTTCATGTTGCACCTTCCTTTATTGAGTGTGTGATTGGTGTTGAGAGAAACTCTAAGCCGGATATACAGACTAAGCACAAAGGATAGCTTTTGCTATATGATGTGTCATTGCGCTTGCGCAATAATCAGTTGAGGATACGAAAAATATTGCCAGGATGATTTTTACCCAGGAGGCGTTGTCTGTCCTTGACGGAGGTCCTTTGGCGATATATCCCTTACAATTAATAAGATAAATTGACTCTGGCCTCCACAAGGAAATCTTCTTCGGGCAGGCTGTTATCCGATCATCTTCAACAAGAGTGTCATATTGGAATCCAACCTGGAACAACAACTGGAGCAACTGGACAATAAAGGCATCAGTGTATTTTTACGGGGGGCCTTGCGGGGCATTGAAAAAGAGGGTCTGCGGGTCGACCCTTCAGGCGAGCTGTCACAAAAAGATCATCCAGTGGTCCTCGGTTCGGCATTAACCAATAAAACTATTACCACCGATTACTCCGAAGCACTGGTCGAATTCGTCACCCCGGTTTTTGCCGACGGCGGCGGAGCATTGCGATTTTTGGAAAATCTCCATCGTTTTACCTATAGTCATCTGGGCGAAGAGTTTATCTGGGCAAGCAGCATGCCCTGCCATATCGCCGATGCCGCGGCAATCCCCATCGCCCGGTTTGGTTCCTCGAATATCGGCCGGCTCAAACATATTTATCGGGTCGGTCTTGAACATCGTTATGGAAAAATGATGCAGACCATTGCCGGTATTCACTATAATTTTTCGCTCCCTGATGATTTTTGGCGGGCCTTGCAGATACAGCAGGGCAACCTTGAGCCGCTGCAGGTATTTCGCTCGTCGTCTTATTTTAAAATGATTCGCAACTTTCGGCGGTATTCCTGGCTGCTCTATTATCTCTTTGGCGCCAGCCCGGCGCTGGATGCCTCCTTTTTAAAAGGCAAAACGCATTCCCTGCAGGCCATGCGCGACAACACGCTCTATCTGCCCTATGCTACCTCGCTGCGCATGAGTGATCTCGGCTATTCGACTACAGCGCAATCGTCTCTCAAGATTTGCTTTAATCACCTGCCGACATATATCGCCTCGCTCGATCAGGCAATTCATACTCCCTATCCACCCTATGAAGATATAGGCGTCAAGGTCGATGGGCAATATCGGCAGCTGAGCAGCAGTATCCTGCAGATTGAAAATGAATACTACAGTGATATCAGGCCCAAACGGAACACCCACTCGGGAGACAAACCGCTTGCTGCCCTCAGGGCAGATGGGGTCGAATATATTGAAGTTCGACTATTGGATATAAATCCATTTCTGCCGGCAGGCATCGATACCTGTCAAACTCGATTCATCGACGCTTTTTTGCTGAGCTGCCTGTTTATGAATGATGCAGATCTCTCTCCGGCGGAATGTCTTATGGTAAGCGACAACCTGCGCAAAGTCCTGACCGGAGGGCGCGAGCCGGGCTTGCTGCTGGCCACTCCCCGGGGTGAAATCACTCTCGCTTGCGCCGGCGAACTCCTGCTAGATAAAATAAAAATGAGTGGAGAACTTCTCGATCGGGTACATTTAATGAGCGAGTACAGCCTGGCGGTAGAGGCGCAGAGGGAAAAACTGGCGGAACAGGCCGTGACGCCCTCCGCCCGGATGCTTGCGGCCTTAGAGGAGAGTGGTATGGAATATACCGAGTGGGTGATGGATAAAAGTCGGGAGCACCGGCAAACCTTTCTTGCCATGACTTCGGATCCCGCGATTTTGCAGGATCTGGCAGTGACGGCTGAACAGTCACGCCAAGAACAACAACAACTCGAAGCGGCGGATGCAGCTGATTTTGATGCATTTCTTGCCGCATATCTGGCCAATTAACGGAGGGATATCAATGGAAGAAGAAAAGCGCGTTATGAGCGAAAAACCCCTTAATGCCGAGACGCCGAAGCGTTATTTACGTTCATGGATCACCGCCAACAAGGCTTTTTTTGACCGGAACCAGGGTGAAATCCCCGAGCAGGAAATTGATTTGTCTCAGTGGAAACTTACGATCGGCGGCAACGTTACCAAACCGTTAATTATCGATTATGAGACCTTGCTGCGCATGCCTAAGGCAACTGCCGCCAATACCCTCGAGTGTTCGGGAAACAGTCGTTCGCTGCTCGCTGAAAAAGCCTCCGGTAATCCCTGGACCATTGGCGGCGTCGGCAATGCCGTGTGGGGCGGGGTCTGGCTGAAGGATCTTCTACAGCAGGTGGACATTGCCCCGGATACCCACCACGTGGCCTTTGAAGGTTTTGATAAACCGCTGGGTAAGGCGCAGATTAAATTCATCCGCAGCATTCCCATTGAAAAGGCGCTGTCCACGACCATGCTTGCCTATGAAATGAACGGAGAGCCTCTGCCGCTGAAGCACGGTTTTCCCCTGCGCGGCCTGGCACTTGGCTGGGCCGGAGCCAACTGCGTTAAATGGTTAAGCACGATCACCCTGATGCGTGAACCCTACGAAGGGTTTTTTATGGATAGGGTGTATCGGATATATGCCAAAGGCCAGGAGCCCAAAAGTGGTGAGGTGGTAACCGGACTGGTTATGAAATCGATTATTACTCAACCGGAAGACAAAGCGCTGTTTCCGACCGGCGATATCACCGTTCTCGGTGCTGCCTATGCCGGGGAACAGAGAATTGCTGCGGTCGAAGTGTCAACGGATGACGGTACGACATGGCAGGCTGCAACTTTCATCGGCCCGGATGAACCTTTTGCCTGGCGGCAGTGGCAGTTTGTCTTTACCGCTGCGCAGCCGGGGGAATATACGGTTTTATCCCGTGCCACAGACAGCGACGGGACCACACAGCCGATGCAGGCCACATGGAATCCCCTAGGCTATTATAATAACGGGGTTACTGAGCACAAGCTTATCTTTCGCGTCCAATAACTTTTTCGATACATTGCTGGAGGGCACACCCAGAGGCGTGGCCCTGCGGCTCTCGTTGAAACCTTAAATCTACTATGGCTAAGTAAAAAGCTGCATATTCGAGGCGTGCAAATTTTACTATTATTTCGGCGTACTATAGTACGTCGTAATGATAGTAAAATTTGCAACAACGAAGAAGATGAAGCTGTTTACGACGCCATCAACCTTCTTTTTCAAAATCGTCTTTGGCTGCCCCGCAGATCGGACACATCCAGTCACTTGGAACGTCTTCGAAGGCAGTACCGGGATCTACGCCGTTGTCTGGATCGCCTTTCTCCGGGTCGTATACATAGCCGCAAATCGTGCATACCCATTTGTCCATATTCTTTCTCCTTTTGTCTTGATAAATATTACAACCCTGCGTGATGAGTTGTGCCCACTACATTTGATGATCTCAGAATATGTCAGAATATAGTTGTGAATGGTAATGATGCAATGAAAAATTCGCCATCTGCAGTCCCTATTTCGTCCCGGCCGTTTGATTACGCCTTGCCAGGTATTATAGTCTTTCAGGCAGGCTGGTTAGAGCATGGTCGTGTAAATCTGGATTTTGGCCAGAAGAGCACTTTCGGAACAGCTCCAATTGCCAAAAACCCCTTCATCCAATTTAGATAACGGGAGGTGCATTATGAAAGTTGACAAAATTCTTCTGCCGTATGACGGCTCAAGCTATTCGGTAAATGCAGCGAAATATGCGCTTGATCTGGCGAAAATGTTTGGTTCTCACGTCACTATCGTTAATTGCTATGAATGGCGTGGCAATATGCCGGAGGTACCGGAACTCTTGGTTAAAGATCTGCAGGAAAAACTCAAAGACGATGCAAAAGGTGTCTTGAAAAGAGCTGAGGGCATTTTCGAAGGACAGGGAGTCGACTATAAAATCGAGACTCATTCCGGTCCTGCCGGATATGTATTGTCCAAGCTGGCTCAATCGAAAGAATTTGATTTGATAGTCATGGGCTCGCATGGCCATTCCGATATCGCCGGATTATTCCTCGGCAGTGTCACCCATAAAGTGCTCAATACCATTTACTGCCCGGTTCTGGTCGTCCCTTAAAGCTCGATACGATTACGTCCGCTGTCTCGCTGATCGATACCTTGAGGCGCCTGGCCGAACCGTTCCGCTTGACGAAAATATCGGCAATGATTACCTGTCAGGTACTTGTATTTAATATATTTAACCACACACACGGGAGATAATATGAACTTTCATGTCAACGGTATTTTCAGTTTCCTCATTCTTGTTGCCGATATCTGGGCAATTGTCAATATTCTGCAGAGCGGGGCGAGCACCGGGAAGAAAGTGCTCTGGACGGTAATCGTCCTGCTGCTCCCGATTGTCGGTCTTATAGCCTGGTTTTTTCTGGGCCCGAAATCCGGCAGATGAAAACAAAAATCATTATATTCCTGGAGTCGCTGAGAAGCAGTTTCTGGTTTATCCCGGCGCTGATGATATGTGCGGCTGTGGGCATAGCGTTTTATATGGTCACTCTCGATCGGGATCTCAGCATAAATTCGTTGCGGTTTTATGGTTTTACGTATGTGGTCTCGCCGGAAGGGGCACGTGCCGTTTTGTCCGCTATTGCCGGTTCGATGATGACCGTTGCCGGGGTTATCTTTTCCATTACTATTGTCGCTCTCAATCTGGCATCTTCGCAGTTTGGTCCTCGGCTGCTCCGTAATTTTATGCAGGATAGAGGGACCCAGTTTGTTCTCGGCACCTTCGTCGCCACTTTTATTTACTGTCTGCTGGTGCTACGTTCGGTGCATACCGCCGGCGAGGCGAGTTTTGTGCCGAACTTCTCCGTTAATTTTGCGGTTCTTCTGGCTTTTCTTGACGTCGGGGTGTTGATTTTTTTCATCCATCATATCGCCACTTCGATTCAGGCTGATGAGGTCATTGCCTCGGTCAGCCGGGAATTGCAGCGAGGTCATGGACGCATATTTCCCTTGGAGCAGAACGAAGACGTCGGTGATATAATCGGTCCCATTGCCGAGCTGCAAAAAGACAATGTTGCCCATTATGTCACCCGGGCTATTGCCGCCCATGAAAATGGCTATGTGCAGGCAATTGACTTTGATGAACTGCTGCTCGCCGCCAAAAAAAATAATTTTCTCATCCGGGTAATCGTTAAAGCAGGGCAGTTTGTTGTCGCCGGCAGCACCCTGGCGATTCTCAGCAGCGAAAAAGAAGCCGACGATAGCCCCGCACGCCGCCTCGCCACCTTTTTTACAATCGGAGAGCAGCGAACCTCGCAGCAGGATGCGGAGTACTCAATTCATCAGCTGGTCGAGGTTGCCATTCGGGCTCTATCGCCGGGTATCAATGATCCCTACACGGCATTAGACTGCATCGACAAGTTGGGTGCTGCGCTGTGTTTTCTTACCACCCGCGAATTACCGGGAGAAAACTGTTTTGACGAGGAGGGAAAACTTCGTCTGATCATTAAACCATTCACCTTCGCCGGGCTGGTCAATGCTTCTTTTGACCAGATCCGCCAATACGGCAGCACCAGCGTTGCCGTGACCATTCGACTGCTCGAAATGTTGACTCTTATTGCCGCGCAGACAACTCGGACAGAGCAGCGGCAAGCGATCCATCGTCAGGCCGATATGATTTTGCGGACCAGCGAAAAAGCCTTACCGGAACAAAACGATAAAGAAGATGTGCTGCAGCGATACCACTTGTTACTGGCAGCACTCAATGATTTTGACGACCAGGAAGATCCCTATGAAATACCCGTTGGCATATAGGATGATTCCGTCCATTCGTAAGCTCTTTCTTGGCGTGAGCATTGTCTTTCTGGTGAGCTGCTCGGCCTTCGCTCAGGATGAAAAAAAACCTGATGCAGCACCCCCTGTCGATGAGAAGACAGCTGTCGCTGAAGAAATCAAGGTGCGGCCGGACGCCAATGATCAGACGATCAATCAGCGCCTCAGCAAAATACTCAAGGCAACCGGCTGGTTTACCGACATCGCCGTCAAGGTCGAAGAAGGAATCGTCTTTCTCGACGGGCGGACCAATTCAAAAGATAACCGGTTATGGGCCGGCAGCCTGGCTGGAAAAATTACCGATGTGGTGGCGGTGGTCAACCGTATAACCGTTGTCGAACCATCGCCATGGAACATCTATCCTGCTATTCAAGAGGTCAGCCTCTTATGGGAATCGCTGCTGCAGGGGGTGCCGCGTTTTGGCCTGGGCCTGGTCGTTTTGCTGGTGGTTATCATGGTTGCCAGGCTCACTGTCTATGGCCTGCGAGTGGTGCTGGATAAACGGTTTAACCCTTTGCTGGCTGATGTGGCGGCCCGGGTTATAAGTATCCTAGTTTTTCTGCTGGGCTTTTATCTGGCCCTGCAGGTCGCTGGCCTTTCCGGTTTATCGACTACGGTTCTTGGGGGTACCGGAATTGCCGGGCTGGTGGCAGGTATCGCCTTTCGCGATCTGCTGGAAAATTATCTGGCCAGTATCCTGATCAGTATCCGCAATCCATTTCGTATCGGCGACCTGGTGGAAATCAGCGATAATCTGGGGGTTATTGAACGGGTGACCACCCGGGGTACCGTGCTCATGAATCCGGATGGCAATCATGTCCAGATACCCAATGCCATTGTCTATAAAAGTATCATCCGCAATTATACCGCCAATCCCAATCGGCGGGGTATGTTTGAGGTCGGCATTGGTTTTGAGAGCAATGCCTCCCATGCCCAGGAAGTTGCCATGAAAGTTTTGAGCGACCACCCGGCGGTACTGGGTGAACCTGAGGCGCTGGTTCTGGTTGACCGACTCGGTTCGGCAACGGTCAACCTGGTTATCTATTTCTGGTATGACGGTTCTGCCTACAATGGTTTGAAAGTGAAGTCTTCATTGATCCGCCTGGTGAAACAGGGCTTTGAGAAAGAGCAGATATCCATGCCGGATGAAGCGAGAGAAATAATTTTCCCGAGTGGTGTCCCGGTGCAAATATTGCAATCTTCCGCGGAATCAACAGAAATGGAATCGGTGCGGAAAAAGCCTCGGCCCGAAAGCGAGGATCAACAGGTATCCACCGAAGCGGAAGGCAGCCTGGAGAGTGAGGACGTGCAACTGCGTGACCAGGCGCGCATGTCCCGAACTCCTGAAGAGGGTGAGAGCCTGCTCAAGGAAGAACCTGGACCTGGAGGATGAAATGGCCGAAAATAAAAAAGAGAACAACCTTGGCGAAAACCTCCACCAAAAGAGTTCACCCGAACGTGATCTGCAGAGTTTTCCGGCCAACTTCCCCGGCATGGCCTACAGCCTTCGCCTCAACCGACAGGAGGAGTACAGCTTCGATTATATCAGCGCAAAATGTCAGCTTTTTTTGGGCCATAGCGCTGCGGCAATAATCAAAGACTCCTCGCTGGTTTTTGATCGTATTCCTGAAGGCGACCTTATCGAGTTGCGTAAAGTTTTGCACCGGTCCGCCACTGAGTTGACGCCTTTTCGCCTCGAACATCGTGTTGTCACAGCCGATGATGGCCGAATATGGCTGCAGCAATCAGCCATGCCGATAAAGACCGCAAGTGGTGAGCTGGTCTGGAATGGGATAGCTCTGGATATAACCGATCGCAAAGTCACCGAAGAATCTCTGCGTCTCAGTGAGCAAACCCTGCACAAAGCGCAGCGGGTCTGTAAAATGACCAGTTGGCGGATCAGTTTGGGTGAGAAGGGTAATTCGCAGCCGGAGCCGGATCTTTTATATTTTGGTCTTGAAGATGGGCCGAGTCGAATAAGCTATTCCGAGTTGATCGGTTTCATTCATCTGCAGGATCGAGAGATGTTTGATGACGCCATGAACAAGGCGCAAAAGGAGGAAAAAGGTTTTGATCTCGAGCTCCGCACAATAGACCGTTCCGGGCAGCCGACCTGGGGGCATCTCGTCGCTGATATTGTCCGGGACGGAACCGGCAATGTTCTTGAACTGATAGGGACAATACGGGATATAACCGCGAGCAAAACAGCCGAAAGAGAAAGGCAGAAAGAAAAAGAAATCGCTGAGCAACGCTACCGATCGGTGGTGGAGGACCAGACGGAAATCATTTGTCGTTTTATGACGGATGGGCCAATTTTATTTGTTAACGGAGCATGGTGTCGTTTTTTTAACCAGGATCGCCAGGAATTTGTCGGCAAAAGCTGGAAACCAATCGCCTATGAGAAGGATATACCAAACATACGCCGGCAGTTGAAACTTTTGTCGGTTGCAAATCCAGTCATGGTCCACGAGAACCGAGTCTATAGAGGAGATGGCAGCCTCCGATGGGTACAATTTGTTAATCGAGGCATTTTTAACGCCGAAAATGCTTTAATCGAAATCCAAGCGGTGGGTCGGGATATTTCCGATTTCAAAAAAATAGAGAGCACGCTGCAGCAAAGAGACGCCGAGCTTCGGCAAAAAAATGCCAGGCTGGCTAAATTAAATATTGCCCTTGAGGTAATCATTGACCAGAAAAACGAGCAGTTGGATCATCTGCACTCAGATATTATCCATCATTATAACCAGTTCGTCCGCCCCTATGTGCAAGAGTTACAAGAGAGTTGTCGTGATCTGCAAAACATTCAGTATCTCAAATTGATTGAACAGGGGATGCAGCAGATGCTCTCTCCTTTTTCCAAGAAGATGCTCGTCTCAGAGCATAACTTTACACCGATGGAACATAAGATCGTTAGTCGTGTTGCTTCAGGCATGACCATCAATTCTCTTGCCAAGGAGTTGCAAATTTCACCGCATACGGTAAAATACCATCGCAAAAATATCCGCACTAAGTTAGGTATTCAAAACAAGAAAGTTAACCTGCGCAGTTATCTGCTCCAGCTTTCACAATTTGCAAAAGAGTAGTTTCTACCCCCCACTTTGCCCTCCTCACTTCCGTCCCTATTATTTGCCTGCAGGTATATTATACTGTCTGTTGTTATAAAAGGATGAACCAGCCGTTGTCTTTAACCCCCCTTGGGGCAGATCCAGATAAACCATACATTTTAAAAACAGAGTCGTATAATGTCAATTCGCCCTCCTCATAATAATCATGCTTCTGATGAACTTATCGAGCTGCGCCAACGTCTGTCCAAACTGGAAGAAAAGGCTGCCAAGCTGGCAAATGAAAATAGTTATCTACTTGATCTCTATAATAAATCTCCCTTGCCTTATCAGTCCCTTGATGAGAATGGTTGTTTTCTTGAAGTAAACGAGGCGTGGCTGAACAACCTCGGTTATAGAAGACAAGAAGTGCTGGGCAGAAATTTCAGCGAATTTCTTCATCCTGACTGGCAGGAGCATTTTCAAGAAAATTTCCCCCGCTTTAAGGCTGTCGGCGAAGTTATAGGGGTGGAGTTTGATATGCGCAGAAAGGATGGCAGCTTTATCTCGGTCTCCTTTAATGGGAAAATCGGCAAGGATGCGCAGGATCGTTTTCAACAGACCTATTGTGTCTTTCAAGACATCACCGCATATAAGCAGGACGAGACGGAGCGGTATAAATTGCAGGAGCAGCTGTTGCAGGCCCAGAAGATGGAATCTGTCGGGCGTTTGGCAGGAGGGGTGGCTCATGATTTTAATAATATGCTGAGCGTCATCCTTGGTCATACAGAGATGATACAGGAAAAATTAAGTCCTGCTGAGCCATTTTATGCACAGCTGGAAGAAATACATAAGGCGGCGAAGCGTTCCGCCGAACTCACCCGGCAGTTGCTCGCTTTTGCTCGTAAGCAGGTGATATCTCCCACGGTGCTGAATTTAAACGATGCAGTATCGGGCATGTTGAAGATGGTCCAGCGGCTTATCGGCGAGGATATCGATCTTGTCTGGCAGTTGGATGTGGGACTGTGGCCGGTAAAGATGGACCCATCGCAACTGGATCAAATCCTCGCTAATCTCTGCGTCAATTCCCGGGATGCTATTCCCGATGTCGGCAAAATCACAATCGGCACCGGAAACACCATGTTTGATGCTGCCTACTGTGCAGATCATCCAGGATACTGGATGGGGGAATATGTCATGCTGGCGGTAAGCGATAATGGCTGCGGCATGAATGAAAAGGTAAAATCGCATCTGTATGAACCGTATTTTACCACCAAGGAATCGGGCAAAGGGACCGGCCTTGGCCTTGCCACCGTGTATGGTATCGTTAAGCAAAATCAAGGTTTTATTAACGTCTATAGCGAACCCGGAAGAGGAACAACTTTTAAGATTTATCTGCCACGACATAAGACTAAGGAAATAATTCAGCAAACCGGGATGCCGGCAGTTATAACGGGCGGGCACGAAACTATTCTGGTGGTGGAAGATGAGGCCTTGATTTTAACGATGACCACGGCAATGCTTGAAAAACTTGGGTACCGGGTTCTGCCGGCCGGTACTCCAACGGGGGCCATCCGGCTGGCCAATGGTTTCGATGGGGTGATCAGTCTGTTGCTCACCGACGTGGTATTGCCGGAGATGAACGGCCGTGAGCTGGCCGGGCGAATGAAGTTTCTGTTTCCCAATCTCAAAGTGTTGTTTATGTCCGGGTATACCGCAGCCGTAACTGTGCAGCACGGAGTGCTGGAAAAAACCGTTGATTTTATCGAGAAGCCGTTTGCCAAAAAGGAACTGGCGGATAAAATCAGGAGTATCCTGGACCGAAACCAGCAGTAGATTTTAGGGATCTGGTTCCCATGTGCTAGCTGGGACCTTCTGCGACGAGAAAAAGGCACACACAGGACTGCCCCTGCGGAGGTTGTAATGATGAATTTTTTACGACACCATCAATTGTAATTGCTGCATCCGGATTTATAATACACCAAACATAAGGCAGGTCACCGGACGAGGACCCGGCGATCCGGTCAATACAAGACCACGACGATGGTTGCAAACCTTTAAGAGGTGTCCATGAATATTTCCGACTGGCTGGATCAACAAGAAGCAGCGAAGATTGATGTATCGCAGATAGAGCTGCCGAAAAATATGTCCTATGATGACGACCCGGATGAAACGATTTACTACCAGGAGATCAAGCCCTGCGGTCTCTTCTGTACCGAAAACCACCCCTTTGCCACCGTTGAACGTTTTGGCCACTGGTATCTGGCACGCGGGCAGGATAAAAAAGCCGGCATCCATTCATCCGAGATGAAATGGAAACTGTTTACCAAAGATAAAGCACTCGCCCTGGAGACGGCGCAACAGCGCATAGAATAGCCCGCAGGATTATTGAACTTAGAGCCTGTCGGGGGTTCCTAAAGGATCGGTGCCCATAAGCCAAGAAATCCCTGTTTTAAGCGCTGGTATAGGGAGCGCCGGCCAAACCTTTCTCGATCAACCCGCATCGAGTCGGTGAACAGCTGCTCTATATAGGCATCCATGGATTGGCATAGCTCCGGAGATTTGAAAAACAACCCCAGCTCGAAATTTAAATACATCGACCGGGCATCGAGATTAGCCGAGCCCACCTGGATCCAGGTGGCATCGACAAGAACCATTTTCGAATGGTGCATGCAGACATCGTATTCATAGATATGGATGCCGGCAGCGAGAAGTTCGTCGTAGAAAGAGCGGCTGATATCGACTAAAAACTGGTAATCGTTTTTTTTGGCGATCATCAAACGGACGATAACACCTCTGGCGACGGCGATCTGCAGGGCACTGATCAACGCAGGATCCGGCACAAAGTACGGGGTGAACAGATCCAGCTGTCTGTGGGCATAATTAATAATTGTCAGCAGGCTGGTGAGGGCAAGGCCGTAGTTGGCATCCGGACCGCTTTCGATGATGACCGCCGGACACCTGCTGACCGATTGGCCGGTGGTGGCTTGTCCGCGTATGGTGATTTCCTCTTCCGTTGCAAAATACCAGTCACGTTGAAATACTTCGTCGAGATGGTGGACAACCTCACCCTCGATTCTAACCTGCAGGTCTTTCCATTCGCCGATGGTCGTATTGAGTCCCTCGTATTCCTCGCCGATATTGATGCCGCCGATAAAAGCCAGGTGGCCGTCGATCACCTGCAGTTTGCGATGATTTCTGAGATTAAAAAAGTAGCGGTTGCGGCGGGGATGGAACGTATAAAACCAGGAAAATTGACCGCCTGCGTCAATCAGGGGTGAGAAAAATCGCTCACTTACCTCTATGGCACCAATTTCGTCAACCAGGACGCGGACCTCAACGCCACGCCGTGCGGCATCAATCAGTTCCGTCAGAATTTTTTGCCCCGTCTGGTCGTCGTGCCACAAATAAACTTCAACATGAACGTAGTGGGTGGCCTCCTGAATCGCCTGCACCAGCGCCGGATAATACTCTTTGCCGCTGTAATACGCGTCGACTCGGGTTATCGCGGTTATCGGCTGTCGGCAGAGTCGGGACAATGTGGATAGTACTTCCTGCTCCCCCGGCTCAAGTCCAGTGAAATGACCGATCGTCTCGGCCTTGGTGTTAGCGTGCGTGCGTCGAGAGGCACGTCGTCGAAAACGGCGCCGTCGCAAACGGTCATTGCCGATCAGCAGATAGCCGATACTGCCGATGCCCGGCAGGAAAATTATAACACCGATCCAGATCAGCTTGGACACCGATCTTTTGCTGGAAAGCAGCACGTGTGGAATGATTGCGAGACCGATGGCCTCGAGGCTAATCAGCAGAATGAACATATATCTTGTAGCAGGCGCATCTCGTAAAAACTCTTCATTATATTTCCCGTCGGGGCACACCTGTGTGTGTGCCCTACGTTGACTTTTTTCGATACCATCATGATTAGGAAAACAAGAAGCTCAGAAACGAAAAGTTACGGCCAGTTCGTTCATATTAAGGCTGTCATTACTGTCATATATGCTCCCATTGGATTGGTGAAAAAAAGTATATTCGATACCCCAGCTTTCTCCGAGCAAAATCTGCAAACCGACTTTTCCGGTAAACAGAAAAGGTCCACTGAGATCGTGCTCCCCAAATTCAGTTTGGCCAACCATAAATCCGGCGCCGATGCCGGCGATAATATTGATCTTGTTATGCGGCGATAAAATGACCATCGGAGTAGCTGAAAATCTCCCTGTAACGGCTTCATCCGGCCCATAATAGTGGATCAGCGCAGCACCGAATTCTACCGCTGTAGACAGCTTGAAGATGTCGCCCCACTGGGCGGTATAGGGCAAAGGGTGTCGGTCGAATATTTCATATTGTTCCAACTGGGTTTCACTGTGCGTTTCCCTGCCGTAGCCAAACCCCACCTCCGCTGCTGGTGCGGTTCCGAGAGGAGAAACGAGAGTGCATCCCATAACAAGCAATAAAAGTGGTGTTTTTGTCCTCATGGTCGTCACTCGTTAAAGTTAAACAGTTTGAAATTGAGCTCCATCACCAAAGCGGCATACAGTAACAGATTGAGCGATCATATTGCACGTAGGTTCCATTTGGAAGAACCAAAAAATTAAATCTTCCAGTCTGTTGTCTATCATCGATGATGACATTACTATCATACCTGTAATGATTATCATTGATACCGTGTATCATGTAGTTGACCGTAGAAATCCAGGTGTTTTCAGTATAAGGAGTGATTGCATGGATCGTGCCAGGAAAACGATGTCCATACTACCGCTGGGAAGTGATATGGTGATGTATAATATTTTTATGGGATCACCTATAGGGATAGTGATCTTTGACAGATATTTGCAGATGATAGAAGCCAATCCTGCCTTGAGCGAAGCTGTCGGCTACAGTAGAGAAGAACTCAGGACTATGGACGTTCTGGTGGACATCTTTTTAGCCCAGGACGCAGTACATTTTCGCCGACAGGTCAGCTTCTTGCGCAATGAGAAGCTGGCAGCTGTACGAATGCAGAGTCGCTTAAGGAAAAAAAACGGCGATTGGCTTACGGCCGAAATCAGCGTTACCGTGACGCACGAGAGTGTTGACAATGCCTGGTATGTGATCAGCCATATCGAGGACGTAACTGCGAGAGACCATGCCCGATTGGTCCTGGAAAATTCCGAAAAAATGCATCGTCTGCTGGCCCGAGACCTTATCTCTGCCCAGGAGAATGAACGAAGAAACGTTGTCCTGGAGCTGCACGATGTTATTGGCGGCAATCTTGGTGCGGCAAAATATCTTCTGGAAAAATTAAAACTGCAGCGGGCGCCCGAGCAGGACATCGACAACCTGGTGGTGAACAAGTTATCGGCATTGATAACCGATACGATAAATGAGGTCCAGCGTCTGTCGACATCGCTGCGTCCCCCCGGGCTCGATGACATGGGCATACTTGCCGCACTGAGTTGGCTGGTTCGCAAGCATAATGAAATCTATGCCGATATGCCCACGACGCTTAAATGTTTGATTGAGGAGAGTGATATTCCTCCTCTCATAAAAATTGATCTGTTTCGGGTCGCTCAGGAGGCGCTCAACAATGCCGCCAAACACAGTCAGGCAACGGCAATAAAGCTTGGTTTACAAAAAATGGGTGATAAGGTGATCCTCACCATTGCCGATAATGGCGTTGGTCTTAAACCGGAAATTCTCGGTGCGGATATGTCGGATAGAGGTCTGGGACTCCGTAATATGCAGTCCCGGGTTGAACTGTCGGATGGAACCATGACCATTGACGCTCACCCCGGTGGCACAACCATCCATGCTGAGTGGAATTGTGCCGAACCACTGTAGCGAACTTCAAACCATGGCTTGCGCCGGCGCCTTGTCATTGTTATGTCGGCTGCAAGACCAGACCCATCCTGATCGCGTAGGCGGTCAGCGCGGCGGAATTATGCAGATCGAGCTTGGCCATGAGATTTGATCGATGCTTCTC
This sequence comes from uncultured delta proteobacterium, assembly GCA_963796255.1. Taxonomy (GTDB): domain Bacteria; phylum Desulfobacterota; class Desulfobulbia; order Desulfobulbales; family Desulfocapsaceae; genus Desulforhopalus_A. Next base: position 35,508 of record CAWCLE010000012.1, on the reverse strand, counting down.
AACCGTCTTGGCGCTGATATAGAGAAATTCGGCAATCTCTTTATTTTTATAGCCCTCACCGACCAGTTTGAGAATTTCATTTTCTCTCTTGGTCAGGGCTTTGCCCGATGAGGAGGTGGGAACATTTTTTCTGTTGCCGTCCATAAAACTATCGAGAAGCGGCTGGGTAATATGCGGGCTGACATACGGTTTGCCTTGTAAGACTGTATCAATGGCGATGAGAAGCTCGCTGAAATCACCTTTTTTCAGGCAGTATCCATTGGCACCCGCACCAAATATTTCCCGCAGATATTCTTCTGTGTCATGCACTGTCAGAACAATATATTTTATCTTGGGATATTTATTTTTAAGATCATGGATTACCGAAAGTCCATTGAGTTTCGGCATAGAAATATCCAAAAGCATCAGGTCCGGAAGTTCTTTTTGTGCTAATTGGATCGCTTCCAGACCATTTTCCGCCTGGCCAACGACTTCATACAGCCCGGTTGATTCCAGCATGGAACATAAGCCCTCGCGCATAACGACATGATCCTCGGCAACGACTAATCGATACTTTGGCATAACATTCCCCTCCCTAAACGAATCGGTTGTATCACCCGGAATTTTTGTCCGGCGCAAGCGATGCCTCTCGGCTTCTTGCTTCTGCCGCTTCCAGGCTGAATTTTTGCGTCTGCTCAAAAATAATTGTGATAATCATCAGGATGGGCACCGCCATAAATATGCCGGCGACACCCCACAGCCAGCCCCATAGAATAATCGACAGAAAAACGAGGACCGGATTGATGGTAAAGACCCGGCCGACGGTGAGGGGCTGCACTATCTGTCCCTCAATAATATTGAGAATCAGCAATAAAATGGGCGGCAGCACAATCTGCCCCATGGTATCGAAACTGAGAAGACTTACCATGGCAACGATGCTGATATTTATTGCCGGTCCCAGATAGGGAATATAATTGAGTAATGCCCCTGCGGCCCCCCAGACCAGAGGATTGGGCAAACCTGTCGCCCAGGTGGCCAGGGTAATGAGGCAGCCGAGGATGATATTTATTGCCGTAATCACCAGGAGATAGTAGCTGATCCTGGTCTGCGCCTCCCGGGCAATTTTGATCAGAGCGAGACTATGCTTCTTATTTTCCAACAATTTGCCGGCGTCTCGAGCCAGCGCCGTGCTGAAGGTTAACAGGAAGTACAACAGAACGATATAGGAGAGTAAACCTACCAAAAACGATTGGGTACTGTCGATTATTCTGTTGAACAAATTGGGACCTTCCACCACCACGGTTTGCGGTTTTTTCTCTTTCGGTTCAACTGCAGCTATTTTACCGACTTTGTCGGTAGTTTCCTGGACGTTCTGGATAGATTTCTTTAAAAAAGACAACTTCATCTCGCTCTGTTTGAGTTCGACGGGAAGCCTTTTAAACCACATGAAAGCAGGTTCGGTGAGGGTATCGCCGGTGATTATAATAACCGCAAAGAGGGAAATAAGAACCATACCGGCGCCTATCGATCGGGGAATCAACAGTCTATTGCCGAGGAATGCGACGAGGGGATTTAACAAAAATGTGGTCAAGATGGCTAATAATATGGGAATAAAGATGGTCTGAGCTAAATACAAAACTCCGAAGACAACGATGATAAAGCTGCCCCAGATGGGGTAATAGAGAGAGTGCAGTTGTCTTTGGGCCATCACAACTCTCTCCTCCCCGGTGGGGAGGAGAGTACCAGTACGCTGTTCGAATATCTTTCGGCGATTACATCGATTTGCTCAGCTCAAAACGCCGTAAGACACGAGGTCGTTATAGAGGTTGAAAGGTAAATTTCTGACCACCGATCGAGAACTCATACATCAAGCCCCCTTTGGCGTGGACAAATGTGGCCATGCCTTTATAGTAATCAATTTCCGCCTGTGCCCCGGTTTTTGGCCCAGCCGTTGCTCCGGCACTGACCCCGGTCGTGCTTGCTCCAGCTTCGGCTCCGGCGGTTATGGCTACTGCCTGCGCGGTCGCACCGAATTCGAAATTACCGCTGGTAAAATCATCGTATGCCCGCTGGTCTTTAAAGAAAATTATCTCGCTGAATGCTTCGGCACCTGCCTGAAATCCAATCGAACCCTCAATGACTGTCGTTTTCCCGGTCACGACCTCTTTTTTGTATACCTGGCCTTCTCCATAGGAGCCGCCGATCACAAAGCCGGCTTTACCGATTACTGGAAAGACCGCATAGCCATAGGCGTCGTCAAAAAACTTTTGCACCACCGGGGAGTCTTTAAAGACCTTGATCGTTGACGAATAATCTTTGGTTTCAGCCGTAAAACCTGTGGTAGACAGACACAGAAGAAAAAGCAGAGATAAGACTATTAGTAATGCCATTGATAATTTTTTCATCTTTGTGCTCCTTGTAAGGATAATATTATGGGTTAAGAATCCCTGTTACTTGTGGGCGATAGGTTTTTCGGTGAAGAGATAATCCTTTAATTCTTTCTCAAAGGTGGCATCTTTGCGGCGTATCCATTCCATAAGCATCGCTGCATGTTCTTTTTCCTCATCCCGGTTATGTTCAAGGATTGCCACCAGTTCGTTGTCTCGGCATACATCCACGCGTTGATTATACCAGTCTACTGCCTCCAGTTCTTCCATGAGCGACATAATTGCCCGATGCATGTCTAGAGTGGCCGGGCTTAATTTGTCGAGCTGTTCATGATATCCCTTTGCATCCATGTCTTGTGCTCCCTGATTTTTAATGTTTTAAATTGCAGCCGGAGCGTATCGTCAATAGGCTGATATGCAGTTACTTCATTGAGGTATGGACGTTGGCAATGGCTTCTTTTATATCCCGCTGAAGTTCTTCATAGCCTATTTTCAGATCTTCCCAACTTTCTTCGCTGGCTTCCTTGAGATTTTTTAAATTGACCTGGGCAGCATTTTGCTTGGCTTTCAAGTCGTCCACTTTCTGCAGATGCACTTTTCTGACCTCGACATCTGCCTTACCGGCTCTTGTCTCAAGGCTGTCAATCTGCAGTTTCCATTCGGTTAACTGCTCCTCAACTTGTCGAACATAAACGTGTTTCATTTCCATGTGTTCCTCCTGTTTATAGAGAGCGGGCATCCACACTAACAGGTTTTTTCCGCTGTTTCACTATCTGCCTGTCCGGACGGAAGCTTTCCTACCGATTATTCTTCTATTTGAGCATATGCTATGCCAACCTGACGAAAAATACGGTTTATCCTGATGCATTGGCTGGTGGCCCCTTTTTCCATTCGCGCGTTAATGCAATCCCCAACAAAAACGATGGCATTGTCCTGTGCGGCAGGACATACTCCTCTCGGAGGAGAATTTTCCACAACCCTTACTGCGGGGGTGCTGCCGTGTTACAGTAAACGGAATGGATCGGCTCTTTTGGTCCATATATGACCCGGGTACTCTTTATGCAGTCGTTCGTAGGCATCTTTCAGATGGCCTGAATCTTTGGTCATTTTATACATGGTTACCCCGCATAGATAGATCGCTTCGGGGACATAATTATTGTCGTAAAAAGTCTCCAGCACACTTTTTATGGGAATGATCGCGGTATCGTATTTCCCTGTATCCAAACGTACTTTGGCCAGACCAAGGTGCATAACGGCAATAAAATCATCAGGATGTAAAAAGCCTATCGTTCGCTGGATTTCTTGGCCCTGAGGGTTTAGAACAAGCAGAGTCGGTGTCCAGATATGATGGTAATCCGGATTTACCAATTTCTTGCCGGTATCAAAGCGCAAGGGGGTAAGGTAGGTATCGATGAAATTGGTCACATCTCTGCTTGCATAGGTGACGTCCTTCATCTGTTGACAGCCGATCGATTCGGGATGGTAAAAATCGAGCAGGATTGGTTTCTGGGTCGATTGAGCGGAATCAAAAGCCTCTCGTATATCTGTTTGCCATATAATTGAAGACATGCTGGTACTCCTTTTACTTGTTGGTGTATGCCGGGTAGATCGAGCCCTGTTGGTCAAAGCTTTTCTAAGCTGCGGCTTAAAGAGGGAACTTGCAAATTTCTTGCCTGATCCTTCAAATCAGGCTGGAATGGCGAGACGTCGGTCTCATTGCTCCTGGCATGCTTATTGAAGTTTCGGGAGGAGAAACCCTATTGAGGGCCATGTTCTCCGGCTAGTCCCAAGGACGCCGATCATCTGTCCTGTTTGACAGGACTTACGGGTAGTGATCCGTAATCAAAATAATCTTACAAAAACGAGGCGCTATGGAGCATAATCACCAGCACCAGGCATCATATAATCGCTCTTTTGCGCTGGGGGTATTGCTGAATGTATTTTTTGTGACCATTGAAGTGGTCTATGGTATTTCGGCCCATTCCATGGCCCTCATCGCCGATGCCGGCCACAACCTCAGTGATGTGCTCAGTCTGCTTCTCGCCTGGGGTGCCACCCTGCTGGCGACTCGCCCGGCAACCGAAAAAAAGACCTATGGTTTTCGCAAGGTAACCATACTTGCCTCGCTCGCCAGTGCCATTCTTCTTCTTGTTGCCCTGGGCGTTATCACCCGGGAGGCGATCGGCCGTTTCTTTTCGCCCCAACCGGTGGATTCGATGACCATAATAGTCGTTGCCGCGGTTGGCGTGGTTATCAATACCATCACCGCCCTGCTTTTTTATTCCGGCCAGAAAGACGATCTCAATATAAAAGGGGCTTTTCTGCATATGGCCGCCGATGCCGCAGTGTCGGCAGGTGTTGTCGCGGCCGGGCTGATTATCCTCTTTACCGGCTGGCTGCTCATAGACCCGCTGATAAGCATCATGATTGTCGTCGTGGTTCTTTTTGGGACCTGGTCCTTGTTGCGTGACTCGTTCAATCTGGCCATAGATGCCGTTCCGGACAAGATCGATATGCAGGGGATCAAACACTATCTGCTCAGCGAGGACAAGGTGCAGCAGCTTCATGATCTGCACGTCTGGCCGCTCAGTACCACGGAAACGGCTCTGTCGGTGCACCTGGTTGTGGACGGCAAGCAGCTTGACAACGATTTCCTGACCAGAATGCAACACAAACTGCACGATCATTTCGGTATTGAACACGCCACGATCCAGGTTGAAAAGGTGGACCACGTTCAATGTGCCCTCAATGACTTTTGACACCTGCGCAAAAACCGCAAATTTATGACACCATATACAGCCCTACCAGGCAAGCGGCTGGCGTTCCCGGAAAAAGCCACCGGTGGGGCCGTTGTCCGGCAGGGTCGCCAGCCACACCGGGGTTTCAGCGGCCTGTTCCGGAGAGACCGGAGCCTGAGGCCCACCAAGGTCGGTGCGCACCCAGCCGGGACAGACGGCATTGACCAGGATATTCTGCTGCCGCAGCTCTTTAGCCAGAAGCGCGGTTATGCCGTTTAACAGCGTCTTTGATAAACGATAGGCAGGTGACTGCACCCCGGTATGAGCCGATTCGGGATTGACGATGTCGGTAAGTGAACCCAGGGTACTTGATATATTTACAATGCGCCCGTACTGGTGTTTGGTCATGAGCTGCACGCAACTCTGAGATAATAAAAGTGGCCCTAAGGCATTGGTCTCCAGGGTGTTGTGCAGAACTCCATGCGATAATTCGAGGATCCTTATATCGCCGTCAATCATAATTCCGGCGTTGTTGACCAGCACGTCCAGTCGACCATGGGTATCAGTAATTCTGCCGACCGCGGCGACTATCGAGGTTGCATCAGTGACATCGAGGAGGGTGAAATGGGCATCAAGTCCTCTAGCGACCAGCAGTTGCTGCGCCGTCAAGCCCTTTTGCCTGTCTCTTATACCCATAATAACGGTAAGTCCTTTCTCGGCCAGCTGCCGGGCGATTTCCAACCCTATTCCTCTGTTGGCACCGGTCACCAGGGCGACACGTTTTTCTGATTGTTGCATATTCTTCTCCTTTTAAGGCTCTGCTCGCGGTAAGTTTTGCGGTAGCTTTTGTGCGGCATGGTCTTTATTGCGCAATTTCCTCCAGAGCACGCTCTATCGTGCCGTAGGTGAAGGAAAAACCTGCGTCCATCAGTACCGCCGGCTGTACCCGCATGCTGCAGATCAAGGCTTCGCCAAACTCACCCGCCACCGTTTTTATAACGAATTCGGGTACCGGGAGCATGGCCGGACGGTCGAGTTTTTTCGCCAGTAGCCGGGTCAATTCTTCGTTGCGCACCGGTTCCGGAGCAGACCAATTGACTGGACCTGCCACTTGGAGATGGGTTATGGCGAAGCGGTAGGCTTCGATCAGATCATGCAGGTGGATCCAGGGAAACCATTGTCTGCCGGTGCCCAGCCGGCCCCCGACGAAAAATTTAAAGGCCGGCAGCATCTGGGCCATTGCCCCGCCCCGGCGATCGAGTACTATGCCGAACCGGGTGAGCACCACGCGGATGGTGTCGCTTTGGGCTTTCATCGCTTCGGCTTCCCAGTCTATACTGAGTTTGGCCAGAAAATCATTGCCCGGCGGCTCTTTTTCAGTCAGGACATCCTCGCCCCGCTCGCCATAATAGCCGACGGCGGAGGTGCTGAAAAAAATAACGTTCTGCGCCCCTTCCAGGCTTTGGGTCAGGTGGCGGGTAGTGAGGATACGGCTGTCGTAGATTTCTTTTTTGACCTTTTCCGTCCAGTAGGTGAAGATTGATTTTCCGGCCAGATTGATGACGATGTCGTGTTCTGCTACCTTTTTCTGCCAGTCTCCCGGCTTTGTCGTATCCGCTGCCAGATAATCAAACGAGGGGTGGTCAATGGGCTTACTGGGTTTGGTGCTGCGGCCGACGCCGGTGATCTGATGACCATCGTCGAGCAGGGTTTTGCTGAGATGGCGGCCGACAAAACCAAGGCTGCCGGTAATAAAAATTTTCATATCTCCTCCTTTATTATGTGTTTATTCTTTTGTGGCACCGCCACCATTAATTCTCCCCTTGCCAGACGATAGATCAAAGGCGTGTGCAGCCAGTGTAGCTCGCCGTCAAGGGCGACATGGATTCTTTTGCGACCTTGATGAAAGTTCAGCTCTACCCGGTCGACTAACTGGTTTTCCAGAACCATCTCATTATGCATTGGATCGATTCCCCAAAAAATTGATTGTATAACCAGCAGCAAAACTTTAACCTTGCTGTCGCAATCCACTGCCAGCAAGTGCAGACCGGCTTTCCCGGCCTGTTTTATGCCGCCAAAGGCAGGCATGCGCAATTCTCGCTCGCCTACGCCGATGAATACCAGAGGGGTGCGCAGCATGCGGCCCGCAAGCTTGATCCTAATTGATCGGAATCGCCACAATCGTCGCAGCCCGGCAATAATCGATGCCGGATAATAGTGCATGCGGTGTTCCAGGTGCTTACGGCTCTTCACAAATGTCGGGTACGCGCCGACCGAGCTGGTGTTGATAAAGAGCGAGTCATTGACATAGCCGACATCCACCGGCTGAGCCTTGCCGTAAAGAGCAAGGTGCAGAGCTTCGAGAGGCTCTATGGGAATGCCGGTGCGTTGGGCAAAATGGTTCAGAGTGCCCCCTGGGATGATCGCCAGTTCCGTTGTTTTACCAGCCAGAATGGCAGCGGCCATGGCAATAGTTCCATCGCCGCCGCTGACCAGGACTCGCTTTACCCCCTGTTCTACCGCCCGCCTAATCTCGCTCGCCATCTCTTCCGGGCAGACAGGTTGCGGCTCGATCCGGGGATCGTTACCGAGAGCTTCGAGCATCTTTCCCCAACTGCCGGCATCGGGGTTATAATACAGAGAAAGCGGGGCGGGGAGGGCGTTGTGCATAATTTGAGGCTGCCGGTGCGCTTAAATTTTTAAAATATCTCCGACCAATTATCCTGTCTGCGGATAAACGATCGGCTCCCTGCCGGTTCGAAGGCCATGGTATTCCATTGCCTGGTTTCAATGGTCAATCCTCGTCGGTTGCCGTAAACAATCTTAAAGCTATTCTGACTATCCGTCATCAGACGATCCGATAAAGTTGTTCCGCTGTGCGATACGATCAGCCCTTCAAGAACTTGGGTATAGGCCAGGTGGACATGGCCGCTAAGGATGAGATCGACCCCAGCTTTGCGCAAAACCTCTAAGGCCTGATCCCGGTTGCCGATGACGTGGCGCCGGCGATATTTATCGGGTAACCAGAAAGGGTGATGGATCACCAGCACTCGCAATTTATCGACCGGCTGTTTTTCAAGTACCGCGGCAGCGATGTTGCTCTGCGCCTCGTTAATGCGTCCACGTGACCAGTCGGTAAACGAGCTGGATCGTCGGACGGTATTGATACCAAGGGCAATAAAATCACCATTATCGACTATCGGTTCAAGAGGACATCCGAGATAGCGGTGCCATTTTCGCCACGGCTTGAAAAAGCGCCCGACAAGATTATATGCCGGGATATCATGGTTGCCGGGGATAACCAGAAAAGGATACTGCAGCTGGTCCAAGAAAGCTCGTGCGGCCAGAAATTCATTGGTCCGGGCGCGCTGGGTAAGGTCGCCGCTAATAACCACTAGATTCGGCTGTATATTTTGCAAGCTGTGATGGAGTCCGGCAATCAGTGGCGAATCGATCCGACCGAAATGCAGATCTGAGATATGGACGAAAGTTGTCATAGATCACCGGCCTTTGCTGAAACAACAGCTACATCTTTCTTTATGCAAACTTTATGCACTGGAACAGATTTTTGCATTGTTAAAACTCTTCTTTACGACCTGCGTAGGGGCACACCTGTGTGTTTGCCCTTCTAGAATTTATCAAAAAAATTGAGCACACACAGGTGTGCCCCTACGCAACAATCCCGAAAATCACCTTTTTACGGCACCATCAGAAAAATATTTTAAGCAGGCAAGGGATTTGCAAATGATAGTAGAGAAACCAGGAGAGTTACTACTTTTGTGATATCTGCAGGCACCCGGAGCAGTTATACGAGCAAGTTATGCGACGCGGTGCAGATTACCAAACCAGAGGAGACAGTTTATGAAACATCTGACATCGGATCCTGTATTAAAAAAAACTTTTGCCCATCTTGAGGAAATTCTGCATGAAAAAAACAGGCAGATGAAAAAGGCACCCTCGCAAAGAGCAAAAGCCGACTTTTTGCCAAAAAGAGCTATCGAGAGAACAGAAAAACCAACTGGCGATGAGTTACGCTGCGAAATGGCTAATAGTGATTATTAATACTTTACGAGCATCCTATGCGGTTACGCTTCGTGTGCATCGCCCAAAAAGAATGTGTTAACTGAATATATACTGTTTGAATATATACTGATCGCCATGCAGCACATGGTGCATGTTAAGAGGAGATAATTATGTATAAGAAAGAAGAGTTATGTGCAAAGATCACCGAGATTTATCCTGAAATAGGGGAGTGCGGTATAGATATAGATGTCAGTTTTGATGACGAAAAAAAGGCCTGGGTGGTTGATTTGGTAAAAGACTCCCATAATTTGAAGCATTATCTGAATATCCCCGAAGCTGACCACTGCATGGATGGAAAAGAATGTGTCTCACTTGGTCTAGAAATAGCGCAGCTGAGGAAGCATATCGAAAGAAAACAATTCTGATGGAACCGCAGATATAAGGACAAAAGGGGCGAGGCCTAGGACAGCTTGGGAAGGTGCCCCCGGAGTAATCCTGAAAATCACTTTTTACGGTGTTATTTTCTCTTGTCCTGTCGCACAGGACGTTATCCTCTGCGGTCAGACAGCGGCACTAACCACCATATATATCGCAAAGTGAGGTAATTATGACTGAGATAACTGTAGCTGGAAAAAATATCCGACTGGATGACGAATGTTTCCTGATCAACGCAGAAGATTGGAGCCCGGAGGTCGCGAAAGAAATAGCCAAAGAACTTGGCTTTGCCGAATTAGATGATGAAAAGGTAGAAATCATTGAATTTATGCGCAAATATTACCATAAATTCAATGCTTTTCCGATTCTCAACTATGTTTGCAAATATGTCGACCAACCGAAAGAATGTCTTAATAATGAGTTTGTAAATCCGATGAATGCTTGGAAAATTGCGGGATTGCCGAAGCTTGACGGCATTCACTTCGTCGCAGTTGATGGGAAGAATTACCGGCTCGAAGAATGCTGTTGAAAAAAGCCGAGAGCAGGCAGCAAAACATCCGCAGAAGTACCAAAAAACATGATAGCGACATGATGGCATATCTTGTGCATTCGATCAGGTAGATTTGGTTCTATCGGAGTGACTGGTGTGCAGTGCTCCGTATATAGTGACAACCTTAAACAGGAGAGAAACACATGGCAAAAAGAAGACAGATTTATAAATGTGACGCATGCGGCAACATTGTTGAAGTACTTGAAGGAGGCGATGGAAAATTGGTTTGTTGCGGCGAGGACATGAAACTGTTCGAAGAGAGCAGCACCGATCAAGGCAAGGAAAAACATGTCCCGGTAGTAGAGAGCGCTGGGGATGGAGTCAAGGTTAAGGTCGGCAGCAACCCGCATCCAATGGAAGAAAAACATTATATTCAATGGATCGAGGTTGTCGATGGCGATAAATCCTGTCGCCACTTCCTTAAACCGGGGCAAGCCCCGGAGACCGTCTTTAAAGGCGTTTCTGCAAATGTCACCGCCCGTGAATACTGCAATGTCCACGGTTTGTGGAAGTCGTAACATCTGATGGTGTCGTAAATACTTTTCATCAGATAAGCTGTAGGGGCACACCTGCGTGTGCCCTTCTAGAAATTACCGAAGACATCGGCACAGACAGGTGTGCCCCTATGCAGTAATTCCGAAAATCATATTATTACGACGTTATCATCAGGTTTCGATTTCTTCTACTTTAATCGCCACTGCCTGCTCGGACGGCTGGATGACCTCACCCATATGTTTCGTATAAGCATAGGTGAATTCAGCCCCGAAAAGAAGGATGAGCACCGAGTAGTAGACCCACGCCAAAAGGGCGACCAGGGAGCCGGCGGCGCCATAGGACTCACTGAAATTACTGGTGTTGAGATATAAACCGATAAGATATTTGCCCAGGAAAAAAAGGATGGTGGTCATAAGCGCACCCACCCAGACCGAGCGCCATTTTATCTTGGCATCCGGCAGCACCATATAAATAAGAGCAAAGACTGAGGCGATTATGGCTCCGGAAATAAAGGTATTGACCAGCCAGAGAAGGTAGTAGGCCACTTCGGAGAAATATTGATTGATAAAAACTTTGAACAGGGCAATGACCGTATCCATAACCAGCGAAATCACCACCAGAAAGCCCAGGGAAGCAATCATGGCGAGAGACAGCAGCCGGTTGAGAAGAAATTTGACCAGCCCTCTTTCCGGTTTGGGTTTGATGCCCCAGATGGAATTGATACTCTCCTGCAGGGTGACGAAAACGGTGGTCGCACTGAAGATAAGGGTGGCGATGCTGATAACTTTGGCCAGAGTATTGCCGGAATTCTGCGTCACCTTGTTCATCAGCCGTTCTACTTCCTGGGCACTGTTTGAACCGGCCATTTGAGAAATTTGCGTAAGCATTCCCTTTTTAACTGTCTCGTTTTCATAAAATGATCCCGCCACCATCACGGTAATGAGCGCCATTGCCGGCAAGGAAAAGATAGCAAAGTAAGCGATCGAAGAACTGTAGATAAATGGTTCCCCGGCCAGAAATTTTTTACCGGTAGCTTTAAGTATCTGCCACCATCCTTTTGCGCTCAGTTTCATGGTGTCTCTGTCCCTGGTAGAAGTGTTTATCTGTTTTTGCCACCGAAGGTATGTCCCTGACAGGTAAACAATATCAATATATATGCCAGTACTGTCAATTCTTTTATCCTCCGGATCGCGACACAGATCGTCTCGATACTTTATTCACCGTTGGCACGCTTATTGTAACGTTTGTTGTCGATGGTCTGGTCGATTGCCGAGGCAGCCAGGCAAAAAACAACACTAAGCTAAGGAGCATATCATGGGAAAAAAAATAGCCGCGATAGTCACTGACATGTTTGAAGATTCGGAATATACCAAACCAGTTGAAGCCTTTCGGGCCAAGGGGCATACCGTAGTCAATGTCGGACTTGCTGCAGGAAAAGTGGTTGCCGGCAAGTCGGAAGGAACCAAAGTCACCATCGATAAGGCAGTTGCCGACGTCTCTATCAATGATTTTGATGCACTGCTTATCCCCGGTGGCTATTCTCCGGATAAACTTCGGGTAGACGAAAAAGCGGTCCAGTTCACCGCCGATTTCGTTAACAGCAACAAGCCGGTCATGGCTATCTGCCACGCCGGTCAGTTGTTGATTACCGCCAAAGTGTTAAAGGGGCGAACGTTTACCGGGTATATCTCGATAGTCCAGGATATAAAAAATGCCGGGGCCAACTATGTCGATAAGGAAGTGGTAGTCGACGGTAACCTGGTCAGTAGCCGCACCCCTGATGACATTCCTGCTTTTATCAAAGAGTCTTTGAAGAAACTTGAATAAAGTGTGCGCCGTACCATTTGGAGTAAGCCGATGAATGTTTTTGCAGAGAACCTCAGTGACCGCCGGCGCGGCGATGTGCATTGCTACGGCCGTGGCCGGTTGGTGAAAAGAATACTGGCCCTGGCTCTCTTTTGCGTCGCAGTATGTGGAACAAACGTGGTGCAGGCGACGACAAGCCTATTGGAATTTAACGATGTCATCGCCAAGGCGAAAGATGAGGCGAGTCGTCCTTTCAGTCTTACCGGGCAGGACGTGCCGGACTTTATGCTGAGTCTCAGCTACGATGCCTGGCGGGATATCAGGTTTGTGACCGAAAAATCGCTGTGGCGAGCCGAGCAGCTCCCTTTTGAAGTACAGTTCTTTCACCCTGGCCTTTACTATAACCGCCTCGTCAGGATCAATGAGATCACTGAAGAGGGAAGCAAACCGATTGCCTTTTCGCCCTCTTATTTTAATTATGGCACCAATAACTTTGTTGATAAAATCCCCGCCGATTTTGGATTTGCCGGTTTTCGTCTGCATTACGCCTTGAATACCACGAAACATCTTGATGAAGTTGTGGTTTTTCTTGGTGCCAGTTATTTCCGGGCAGTGGCAAAAAAGCAAAATTATGGCTTATCGGCAAGAGGGCTGGCTATTGATACTGGTCTTGACTCCGGAGAAGAGTTTCCCTATTTCAAGGAATTCTGGCTGGAAAAACCACAGCCGGATGCTGAGCATCTGGTGGTCTATGGCTTGCTTGACTCAAAAAGTCTCACCGGGGCATATCGTTTCTCCATTCATCCCGGTGAGGAGACGACGATGGCCATAAACGCAAAAATTTTTCGCCGGGATGATGTCCAAAAATTAGGTATCGCGCCGTTAACCAGCATGTTTTTCTACGATGAAAGCGTTAATCAACGGCCAGTTGATGATTTCCGCCCGGAGGTTCATGATTCCGATGGTTTGCTGGTGGCAAGCTCAACCGGAGAGATGATCTGGCGGCCCCTGGTCAACCATCAGTCTTTGTTTATTAATGCCTTTAATTCGCTTAACCCGAGAGGTTTCGGCCTGCTTCAGCGTGATATCGATTTCGATCACTATCAGGACACCGAAGCCCGTTATGATCAACGTCCCAGCGCCTGGATAACGCCCGACAGTGACTGGGGGCCCGGGCATGTTGAGTTGGTCCAGATTCCAGCCGATAATGAAGCTCATGACAATATCGTCGCCTATTGGGTACCAACGCGGCTTCCTGCGAAAAAGGACCCTGTTGAATTTGCCTACCAGCTCAAGTGGTTTTTCCCCCGCGAGGATTTCCAGGCGGTCGGGCAGGTTTTCGCCACCCGGACCGCGGCCGGACCGGATGACGAAACTATAAAACTGATAATCGATTTTAAAGGTGGAAAATTGGCTTCCCTGCCTAAAAAACTGCCGGTTGAGGCTCCTCTGGAGGCTATGGTCGAAATCAGCAATGGGGGTGAAATTCTTGGAAAACAGCTCTATCGAGTGGAACCGGAAGGAGCATGGCGGCTCGTTTTTCAGGCGAGACGAAAAGATGGTGGCGGCCTGGCTGAGGTCCTGCCCGCACCGCTGGTTAAGCAACCCCCGCTCGAATTGCGGGCCTATCTGGTGAGCAACAAAGAGGTTCTTACCGAAACGTGGAGCTATGCAATATGGCCGTAACTCCATCATCCATGCCCGTTAACTCCCGCCTAACTGTCTTGCAGGCGCCTGCGGCTGACGCCTCAGGTAAGTACAGACAACCGGTTAAGGAAAGCATCCAGGCAGCCCAATCAGTCGATTGGCAGGAAGCCCAGGAGCGGGTGCTTTTCTATTTGAAGCTACTGGGGATTGCGCCGCCGGCAAGCCTTGATTTGGCGCGCAGAGTACTTGATGAAGCAATCGATCGGATACAGGATAATGACAACGAGTCGGCGGTTGTGCCTTCAACAATAGCAATGCGCGCTTTGCACTCGCTGTTAGCCGATGACCCTTTGATTTTGCAGCAGACACCATTTGCCGACTATCCCACTCTTTATCGCCGCTGGCGGCCGATTGACCGAACGCCGCTGCATCTCCTGCAGAAGACTGAGACCGCAGACGATCTACTCGCGGTGCCGGCGATAAAGCGGGGCTTTATGCGGACCAAGAAATTTTGATGAGGTCATGAAAAGCATCTGAGCAAGGGGTATGAAAGATATGCAAACCGATGTCATCGAGCCAAGCGATACGCTGCCATGGGAAAAGACCGCCCGGTTTCGCCGGGTTCTGTTGATTGTGCTCATTATCACCACGACTCTTATCGCCGGGAGCTTTATGGCCCGTATTCTGCCCCATCAGGGCCGAACCGGCCTTGAGTTCACCTTGGCTATTTTTTTCAGCCTGCTGTTTGCCTGGATTTCCATCGGCTTCTGGACCGCCTTACTCGGTTTTTTCATCCTGCTGCGCCGCTACGACCGCTTTGCTATCTCGCATATAAGTCATTCGGCGGTCAAGCTGGGGGCGGAAGCTGCAACCACTGCTGAAAATGATCGTACCGCCATTTTGATTCCAATCTACAATGAAGATGTCGACCGGGTTATGGCCGGCATCAGGGCAACATTTCTGTCTCTTGCCGCAACCGGCAGATTGGGTCAATTTGATTTTTTTGTTTTAAGCGATACCACGCAACCGGATATCTGGCTGCAGGAAGAGGTCGCCTGGGCTGACCTATGTCTGGAATTGAAAGCTTTCGGGCGAATTTTTTATCGCCATCGAAGGCCGAATATTAAAAGGAAAAGCGGTAATATCGCCGATTTTTGCAGGCGTTGGGGACAAAATTATCCCTATATGATCGTTTTCGATGCCGATAGCGTCATGGCCGGAGCGACCCTGGTGCGAATGGTAGCAATGATGGCCCATAATCCCCATATCGGTATCCTTCAGACCGTGCCGATGGCGGTGGGTCGACAGTCGCTTATCGCCCGGATCCAGCAGTTTTCCGGCCATGTCTATGGGCCGATTTTTGCCGCCGGCCAGCATTTTTGGCAGATTGGCGACGCCCAGTACTGGGGACACAACGCGATCATCCGTATTGCTCCTTTTATGGAACACTGCGGCCTGCCTCGTTTGTCCGGTAATCCCCCGCTCGGCGGTGATATCCTCAGCCATGATTTTGTCGAGGCGGCGCTTATGCGCGGTGCCGGTTGGGAAGTGTGGCTGGCCTATGACCAGGGTGGCAGCTGGGAAGAGCCGCCGCCGACTCTGATCGATGAACTGATCCGTGATCGGCGCTGGTGTCAGGGCAATATTCAGCATATACGCCTGCTTCTGGCGCGCAGGATTCGTTTCATCCATCGGGTCCTTTTCCTTAACGGTGCCATGGCCTATGTTTCTGCGCTGCTCTGGCTGCTTTTTTTGAGCCTCAGCAGCGCTGAGGCCATCTCACAGTCGCTGTGGGGGCCTGATTATTTCCCGAGAGCCAGTGGCCTTTTTCCGGATTGGCCGATATGGAATCTCGGTTGGGCTTTAACCTTGTTGACATCGACCTTTATTATCCTGCTCCTGCCGAAAATACTGAGTGTCGGTCTCATTATCGGCAAACAGCATAAGGCCGGGCTGTACGGCGGTGTCTGGCGGCTTTTCATTAGTTTTATCGCCGAAGTTGTCGCTTCGATGCTGTTTGCCCCGCTCCGTATGCTGGCGCACAGCAAGTTTGTTTTTTTCACCTTGCTGGGCAAAAATAGCCAGTGGAATCCGCCGCCGCGCCAGGATAATAATACCGGCTGGGTCGAGGCCTTTCGGTTCCATGGCTGGGGCATGGCGCTGGCCTTTATCTGGGGGGCTGCTATGTTTTTTATCAATCGACCTTTTTTCTGGTGGCTGCTGCCGGTCCTCGGCCCGCTATTATTTGCCGTGCCCATCTCAGTTTTCTCCAGTCGGGTCAGTCTTGGACACAAAGCCAGGGAAATCGGTTTGTTCCTTATTCCCGAAGAGATTGCCCCTCCCCCCGAACTGCGGATGTCGGCCACTGATATTGATTCCAACAGTAAGCTTGACAATGTCTTTTCCTTCAAGAAAAAACATGACGGGTTTATCCAAGCGGTTGTGCATCCTTATGTGAATGGACTGCATTGGGCGTTCAGGCGAGAGAAACGCTCCGTAGCGCACTCCGTTACCGACAGTCGGCGTGTCTTGATCGAAAAGGCGCTGACCCAGGGACCCTTTAGTCTGGATCAACAAGAGAAGATGCATTTGTTGAGTGATCCTGACTGCATCGCCGACCTGCACCGGCTGGTCTGGGAGCTGCCCGCTGGAGACGTTTCGGCGCAGTGGGGAGTGTCGTAATCAGGGGGAACACTATCAAAACCAACTAACGTAACCATTTATGATTGGTATTGTGTCCGCAGACTACGGAGTATCAGCCGGAGGAAGAATGGCGCTTGGCCAGTCTGCCCAGAGTCAAACCCTGCACGGCAATGGAAAAAATGACGATAAGGTAGGTGATGGTGATAATAGTGGTCCGTTCGGGGACGTTGGGAATGGCGAGTGCCAGGGCCACCGAGATGCCCCCGCGCAGGCCGCCCCAGGTCAGTATTGAAATCACCCCCCGACTGAACGGGCGGAATGGCCGCAGAAGGGATATTACACTGCCAACGCAGATCCAGCGGGCAAACAGAGCGATAATTATCGCCATTGCCCCGGCGAGCAGAAGTTCTTTGGTAAAGGGAATAATCAAGACTTCCAGACCGATCAACATAAACAGCAGGGCGTTGAGAATTTCGTCGATCAGTTCCCAAAAATCATCGAGGCGCTCGCGGGTATGATCGGACATGGCGAAGGTGCGGCCATGATTGCCGATCAACAGCCCCGCGACAACCATGGCGATCGGCCCGGATATATGGACTCTATCGGCTAAGGCGTAACACCCCATAACCAGAGCCAGGGTTATCAGGGCCTCCACCTGGTAGTCATCAATTCTTTTGAGCATCTGATAAGCACAAAAACCGAAGATAAAACCCAGCAGGGCGCCGCCTCCCGCTTCTTTACCGAAGAGTTTGGCCACCTCCACGATGGACACGTTGCTGTCGCCCTGGGCCAGCTGCAGGATAATCAGAAAAATGACGACCCCGATGCCGTCATTGAACAGCGATTCCCCGGCTATCTTTGTTTCAAGACTTTTGGGGATGCCGGTGGTCTTCAGGATACCCAGTACCGCTACCGGGTCGGTCGGGGAAATAAGTGAACCAAAAAGAAGGCAGTAGATAAAGGACATCTGGATGCCCAGAAATTTAAGGACCAGCCAGGTCAGGCCGCCGACGATAAAAGTAGAGGCCACTACCCCGACGGTAGCCAGAATGACAATAGCCCCCTTCTGGGCCTTGAGGTCATCGAGTTTAATCTGCATCGCTCCGGCAAACAGCAGAAATGCCAGCATGCCATGGAGCAGGGTTTCATTAAAATCAATAGCCTCCAGTATATTGGCAACTTGCTCCTGGCCCACATTCATGCCAAACCAGCCGGCGGTGACAATGCACAGCGATAAAACGAGAGAGATAAACATAACCCCGATGGTGGTCGGCAGATGCAGAAAGCGGTAATTGAGATAGCTGAAAATGGCCGTCAACACCATAACTATCGAGGTTATTTCAAAAATTTGCATGCAATCTTTTTCCTGGGGCGATGGAGAGCGTATCGCTTGGGCATTTCATTGTTCCAAGCATAATGTATGCTGCGATGAATTTTCGGTCGATTTCGATTATCGGATATTTGTTTCTACACAGGATTCGTCCGGCACTACCGGACGAATCCTGTTTGTCAGGACTTAAGGAGCGGCTCCAGCATATAAATAATGTCACTCTCCCTTGAAGGGTAGGGTGACAGGATGCTGTTTTTGTGCAGGTCGGTGATGGACGTATTGTCGATCATTGCCTGTTTAAAGGTATTAAGCATCCCGGTGCTATTATCCGATATAATGTGGGCGCCGACGATATGGTCCTGGTCATCGACCAGGATTTTATAGGCCGCATAGTTCAGGCCTACCCGTTGATAGGTCGACCAGTTTACCTGGGTTGCATAACTTTTCCGATAGCTGCTCTTCTCTTTTTTAAGCTGCTCTTCTGTTTTGCCCACCATGCCCAGCTGCGGGCAGGTGAAGAGGACTGCAGGGTTGCTGCGGTAATCCATAACCTTTCTGGTGCCGCCATGTTGCGCAACTATAATGGCCCGTGCGGCCACATGTGCCTCTGCATCGGCCACTCTGGCAAGCTGGACGCTGTCGACACAATCGCCTGCGGCAAAGATTCGCTCATTTGAGCTCTGCATATATTTATCGACGCTGATGCCCCGTTTGGAATAGCTGACCCCTGCTGCATCAAGGTTGAGGGCGTCGATATTGGGTACACGGCCGGCACCGTTGACCACCAGATCGACATCCAGTCTTTGCTCGCCTTCGCAGACAACCGTGTACTGTGCTTCGTTTTTTTCTATCGCCGTAATCTTTACCTTGGTGCGAATCTGGATGCCATCGGCCTCGGATGCGGCAACGAGCTGTTCAACCATGTCACCGTCAAAAGGACCAAGGGCTCTTTCAGCTGCTTCGAGGATATACACCGACCCTTTGCTGCTACCCAGGCGCGCCGCATAATGGGCAAATTCAAAGGAGATGAAACCACCGCCGACAAAAGCGATTCGTCTGGGCAGAGCTTGTAAGGCAAGGAACTCATCGCTGGTAATCATCAGCTCATTGCCGTCAAAGGGCAAGGGCATGGTTTTTGCACCCGTAGCGATCACAAAATAAGCGGCTCCCAGATGTTTTTCACCAACTTTGACGGTGGTTTTATCCACAAAAGCCGCGGTACCATCAATATAGGTTATACCTTTTTCTTTTAGATTTTTCCGGGTTCGTTGCGGCACTTTCGAAGTGTATCCGTTTTTCTGGGCGAGGATCTGCTGCCAGTCAATCTGCGGTGGTGCGGTAACACCCATGCCCTGCAGATGGTCACAGCGGGCGACAAGTTCGGCAGCCTCATAAAACCATTTTTTCGCCTGGCAGCCGCGCAAAGCGCAGGTACCACCCGGAGTCGCACTGTTTTCAATAATCGCGACTTGAAAGCCTTGTGCGACGAGATCAAAAGCGGCAGTTTGCCCTGCCGTGCCCGTGCCGATAACAATAACATCAAATGTATCCATGTCCTGTCCCATGTGGTGTACCCTTGGTAGAGAGTCGTTGACGAATTGAATCCTTTGCAGATTAAAGATTGTAGGAAACAACGTAATTATTTTATGCTTTCTTGCAAGGCACCTTCCATCAGAAAGGCAAAGAGTGCGGTTGCGTGCATCATATGACTTATTCTTTTTGATAATCCCGGCAATATTGATCGAAAATGTTGGTTCTGTGTTTATATGTATAGAAACTGTATAATTGCCGGCTCTTTGATGAAGTCTTACAAGAAACCGCCGGATTGATGAGGACAACGACGAGGAGATTACCATGAACGTAAATACATTTGTCAACGAAACGGCCGCAAAGATAGAGGAGTGGAAAAAAGAGCTCATGAAGTTCAGGATTATCGCCGAGGTCGCCGAACCCGATGCGCAGATTGTCCATTATCAGATCATCGAGGATATTGTGGCCAAAGAGCAGGCCGTTACCGAAAAACTCGCGGCGTATCAGGCAAATGATGCCGTTGATCGCAGTGGATTGAAAAGTGAACTGGAGGTGCTCAGGCAGCGCGTGGAAGAGGCTATTGAAGCCGCAAGGGTAAAGATAAATTAATCGGCATTGAGAGAGGACGGGAATGACTCTGCCGACACAACATATTTTACCGACCGGTTTGACTAAATGTTACGATGCCGACGGCAAGCTGATTGATTGTTCCGGAACCGGACAGGACGCCTCTTTTCCGACCGGAGGGTCTCCTGTTGCATGGACCGCAGAGCGGTTCGCCGTGCTTGATGACCTGCTGGTGCAGGATAAAGTAACCGGGCTTATCTGGACGAAAAACAGTTGCCCGGCGGAGTTTCCCCTTAACTGGCAGGAGAGCCTGGCCTATATCGATGAGATGAACGAGACGGCCGCATGCGGTCGAAGCGATTGGCGGATGCCGAATCGACGTGAATTACGCAGCTTGATCGATCATAGTCGCCGAAAACCAGCCCTGCCTGTCGGCCATCCCTTCGAGCAGGTCTATCTCGGCTGGTACTGGAGCTCGACCACCGCCGCAATCGCGCAGCCCTATGCCTGGTATGTCCATTTTGCCGGCGGCAGGATGTTTTATGGCAACAAAGATGGCTATTACTGGCTCTGGCCGGTATGCGGGCAGTCGGCAATACTTGCCGCAACCGGGGCCGATCTCTGTTATGACACCGACGGTGGCCGCATCGCCTGTGCCGGCAGTGGGCAGGATGGGGCCTTGAAGATGGGCGCCGTCTGGCCTGCGCCTCGATTTGTTGCAGGAGCAGAGGATATATTTGATACACTGACCGGTCTCACCTGGCAGCGCCTGGCCCGATTTGGCAAACCGGATTTTTCCTGGCAGGAGGCACTCGTTGCTGTAACCGATCTTGCCCGAGTAACCGGCCTGCCCTGGCGCATGCCCACCATTAACGAGCTGGAGAGTCTGGTCGATGCAGCACAGCACAGTCCGGCGCTTGTCGGTGATCACCCATTTAGTGATGTACAGAGCGCTTACTGGTCATCAACCACCAGTGGTTTTGAGTCCGACTGGGCCTATGTCCTGTATATGACTAAAGGGGCCGTTGGCGTGGGTTATAAGAAAAACCATGATTTTGCCCTTTGGCCGGTCATGGCTCAAGAGGGTATGGTGCCAAAAACGGATGAGCGGGGGTGATCGTGGAAGATATCTTCAAGCCAGGTGATAACTGCTGGGTGGTAAAAAATGCCCGGCGGGCGGCGCTGCTGGTTGACGGCGAGAGCTATTTCTCCGCCGTGCATCAGGCCATGCGGCTGGCCACGCAGTCAATCATTATTGTCGGCTGGGATGTGCACAGTGAA
Source organism: uncultured delta proteobacterium (assembly GCA_963796255.1). Lineage (GTDB taxonomy): Bacteria > Desulfobacterota > Desulfobulbia > Desulfobulbales > Desulfocapsaceae > Desulforhopalus_A. Next base: position 14,097 of record CAWCLE010000012.1, on the reverse strand, counting down.
TTGAGTCTCGTCCGCAATGGCAAAAACGGCGAATACCCCTCGACCCTGGGTAAATTTCTCGATTATCTGGCACGAAAGCAAACAGGACTGCATATTTACCTGCTCAGCTGGGATTTTGCCATGATCTATGCCATGGAGCGAGAGTTTTTTCCCCGCTATAAGCTCAAATGGCAAACCCATAAAAATATTCATTTCTGCCTGGATGGTCATCACCCGGTCGGCGCCTCCCAACACCAGAAGGTGATTGTCGTCGACGATGCGGTGGCTTTTTCCGGTGGCCTTGATCTCAGCAAGTGGCGCTGGGATACGTCGGAACATCTACCGAAAAATAAGTTGCGAGTCGGTCCCGACGGCAAGAATTATCCTCCTTTTCATGATGTGCAGATGCTGGTCGACGGGGAAGCGGCTGCGGCCCTTGGCGAGTTGGTTCGTGAGCGCTGGCAGCGGGCCTGCGAGGTGCTGCCGAAACCGGTTGACCTGGATACAGTGACGGATCCCTGGCCGGCCGATGTGCGTCCGGATTTTACCGATACGACGGTTGCTATCAGCCGGACCTTCCCCCGCTATGGCCGGTATCCTGAAATCCGCGAGGTTGAAAAGCTCTACCTTGACAGTATCGCCGCTGCCCACTCGTCCATTTACCTGGAGAACCAGTACCTCAGTTCCTACCGGATAGGCGAGGCGATCAAAAAGCGTCTGGCCGAAGACGATGGGCCTGAGGTGGTTATGGTCCTGCCGCTTGAAACCGGCGGCTGGCTGGAACAGCATACCATGGACGTGCTGCGCAACAGAATTCTGACCACTTTGCGTAAGGCGGATGTGCACGACCGTCTCCGGGTTTATTACGTCCGGCTGGCGGTTGATCCCGAGATCAACCTGATGGTTCATGACAAGGTGATGGTGATTGATGGTTGTTTTGTCCGCGTCGGCTCGTCTAATCTCAGCAACCGGTCACTGGGTCTAGATTCGGAGTGCGATCTAAGCATTGTCGGGAAACCGGATAGCGCCACCGCAGAGATTATAACCTCTTTTCGCAATCGGCTGCTGGCCGAACATCTCGACGTCGCTTGCGAAAAAGTTGCCGAAGCGGTGCACGAACACGGTTCGCTGATCTCGGCAATAGAATCACTGCAGGCGGGAGAGCGTACCTTGGTGTCGCTGGAAGGGGAAATTGATCAGAAAATAGACCAGTGGGTGCCTGAATCAGAACTGCTCGATCCGGAAAAACCGCTCGAACCGGAAGAATTTTTTGATTACCTTATCCACCCGGAAAACCAGCGCCCGGCGTATCGTCAGTTTCTGAAAATTTTCCTGATTGTCGGCGCGGTGCTCGGTCTTGCGGCACTCTGGCGTTGGACGCCGCTGGGTAAATGGTTGAATCTCGACACGGTTACCGCGTCGGCCCATTGGCTCAAAGCCAATCCGTTCAGCCCGTTGCTCGTGCCTCTGTCGTATGTGGTGCTGGGACTGGTATCGTTTCCGGTGACCTTGATGATCATGGCCACCATCATTGTCTATGGGGCCTGGTGGGGGAGTCTGTATGCGCTAGTCGGGACGGCACTCAGTGCGATGTTTCTTTTTATGCTCGGTCATTTTATGGGTAAAAATATCGTCAGCCGGTTTTCCGGCAGTCTTCTCAACCGAATCAATCAACGATTGTCCAAGTCCGGACTGGTGGCGGTCGTTACCTTTCGGATTATTCCGGTGGCCCCATTTTCCCTGATTAACCTTGTCGCCGGCGTATCGGCCATCTCGCTAAAGGACTTTTTCCTCGGCACTCTGATCGGTATTATTCCCGGCATCGTCGCCATAGCTCTGGTTGCCGACCGTTTGGCGGAATCCCTGCGGCAACCGGACATGTCCAGCTTTACCGCCCTTTTTGTTGCTATTCTGGTTCTTGGTGCTGGCTTGGTTGGGGTGCGCAAATGGCTCAAACATAAAAAGGAGAAAAACACCATCTGATGCAGCTCCGTGTTGCCACTTATAACATCCACCGCTGCATCGGAAAAGACGGCATCGAAGATTTTTCCCGGGTTGCCGCCGTTTTGCGGGAAATAAATGGAGATATAATCGCTCTGCAGGAAGTCACTTCGCACCAGGGCACTGCAGCCGATATGCTGGCGTATCTTGCCGCTGCCGTCAAGATGGAGCCGGTTCCCGGCTTCACCCTGCAAAAAGCACAGGGGCGCTACGGCAACGCCCTGCTCTCTCGACTGCCGGTGTCGGCAATCAATCGCATTGATATCAGCATGCCGGGAAGGGAGCCGCGCGGGCTGATAGAGGCCCATTTTCAACTCGACAAGCTGCAGATTATAGTCTGGGCGACCCACCTCGGCCTCGGGGTGCGGGAGAGACACCGGCAGGTTAATAAGCTGCTGCAGATTGTCGATGCGGCCGATGCCGAACTCGGGATGCTGCTGGGTGATCTCAATGAATGGCTGGCGTGGAGCCGCTGCCTCCGGGCATTGCGCCGGCGATTTACCGCCACCCCGTCGCCGGCAACTTTTCCTGCCTGGAGACCCCTGTTGAAGCTGGATCGAATCTGGATCGACAGGACCGACATGAAGGTGGACCTGCGGGCCCACAGAACGGCAACAAGCAAAGCTGCCTCGGATCATTTGCCGCTGGTTGCCGATATCATTCTTTGATGCTGCCGTCCGTTATGAAAAAATTGTGCGTGCTCTGATTACTTCAAGCCGATTAAGCCTTGTGAGTGAATTGTGCCGATTTCTACCATTGTCTCGAGTCTGACAACTCTGTCATTGATTTTACGGATGTCCTGGTCCATTCGATCAATTTTATTGATGAGGCCGGTAACCCGGTCATTTAAAAGTATACCTGACCGTAAAGCTTCCATTATTTTTTCACTGACACCCATTATTGCGCCTCCAGAAGCATATGTGTATCATCAAGTCTTTTTTCTAATTCGTCTATTTTTTTGCAGAGCTCTTTTGTGGTAGCGATCATTGTCTCCGCAAGGGACTCCAACAATACGTCATCACCCGCCGTTGGTTGACCGGCAAAAGAGCTCACCGCCTCCCTGACAATCTCCGCAAACGACACATTTTTGGCTTTGGCAATTTTGTCTACTTTCCGGACCATACTTGGTGGCATCAGGATCGGTTTTCGAAGCATTGGTGCTTGTCGTATTGTTACGCCCATGGCCGTCTCCTCGTGCTGGTTGATAGGAACTATTTTACCTCCCCACACTATAGCACATGTGCCACATATGCACAAGGTCACGTTCGGCAGATATGACTCGACCGAACCTTCGCGCCTGGCCTGCTCTCTTTCCGTGGTGTAGACGGAGAAACAGATCGACGTCGTAGACATATCTTCTGCAACCAAACTATTGACGGCGGTCTAGGCCAGAGCTCAAACTGTTATCATTATAATTCCTTTTATGATCTTGATACTATGTTCCTCCTTTAAAACGTGTTTCTAGAATTGCCCCTGCGGAGCTTGTAAGGAAGAGTTTTATACGCCACAATCAAAACTTATATCGAACCGTAAAATATCCTACATGATTGCTATAATCTTGATAATCGTAAGCTCCGCTGAGATACGTTCCATTGGGAGTATATTCATATCCCTCAAACTGGTTGTCCTTATAGTTCAAATCTTCATAAAGATAACCGACAGTCAGGTCCACTGCCGTCGTCAGGGCGTAGGCCGCTTTAGCCTCGACAAGGTTCAGGTCATAATCGTCGTAATCGTTGATAGGCAGCAGTGGATTCAAACCCTGGGTGGTGAAATCCGATTGTCCGTCCGCCTGCTGATACTGCCAGGAAAGAGAAAGCACCAGACGCTCTTTCATAAGCGGCATCCTTCCTAAGAGCCCAATTGTCCAGAAATTAGTATCAATGGACTGCGTCCAGCGATAGGATGCCGGATTGAGATCGTCGAAGGTTGGATCGGCGGACTGCCCAGGGCCGTAATTATAATGATTGGAATCCGCCTGATAATTTTCATAACCGGCAAAACCGCTCAGGTTGAATATCTTTGCCGCCCGCCAGTTAAAATCAATAGAGAATTCATTACCGGTATCGTTGGTTCTGCCGAGAGTGACATCCTCGTAATTATTGTCGACATAGGTGTAGGAGGCCCCAAAATCCAAGCTATTGAGCGGAGAGACTTCAACCGCCAGCTTTATGGCGTTCCTTTGCTTGGCGGCGACGTCATAACGCTGCACATAAGGGTTGATGTATGCCGCATCGAAAATGGTCAGACCGGTGAGGTCATAGTTGCTCTCGACATCGCGATTGAGATAACTGTATTCTACTTTAGCGATGAGAAAATCGAGACTGGTATTTTTCAGCTTGAGATAAAACAGGTTATCGGTGTTGTTCTCACCATCCGGACGATTGGTTCTATCAATATAGGTATAGGTGTAGCCGCCATTGAGCCGGGTGTGCGCCGGCAGGCGATACCCGGCATCGACACCGAGATTGTTTTTGGTATACCCAAACAGATAGTCACCATTGCCGCCGCCGGTATAATCGATCACCGTGGAATCGTTATCCTGGTCATAGTAATCATAAAACAGCCGGGTATCGAGTTTTTCTAAGGGATGGGAGACAAACGATGCCCCCAGCCTGGTGGTGGTGATATCGCCTTCAAAAGTTTTCTGGTTAAGGCCCGGCAGCAGAGGGGCGCCAATCGCATCGACGGAAAACTCATTGGACAGATTAGCATAGCTGCCGTTGACGGTAAAGGTAGATCTGAGAGGCAACTGACGCCACATCAGATCGGCACCAATTTTGGCGTAATTGTTGTCCGCCGGTAGGGAATTGGTCTCGGTTATGCCGAGAAAGGGATTTTGCCAGTCCAGAAAATTCTTGTCGTTATTGAAGGTACTGTACAGACCGGAGATCTTAATCGACAATTGGTCCGAGCGATAACCGCCGTTAGCCGTATAGTTATCGGTTGTATAGTCGACGGGTTCCGGCATTTCGACAGCACCCGAAAAGCTGCCGGAACCCAGCGGTTTGAGCCCATCTTTTTCCTGTCTATTGGCCCCGAGAGAGAAATAAAACGGTTCCGCAAGGGTAAAGGTGATGTCGCCGCCGTATTGTTTCGTTTCAATCTGGTAATCAAAGTTCGTCCAGGTGGCCGGATTTTCAGGAACAGCGGCGTCTATAGTGAGCGTGTCACTGCCGATTCCAGAATAAAAAGATAGGGCGTCAAAAGTCAGGTTATGGGGAATTTCATTATAAAAAACTGCATACTTAAACTTTTCGTAACTACCGCCGGTGAGTTGATAAAACTGGTCATCCTGGCCGATATTCAGTCCTTCGGCTCCAAGCCAATAAGCATCCCGGTTGTAATTGAAGGTAAAGTCGCCCAGGATCGCGTCATCGAGATCGCGATACTCCTGAAACTTGGCGCTGTCGTCTTCCCCATCTACCAGTCGTCCACCAACTACCACCGACCCGCTCATTTCAACATCTTCTGCCGCCAAACTCCAATCGACCTGGGGGAGAAGGAACATCACTGTAGCGATAAACATGTATGGTCTCGTGTTCATAATTCATCCTCCTAGCGGGTTAAGGCGTGATGTTCAAATGTATTGCTGCCGTGAATCGCCCCATGGCAATTAAGACAAGATCGAGCGAAATATCTGTTGCTTGGGCTTTTGCCGGTAAAAGAGCTGTTCGCATCGTAGGGAGTGCCCGGGTGTCGCTGCCAGTCGTGGCAATCCTGACAGAGGTTGGGCACTTTTTCGGTTAACAGTTTGGGATTAATACTGCCATGGCTGTTATGGCAGGTGAGACAGTTTTCTGCGACAGGCGGATGTTCGTAAACATACGGGCCGCGCTTGTCGGCGTGGCAGTTATAGCAGAGCTGCTGGGAATCGTCCGCCTTAACCAGATGACGGGCCAGGCTGCCGTGAGGAGAATGGCAGGCATTACAGGTTACCTTGCCTTCAATGATAGGATGATGCGACCATTTGCCGGCAGCTATTTTAATGTCACGATGGCAGCCGAAACAGACCTCCGGTTCGTTGGGTTTCTGCCTGCCGGCGACATGCAGGTCATGACAGGAATCGCAGGACACATCATTGCGGTTATGGATGCCATCGTCCCACAGATCCATGCCCGGTTTTTTGCCGTGGCAGGCAAGACACTTTGCCGACTTTGCCTGGGCGGCAACATTCTTATCAAAGGCGAAGATGTCCACGCCGCGACCCCCGCCTTTTTCCACATGAGCAGCCCCAGGGCCATGACAGGATTCACAGGCATCCTGCGATTCCGGGCCGCGAATCGACTTTCTTGAATGCAGAGATTTGGCGTAACTGTCATATTGCGCTTCATGACAGTCCTTGCACGTTTCTGCGCCTATAAAGCCCGGCGCTTTCTGGGGCTCTGCGCCTGCCTTGGTGTCATCGGCCATGGCTTGAGCATAAAAGAGAAAGTTGCACAAGAGAAAGACACTTGTGGGGATGAGCAACAGAATATATTTTCTGTTCATACTGCCTCCAAGGTTGGTGGGAAAATTTTGCTGATTCTATTTATTGCGCTTTTTGCGCAGTTCGTACCAATCGGAAGCCAAGGGACTGATGCCCGAAATCAGGGGAAAGGCCTACCCGATGCGAACTTCGTACCCCAAGAGGTCCATTACTCCAGCCGCCGCCGCGCATAACGCGATACTCTCCTGAGCCGGTGTAGCAGGGGTTGTTTTTCGGCAGTTTACTATAAGCTTCGCTGTTATAGACGTCCTGACACCACTCCCAGACATTGCCCAATACATCATAGAGCCCAAAACCATTGGCCGTAAAACTGCCCACCGGGGCGACCACCGCGTAACCGTCGTCGCAGTTGAAAGCCGTCCAGCTCTGGCGCTGTTTCTTGGCGGATACATCCGCAACATTGGCATAGGTGCAGGCATCTTCGGTCGAATTGCCCCAGAAATGACTTTGGGTAGAGCCGGCCCGGGCGGCATACTCCCACTCCGCCTCGGTAGGCAGTCGATATTCTTGAGCCGACGTACCGGAAAGCCATTCGGCAAAGGCCACAGCATCTTCCCAGGAAACATTGACTACCGGTTGTTTATCTTCATTAAGGTTGCTTTCTCTAACCTGCCCGCTGTTGTGCTCGGGTCGGAATTTTTTGAACTGCGCATTGGTTACTTCATATTTGCCAAAATACAGATCCGAAACACAGACTTCATGCACCGGCCGTTCGTTGGGCTCGCCATCGCCGACCGAATCGCCCATGGCAAAGCAACCGCCAGGGATAAAAATAAATTCCATCCCCGTCTGGGGTTCATTAAAGAGAGCTTCGCTCCCGACTGCGGCACTGGAGGTAAAAGTCAAAAAAAACAACAAGATAGGCCACATTTTTCTAATCATTCTGTATCTCCTCCGTAAATGTGATAATACGTTGGAAACGTACTTCCCCCCTCTTATAGTGAGGACTGACGATTCCGCCTAATCGGCAAACTCAGCGACATCCTGCTCCTTCAGGATGAGACCCATTCCTGGCCGACCCAAATCAGGATACATCTCACCCTGATCGACGACCGGCAAGCCGTCGAAAAACATTCGTTCAATACGCACATGGTCATAAAAATATTCCAGATGGCGCACCGGCAACAGCGAACAGCAGACATGACAATGTAATGCCGGGGCGGTATGAGAGGAGAAAGGAAGAAAATTAGCCTGACAGAGATGGGCCGCCTGGATGAAGACCGAGAGGGAGCAACGGGTGGCATCTGCCTGGAGGACATCGACTGCCTCTGTCGAGATCATTCGCCGAAAATAGTCGAGATTGAAGCCATATTCACCGGCGGTAATCTCGATCCCCGCAGGACTTCGCCTACGCAGAAGATGCAGACCGTGCAGATCGAGATGGTGTACCGGTTCTTCGAACCAGTTCACCCCGAATTCCACCAGGCTTTCGGCCACGGCCAACCCTTCTTTAGGAGAATACGCGCCGTTGCCATCGACCATCAGCCCAGCATCGTCGCCAATCGCCTGTCGGGTTGCCCTGATGCGGAGCTGATCCTGCTGTGGGTTGCGGCCGATTTTTATTTTCATCTGCCGAATGCCCATCTCCCGCCAGCCGGATAATTGGCTGATAAGGGTTGGCAGATCATAGGAGGTAAAGCCGCCGCTGCCGTAAATCGGCACACTTCGTCGGGCGCCGCCCAGCAGAGTTACCAGCGGCAGCCCGAGAATTCTCGCCTTGAGATCCCACAGACTGTTATCAACCGCAGCGACAGCCATCATCAACAGAGACGAGTCGCCGTAATTGCGGCAGCCATGAACCATGGACTGCCATATTGCGGGCAGATTCATGGCCGGTAATCCCTGTACCAGCGTGGCCAGCTTATCGTTTATAAGGCCGGCAACACTCTTATGGCAGTAGGAATAGCCCAGCCCGGTTTCTCCTCCGCCCTCTGCTCGCACCAGAACCATGGTAGTTGCGTCCCAGGTGAGGGTGCCATCGGATTCTACCTGGTCGGTCGGAATCGTATAAGACACAGCGCTGATCCGGGTGATTTTGGTATCCCCTGGCATCTCAGCCCTTCAGACGGCTCAGATAGGTGGACATCATCTGCTTGGCTGACTGGTTGATAATGCCCATCTCGTTCGGATCTCCCTTAAAGAGGGTTGACATATAGGCTTTGGCCTGTTCGAAATTGATATGCGGCGGCAGCGGTGGCACATCCGGGTCGCAGTGGGCATCGATGATTACCGGTCTGCTTGCCGCAAGCGCTCGTTCATAAGCGGGAACTATTTCTTCCGGGGTCTTGACCTCAATGCCTTCCAGGCCAAGGAGCCGACCATATGCAGCATAATCAAAGGCGGGCACATCCTGGGAGATGGAGAATTTCGGATCCCCGGACATAACCCGCTGTTCCCAGGTGACCTGGTTAAGATCCCGATTGTTCAACACCAGGATGATCAGGCGTGGATCCTCCCATTCCTTATAAAAACGGGCGATGTTGATCAGGCAGAGATTACCGAGCATCTGCATGGCTCCGTCGCCGACCATGGCCACTGCGAGCCGGTCGGGATAACACAATTTAGCAGCCAGGGCATAGGGCACCCCCGGACACATGGTGGCTAAACCGCCGGACAGGGAACCCATCATGCCTTTTTTCACCTTGATGTCCCGGGCATACCAGTTGGCCGCCGAGCCGGAATCACAGGTGAGGATACAATTATTGGGCAGCAGCGGCGAGAGCTCCCAAAACAATCGCTGGGGATTGATCGGTTTTGCCTCCATCATCGCCCTGGTTTCCATTACCTGCCACCATTCGGCGACATTTTTTTCGATTTTTTCGCGCCAGGAGCGATCGTCTTTTCTCTTTAATCTAGGGAGCAGTTCCTGCAGAGTAAGAGTGGTATCGCCGTGCAGGTTGGCATCCATCGGAAAGCGGGTACTGAGCATTCTCGCCTGCCGATCGATCTGCACCCCTTTCGCCTGTCCTTCTCTGGGCAGAAACTCGGAGTAGGGAAAGGCCGAGCCGATCATAAAAAAGGTGTCACAGTCCATCATCATATCCCAGCTCGGCTTGGTGCCCAGGAGTCCTATCGAGCCGGTAACATACGGCAGATCGTCGGGCATGGCCATCTTGCCGAGCAGCGCCTTGGCCACGCCCGCGCCGAGAAGTTCCGCTGTTTCTATAACCAGCTCAGTTGACCCGAGCGCTCCGGCGCCGACCAGTATGGCGACTTTTTTACCGGTATTGAGAATCTCGGCGGCATGATCGAGATCCTGCTCGGTCGGCACCAGTCGTGGCTGATGGTAGCCAAACCCACTGAAATTGGCACCATGTTTGCGAGGTGGGGCGGTTATCATATCCATTTCCTGGATATCGTTGGGGATAATGATACAGGTCACAACGCGTTCGGCGATGGCGATCCGCACCGAGCGATCGACCAGATGGCGGATCTGGGCCGGATTCGATGCCATATGGACATAATTATGCGCCACATCCTTAAACAGCGACAGGAGATCGATCTCCTGCTGATAATCGGTGCCCAGGGCCACGGTCGCCTGTTGGCCGACGATGGCCAGCACCGGCATATGATCTTTTTTTGCATCATAGAGACCATTGAGCAGATGGATTGCTCCCGGCCCGGAGGTGGCCAGGCAGACGCCTATCTCGCCGGTGAATTTGGCGTGGGCGCAGGCCTCGAAGGCCGCCAGTTCTTCATGGCGGGCCTGAATAAAACGAATCTTGTCCTGGGCACGGGCAAGGGCACCCATGATCCCGTTTATGCCGTCACCCGGAAAACCATAGATACGCCGGATACCCCAGTCATACAGGCATTGAATAAGAAAATCACTGATCGTCTTTTTCATAAACTCACCTCATTGATATGCGTTTACTGACGCGCGGATTTTTATTATTCCGCGAATGATCCGTTAATTTTTCTATCTTTTTCAGGCGGATACTTAATTCATACCAAAAGCTATGGTCGACAAAAGGGCGTTTTCCGCCTGTCGTGAGTCGAGCCGTGAGTGTTGGATGACAATTGGAATATCCGATTCGAACACCGAGGAATAATCGGTATCGCGGGGAATCGGTTGCGGATCTTTAAGGTCGTTGAAGCGCAGGTGCAGAGTGCGCCTGGCGGGGACGGTGATGGTATACGGGCCGACGGGTTCCCGGTCGCTAAAATAGATGGTTAGTTGGATGTTCGCGTCCAGGTCGGAGATATTGAGGATGCAAGCGGTCTCGTGGCTGGTCATCTGTGGTTCCGGTCCGGTGCTGCTGTCGGGGATATATCCTTCAGCTATCGCCCAGAATCTTCGGCCAATTTCTTTCATATGCCACCTGTATATGTATTTCTGTTTGTTGCGTGCTTCTCCTTTGAGCTGAAAACGTCAGCAAAAAACTAGCAATTGGTGTGCCATAATGTTGCGGTGGCTGATCTTTTCAAGATCAGAATAGCTCCGCCAAGGCACGTCTCCGACTACTCTTCTGGCATGTATCGGAAAAACGGGCCCACAGAAGTCTGTTCTTAATATTTATTAAACGAATAGCTTTCACGAGTCAATCAATTTTACTGTCCGGTTCAACGGGACAATTACCGGCTTAAAATCCTGTCCGGGTGGACAATTTCCCTCGTTAAGCGTGCTCACTATTCTCGGTCGGTATAGATGGGGATGGCCCCAAAATTGCTTATGACACTATAGCTGGATGCGAAGCCTCTATTAGACGGGAGAATAAGTATGGCAGCATTTCTTTCAATTCTCACAGTAACGACGCTGGTTTTCGTGTTGTCCTTTTCGTGGGTCTGGTTGTTTCGGCTAAGAGACCCTTCGGCCTACCCCTGGTCGGCAACTCTGCCGGTACTTGGCGGGCCCATTCCGCCTACCCATGCTTGGAACCAGTATCATATCCGCTATTATTCCATGGCCCTGCTGTTTATCGCCTTTGAGATGGAGATGATGTTCATGTACCCCTGGGCGGTCGTCTATGTCCAGGAAGGCGTCAAAGCTCTGATGGAGATGGGCATGTTCCTGATTATCTTATCGCTGGGGATTCTTTATGCCTGGCGGGAAGGGGCATTGCGATGGCAATGAACTTCGCATCGACATTGGCGACTGCAGCAAAAATACCCGTTTTATGCCTCGCGGGCGAGGGCGGGCGGCAGGCGCGACGGATGGTGTATCTGGCGACTCGATTACGATCGGTCAATTCTCCCCGGCATGCAGCAATTCTTCTGCTTACAGGTCGGATAGCCCCGTGCATGGCTCCGGCGATTTGCCGGATCCACGATCAGTTGCCGGCTCCAAGGGGCGTAGTGTTGTGGAACTGTCCCACCGGAGCGGATTTTCTGGGGGGAACAGCGCTGATAAAAAGCTATGATCGGGTTGTGCCGACCGGAATGATCGAGGAGCTGTATCATGATCTTCTGACCAACAGACGGGCCTCCAGCCCCTTAATCGGCCCGACCGAAAATCCGGTTGCCTGGCAGGGTGAAGGCGACCACGGTCAGGGCGGCGAAGGGATGATGGGCGGCAAACCCTATGGCCGCGCCATGGCCATGACCGGCGAAGACCTGCGCGACGGACTGGAGTTGGGCAAAACCAAAATGGAGCTCGGCCCCTTTCTCCCCTGGATAGTGCCGGGGCTTTCTCTTTCCCTGACTCTGCAGGGCGATGTTATCCAGCAACTGCAGTGTCATGGGACCGCGCCTGGCGCTCCGGATATAGATGAAATTTTTTTTCGCGCGGCAAGCGAACCGGTCCCGCTGGCCGATATTGAGCTGGCTCGTGCCCGGCATCAGCTGCGGGCGGTGGCGGATCTGCTCTTTTTGCTTGAACTGGAAGATTGCGGGCGACAGGCCCTGCGACTGGCCGAACAGGCCACTGCCGGGCAGGCGGAACCGGTGCAGAAATTTATCCGCCGGCTGCACTGGACCGGTCTGTTTTTGCTGAGCGCGAGAGGCATTGGCCGGTTTTCGGCGGCAGCGGTACGCGGCCTTGGCCCGCTCGCCAGAGCAGCTGGTATTAAAGAAGATGCGCGGCAGGACGATCCAGCTTATAAGCGCATAAATTTTACCGTCTTGGCCAGGCAGGGGGGGGGATGCGGCTGCCGTCTGTGCGCAGCGCCTGGCCGAGACGGTTCAGTCTCTAAAACTGGCCGGACGGGCTGAAAACCGTGTGCGCGAACCCGGTCCGGTAGTAGAAGGTCCGCGCGGTCCTCTGGGGGTGAACAAGGGGGTAAGATGGCAGCAATTGCTGGAAGACCAGGCCATGGGTATGGCCTGGGACGCCTTTGTGAGCTTGCTGGTCACTCTAGATCTCGATCCCGCCGACCTGCCGCCGCCGGACAATGATGATAAAGGGGAAAAAAAAGAACATACGGATGAGGGACCCCATGACTGATATGGCCGAAGTCGCTTCCCTGGGCCCCATCGTAAGCAGCCTGCTGGTGCCGGTTATTCTGCTTAGCGGGGGCTATGTCGCGGCTGTCCTGCACCAACTCGTTGCGGCTCGCAGAGGCAGTGGTCCCGTCGTCATCCTGCTCGAGCCGATCAGGCAGGGGGCATTGCTGCTGCGTCAGGAGCTCAGCTGCACCGAACGGCCCGATATGCTGCTCTGGGCGGTGGGCCCGGCAACCTACGCGGCGGTGGCCGCCTGCGCTTTGACCGTCGTGCCGCTGGCCACCTTTACCGCGATTGCCGATGTGCGTACCGGCATCGTCCTTTTCGGGGCGGCGGAGGCCATTGCCATTATCGCCATTTACCTCCACGGCTGGGCGCCGAATTCACACCTGGCCTTGATCGGCGGTTATCGGTTTGTCGCTTTGGGGCTGTCCTATGAGCTGCTCAGCATGTTTGTCCTTATTGCCGCAGCCCTGCCGGCCGAATCCTTGCAGATATCAAAAATAGTCGTTTCCCAGGCGGAGCTGTGGAATCTTATCCGCCAGCCGCTCAGTCTGCCGCTGTGGCTGGTGGTGACCCTGGGCGTCACCTTTACCGGCCCATTGAATCTGGCCGATAGCACTGATCTGGCCTCCGGTACGTCGCTTGAAATAAGCGGTCGCCACCGGCTGCTGTGGAAAATTGCTCGTGGGGCGATGCTCACCGTATTTTGTGCAATGGGGGCGAGCATCATTCTCGGTGGCTGGCAGGGTCCTCTGTTGCCCGGATGCGCCTGGATTATGGTAAAAACCCTGGCGCTTATGCTGCTGGTGAGCTGGCTTGGAGCTCGGCTGAGTCGGTTGCCGGCTGAACGGGCAGTCCTCTATTTATGGACCATCGGTCTCCCTCTTGCCTTTCTCCATTTACTGCTCGCCGGTATCGTGACGTTGTTATGACGAATATTTATATCGACATAGCCTTCTGGGTCTTCTCCAGTGGAGCCGTCTGGTTCGGCTGGCGGGTCTTTCGCACCGACTCCATGGTCCGGGCTTCTTTTGCTCTCCTTGCCTCCTTTTTAAATGTTGGGGCGATCATGATTCTGCTGTCCGCCGAGTACCTGGGAGTCGCCTTGTTTTTTATGATGGCGGTGGAGATGACGGTGATGGCACTGTTTATGGTCGCTTTTATGATGAACCCGGCCGGTCTGAACCCCATGATGATGGTGCACCAGCATAAACTGGCCATCGGGTTCGGTATCCTGGGGGCCG
>CAWCLE010000011.1:0-406395 GCA_963796255.1 uncultured delta proteobacterium | reverse complement strand
ACATCTCGCAGGCGCAGATGTATCTCTGCCGCGATGATTCCGGGGCAACCAATTTCACCAATGTCCCCAATGGCTCCGACTGTACGGCAATTGAGTTAAAGAAAAAGATCAACGTGGCCAATTTCCCCACTCGCAGCTGCAATTTCAGCGGTTCCGACACGGCCAGATTTGATCAGGAAATCCGGCGCATCGGTCGGCTTTATAACGTCGATCCGCCGCTGATAAAAGCCGTTATCCATGCCGAATCGTACTTTGATCAGCAGGCAGTTTCGCGGTGCGGTGCCCAGGGACTGATGCAGCTCATGCCCGATACGGCAATGGAACTGCAGGTGGCCGATCCCTTCAATCCACTGGAGAACATTGACGGCGGCACTCGCTATCTTCGCAGTCTCCTCGATAACTTCAATGAAGACCTTATCCTCTCCCTGGCTGCTTATAACGCCGGCCCCGGACTGGTCACCCGCACCGGGGGTGTCCCGAGAATCCCTGAAACCCTGCACTATATCAATAAGGTGTTGAAGATGTACAAGGTGTATAAGGCAAGCTGGTGAGTATTTAGCACCTTTTACCCTTGACGATAAACGAGGAAGTGGGGTATAAACGAACTCTTAAGCCGGAGTGGTGAAACTGGTAGACGCACGGGACTCAAAATCCCGCGAGGGCAACTTCGTGTCGGTTCGATTCCGACCTCCGGCACCAATGCCAAGAAGCTGTAATTCCTAGATCTGATGGGGATTACAGCTTTGTTATTTGTGGCTGTTAGAAATTGGCTAATCTGCACAAAATCACTCATTTTTCATACATTTCCTCTTCACTAAGAGGACGAGGAAATGGCTAAAATCACGTCGAAAAATCTCAATTCTGCAACACCTTCATCTTCAGTTTACTAGTGAGCTTAACAGCAGTAGGCATATGAGGAGCAGGGAGGTTCGGACACTTGTCGTTTCATAACTAAAGCAGTCCAGATTATTCAAAAATCATCTCTGCAGGCCAGACAAAATATGGACCAAATCTCTTACTATATTTAAACTCCCCACCAGCTTCTTTACCTTTTTCTGTCAGAGTTTGTTTTCCATCAAGCTGAGTTAGATAGTCCAATGATGCTAATTTGTCTAATAATTCTGAAGTTTTCATCTTGTGCTTTTGAGCGAGTTTTGACGATGTGATTTTTGTTGTTGAAATTTCAGAGGAATGCTCAATCTGTGCTTTTTGGTCATCATTTGATGGTTTTGCAACCTTCTCCAGGGAAATGCGGATTTCGTCACTGATTCGAATAATGCGTTGAGCCTCTTCGTAAGCATCTCTGTATATATCAGAATCCTCACTGCGAGAGATGAAAACACCCATCTCATTGTTATTGACTTGGCTGAATTCGTAAAGATTTAAGCTGGTGATGATGCAAGACTCTTCGTTGATATAGCATTTCGCATGTAGATTTTTGCAGAAACTTGTTCGGACAAACGTAAGTTCTTTTAACCAATTGATTTCTTCTGGCTGAAGTTCACTTTTACCGTATACAATACGTACATCTATCTTGAGTCGATTTTTGTCCTCTAAAAGTTCCTTGATACGGTCATTTAATTTAAGAAATGGACTAATTAGTATCAAACGATCAGAAGCACTTTTGATTAATTCTTCAAGGTAATAATTGGTGGCACTTGTATTTAAGAATTTTGCCATGACTCGGTTTTTCCCTCATGATGTTATCTGCAGCGGTTGTTGTATATGTACAATCAGTAAGTTGCATCATGAGTATAGCTCAAAATCCAGCTCATTGTATAGTTTATAAAGAACATGTGAAAAAGAGAGCGATACTCCAAGAAGGACTGTATGTTTTATCCACACACGAATTGGCGAGAATGTCTATCGAAGAATAACAAGGACTTAGCGAGAGGGTGAAGGAGTGTGGTTCGACTACCGAGAATAACACCAGTAGATCTACCGGTTCACATCATACCGCGAGGCACAAAAATCGTCAGGTCTGCTTTGGTTTCCGACTTATGCCGGCCACACCCGGAATACCTTGCACTGGGATCAGATCCCATAAAGCGAAGGAAAAACTATCGTATACTGCTTGCCCAGCATTGTGATGGAAAATTGTTGGAAGAAATCCGAGCCAATACCAACAAAGAATTGGCTTTTGGCAATGATAGATTTTAAAAAGAAATTGAAACGTTAACTGGCAGGAGGGTAAAGGCCGGGAAAAGGAGGCGACCGCTGGGATGGCGAAAAGAAAACGGTTAATTTTACTCTGACCCTTTTTACGTGCTTTCAGTATCGCAGATGCCATAAGTTGGTGAATGAATGTGGATAGTGCTTGTGTTTTTTGCATACTTCAGCAGCTGAGGTGAAACGATGATCCAACTACCCGAAAATTTTCCACAACAGGTCAAGGAAGTTCGGCGGCAGCTACAGTTGTCCCAGGAAAAGTTGGCTGATGAGCTTGGGGTGAGTTTTGCAACGGTCAACCGCTGGGAAAACGGCAAGACTTTGCCTTCGAAGTTGGCTTTGCGGCAGTTCGAACAATTCTGCTCACACAAAAAAGCACAGGGAGCCCTGTCCAGTGAATAAAAAGCAACTCTCCGAGCGCGATATCTGCACCAAATTCATCACTCCCGCGTTGGAGCAGGCGGGATGGGATGTCACGACACAAATTCGGGAAGAGTTCCCCCTCACTAAGGGAAGGATTATCGTGCGCGGTAAGCTCCATACCCGTGCCAAGCATAAAAGGGCTGACTATGTGTTGTTCTACAAGCCGAATATTCCGATTGCTATTATCGAAGCCAAGGACAACAACCACTCAGTGGGCGATGGCATGCAGCAAGGCCTTGGGCTATGCCGAGATGCTGCAGGTTCCTTTTGTGTTCAGCTCCAACGGCGATGGCTTCCTGTTCCACAACAAGATTGCCACCGACGGTATCATCGAGCGGGAACTGGCGCTGGACGAATTCCCGGCGGTAGAAACCCTCTGGCAATGGTGGGCTGCGCACCGTGGCCTGGATGATCGGCAGAGCAATCTCGTCACCCAGGATTATTACAGCGACGGCGGCGATAAGACACCACGCTATTACCAGCTGCTTGCCATCAACAAAACCATCGAGGCCATTGCCCGCGGTCAGAACCGCATCCTGCTGGTCATGGCCACCGGTACCGGCAAAACCTTTACTGCCTTTCAGATCATCTGGCGGCTCTGGAAAGCCAAGGCGAAAAAACGCATTCTGTTCCTTGCCGATCGCAATATCCTTGTCGATCAGACCATGACCAACGATTTCAAGCCGTTCGGCCAGGCCATGACCAAGATCCAGAAACGGCAGGCCAATAAATCCTACGAGATCTACCTGTCGCTCTATCAAGCGGTCACCGGCAACGAGGAAGAGAAAAACATCTACAAGCAATTCAGTCCCGGACTTCTTCGACCTGATTGTCATTGACGAGTGCCATCGCGGCAGCGCAGCAGCCGATTCGGCCTGGCGCGAAATTCTCGAATATTTCACCGCCGCCACCCAGATCGGTCTCACCGCCACCCCCAAGGAGACCAACGAGGTCTCCAATATCGACTACTTTGGCGACCCTATCTATACCTACTCGCTTCGAGCAGGGGATCGATGATGGTTTTCTTGCCCCCTACAAGGTCGTGCGCATCGATCTCGACAAGGATCTTGCCGGCTGGCGACCCGACTACGGGTATGGTGGATAAGTACGGCAACGAGATCGAAGACCGCATCTACAACCAGAAGGATTTCGACAAAACCCTGGTGCTGGAGAAGCGCACCGAGCTGGTCGCCCATAAGATCAGTGAATTCCTGCGCCGGACCAACCGCTTCGACAAAACCATCGTCTTCTGCGAAAATATCGACCACGCAGAGCGCATGCGTCAGGCACTGGTCAATGAAAACAGCGATCTGGCCGCGCAAAACAGCAAATATGTCATGCGTATCACGGGCGATAACGAAGAGGGCAAAGCCGAGCTCGATAACTTCATCTTCCCCGAGTGCAAGATACCCGGTCATTGCCACCACCTCCAAACTGATGACCACCGGTGTCGATGCCCAGACCTGCAAACTGATCGTGCTCGACCAGCGCATCCAGTCCATGACCGAATTCAAGCAGATCATCGGCCGCGGCACCCGCATCAACGAGGACTATGGCAAGTACTACTTCACCATCATCGACTTCAAAAAGGCCACCGAACTCTTTGCCGATCCGGATTTTGATGGCGACCCCGTGCAAATCTATGTTCCCGGCACCAATGACTCTCCGGTCCCGCCCGACCTGCCGGATGAAGGAAGTCCCGATGAAGGTATCCCTTACCCGGAGGCGGTCGAAGGAGTCGATTGGCCCGGGGTTGCCGTAGCTGAGCCGGAACCGGAGCCGGGAGTACGGCGCTATGTGGTCGAGGGTGTCGAGGTAACGGTAGCTGCCGAGCGGGTGCAATATTTTGATGCCGCCGGCCGCCTGATCACCGAATCCTTGAAAGACTACACCCGCAAAACCCTGGTCAAAGAATTCTCCTCGCTGGACGATTTCCTACGCCGCTGGAGCAAAGCCGATAAAAAACAAGCCATCATCGACGAGTTGGCGGAAGAAGGTATCTTTTTCGAGGCCTTGGCCGAGGAAGTAGGGCGCAATTGCGACCCCTTTGATCTGGTTTGCCACGTAGCTTGGGATATGCCGCCGCTCACCCGCAGGGAACGTGCGGAAAAGGTTAAGAAGCGTAATTATTTCAGCAAATACGGTGACCAGGCTCGCCGGGTGCTGGAAGCCCTGCTGGACAAGTATGCCGATGAAGGGATAGCCCAGATCGAACAAACGCAGATTCTTACCATCTCGCCGTTTACCGAGCTTGGCACGCCCATAGAAATCATCCGTTCTTTCGGCGGGCTGGGGCTGTACCAGCAAGCCGTACACGATTTAGAGCAAGCGCTGTACAGCGCATATTGATACCATTGGAGACAAGTAAAAGATGTCCATCACGACCCTGATCAAAACCATCCAAGACATCATGCGTAAAGATGTCGGTGTTGATGGTGATGCCCAACGCATCAGCCAGATTGTCTGGTTATTGTTCCTGAAAATATTTGACGACAAGGAGGATGAGTGGCAGATAACGGTGCCCGGCTACAAATCTCCGTTGCAGAGTCGGTATAGCTGGTCCAATTGGGCCAAGAATCCTGAAGGCGAGACCGGTGAGGATCTCATTGATTTCATCAATAACGATCTGTTTCCGGCCCTGAAAAAACTGGCCGGCACCGCTGGGGTTTCACCCTATGGCAAGGTGGTGGGCTCGGTGTTTGAAGATGCCTATAATTACATGAAGTCGGGACATCTCCTGCGCCAGGTTATCAATTCCATTGAAGAGAATGTCAATTTCAACAAGTCCGACGACCGCCACCTGTTCAACGATATTTATGAAAAGATTCTCGCCGACCTGCAATCAGCAGGCAATGCGGGTGAATATTATACTCCCAGAGCCGTAACTCGTTTTATGGTAGATATGATCGATCCCCGGCTCGGGGAAAAAATATGGGATCCGGCCTGCGGTACCGGCGGCTTTCTCACCTGTGCCATCGAACATCTCGAGCGCCAGGTGAAGACCCAGGAAGATAAAGCCATCCTGCAGAACAGTATCCATGGTGTGGAGAAAAAACCACTGCCGCATATGTTGGCCATGACCAACATGATGCTGCACGGTATTGATGTGCCGACCAATATTCGTCACGACAACACCCTGGCCAAACAGCTGCAAAGTTATACTCCTAAGGATCGTGTCGACATCATCATCACCAATCCGCCTTTCGGTGGCATGGAAGAAGACGGCATTGAGTCCAATTTTCTAAAAAAATATCAGACTCGAGAAACTGCCGACCTCTTCATGGCCCTCATCATGCACCTCTTAAAGCGTGACACCGGTCGGGCGGCGGTCGTGCTGCCCGATGGTTTCCTTTTTGGCGAAGGTGTCAAAACCACCCTCAAACGTGAACTTCTGGAAGATTTCAATCTGCACACCATCGTCCGCTTGCCCAAGGGTGTCTTCAGCCCCTACACCAGCATCAATACCAATATCCTTTTTTTCGAAAAAGGCGGCCCGACCAAGGAGATCTGGTTCTTCGAGCACCCGTATCCTGAAGGCTACAAGTCCTATTCCCGCTCCAAGCCGTTGACCATAGGCGAGTTTGACCTGGAAAAGGCCTGGTGGGGTGGTGCCGATCGCAAAGGCCGCAAGAAGACCGAGCAGGCCTGGAAGGTGTCGGCCAGGATGCTTGCCGAACGTAACTACAACCTGGACTGCAAGAATCCGCACGAAGTGGAAGTTAACCACCGCGATCCGGAAGAGTTGATGGTCGAATATCAGCAGATCGTCCATCAGCTTGAAGCGGCGCAAGCTACGCTCAAAGCCGAATTGATGGCCTGCCTTTCGGTAGGCAAGAGGGGCAAGGCATGAGTGAGAGAAAAAAATCGGGTAAGAAAGTTTCCATCGTTCGCTCGTCGGCCGCCGAATACCTGACCTTTGTAGCGGCCAGCGGCAGGGGCGGCGTCGAAGCCATTTACGCCGATGAAAGCATCTGGCTGACCCAGAAGATGATGGGCGTGCTCTATGACGTGGAGACCCACACCATCAACTACCACCTGAAAAAGGTGTTCTCCGACAGCGAGTTGCAGGAAGATTCAGTTATTCGAAATTTTCGAATAACTGCCGCCGACGGCAAGAGCTACGACACCAAGCACTACAAGCTCGCCGCCATTATCGCAGTCGGCTACAAGGTCAACTCCGAACGCGCCGTGCAGTTCCGCAAGTGGGCCACCGGCGTTATCGAGGAGTACACCATCAAAGCCTACGTCATGGATGACGAGCGGATAAAGAGCGGCGGCTCCATCCTTACCGACCAGTACTTTGAAGAGCAGTTGCAGCGCATCCGGGAGATCCGTCTCTCCGAGCGCAAGTTCTACCAGAAGATTACTGACATCTACGCCACGTCCATCGACTACGATATCACCGCCCAGGCCACCAAGCGCTTTTTCGCCACCGTGCAGAACAAACTCCACTGGGCCATACACGGTCAGACGGCAGCAGAGCTTATTGTTAATCGCGCCGATGCTGAGAAACAGAATATGGGCCTGACCACCTGGAAAGACGCTCCGCAAGGAAAAATCCACAAGTTCGATGTCATTGTTGCCAAAAACTACCTGACCGAACATGAAATGGCTCAGCTCAGTCGACTCGTTGCAGCCTACCTGGACGTGGCCGAGGATATGGCCCTGCGCAAGATGCCCATGACCATGCAGGACTGGGAAACTCGACTCAACCGCTTCATCGCAGCCACTGACCGTGAAATCCTGCAGGATGCCGGGAAGGTTACCGCAGAGATTGCCAAGGTCCATGCCGAAAGCGAGTTCGAGAAATACCGCATCGTCCAGGATCGGCTGTTTGAGAGCGACTTTGACCGGATGCTGAAACAGATCGAGGCATTGCGGAAACCGGAGGGCGGCGATGAATAAACACACCGCCGAGCTGTTGGAACAGCACTTCGACACCGCCTTTGCCGCGCCCGACGGCATTGCTAAGCTGCGCGAGCTGATCTTGACCCTGGCCATGCAGGGCAAGTTGGTCGAGCAGGACCCGAATGATCCCCCTGCTTCCGAGCTGTTGAAAGAGATTGAGGCCGAAAAACAGAGGTTGGTGAAGGCGGGTAAGATCAAGAAGCCCAAGCCACTGCCGCCGATCAAACCGGAGGAAGTGCCGTACTTACTGCCGCAGGGGTGGGAGTGGGTGCGGTTGGGTGAGATAACTTCCAAAATTACTGATGGAGATCACAAGACGCCACCGCGAATTTCCGAAGGTCACAGATTGCTTTCCGCAAAAAATGTCCGAGATGGTTGTTTGGATTTAGAACATTGTGATTTCATTTCAGAACAGCACTATCAGAAGTCGAGAGAAAGGTGTCTACCGGAAATGGGTGATCTGTTAATCGTTTCTGTTGGTGGAACAATTGGTCGCTCATCACTTGTTCCACAAGACTCAGATTTTGCTTTGGTCAGAAGTGTGGCTTTAATTAAGCCCCTGCTTTTAAATAGCAAATATCTGAAATACGCAATGGACTCTCAGCTTCTACAGGCTTCAATTCATGGTAGGAAGAGGGGTGGTGCTCAACCGTGTCTTTACTTGTCAGAAATTCAGCTATTTCCCTTTTCTTTACCCTCACTCCCCGAACAACACCGCATCGTCGCCCGTATCGACCAGTTGATGACCCGTTGCGATGCGCTGGAAAAGCTGCGCAAGGAGCGGGAGGGGAAGCGGCTGACCATCCACGCCGCCGCCATCAAACAACTACTCGACGCGCCGGACGGCTCGGCCTGGGACTTTATCCAGCAGCACTTCGGCGAACTCTACACTGTCAAGGAGAACGTCGCCGAACTGCGCAAGACCATCCTCCAGCTCGCCGTCATGGGCCGCCTCGTCCCCCAGGATGCGGTCGACCCGCCCGCCGGCGAACTGCTGAAAGAGATCGAAGCCGAAAAACAGCGGTTGATGAAGGCAGGCAAAATCAAAAAGCCAAAACCCCTGCCGCCGATCAATTCGGAGGAAGTGCCCTACGAACTGCCGTCAGGGTGGGAGTGGGTAAGGTTCGAAGATGTTGTGGAAATCGCTAGCGGGATAACTAAAGGACGGAAACTAAATGGTAGAAAAGTTATTTCAATTCCTTACCTGAGAGTCGCAAATGTCCAACGAGGCTTCCTTAACCTCGATGAAATCAAAGAAATAGAAATTCCGATAGAGGAAGCGAACAAGTACAATTTGACCAGTGGTGACCTTTTAATAACTGAGGGCGGTGATTGGGATAAAGTTGGGCGAACCTGTATTTGGAAGGATGAAATTACTCTATGTGGTCATCAAAACCACATTTTTCGTGCGCGGAAGCTATTGGATTGTCAGAATGAGTTTTGGCTTGAGAAATACTTAAACTCATCCATAGCGAGAGGCTACTTCGCGAGTGCTTCCAAGCAAACAACCAACTTGGCTTCAATAAATAAAACACAGCTGAGGAGTTGTCCTGTACCTCTCCCCCCTCTCCCCGAACAAAACCGCATCGTCGCTCGCATCGATCAGTTGATGGTCCTGTGCGACACTCTGAAACAGCAGATTGACACCGCCACCAGCAAACAGACCAAACTGCTGGGTGCCTTGATGGCGCAGGTATAGGGAGATGCCATGCATCTGACTTCAATCTATATCGGCCAGTACAAGAACTTTCGGGATTTTTCCCTGAGCTTCGACGGCAGGACCTTTTTCTCTTTTTTTGATTTTGATGAGGCATACAACGACTGAAATCCGTTTGGCCAAAATGTGCAAACCGATCCATGCCGGTGTTTGGTGGAAAAGCATAATGCTCATGAAGTTACGCGATGCTTTTAGCCGTGCCAACCAACGGGCAGATTCAAAATCAGGTTATCAACCCACATACCGGCGGTAAATATGGCAATAGGTCATTGCTGACCATCTGGAATAAGCATACAGATAGTTCCCATTATGGGAACTATTGTTCTTTACAATTTACGGGAACTGGATATATTATTCAATGAGAATAATAAAGTTAAAGACCTTAAAGGAATTCTGGGAAGTCCAACCTGATGCGGAAAAGGCACTGCGAGCCTGGTATGCAGAGGCCAAGGTGGCAGGCTGGCAGACTTCCGCAGATATTAAAGCCCAGTACAAAAGCGCCAGTGTTTTGAAAAATTCCAGGGTTGTCTTTAACATATGCGGCAACAAATACCGTCTTATTGTAAGGATTAATTACCCGTTTTCCACCATTTACATCCGCTTTTTAGGGACTCACAAAGAGTACGATCAAATTGATGCGGAGGTGATCTGATGCAGCCCAAAGTAATAAAAACTGAAAAAGAATATGAGCTGGCTCTTGCCCGGATAGATCAGCTGATGGATGCGGTGCCGGATACCGCTGAAGGCAACGAATTCGAGCTTCTCGTCACCCTGGTGGAACTCTATGAACAACAGAAGTATCCAATAGCTCTGCCCGATCCGGTCAGTGCAATTATGTTCAGGATGGAGCAGCAGGGCCTTAAACAAAAAGATCTGGTCAAGTTTATCGGCAGCAAAAGCAAAGTCTCCGAAGTGCTTGCCGGCAAGCGGCCTTTAAGCTTGAACATGATTCGTAAGCTGCATAACGGTCTCGGTATTCCAGCCGAAGTGCTGCTGCAGGAGCCTGAAGCGAAGCTTCCGGTGATCCCAGAAGGACTCGAGTGGGATAGCTTTCCGATAGGTGAAATGCTTAACCGCAAATGGCTTCGGTTTGCAGGCACATTACAGGAAGCAAAAGAGCATGCCGAAGAGTTACTGAGTAAATGGGCCGCTCCTCTTGGCAACAACGCTCTGCAACCCGCACTCATGCGGCAGCATATTCGTGGGCGTAACAACTCAAACGCCTATCCTCTTGCTGCTTGGCGTATTCGGGTATCCCTGCTCGCAATGGACCAGAATACACCGGCCTATAAACCTGGCAGCATTACTTCAGAATTTGTTCGTGATTTGGTAAAGCTCAGCTATTTTGACAACGGTCCTCTTTTGGCAAAAGAATTCCTTTTGAAAAACGGTATCCATGTTGTTTTTGAGCGACATCTGTCCGGCACACACCTGGATGGTGCCGTCATGTTCCTGCCCACGGGGGCACCGGTAGTTGCCCTGACACTTCGTTATGACCGATTAGATAACTTCTGGTTTACCTTGTGTCATGAACTGGCCCATCTCGCTTTACATCTCGGTCGGGACGATTGGCAGCTGTTTTATGACGATCTAGACAGCAAGGCGGAAAATGATGTTGAAGGCGAGGCTGATCTTTGGGCATCTGATGTGCTCATTCCGGCCGATCAATGGCGCGAATCCGGCTTGATTGGAAATTGTTCAGCAGCAGCTATTATCGCCTTTGCTGACACGCTGAGAATTCACCCGGCAATCCCAGCTGGTCGCATCCGACGCGAGCAGCATAATTACAAAAAGTTTGCAAAACACATCGGCAATGGAGAGGTGCGGAAGGCATTATTGTAACGTCTCAGACATCTGGGCCTATGTGAAAAAAAGCCATCAAAAGATATTTATAATAGCTCAGGATATTCTTTTCCCATTATTTCAGCTGCATAATGGAAGAAGCTGGAAATTAGAACTCTGTTCGTTTAAATAAGAGGATGGCTGCTAATCCGCAAAGTTTTTTCCGTTTCGCTGCCCGGTATTACCCGCTGCTTCTTGATCTCTTCTACCGCCGCGAAGGTTTTACCGAGGCTGACCTGCGCAACCTCATTGAAGGTTCTCGCAGTGACGAAGATCCTGCTCCGGCGACTGTCATCGATCAGCTGCAGTCATTCAACATTATTGAGCCAATTCCCGACGCAACTGCCTCCTTTGAGTTGACTGCTCCGGTACAAAACCTGCTCTCTTTTCTTCTACGCGAGCACCGGCTTACCTCCACTAAAGTTCTTCAGGTATATCTCTCCGATCTCGGTGATCTACGCGAGGAGCTGGATGGTGCCGGCAGTCAGAAGCTCGGGCATCAGGCGGCGCGGGCGCTCAGCGATATCTCACAGCTGATTGAACGAATTCGACAGGATTCGCACAGCAACCGTGAAGCGATCATCGGGGAGGTGATCAAGCTGAAATCAAACCGCGAGCGACGCAGCACCCGGGAACGGTTTGAGATCATCAATCACCTGTGGAGCCGGTATCTCGAACCGTTGCGTGATCTTATTGATGTGAAGAAAGCGATGGATGCCAGTTTGGATGATTTGGACCGTAGCCTGACCGCCAATGGCAGGACGTTTGCCTTGGATGGTGCTCTGGCCCGTGAGTTTTCCCGTTGCAGGGCTCGCCTGCTTCGACTGCGCCGTGAGATGAG
Organism: uncultured delta proteobacterium; assembly: GCA_963796255.1. GTDB lineage: Bacteria > Desulfobacterota > Desulfobulbia > Desulfobulbales > Desulfocapsaceae > Desulforhopalus_A. The sequence goes on along the minus strand of CAWCLE010000011.1, from coordinate 394,495 downwards.
CGAGGACTTTTACGAGTCGATACGTGAGGTGGAACCGCTCTATGTTTCCTTAAAAAAGGAGAGCGAGCTGGTCCGCGGGGCATCTCTTGCCCTGGAACGGCTGGATCGCTCGGGGCTGTCAAGTTTGCACCTCCAGGAAATGATGGCGATTCCCGTTTGGCGAATCGAAGGTACCTTTGCCGATACTTCTCTCGAATCGTTTCTCCATGGAATCAAGGGGTACACACCGGGAATAGCACCACCCCTGGTCGAGACGGGAGTGAACAGCCCGCCGGAATTCATCCTTCCATCCGAACTCTATGCCCGACTGGAGGCAGCCTTGCCGATTGACGACCTGCTAGCCTGGCTGTTGGAGAACTACCGGGAAGTTGGGGTTGGCGAGCTGGTACGTGCCTATGGACGCATATTTTTACGAGCACCGGATACCGTTCATTTTGGCGAGGAGGAGCATCGCTATCCCCTGTCCGAAGCGACCTTGATCGCCCGGCCAATGCGTCTGGAGAAAATTCTATGACTGAAGCAAGTCCCTTTGATCTGCCGCATCTTGGAGAAATATTCGATGTCCTGCGACGCGGCCGCCACCTGTGTGCCGCGGACGGCAAGCTCTATTGGGCTTTACGGGAGAATCTGGATGCTTATCAGGATCTTTTTCATCATCTCGGTTTCCACCTGCAGGTGCATCAGCGTGACTTCTTCTACTTTCGTGGTAGGGACAGCCTGAGCCTGCAGGCCTCGCGCATGGCGGTCTTTGTCTTCATTCTGATCGAATCGTTGTCAGATCAAGGCGAGCCTGTGGTTGATACCCTCATGACCAGGACATTTTCCATCCCGGATCTCCCCCACCTAAAAAGCGCCCGTTACCGCGACTATCTCAAAGAAGCCGGCTCAACCAGTGAAGACGAACTGCGTGGAATTGTCCGGCAACTCGATCGGTTTGGCTTTATCCAGCGACAGACCGATGAGAGTTTCACCTTTCGAACCCCGGCATATCGCTTTTTCGACCTGTGCATTGAAATCCTGGGCCGGGATCAAGTTAGGAAGACCAAGGAGCAGGAACCATGAATATCGTCGGACCGTCTCGCATGGTTCTGCTGCGCGCAGGAAAATATGATTACGGCGAGGTTGAGCTGATCAATCCGCTGCACCTGGTTGGTCCCAACAATATCGGCAAGACCTCGCTCATCGCCGTGCTGCAGTTTCTCTATATCGACGACCAGCGCAATATGCACTTTTCCCGGGAGATGGCCGAGACCAGGAAATATTATTTCCCCGATCAAAACAGCTATCTGCTGTTCGAATGTTTGACCCCGGGTGGTTATCATGTGGTCGGAGTCCAAGGATTGGGTCCTATTCGCAGCTACGAATTCCAACGTTTCGCTTATCAGGGACAATACGATCCGGCTGATTTCCTCGACCGTGAGCGCCGTATTCGGCCACGTGAGGAGGTGCAGCATAAACTGGCCGTCAAGGATTTTCGTCTGCTCGAACCCAGGCAGTTGCGGGCGGCGCTGACCGGTATTGGCGACAACCGGGGAGTGAACCTGGGTCTGGTGCCGATTCGCCAGCGTGATCACTACGAGCGGTTCCGGGCGGTGTTCGGCAATCTGCTGCGCCTGGCCCATCTTCGACAGGATGAACTCAAACAGTTTCTCCTGGAAATTCATCGGGGCGATTTCCAACAGCGAACCATCGATCTCGAAACAGGCTATTCGGGTCAGTACCGTAAGGTCTGCGGAGAAGCCGAGGGTCTTCGCGATTTGCGGGCCATTGCCGAGGATGTCCGCCGGGTACTGACCCTTGCTGGTGACCGGGACGCTCTGCGGCGGTTCCTGCCCGGGCTTTGGCAGGAGATGCGGGCCAGTTACGGACGAACCGAGTCGGAAATACTGCAGAAGAAAGGTCGGATTGAAGAGAGCCTTGCCCGCCTCGACGAAGAGGATGGTCGTCTTGTCGGGGAGGAGATAAAGGGCAATGAGGAGAGGGATAATTTGTTGGTCGGGCTTGGCAAGATCAGCGTCGAGCTTGAGCGGCACGAACAGGAGAAAGAGCAGTTTAAAGACTTCCTGGTCGATTTTGAAAGGTCTCGAATGAGCGAGTTGGAGCTGAAGATTGATCGGCTTGGCGCGTCTCTTGGTCAGGCAGTGGGGGCGAGTGCGGAGCAGGTGCGGACAAGGGTTGCGAAGATGGAGCGGGAGCTGAGTGGCATGCGACGCCGCCTTGAGCAGTTTTCCCGGAATATTGCCGCAAAACTCCTGCCTATGCTGGCCGATGTCGACGCTGAGAAAATCTTCCGGCTGGTTAATCCTGAACTTTTGGGACTGGCCAACGCAGATGAAGGCTGCAGCATAAAGGATGAACAGCAATTGGCCGCTGCTCTGGTCCGCTTTGCCGGCCGGTTTGGTGATGGGGTTTATGAGGACGACCTGGTGCGGATCCTGCTGGCGGGGTTGAGTCCGCCTGATTTGGCAGTCTACCGTGATGCCGGTACCCTGGAGCAGCGTATTGCCGAGCAGGAGGAGGTGCTTGCCAGGGAGCGGCAGCTGTTGGACGCGGCGGTCAATCGTGAGCAGAACCTGCGGGAGAAAGAACGGCTTAAGCTGGAATGTGATGCGATCAGCAACTGGCTGCGCCGTTATCAGGAGTATCAGGACCGGCTGCCGCGCATCAAGGAGCTTGCGGGGGAAAAATCCGCTCTTGAAAAAAGAAAGGATGAGTTGGCGAGACAACTGGCGGCAATAGCTAAGCGGCGCCTGACCATAGCAGAAGAAAAAAGGGGCCTTGAAGAGCGAAGTCGTGAGTTGCAATCGCAGCGGGAGAAGATGCTCCGGAGAATTCAAAAACTTACCGGGCCTGATCCATACTGGCCGCACGAACCCTTCGATCCAGAGAGCCTGGCCTTTGACGCTCTTGTGGTGCTCTATGAAGGCAAGTCTGCCGAACATATGGAAATCGCCCGCCGCTTCAGCGAGGAATATCGCCGGATCGAACAGCGCACCTACGGCAAGTACCTGGGAGAGGATGAAGCGGCAACGCTTGCCAATCTACAGGCCGAGGTGGAGGCGCTGGAGGAACGGGAAAAGGCGGTGCAGGAGTTGTGGAAGAGTCTGGCCGCCGGGTTGCAGAGTGCTTTCAAAGGATTGAAGCGGGATCTGGATACCCTCAATTCGAACATCGATAAACTGAATCGCCGACTTGGGCCGTATATCTATCTCCAATCTGTCGAAGCTGCGGCTGATTCTGCGGGAACACGCCGAATGGACACGACGGATCAAAACGGTGGTTGAGGTGGAGACCATGCCCTTATTCTTCGACCGTTGTGTAGTCAGCGAAGCACAAAATCAGCTTGGTGAGCTGCTGAAACAGCATAGACGGGTGGATTTGAGCGACCTCTTCGATCTGCATTTTGAAGTGACCAGCACTGACGGACAGACTCGGCACTACCCTCACCTCGACTCCATCGAATCGAACGGAACTACTATCACGATCAAGGTGTTGATCAACCTCATCCTGCTGAAGGGATTGCTCGGTGATAAAGAGGTTTCCATACCTTTCTATCTCGATGAGGCTTCAAGCCTTGATCGGGAAAATCTGGCCGCCATTGTAAAGGAGGCCAGGAAAATGGGCTTTGTGGCGGTTCTCGCCAGCCCCGAGGCGATGGAAGCTGCCGATTCCCTCTATTTTTTGCGGGAAAACAATGGCCGGATCATGCTCGATCCGAAAACCTCGCTGTTGCGCATTGAAAGGAAGGGTGAAAATGGCGGTTGATGCTTTGGCAGAAAAACTACTTTTGCTGGTAACGGCAGGGCAATCTCGCCTGGAGCAGATTGACCGATCGGGATCGCAGCCGTCTCCAGTCACTTTTTGAAACCGAAGTCTTGGCGGTAGAGCGGAGTGGGGCTGGAAAGAAGGTGGTGGTGAAAAACCTGAAAGCCCTTGATGCTTTTGTGCAGCGATTCTATCCTTCCGGATTGCTGGGGCGCAGTGAGACCCTCTTGCCGAAGAGCAGGGCTGTTGCCGAGCTTAGGGATTCGAAGAAGGCTCGAGAAATTGGTCCGCTTATGGTGTTATTGCGGGGCTTTGGCAAGTGTCAATTCCGTGCCGGTGAAGAGGTATTGGAGATTGCCCGTTGGACCGAATTGGCCGGAGTTGCCGCCGTGTGCCTTGACGGCAGGGAATGGGAGTATTCCGGAGATTTGGCAGTGGTAGAAAATCTCGAGGTCTTCTGGAATTTCGAAAAACTCAAATCAGGCGCTCAGCTGGCAATTTATGCGCAAGGGCGATTGAGTGGCAGGATCCTCAGCTGGCTTGCTTCTCCAGCAATGATGCAGGCCCGGATTATCCATTGCGGGGATTATGATCCGGTCGGGCTTGATGAATATCTGCGATTGAAAGCCGCTTGCGGGGAACGGGCCGCACTCTATCTGCCTCCCAATTTGGAAGACCTCATGTCCCGATATGGTAAAAGAGACCTTCTTCAAGGCAGTAATGCCTCAATCCTGGCTCGGCTCAGGAAGACAGAAGATCAAGAGGTTCAGCGAATTGTGAAACTGATAGATCGATATGGCGTTGGCCTGGAGCAGGAGGTTTTGCTGTTTTGATACAAGTTAGATAATAGGCGTCTTTGTGCATGCCATATCCATGGTCTGCTTTCTGATATCGGCATGATGACAAAAACAATAATGAGATATTGCTGTTCGATACCAATATCTAAAATAACATCTTGCTCTATTTTAGTTTTGTCATAAAATCTAAAATAACGGTTGTGCTTATTTTACTTTCACAATGAGATCACCCCAATGAAAAATTTTCAATCCGGACGCTATGTTCAGCAAGGGCATTATAAAAGCTTTCAGCCTACAACGATCAATCGTGTCTGGAAAATTGATAATATGGAGTTGATTCAGTTGCTTGGACAGGCTGATCGGGAATTGGGACGGCTGGATATGTATTCGGAATATATTCCCAATATCGATCTGTTCATCAAGATGCATGTGTTGAAGGAGGCTACTCAATCAAGCAAGATCGAAGGCACGCAAACCAACATGGAAGAGGCACTTCTGGAGAAGGAAGATGTCGCTTTGGACAAAAGAGATGACTGGGAAGAGGTGCAGAACTATGTAGCAGCGATGAACGAGACAATTGCCAAGTTGCAGACTTTACCCTTTTCTTCGCGATTGATCCGAGAGGCCCATGAAACTTTGCTGCAAGGCGTGCGGGGTACTCACAAGCAACCTGGGGATTTTAGGCATAGCCAAAACTGGATTGGTGGTGCAACAATCAATGATGCGGTTTTTGTGCCACCAGTTCATACTTCCATCAATGAACTCATTGGAGATATCGAGAATTTTTTGCACAACGAAACGCAGTATTTCCCGGAGCTTTTAAAGATCGCTTTGGTGCACTACCAGTTTGAGACTATCCATCCATTTCTGGATGGGAATGGTCGGGTTGGACGCTTGTTGATTACTCTGTATCTTATCAGCAAAGGAATTTTGAAGCAGCCGGTTCTGTACATGTCCGATTTTTTCGAGCGCAACCGCAGCCACTATTACGATAATCTGATGCGAGTCCGAGAGAAGAATGACTTACTGCAATGGTTCAAGTTTTTTCTGGTAGGAATTATCGAAACGGCGAAAAGCGGTATAACTACCTTTGATAATATTCTCAAACTCCAAAAGCAGGTGGAGATCCAGCTTCAGACCCTTGGCAGCCGAACGGCAAATGCCCAGAAGGTTATGTGTTATTTGTGTCAGCATCCTATGATTGATGCCGCAAGGACCGGAGAGGTTGCAGATATTTCCCCGGCTTCAGCCTATAAACTCATTGCTGATTTGGAACAATTCGGGATTCTGAAGGAGATCACTGGCGGTAAACGAGGCAAAATGTACGTTTATTATGATTACTTGCAATTGTTCAAATAGAGGCGGAAGTACGCAAACTTTTATGAGCATAAAGCTGGGGTTGTTGTCCTCATTCTTAAAACCTGGTGCCTAGAACGATGTCGGCAGTGATTGAGTGAAGCGCGATGTACTAAGGTAGGCACCTTGCCGGCTGTGGAGAATGGAATTGGTTCAGTAGGGTGGAGAGAACGAGAAATCATCGATGAAACCGATACAAGAAATATTTGAGACTCTCACCTTTGAGAACCTCCGGGAATGGGCGGGGGAAAAGATCTATCACCGGGGCGAAGAATATGTGGACCGGGTATCGCAACTCTCTCGTACCTCAGATGGTGCCGTGGCGGCATGGGTTGCCGGGACGGATGATTACGCGACCATGGTCAGCCGAAACGAGCACGGCAACCTGGAGGCTTTTTGCACTTGTCCATATAGCGGTTATGGCCCCTGTAAGCATGTGGTCGCCGTCCTGCTGGTGGCGGCCGATTGCATTAAACAGCAGCGGGAGCTTCCCCTGCTTGAGCCCGAGGACGATCTGTATCTGGAACTTTGGGATGATGAAGATGAAGATTTTGATGAGGAGGATTTTGAGGATTTTGAGGATATTGATCGGCAGCAGGCAGCGCGCCATAGTGCTGCGGAGAAGCTTATGTCGATACTGGCCGGAAAGGGACGAGAGGAACTGCAGCAGCTACTTGTCTCGTTGGCCCTTGATTTTCCCGAGGTTGCCCGACGGATTCGCGAAACGGAGCAGTTGACCAAGGGGAAGATTGGTACGATAGTTCGGGCGTTACGCAAAGAGATCAGGGACCTGACCGCCAAAGACGCTTGGTATAACCCGTGGCAAAATATTGGCAATCTCCCGGATTATGACCATGTGAAACAGCAGTTGCGAGCCTTGGTGGCTGAAGGGCATGGGGATGAGGTCCTGGAGCTTGGTGAGGAACTCTGGCGCCGCGGTATGGAACAGGTGGCAGTCTCCGATGATGAAGGCGAGACCTCAATGGCGATTTCCGCCTGTATGGGCGTCGTTCTCGAGGCACTACCCCGTAGCGGATTGGCGTTGTCTGACCAGTTGCTCTGGTTGATCGACCGCGAGCTCGAGGATGAGTACAATATGTGGCCGGCAAAAGGCGACATTTTTGATGTTCCAGATTATACAGAGCAGCAATGGCATGAGGTTTTAGGCGTCCTTTGCGAGCGGCTGGCAGAGATGCCGCTTCCCAAGGGGGATTCATTTTCAGCAAAATACCGGCGCCAGCGGCTGCTAGATTGGCTGGTTACCGCCTATACCCGGAGCGGAAGACGGGAGGAGGTTATTCCCCTGCTGGAGCGGGAGGTGGAAATCTGTGAGAATTACCAACAGCTGGTGGATACTCTTGTGGCAGTCGGCAAGCATGACCAAGCCCGTCACTGGTGCATCTGGGGGTATAAGAAAACTCAGCGGACAAAGCCGGGCATAGCGGCTGCCCTGCAGGAGCGCCTGTGCCTGCTGGCCGAGGAAGAGGGGCGCTTTGACCTGGCTTGCGCCTATCGGGCCGAGGATTTTTTCGAGTCGCCGTCTGAGAATGCTTTCACCGAATTGCGCCAGGCGGCGGAACGAGGCGAGATCTGGCCGGTGGTACGCAAGGCGGCTCTTGCATACCTGCAGACGGGCCAGCGTCCCGACTTTAAAAATGGGAATACCGCCGACTGGCCACTAGGGGAGACGGAAATCAAGGCTGAGCCCTCCCTGAAGAGGTTTAGGCATCATGGTTTCCCGGACTGGGATATGCTGCTGCAGATCGCCCTGCTCGAGCAGCGGTTTGCAGATGCGGCAACGATCTATCTGGAGGCGCCGCAAAGAGCGTCATGGAACAGGGGAACCGATGAACGATTGGCCGAGGCGGTCGCCGCCAGCCATCCGGACCTTTCAATCCGGATCTGGAAGTCGATCGCTGATGATTTGATTGATCAGGTTAAGCCAAGCGCTTATAAGGATTCCGCCAAATATCTGCGCCGGATACGCACTGTCTATGAAAACTCGGGGCGAGAAGGTGACTGGCGGGAGCTGGTGAAAGAGCTGCGAACCAAGCACAATCGTAAGCGGAGATTGATGGAAGTGCTGGACCGGTTGGAAGCTAATCAACGATTGATCGACTAATGGCACTTAAAGGAGATTAGAAATAATAACTGGCGTAAGTCTCGAGCCTTCGAAACGATTGTTTTAAATTGCTGCCAATGAGCCGATCTCATATGATTCTGATAGCTTGAGGGTAGCTGAAGCGAAAGAGAAAACGGTCCGAGAATGGGCTCTTCAAAAATGCTCGTCGGAAGACCATTTTCTCTTTCACTGGAGCAGTTCATACTTTTTGGTCAAACTCAGCGAGAGTATATTTTAAAAATAGATTTATTGTGTCAGAATCATTATTAAATATTGCTAACCCTCTCTCGGGGATCACCGTTGTTTAGAGAAGATTTTGGGGGTATTTTTGGGGGTACGTACAAATTTTTACAAAATAAATAATTATTAAATTAAATAAGTTATTATTCCAAATCGGTTCCGACCTCCGCACCACGATTATAAGTGCTTGATATCACAAGTATTTTCATGATAAACAACTGGTGGACCACCACTGACCCACCAGGTGGTCCACTCATTTTTTAATTTCTCTTAAAATATTTATTTCTCCAGTATTTTCGGCAGGTTCTTTGTGTTCTGCCAAAATAGTTGTGTCGTACTTTCTTAAAACACTGGGATTAATGCCAGAGTCTATAGGTTTAAGAATGACACAAATCTTTGATTCTGGAGGAAATACATGTCACTACCATCTTATTTAAAAAGAACATCCTTTGGTACATGGCACTTTCGCATTAAAGTGCCTATTCGATCACGATCCTGTTAATCTGTTCCCAGGTTCCTTCCGTGAGGGCCTTGATCCCTTTCTGCAGAGCTGACTTCTTGAAGGTCCTGCCAATACCAATCTTGCAAAATTGGCTATAAACTCGAGAATCGGACAAATGGAAGGCCAACTCTCGGTAGGTGTAACCTTCAATCTGTTTTATTACCGCCGCACGAATCACTTGCTCAGCCGTCATCCCGTTTGCTCCGACATTGTTGTCGGATACACCAAGGTCTTGTCTTGCCAAGCTGTAGATGCTATCGTTGCTGTCGAGTATTGTACTGACCTGTGCAAACTCTTTCGCCTTGGGGTGGTCAGTGGTTGCCTCTGCAAGAGGAAGCTGCTGGTTGCGTATTTTTCGCATCTTTTCGTGACTCCTGAGAGTAGATAATTGGGTAAATTTAATAGGTTACACAATTCTACCTAGCAGAAACCACCAACAATGGCACCCCAAGAAGGCGATTATTGTCAATTAATTCTCGAAGTTATCTCTTCACGGACAGACACTAGCTAAGGTAATATTAAATTTTGACGGGAACAATGTAAGAACAGTAGAAGTAGAAGGTGATCCATGGATTGTAGCAAAAGATGTAGTATGTATCCTCGGATACAAGAATGCACAACATACAGTACGGACCCACTGCAAAAGAGCACTACCTGTAGAGGTGAACGAAACATTCCCCCCCCTCACAACGTGGCACTTGATCCACAGACCCCTATGATTCCAAAGTCAGATGTTTACCGTTTGATCATGAGGTCCAAACTTCCTGCTTGAGAGAAGTTTGAGGCATGGGTGATGGAGAAAGTTCTTCCCAATATCCGCACAAACTGGTGGAATTTACCTGATTGCTGTCTCCTGTATTCTGCTTCAGAAATCACGGCTCCTTCTTTGTAGCATTGACAGCAATAGGTAGCTGCAATATAATGGCAGGAATGACTTAGCGCAGAATCTTATAAAAGATTAGCTAAATGCTTTTTATATAAATAGCATACAGCGACCAGTGTCAAAAGAGACATTGGTTCATTTCATAACCGATAATACCAATATGGTACGTTGGTGGCCAGTATCCGAAACGGACTGGTTCCCGTTAGTGGCTATCAGCCAAGGCGGGCTTCAAAGAAACAGAAGCCTACCTATGTGTTATGCCATCACAAAAAGTAGGCTTCTATAAGAATCAGGAAGTCTACTCGATCCAATAGTTATCCCTTGTCGAATAGACTTCCGTAACCTCTATGGAGTCTATACATGTCTAGTAACCTCTCAAAAAAACGTCTTGTTGCATTTAATAAACAGTCTGGCCGATGTTATTATTGCGGTAGTCCGATGTGGGAAGACAAACCAAATGAATTTGCCAGTAAAAACAATATCACCAAAAAATATGCAGCGAGGTTCCAATCTACTGCAGAACACTTATTGGCTCGTTGTGATGGAGGGAAAGACCTGGAGAGTAACATCGTTGCTGCCTGCATCTTCTGTAATCGCAACCGTCATCAAAGGAAAAAGCCACTTGGTCCTCCAAGCTATAAAGCACTTATTCAAAAGAGATTACAGCACGGGAAATGGCATCCTCGTCAGTTAAGACACTTACCTTCTATATAGTTTTCCAAAGGCAACAGGGACAATGGCGAAGTCCTGCTAACGATTCGTAAAGCTGGTGGAGCTGATCTTCAACAATAAACTATCTTGTAGATCGGAAAATGGTGACGAAATTCCTAATGCTCAAATTTTGAGTATTAGGAATTCTGGCTTAAGTTGTGAGCTATGTCGCTACTACCGACTTTAGGCAACGTGATTACCAACAAAACTCAGCCACATTTGCAAACGAACTTGTAACTTGCTAAAATGCTATTAATTTCTGGGCAACATATTGACCTTGCCCAGCTGTAATCATGATGAAAACGCTTGGAAATCTTGGTCTGTTCACATGGCCGAAGCTCAAAATTACTTCGAATCTCACTGCCGAAAACCTTGCGCTTCGATAACAATTGGCCGTAATGAAAAGGACAAACAAGCGACCAAATATTCGAATGACGGATCGGCTCTTTTGGGTTTTGCTTTCCCGATTTTGGAGTCCTCGGCGTAGATCTCTTGACATTGTAGCGCCAGGTACTGTTGTCCGCTGGCACCGCAAAGGTTTCAAGCTTTTCTGGAAATTCAAATCCAAAGGTCCCGGAAGACCAAAAATCAATCATGAAATTCGTGATCTTGTCAGGAGGATGGCTGCAGCCAATCCAAACTGGAGTTCTTTTGGCGGTTACGATACAATCCAGACCTGCAGCAAATGTATGATAATCGCTTTTCCGCGGTTTTGCCAAGGACAACTATGTGTTATCCCGTTGAGTGGGGCGAACAATAAAAAATTTAGATGGTCGGTGTATTATTAGGGGGTTACGAGGTCTTCGTAGTTGGGAAAGCTCAGGCGTTGTACAAAGGTTTTCTGGAAGTCGATATTAGCGGTGAGTTCGATCACAGAGAGTGCATTGGAGAGTTCTCCTGTTCTGGCAAGACATGAATCATCGCAGAGAGCCATAATAGCACCGGCACCGGCCGAATTTCCGGCAATCTGGATCAAAGATGGATCAATTGAAGGAATCATACTCAGTGCAAGCATGTCGTGTTTATCCAGATAGGAACCAAAAGCCCCGGCAATTATGATTTTTGTTGGTTTGGTCATTTTTGCGGCACGCAAAAGAAACTCGATTCCCGTTATCAGGGCAGCCTTACCAAGCTGTACAGATCTAATATCTTTCTGGCTAAGAAAAATTTCTCTGCCAGTTATAGTTTCGTCAGCCTGCGCGATAACATACCTCCAGATGCTGTCCCTTGACGCCTGCAACCTTGGGATGGGGGGGGCTTTAATAAATTTGCCACCCATGTCTATAATCCCAACCCGGAGAAGAGTCGCAACGGCACTTATAACACCTGAACCACACAAGCCGGAGGGTTTTGAGGGCTCTCCACTCTTACTGATATGGGTATCGATCAGCGAATATTGAGGAATAGACTCCCGGTTGACGAGAGTTATATTGTCAATGGCACCGGGAGTTGCCTGCATGCCACAGGAAAGTGCCGCTCCTTCAAAAGCAGGGCCGGTGGCACAGGATGTGGCGAAAAGACCATCCGGTACCTTTAATACCAACTCACCGTTGGTGCCCAGGTCGACGAGAAGGGTGTCGTCAGGTTGCTCTTGTAGCTCTGTTGCCAAGGTGGCAGAGATGATATCCCCGCCAATGAACCCCCCCTGCCTGACCTAAGGTGTGAATGTCCGCAGATAAAATTGTGAAGCCGAGACTTGACGATTTTGTCTGCCGTGCATCAAAAAATGCCGGTTGATAGGGCGAAATGCCGATGGAATATGGGCTGATCCCGAGAAAGATGTGGATCATGGCAGGATTGCCCACGACAACCATCCGGGTCAGTTGCTTCAGGTCGAGCTGAGAGTGGGCGAAGATGACCTCGACTTGGCATTTTCCGCACACTCCCTTGCCACCGCAATCAGAGCGGAGATTAATCCCAGATTTCAACAAGGAGTGCATGAGATTGGCTCCTTCTTTCACCTGGATGCTTTTTTCGGAAGGGAGTAGGGTTAGCGTATAAAACATGTTATCAATATTATAGTGGTCGCGTTTATGTTTTCTTCATTTCACAATTCTGACTTTTGGAACAAACCTGACATGTTGAACCAACTGTTGTGCTCTGGTAACGTGGTCCTATTCCGATAAGACAGGTGATGGTGGTAAAGGGCTGAAGAATTCCTTGTTTGGATATATATACATTAATCCTGTCAAGAGGCACGAGAGTACAGAGTTTCCACTGATCGCCAAGGTCCCATCCATGAACGGAGCCCGGACTGAGAAATGGGCCAACCCCCCAACCGCTTTTCGCTGCTTCTTCCTCGACGACCCTGTTTATCTGCAGTCTGGTCTTTTCGAGGACGGCCAGGCCCATAAGGTCATAGAGGAAGGCATCCATATATCGTTTCTCGCGAGATGCCTCGGCGGCTTCTCTCACCAGTTCGCCGCCTGCTGTGTATACTCCCACCAGCGCCCGTTCCGCAACGTCCATAAAGATGCCGGAATAGCCAAGTTGCAGGCGTAGGCCTTCTTCGTTGCCTTGAGAAACGAGGCAGACTTCCCCCTTGGCTGCCTGCTTTACCCCAAACCAAAGGAAAATGGCCCTGGGGTGCCAGATGCCCTGAGATTTCAGCAATAAATCTTCCGCTACCGTGAGAATCTTTTCACGATTGGCTGTTGTACCAAGATGTATATTGAGATCTGCTACGGAAATATTGATTTCCATATGATCGAGAATGTGTGCATCGGAGGTGGGTAGCTCGTTCATGTCTCTGGTATTGCTGTTTCTAGATAGTGTCAGCAATTTCTATGCTGGCCAATTCAAAACTAAGTCCGCCGCTCACTTTGAAATCACCTTTTGCACAGGAGCAGCCCTTACGAAAGGCCTCGGCCAGGATCTGTCTGGGGGAAGAATTTTCATCGCTTGGCAATTCAATACTCGTGCTGCAGTTGCGGCAGGTAAGGATGATGGGCACCATCTCAAAAACGAGTTCCGCGTTGGCGGCCAGGGTGTCTTTACTAAGAAAGTTAAAAAACACCTCAACCGATTCAGGGACGATCGCGCTCAGCCGACCCACTCGCAGATGTATTTTACGAATCGGTTTACCGGCGGCAGTTTTCAGAGCCATTTCAATAATGCTCTGGGTATAGGGCATCTCGTGCATGATCAGGCCTTCTGTTCCTGACGTTTTTGCATAAGCCAATCGCACCATGCTTCCAACCCTTCTCCTGTTTCACAGGAAATCGGGAAGATCTGGAGATGACCATTGATCAGCAGGGCCGTACGCCGGAAATCGTCAACAGTTGTTTTCAGCATGGTCTGGAGATCGATCTTGTTGATGATCAGAGCCTGGGACAAAAGAAATATTTCCGGATATTTTAATGGCTTGTCAGACCCTTCCGGGAGGCTGACCATAACCACCCGGAGATGTTCCCCCAGGTTCCAGAAGGTCGGGCAAAGCAGGTTGCCGACGTTCTCGATGATCAGCAGATCCAGCTGGTCGAGATCAATAGAGCTGAGTGCCTTCCTGATCATGGCCGCGTCGAGATGGCAGCCACCCAGGGTATTAATCTGGACTGCTACTGCACCGGCATCCCTTACCCGCCGGCTGTCGAGATCGGTATGAGGATCTCCCTCAATGACGGCTATCCGCAAAGTTTCCTTGCAGCGGCTGATGATTTGCTCGATCAGGGCCGTTTTCCCCGAACCTGGGGCAGAGACGATGTTCAGGCAAAAAATACCCTTTGCCTGCAGTTCTGCCCTCAACTGACAGGCAAGGGCATCGTTTGGTGCCGTTAGGGATGTGTTCACCTCAATAATCATAGACGTTTTCTCTCATGTTATGTCATCATAGCTTTGCACGATGGCTCTGCCTCCACAAACACCGGTGAAATCCTAGACGAGAGATTTCATGCTGATTGCCGTGGTAGGGCAGGAGGTAGAACACAGACCGCAACCATAACATTTTTCAGCATCAAAGGAGACCCGTTTGCGCATCTTTCCGTTGATTTCAATGCGCTCTTTGTCACGGGAGAAGGCTCCAAAAGGACAGCGCTTGGCGCATATTCCGCAATGAATGCAAAGCGCCATATCACGAAAGGCCTGGAAATGGACTCTGGGATAGGTCTTTTCGCTTCCCAATCGCACTGATGTCCTTAAAGGGAAACAGCAGCAGGTGCAGCAGTTACAGAAGCCAAAGAGCCCGTGCTCGCGCCAGTTTTTGCCTCCGATATGCATCAAGCCGTCCCGATCGGTATTGATGACGACCTCTTTGCATTCCTCTTTGCTGACGACTCTGCCGAGGCCACGCTCAATGGTATATCGTGCCCCGTCATCAAAACGAATACACCCCTCCCGCATATGTTTACAGGCCATTTCGCTGGATCGGCAATCGCAGTTCAGGACCACATGAAACTCGGCAGCTTCCACCTGTTCCAGTGCTTCTGAGAGTAGCAGATAATCCTTTTGCTTGATTTGGAAATAGGCGTTGGGATCTTTTTTAATCTGTTCAATAATAGGCTCAACCTTCTCGATATATCCAGCCAGCCACCACTCGCTGATCTCTTTACGAACTTCCTCGGGGATATCCTTCCAGTTTTCCTGCATGGTAACCGGATCAAGGCGATCATAGAATTTTGCGGGAGCATAGTTGATTGAACTATCTTTCTGGTCGACGTAATCAAAGACATAACCAACAGATTTGTCGCCGATAATCTTGGTAACCACATGCCGTTCATAGGCAGTGGTCAGGAATTTCCCAGCCTCTTCCTCCGACCAGCCCATCCGCCTGGCAATTTCTGGGACCGGGAGCGTTTCTCCATTCATTGCCAGGATGAGATCCATCTCCACAGACTGAACTACCAGGTGGATATACTTTCGCATCGCTTGCGGAACCTTAAACAGTTCATTAAAGATGTCGATTTTTCCGGAGTTCATACGCTATACCTCTTATTATCCTTCAAGTAGACCGGCCCGGAAGGCCTTGAGATATTTCATGCAGTAGTCGTCACGTCCTGCCAGTGCTTCCGCGGCAATGATATTGGCCATCATCCGCTTATCAAGGGGGTTGGTGATAGCCCCGTCAAGACCCTTGGCAATAGCCATGGCCATAAAGGTCTGGTTTAAAAATTTCCTGGCGGGAAGACCAAAGGAAATATTGGAGAGACCACACATGGTGTGAACCCCTGGAAAACGCAGGCGAATAGCCTCGATGGCGTTCAAAAATTCCACACCAAAGGTCTTATTGACCGACATGGGCTGAACCAGTGGGTCAACATAAATGTTGTCCAGCGCAACTCCCTTCCCAACCAGGGCGTTGATAAGCTTATCAGCAATGCTCAATCGGTCCTCGACGGTTTCCGGCATGCCATCATCGCTCATGCAGAGAGCTACCACCTTCAAATCCGTTCCAGCCACCACAGGCAGGAGTTTATCAAATCGCTCTTTTTCAAGAGAGATGGAGTTGATCATGGCCACGCCCTTGTGAACAGACAGGGCGGCCTCCAGGGCAGCAGGGTCTGGGCTGTCGAGGGAACAGGGGCAGTCGACAACGCTCTGGACCGTCTGGGTCAACCAGGTCAGGTAACCTGTTTCCTTACCAACGAAGATACCTGCATTAACGTCGATATATTTGGCGCCGGCCTTATGCTGGTTGATGGCCACAGCTTTGATGGTGTCAGCATCCTGGTCCGTGATAGCCTGACCAATCGCTTTGCGGCTGGCGTTGATGAGTTCTCCCACAATGATCATAATTTCTCCTTATCTTTCGCTGCCTTGCTTGCAGAAATAGTAGTCTGCTGCGTGTTGTCTGGTCAGGCCAGCAATTTCTGGATTTCTTCCAGAAATGCGGGTTCTAGTTGAATACTATCCATAGCTACGGCCTTCTTCAGGGCGGCATGACCTCGGTCGCCGGGGATTTCCACATGATCAAATCCCCTGGCCGGTTCCTGCGCCCGAATGTCTTCACACAGTTCGGAAACTTCTCGTTTAAAACGATCAATATCGGTGAAACTGGCGATATCCAGAGCCAGGATCAGGCAGCCGTACTCCGCCGGATTCCAGCCAGTGGTCTGCCGGGTTGAGAGCAGGCTCCTGATGAGTGCGCCGGTGAGGATTTCGATCAGCATGACTATGCCGTAACCCTTGACTCCACCACCAATAGGCAGAAGATTGGCAATGCCGCTGTCGCTAAGAGCCTGGGCCGCATCTGTCGTAGGAAGGCCTTCCTGATCAACGGCAGTACCAGCTTTGAGCGATGTTCCAGCAGCCTTGGCATTTCGGACATCAAAGAAGGGACTTTCGGTGGTGGCCATATCCATTTGCACCGGTTCGGTGAGTGTAGGAATGGCGTATGCCATGGGGTTTGTCCCAAGTACTCCACGCCGGGCACCATGGGGCACGCAACATTCCGTGCCTCCGTTGAACATCGCCAGGCCAATGAGATCTCGCCGGGCGAGTCCATCGGCCCACATGTTGAGAGTAATAATTCCCGAGGAGTTCTTCAGGCCAACCGCTGCCAGACCGAATTGACGGGCCCTGTTTTCCAGTTCATCGTGGATATGCTTGATTTTTAGGGACGGCGCCAGACCGTTCATATCCAGAATCAGTACGCCCATTTTGTCCTGGACAATGGATGGCTCGCGCTCTGAGGCTGCCTGCCAGACCTTGAGATCTGCGAGGGCTTCCTGCAGTGGATTCATTCTCGGCGCTTTTCTGATATGGGTCCTGGTATAGAGCTCCGCAAACAGTTGAGCCTCTGGCTCGGAGACATAGCGGCCTGCTGCTTGAAAGAGCAGCTCCTTGACTTGATGAATGGTGTGGGTCATTTGCCTACTCCATTGCTGCTGATTTCAATAAGACCTGTATCACCATCAACCAGAACAGTATCGCCCAGCTGGATCAGGTCAAATATTTTTAGGTCTACATCGGTGATGAGGGGAACATTCAACACCGCTGCAGTTACTGCAGTTCTGGAATCAAGCTTGGGAAAGATCAGGGCTGCCGGTCCAAAACCTGCCACTTGGGCAGAGTGAAAAAATAACGACCAGCCATTGGAACCCTTGCTGCCATCGAGAATCAGAATGGTGTCTTTAATGTTCAGTCCTTCGAGGGGGTGGCCTTTCTCTAAAACGATACCGGTGTGGATGTCGATACCACCCCAGCCCATGATGGTCTTTCTGGAAATCAGGGCAGGCCCCTGAGCTCTGCCGCCGATGGCACCTCTGCCGTACAGTCGTTGAACCGTCATGACTGTCCCTCCCAGTAACCGCTGATGGCTGAGGCCAGACACTCCTGCCGGGAGCCGTAAAAAAGCTTTGCCTCTGTTTCCTGATTTGCCGCATAACGCTGTTTGGCTGAATCATATGCCACGGTTTTGTATTCCTTGGCATATCCTCGAGATGACGGACATGAACCAGTCAAGAGGTGCGCGCCTGCATTTTCCATGACCTGAGCATACCCGCAGCGCTCGGCCATATATTTGAACGGCCCGGTGGTCCAGATCTCCACCCGGGTGTCCGGGTGAATGGTCTTGCCATCCAGAAAGGCAGCAACGCGACGCAACTCATCTATATGGTAATGAGGACACCCGAGGGTGATATAATCGATTTTCTGCCGGTCAAAGCCGTTCAGTTGACCTATGGTGGACCGAACGTCATCGGCAGTAATAACAAGTGTGTCATAGGATGCTGCCTTGCCGATGGCTGTCTTGAAGTCCGGTGCCTCAGGACTGATGCCCACCAGATGACACATTTCAGTGCCTGCCGAACAGGCCAGGGCAGCGAAAAATGATTTTAGCTGAATGGCATTTGGCCGGGGAAAGATCCCCGTAAGAACTGGCAGCGCATGGGGTGCCAGTCTGGTGCCGATGGTATGCCCGAGTACATCCCAGTCGTGGATCGTCTCCGGGCTGGTTTCAAGCTGAACCGCCACCGTGCCTTTTCGGTTTTCCGCAAGGTGTTTGCCAGCCATGGGCGTTCGACCGCAGATGGCGGCACAAAAACTTGCTTCGATGCCGTCACCGTTGCCGCGGGCTCCCCACATCGAGTTCATAAACAATACTGCACTCGATTCACAGGAGACAAAGTGTTCCCCCATAAGCGGGATAAAGCCGGTGAGATAGGGAATGCAGTTGCCGCTGAGAACCACACCGGCCGCGACAAAACGGGAGAGAAAATCGAGATTTAAGGCCTTCTTGTCCGGCCCAAGGATCATCTCGTCAGGAACTTCTGTGCAATCGGCCTCAACGCCTGAATAGCAGACACAATGTGAGTCCATGCTTTCAAGCTGGACAAGATCAGGGGTGCAGAGAGACATGGTTGAAAATACCCGATCGAAATCTGTGGAGCGAGCCACATCCAGATAGGCGTGGCAGCCGCAGAACAGATCGGCCCAGGTCACGCTGCACAGTTCCTCTGCGTCGATGACCTTGCCGTAGCGAACGATGAGTTCCATGGCCTTCTGCCGCACCGGACCTTCCCTGCCGTCGAGTATACGTTTATCAGAATCGATAAGTTTCATGATGATATTGTTTTGTTGGTTAAAGCTTTAGGCTACTCGTTAGGCAACGAGTCGGCGAAGAAGCTCCACGGCACCCGGGGCATCCTCTGCGTAACCATGGGCTCCGATCTCATCGGCAAATTCCTGGGTAACCGGTGCGCCGCCGATGAGAACACTGACATTGCTGTATTTCTCTTTTACGGTCCTGGTTATGGTCGCCATAGCCGGCATGGTGGTGGTAAGCAATGCTGACAGGGCAATGGCGTTGGCGCTGTGTTCTTCGATATTTTTCATGAAAGTGTCGGCATCCACATCGACACCGAGGTCGATGACTGTGAAGCCGCCTCCTTCCAACATCATGGCCACCAGGTTCTTGCCTATATCGTGAAGATCACCCTTAACTGTGCCAATCAACACCGTGCCCCGACCTTTGGCATCGGTTGCTGCTAAGAGGGGTTTGAGTATTGCCAGACCAGCCTGCATGCTTTTAGCTGCCATCAGCATTTCCGGGACAAAGAGATCGCCCCTGCTGAACTGCACACCAACCTCATCCATGGGAGCAATCAAACCGTGGTTGAGAATATCCTCAACCGGGGTACCGGCCTTGATCTCCTGATGCACCAGTTCAATGACCTTGTCTTCGTCGAATGCCACTATTGCGTTGAAAATATCCTGTACTGACATATGTATCTCCTTGAAGTAACATATTGTTTTTACACTAGTAATTATTCTTGTTGCCGGATAATTGTGTATTGTCCGGTCGAGCGCGCTGTTTCATTTCCTTGAGCTGTGGTGTTGCGATGCCTCCATTGATGATCAGTAGCGAATGCGTGGATTCAACCATGCATACAGTATGTCCGCGGCCAGGTTGGATACGGTGAAAATGCAGACCAGCAGCAGGGTGACCGCCTGGATGAGTGGCAGATCCTGACGCTGGATGGCAAACAATAAAAGTCGTCCCAGACCCGGAAAGCTGAACAGCGATTCTGTAACGATCAGACCACCGATCAGCCAGCCGATACCAATCGCCACTACTGTCACTGTTGGCAGGAGGGCATTTCTCAACACATGCCCGAACAGCACCTGATAGGGTTTTAAGCCTTTCAGGTATGCCGTTCGGACAAAATCCATAGAAAGAACCCCCAGGGTGCTGGACCGTGTCATCCTGGCGATGTAGGCCAGGCTGACCATGCATACAGTAATGGCGGGTAGAATCAGCCGGGGTAGAGCCTCGATGAAGGTTGCTTCAGGATCGATTGCTGAACTTGCAGGAAACCATCTGAGTTTGATGGCAAAAATGGCAATCAGGATAACCCCGGTGACAAATTCAGGCAGACCGATGAAGGCCAGGGAGACCACGGAAATAAAATGGTCCGCAAAACGGTTTTTCCTGAGCGCCGCAATAAGTCCCAAAAGGATACCGGCCGGGACGTACATGATAAAGGCTACTCCCGCCAGCATTGCTGAATTGCGTAAGCGGTTGAATACCAATTCCATGACTGGAGTGCTGCTGCTAAGTGACATGCCCCAGTCTCCCTGGATAAAATTCATCAGCCAGGACAGGTACTGTTCAAAAAGTGGACGGTTGAGCCCCAATTGCTCCCTGAGATTGGTCAAAGCCTCCTCTGTCGCGAACCGTCCCAGAACCATCCTGGCCACATCTCCGGGCAGGATCTGGGTGGCAATGAAGATAAGAATGGATGATGCCAGCAGCGTAATGAGCATGAAGCCGAGGCGTTGAAGAATAAATCGTTTCATTGCTCAATTTCCTCCATAGCGGCTGGAACAAAGGCGCTGGCTTGAATGCAGGCCAGTTCATCCATGGGGATGTGGCACCAGATACCGTGCCCATCTGTGCCCTCCTGCCAGGGGGGAGATTCTGACCTGCACAACGTTCCCAGGTATCGCGGGCATCTGGTATGGAAGGGACAGCCGCTTGGGATCTCCATGGCGCTGGGCACGCTGCCCTCCAGGCGGATATGCTGCTGTTTGATATTTGGGTCCGCTATCGGAATGGCGGACAGCAGGGCCTCAGTGTAGGGATGGTAGGGTGGAGAAAACACATTGGTTGACTGGCCGGTTTCCATGATTCGTCCGAGGTAAAGAACCGAAATCCAATCCGAGAGATGCTGAACGGTTGCCAGATCGTGGGAAATGAACAGATATGTAGTCATGTTCCGATTCTGAAGATCAAACAACAGATTGATCAAGGAAGCCTGAACAGAGACATCCAGTGCTGAAAGGGGTTCGTCTAGGAGAACCACACTTGGATCAGCGGCGAAGGCGCGGGCTATTGCCACTCGCTGCTTCTCGCCACCGGATAATTCGGCAGGCATACGGTTGTAGTAACTGGCCGGGAGATTTACCGCTTCCAGTAATTCATAGGTACGGTTGTCGATTTGTTCTGAAGATAACGAATTCAGCAGGATGAGCGGACGCTGAATGGCCTGGGCGACTGTCTGGCGGGGGTTGAGTGAGGCCTCGGGATTCTGAAACACCATCTGTAGTTTTTTGAGGGTGTCCGGGGATCGCTCTTCAACTCTGTGAGGCAGGACTTTATTATCTAAGCGTATCTCACCGGAGGTGAGTGGCAGCAGTCCCATGATTGTTCGGATCAAGGTAGTTTTACCACAGCCGCTTTCACCGACGATACCCATGGTAAATCCCTTGTTCAGGGTCAAACTGATACCATTGACGGCTTTAACTGTTTGATCTTTAGCCGATGAAAAAAACGAACTGCCTGTCTGGAAGTGTTTATTGAGGTCCTGAATAGACAGAACCTCCCTGGTTTCGCCAGGCTGTGGATATTCGGTCAACTCCTGAATATCCCGGCTCTTACCGATAATATCAGCGTAGCGGATACAGGCCGACATGTGGTTTTTTCCAACCATCGCTAAAGGAGGAACTGTATGATTGCATTCGGGAATCACAAAACGGCATCGTGGTGCGAAGACACAACCTCCGGGTAGTTCGTCCGCGCGGGGGATGCGACCGGGTATGCTGTCGAGTGACCGACGTCTGGCCTGGTGGTCGAAATGGGGAACGCAACCGAGAAGGCTCAGGGTATATGGATGGGCGGGATTGTTAAAAAGATCCTTGATGCCACCTACCTCCATCAACTCACCGGCATAGAGCACACCGATACGCTGACAGATCTTTGCCACAACGGCCAGATCATGGGTAATATAGACAATAGTGGATGACATCGACTGCTGTAACTCAGCCACCAAATCCAGAACCACAGCCTGGCTGGTGACATCGAGGGCGGTTGTGGGCTCATCCATGATGAGCAACTCTGGAGAGTTTATCATGGCCATGGCAATGACGCAGCGTTGGAGCATGCCACCGGAGAGTTGGTGCGGATACAGCGAAGCAATAGCTTCGGGTTTTGGCATCGCTACCCGACGCAGCATCTGATGGGCAAGTTCAAGGGCCTCGCCCTTTGGCATGGAGGAGTGGGTACGGGCGGCTTCCGCAATCTGTTTACCGATAACGAGGGAAGGATTCAAAGCTGTTAAGGGGTTCTGATAGACAACGCCAATGGTCTTACCCCAAAACTCGGTCATCTGTTTACGATTTCGGCCTGATATGAGTTGTTTTTTCAGGAATACCTCTCCTTCACGCACATAGCCGTTTTCGGCCATATAACCGATAGCCCCCATGGCCAGGGTTGATTTTCCGGAACCAGACTCTCCTACCAGGCCAAAACTCTCACCGGAATAGATATCCAACGAAATTCTGCGAACGACATCCAGCTCCTGCTCTTCGGTTCGATAACCAAGGGTGAGGTTGCGGATCCGGAGGGCATGTTCTTCGAGATTTTTCACTTAGGCCCTCTTTCTGCACCAGGCTGTAGAATGTCGCGAAGGCCGTCTGTCATCAGGTTGGTAGAAATGACCAGCAATGAAATTGCCCCTGCCGGAAAGAGCAGCATCCATGGTGCCCGGCTAAAAAAAGATCGGGCTTCGTTGATCTGCAGCCCCCAGTCAGGGGAGGGCGGTTGTACTCCAAGGCCAAGAAACCCAAGAGAAGCCACCAGGAATATGGCATACGAGAAGCGCATGGCCAGTTCGACCAGGAGGGGTGCCATGGCATTAGGCAGGATTTCTCTAAACAGGATGTAGTATTTCTTTTCGCCGCGGGTAATGGCGGCTTCTACAAATTCCTTTGTCTTGATATCGAGCACCATGCTGCGCGTCACCCGAGCCAGCACGGGAACATAGAGAATAGCCACAACCAGAATCAGGTTGACAAGATTCGGACCAAGGCTGGCGAGTATCACCAGTGCAAGCAGGAGCGGTGGGAAGGCTAGAAAAATATCGAGAATCCGCATGAGAATTTCGTCCCATATCCCGCCGAGGTAACCAGCGATGAGGCCCAGAGTGATGCCGACAATGCCGGCCAGGATGGTACCGGTGCCTCCAAGCAGGAAAATGCCTCGACTGCCAGTGATTATCCGGCTGAAGATGTCTCTACCGTACTGATCAGTCCCGAAAAAATGTTGTAAATTTGGACTTTGAAGTCTGCTGGCGATATCTTGAGCCTGGAATTCATGTGTTGCCACCCAGGGACCGATAAAGGCCATAAGTAGAAAAAAGCAAAAAATAAGACTTCCGATAAAGGCTGGTGGATTACGTCGCAACCGTTGAAAAACGGTGTAGCAGAGCGACACCCTTTGCACCTCTCCGGCCACCTCTGGCGACGGAACGTGTTTATGTCCTGAGGATATGCTTTTGGATAGTGATGTGTTCATTGGGCATTTCCTCGCGTTGTTGATCAAAAAATGATTGGCTTACAATTTGAGCTGGGGGATGCCTGTTTCGTTCAGCCCGGAAGGTTTTACCTTCCGGGCTGCGGTTGCACATTAATCGGTGATGGTTGCATTCCAGAACCGGGTGCGCGCCCAGTCTGAAGGAAGTACAACGCCGTTTAGTTTTTTGGATAGGCCAGCTACAGCTTCCTCGAAATAGGGGACAATCACCGGTCCGCGATCAATGAGAATGCGCTGCAGTTCCTTGTACAGCACGACGCGTTTGTCAGCATTCATTTCCATGCCTACCTGATTTACCAGGCTATCAAACTCGGCGTCCTGCCAATGGGAACTGCTCCAGGGGCCGTTGCTCACATAGGCAAGGTTGAAATAGGTTACCGCTGTAGCCCGTGAGCCCCAATCGGTAATACCGAAGTCACATTTGAGCCAGCTGTCATCGCCATCGCCATAATAGACATCGGTGGGTATAACCTTGATATTAACAGTGACACCGATCTTCGACATCTGCTCTTTCCAGACGGTGGCAATCGGGATGACATCAAGCTGGTTCTGAGCTACCAGGTTGATGGTGAGACCCTTGGCGTAACCGGCTTCCGCCAGCAAGGCTTTGGCTTTTTCAATATTCACAACCGGCATTTCGGCCAGAAATTGTTTACCGTAGGCAGGACCTACCGGGCTGAAACCGTTGCCCAAGGCAGCCAAACCCGGCCGGGCGGCTTTCGCTATGGACTGGTGATCAGTTGCCAGTTTCAACGCCTGACGGACACGATTGTCAGCGGCCACATGTCCCTTGTCGGCACGCATGTGGAGGGCATAGTGCATGTTTGAGGCATTCTCAATCAGCTTGGTGTTGGGGTCATCTTTTAAGATTGCAGCAAATTCGGAGGTAAGACCACCCACAAAGTCCAATTCTGAGCCTCGAAGGGCTTCAATCTGGCCACCCATGTCGGGTGAGAAGATAAAGTGGATTGTATCAATCTGCACCTTGCCTTTGTAGTGGGGGTTTTTCTGGAGAACAACCCGGTCTTCAGCAGAGTACGATTTCATCATATAGGGGCCGCTGCCGATACTCATTTTTGCGGGATCCTTAGTGTCTGCCGGAATGATATTGGCGTGGAATTCGCCAACATCAGAAGGGAATTCAGGATTAGACTCACTCAGGGTGAATTGGACTGTATGTGGATCCAGAGCCTTGATGTCTGTTACGGTTTTGTAGAGTTCGACGGTAGGGGCTCCGACCTTAGGATCCCTGAGGCGATTGTAGGAAAAAACCACATCCTCGGCGGTCACTGGTTTACCGTTGCTGAACATATTGCCGTCAGCCAGTTTAAAGGTCCAGACTTTGCCATCCGGCGATTCCCAGCTCAGGGCCAGATCCGGGACCGGTTGATTTTCAGAGTCAATGAAGGTGAGATGATGATATATCTGTTCTGAAATAAGAATGTCGGAAATGTTGGCGATAAAATGCGGATCCTTGGTGTTGGATGGTTGGCAACCAACTCGGATGACGTTTGCAGCCATGGCAGTTGAGCTTGTCATAATAAAGATCAGAGCCAGCAGGCCAAGAATGTGTCGATGCAGGGCTTTTGGATTCATGGGCGTTTCTTTCTCCTTAAAAGGTTAAAAAAAAAGCCGCACAAAGGTGCGGCTCATCCATTGTTAACTCAAAAAAGATTCAACGATTTTGTCTATTACGATCTGCTTTTCCTGATCAATGGGCAGAGGAATGTGTTGCTCAAGGATCTCTTCCAGTCGTTTTCGGGCTCGCTCAAGCAGGCTGGTTTTGCCCTTTTCGGACCATTTCTCATAGGACTGCCGACAGAACAGTTTTGGCTGCCATTGGGTCTTTCTTAAGTGCCTCAGGGTGTGGGGCTGGGTGAGGAACTGACCGCTGGCGGCGCCAGCAGGAATAACGCTGAGAGCCATGGTCTCCTCGGTGATCGGGATACCTCGATGCATCCGCCGGATCTGGTCAATCATCTCGTCAACCATAATGATCATCTCAAGACTTCCGGTCAGGCCGAAGTCCAGGTAGCCGATATCATGATTCAGGTTGGAGCCTGCGAATACCGACATAAACGCCTCCAGTCCTGCTTCGTAAGCTGCCTGCTGATCCGGGATCTGTGCGTCACTGGTGCCGCCATAACCCCAGTTGGGGATGTCGAGGTAATTGCTCATCTCTACCATTGTCATGTAGGCCATCATATACTCCGGGGCGTTATAGGAGCATTGGCTGGTGGCCATATCAAGAACCGCTGCACCGATCCCCATAAGGAATGGTGCACCCGGAGCGTGGAGTTGGTGGATAACCATGCCAAAGAAAGATTCGGCCAGTCCCTGAACAACATGACCGGCAATACTCATCGGTGCGGTTGAGCCAGCAATGGGAGCAGGAGAGTAGATGACCGGAGACCCGGTCTCGGCACAGAACAGGAGCTTGTCAAGACTGGAAAAGGGGTGCTTCAGTGGGCTGATCGGTTCGGCATATTGAATCCAGTACGGTTTAGCGCGCAGCTCTGCTTCGCTGCCCCTGAGTGCTTTGGATATCTGCCACATCGCTTCAAGATCCCGACGTCCTTCAGCCGTATTGACAATTGGCTTGATAGAGTTTTCGGACATGGCGCGGAAACTGGCCAGGTAGGAAACTCTGGGGTCCAGCTCGTGGGGGTGGGCACAGGACATAATGAAATCGATATTGGGTAGGGCGTCTGCGACCCTGGCTGCGATCTTGATGTCCTCAAGAGAAGTCCGGTGTCGCTGAAAAGTTTTTGATTCCACTGACCACATCAGGTCGGAACCGGTACCGAAATATGCTCTGCGGCCTCCAAGATCCATAGCGTGCTTGCCTTGCCGGTCATAGATCGCGATGTTGTTGGGGACTGTCTCCCGTGCTTTTTCGACCAAAGCCCTTGGGATTTTGACATGGTTTTTGTCAACGGTGCAACCGGCGTCTTTCAACAGCTTGAGGGCTGTTTCGTGCATGACCTCCATGCCCGTTTCTTCAATGATGGTCAGTGCAGAGCGGTAAAGCTGTTCCTTATTGTCTTCGCTTAAGAACGTCAGCCTCGGTTCGAATCCTGATTCAAATTTCGACATAATATTTCCCTTCTCTTGCATGTGAACAGAATAATGATTTCCTTTTTCAACTATCCGTGCAGGGCATCATCAGTTCCAATTATGGGGTGCCAGTGGATGCCCCAGCTGTGAGCTGCGGTGTATTGTTTAGACATGTATATACAACTAAAACCACATCCCTTTTTCTTTGTCAATAACTATTAAAAGAGCTCCGTGAAAAATAATTTGTTCGATATATTACCAATTTGTAACATATGGCATGCTGTCCTTCAGGCGCCGTACAAGTCCAGCATCGAGCTGCTGGGATACATACGAATCAAGCAGCCGCTCGGCGCGTTTTGTGGCCAGCTGCGAGATGCTTTCATTTCTATCGACCCATTTTCGATTGGATATCCTCGAGAAAACTAATGGGTGGTGCAATTCCTTTCTAAACCATTTCAGGGTATGGGGTGAGCTGATATAACTGCCCTTTGGTCCGACCTCTTTGATGAGATCTGTAACCTCCGGGAGTGTGTCGACTCCAAGAGGCCGAAGAAAGTTTCGGGCAGATGCAACAAGCTCGGCATCCAGTATCAGCTTTTCCCTTGATGCCGTGGCAAATCCCCCGGCAATGCCGCAACCCGGCAGATAACTAATGCCGCTTGTCAGTGCAGAGATGAGATTGAAGGTGGATTCTGCACCGGCTTGAAAATCTAGGTCCTGAGCATCGGACAGGCAGCTATTGCCTCTGCTCAGAAGTCCGTATCGGCTGGCCATCTGGCTGGCAGCTGCTTCCATTTTTCTAGCTTCCGGTCCTCCGTAAGTGGCCATCATGCTGCGCATGTCTGAACTGCACGGGAAGGCGCCGTACAATACCGGCAGACCAGGCCGAACCAGCTGAATCAGAACAAGGGTTCCAAGCACTTCAGCATTATTGAGGATCAGATTGCCGACCAAGGAACATGGTCCGGAAGAACCCGCAGCGGGGGTTGGGGATATGCTGATAGGGATACCAAAACGGGCCATTGCCAGCAGATATTCACCCTGATCTTTGGAAATAGCCAGAGGAGATTGGGTGTTGACGGTGGTCTGTCCCCAGGCTCTGCCTTCGTCGGGACCAGCACAGAGTGTCTGCAGGTCAATCTCAAAGGCCATGCAGAGGAGATCGATGTCCGATTCGTGGAGCAGGCAGTACGGCTTATCGGTATAAAGAACCTGGCTGGCCATCATAAACTGATACACTTGGTCAGCTGGAAGGTCACCGGGGAAGGCCAGAGGGCCGGGGAGGTCAATCTCATCAAGCACCTGGCCGAGTTTGGTGAGTTCTATAAAGTCAGCGGTTGTCGCACTCCGCTGTTTTCCGCCGGGAAGAGCGATGAATGGAGCGCTTCGTCCCATACCTATCAGGCTCTTTCCAAGAGAAAAAGTGACAGATTTATCAGAATTTCTAGCAATAAGTGTGAAACTATTTCTGGCTCTGGCAAGGGCCTGTTCGATATCTGCCTGATCAAAATAAACACGATCGTTTGCACAGCGAAGTCCATGATCGCTAGCTGTTGCCAGAAGTTCCGGCGTTCCGATCCACAGGCCAGTTGTTGCTAAAATGTCCAAGGTGGCCCGATGAATGGCATCCGCTGTTTCTCCGTTGAGGGGACAAAAGGCTGACGAGGCGAGTCTGGATGACTGATTGGTATCGGGGCTATGCATGTATTATCTCCGAACCTGGGAAGTTATATTTGCACTCATCGGCTATGCTCATGGATACATAGTTGACGGTTACTTGTTCATGCCGTAGTCCGCTTTACCATAATTGGCGGCCAGAGGTTTAAATTGTCCTCCGATGCGGTATCGAGAGCCAGGATAGGTGAAGCGGCTGTGGGTCGCTACCCGCGATGTGTTCCAAGTCTGTCGATGCAATACCAGGCATGGCTCGAAGGGGCCAATCTCAAGGAGATGCTGGGTTATCTCATCCGGCAGACTGCTTTCGATAATGTGTTCGACATTGGTTATTGGTTCATTTGCCAGAAGGTATTTTGCGGGTGTTGTCAGGTTGAAATTCTGTTTGAGGTAGTCAGGTGCGGACAGGGGGTTGATGTAACGATCCGATACCATCACCGGCTGGTTATTTTTTCGGTGAACAATAATCGAATGAAAAACAGGAGTTCCTATAGCTATCTCCATAGCAGCAGCCAGCTCAAAATAGGCCTTTTCTTCGGCGAGTAGATGGATGTCACACGAATGAACCCCACCTTGTGCTTTGATCTGGTCATCAATCGACTGGATTTCAAAAAGAGCGGTGATGGGCTTGGGGTGCGCGACGTAGGTACCTACCCCCTGAATACGGATTAGCCGACCAGCGGAAGTAAGTTCCTGCAGTGCCCGGTTAACTGTCATTCGGGAAATATTGAAGCTTTGTACCAGTTCATTCTCGGAGGGGATCCGGGTGTTTGGGGGCCACTCTCCGGAATCAATCCGTTCCAGGATATGATCCTTGACCTGCTGATACAGGGCTTTCGGCGTTTGATGCGAAGGAGTCATGGTGTCCTATAAAGAGTAGAGCTAATTGGGGTGTCCTGCTTAAAAGATCACACCTCCAATGGACCGGTAATGGTCTCGACAATACGTACAATTTCACCGGAATGAACCATTGCCACGAGCGCCATAATGTCGTCGTACAGATAACGATCTTCCTCAAGCTTTGCAACCTTTGATCTTACCAGGCTGTGGACTTTCTGAACCGGGATCGACGAGGTGAGTGGTGCCAGAAAATCAAGGGCCTGGGCAGCCACCATCAGCTCGATGGCCAGAATGTGTTCAAGTTTGGAACAAACAGATAGTGATTTTTTCGCAGCAAAATAGGCTAGACTTACAGGGTCTTCTTGATTGGCGCAAGTAGGGATGCTGTCAATAGTAGAGGGGTGGGAAAGAATCTTGATTTCGCCAAGAAGCCCGGCGGCTGTGTACTGGGGGATCATCATACCATTGTTCAGCCCTGGCTTTGATACCAGAAAGCTTTCCAGTTCACTGAAGTTCCAGTTGACCATGCGGTCAAGTCGCCGCTCCGAGAGCTTGGCCAGGTTGGCCATGGCAATACACATAGTATCTGCCTGGATACCGACAAAGGTGCCGTCAAAATTGGCGCCCATGAGGGCAATCGCGTCATCACCCTCAGGGAAAAGGATAGGGTTGTCGCTACAGGAGTTCATTTCGTCGATAATGGTTGCAGCGGCATGTTTCAGAGCATTTTTAGCAGCACCATGGAGTTGTGGAGTGCAGCGCAAGCTGGAGGCATCCTGGACTTTAACATCACGAGAGGCCGAAGATATGGCGCTACCCTCCAGAATACGGACCAGATTTCTGGCTGTGGCCGCCTGTTCCTTATGACGTTTAACGGAGTGGAGCCGGGGGTCGCAGGCACGGATGGTGCCTTTAAGGGCATCAAAGCTTAAAGCGGAGATGATATCAGCATTTCTCGCCGCCTGAATGGCATCCCAGGCAGCGAGGATAGCAAGCCCTGTAACGGAATTGGTGCCGTTGGTAAGGGCCAGACCCTCCTTTGACTGGAAGGTAACAGGGGACAGACCAGCCTTAGACAGAGCCAATCCGCCTGGCAGCTCATCTCCCTTGAAACGTGCTTTGCCTTCACCCATAAGAGGGAGAGCCATATGCGCTTCAACCGACAGATAGCCTACCGAGCCATCTCCTGGTGCCACCGGGGTTACTCTCGCATTGAGCATATCCGCAACTAAAGTCAATACCTCAAGCCTGACACCGGAATAGCCTTTACCCAGACTCAACAGCCACATCAGGGCAATGGCACGTACCTGTTCATCAGGGAGAGGTTCTCCTACAGAGCAGGCATGAGAGAGGACGATGTTCCTCTGAAGAATCTCAGAATCCTCAGGGGAAATAATGGTTTTGGCGTTATCGCCAAATCCTGTCGTTACCCCGTAGATTCGCCGGTTCTCCTTCACAGCAATCTCTACAAATCTTCTGGAACGATGTACTCTGTCGCAATATCCAGAGGAGAAGGAAACACTGGCACCATACCGGGCTACGGCGACAAACTCGGCCATGGATATGTCTGATTCATCCAGGCAAACATGCGCGATAGAAGTGGCATCCCGTATAAACTCTGTTGCAAGCATCTGTCTGGCTCCTGGAAAAGACTTTTGAAAGTGGTTGCTGCTGCCCAAGCATAACTGTAAATTCGTATTTCATAATGGATGTACATACATGTATATACAACACCGATCCGTTCAAGTCAAGACCAGAGGCACAGGCCCCTGTAGTGACGGTTGTTGAGAGAACCCGGCCTGCAGTCTATTTGGAGTAGGTTAATGAGGTCGTATCCCCAGCGGCACCAGACGAGTTGGTATGGAATCAGACATCTTGGCAGCACAGGTCAGATTTCTTCGGTGCATCTTTATGAAGATCTATGAGCGTTTCCTGCTATGGCCATTGTTTGAATATCAGAAACGAGCTATCATCTTCGTTGGAGATTGGTGTCTTTATGATTGATGAGAGGCCAACCATGAAGAGATTGTCCAAGCTGATCCAGTATGACTTCAGGTGTCACGGATTCCTAAATTATCCTTTTAGTGCATCCGATGCATTAATTTGATATGTTGTTATTCAAGGTTATTTAGTTATAATAATTACGATTCCAAAGCACGCCAGTGATGCAGAAAGGTAAGAGTAAAATGGAAAATTAGAACAAGACGATATGATCATTAAGATTTGGAAAGATCCAGTTTGGAGCAAGGTTATAGCCACATGCATTGTGTTCATTGTCAGCACCGGTATAGCTTTATTACTGCAAGGGGCTTAAGCCTGCCAACATTTAATATGGAATTACACGCTACTGCTATATTAGCCCAAATAGATATCAGTGAGAGTGCAACAAACTCAAAGGTATTGGTTGGACATTTTGCCATGAGTTTGTCTCATGCTCAGCTTGCCACAAATCATAATTGACCTGAAGAGTCATCCAAAGATCGGGAGTGGTATTAAACGCTCTGGACAATCTCAAAGCCATCTCTGGAGTAATGGAGCCTCGGCCATTGATTATTTTAGAGAGAGTTTTCCTTGATATTCCCAAAGTACCAGCCATATCCTTTATGGAGATAGACAGTGGCAATAGATAATCTTCCTTGATGATGATTCCTGGGTGTGTTGGTTGTCTTTTCATTCTATGCATTTCATACCTCCTAATGGTAATCCTCGTAGTCAACGATATACGCATCTCCATTGATGAACTCAAAAAAGACTCTCCAGTTACCTGATACTCTCACTGAGTAATGTCCTTCTTTGTCACCTTTAAGTTGATGGAGAAAAGAACCTGGGTAATTCATGTCCTTAATATCGTTGGCAGCATTAAGGCGGTCTAAAAGCCTTTCAAGACGGTTGGTATGTTCCGGTTTGATACCCTTTTTATTACCGGTGAAGAAAAAATTCTCCAGCCTATATGCTTAAATGACTTAATCATACTGCAATGTAACCTCAAGAGTTACATTTATCAAGTAGCTATAGCTATATAATCGAATTCAATAGGGAAGAGATCTTAAGATGGCTATTTCATGGAATAAATATCCAAAGGTAACAGCTCGTTTGGTTTTTGATAGGACAATGACATGAAAAGACCCTAACTTCCGGTAACTGCAAGCAGTAACGATCGTCAAAATTCCTGATTGATGGTTAACCTGGTGGACTTCATTTATTGAGAACCGTTTCAACAGCGCTTTGTATTTCTTGAATGCTCAGCATGAGCGTCATCGCTTCAACTGGGGAGGAAAGAAATCCATTGTAGAGGTAAAAATCTCTTGCCGATTCCGATAACGCATGAACCAATAATGCACGTACTCCGACATGTTGAGAAACATTGTACGTTCGCAAAATAGCATCTCGAAGAAGGCCAATGCCAAGACCGTGCCCTTGTTGACTTTGATCAACAGCCAAACGTCCCAGAATCATTACCGGGATAGGATCAGGCATGGCACGTTTAATTTTCCCGGGGGCTTGTTGGCGCACAACACTCCCGGTTGCCAAGGCATAATAGCCAACCACTACATCCTTACTGCAAATTACAAAAGTTCGCGAAGCACCGGACACTTCATTTTTCAAGGACTGTCTCTGAAGCCATTGATTAAGAGACGGAACTCCACAATCAAAAGAATCAAGGCTGTGCGCTTGAGTAATAGGGGCTGGGGATGTTAGTTTTCCCACGGTGCTTTTTTTGACAGAATTTTTTGAAGTGCAGAACTCTTAGAAACAGGGGCTTTCAGCGCAGCCTCAAAGGCTTCATAATCCACATCATTTAACTGAAATAGCCGTTGATCCAACAATACATTTTCTGCCTCGTGGCATGCAGCTTCAAGCATGAAATCAGATCTGGTTTTATTTCGTATGGAAGCAGCTTTATCAATAAGATCTCTCTGGGCACGCAGAGCTCGGATATTTATAGATGCCGCTTTTGTTTCAATGTTATTCATAATATCACCTCGAAAATGTATACAATCAATATACGGCAACGTGTATCTATTGTCAACACAAACAGCTCATGTTGGCAATACTATTTTAAAGAAAGCCCCTGCAGTATCAATCTGCTTTGCACAGGCTAAATTGAGGTTGTCCTGAAGAGGGTAGGACTGACTAAGGACAGAAAATTGATCGGAAATGGAGCAACCGTAAAATATAGCTTACCAAAGTTAAGGACTTATGAGTGTCAGGAGGAAATGTCAAAAAGGCGATACATGCTATCTGCCATGCGATCAGTCCCAAGCACTTGCCTCGCTATTTGGCTGAGTTCTGTTTCCATTTCAACATCCGTTTCATTATTGGTGCGATGATACCGAACTTGTCCAGACAGGCCACGAAAACGAAACCGCGCCCCAGCGCCTTCTTCAGCTTGCCGAGCTTCAGGGGTAATCACATTTATCTAAAGAAAAAAGCTGTTTTCTCTTTTTTCCAGTAGTTGGAGCGCTATTGTCTCCTGCAGTTTACACGTTATCGCTAGGATGAGACTGGCCAAAGCAGAGCAACTGAGATTAAACATCTGAGGTAAACTCAATGAGTAATACTGGCTTAATTTCAGCTAAATAGGTGCTTACGTCGTCATATTTTGGGCAGGTATCTGAGCAGGCAATTCCTATTTAACAGTAAAAGATTTTCTCCGTGCAGGATTTCCCGATAAAACAAGACCACCGATAGTATATTCCTATATATTCAAGCTGATTTATCAATAAATAGTATTGGTAATTATTCTATGTATCTAGTCATATTCCTTTTTTATGGTAACAACAAATTAAGAACAATTGCGTTGAATATCTTCGTTGTGTTCGGGGAAAGAGTTGCTTCATGATGTCTAAACTCCCACCTCTCGGACAGGGTATTACCATCTGGTTTGATACCGGCGGCCCGGTTGGCGGACCGTACAACACTATCGTACAAAATGGTGCCATGCAGGCTGCCAGTGATTTAGGTGCAGATGTGAAATACCTGTACTCAGACTGGAATCCTGAAAAAATGGTCGACAATCTCAAAAAGTCGATCGCAGATTGTGCCGCCATGGCTCAACGAAAACAGTTCTATCAGAACCCTTCAACAATAAAAAATCATGCTGAAACCTTTTGCCCTAAGATTAAACCCCGGTCAAGACCTGAAAGTTGAACTCGACAAACTCGCGCAGTCCCGCAATATCGAAGCCGCTTGCATTGTTACCTGCATGGGAAGTTTGACAAAAGCAGTCTTGCGTTATGCCAACCAGGAAAAGGCTGTTGAGCTTGCAGACCACTTTGAGATTTTATCATTAACCGGCACCCTCTCAAAATATGGCTCCCATTACCACATAGCCATTGCTGATGGTACTGGTCGAACCATTGGGGCGCACCTGCTAGAGGGTTGCACCATCTATACAACCGCCGAAATTGTCATCGGCCTTCTTCCAGAGGTCAGTTTCTTACGCACAGTTGATGTTCAGACTGGATACCCGGAGCTTGAAATAGCATATCGTCCAAAATGATAAAAGGAGTTATAAAATGGCTCAATCTGAAAAAATTTCCAAAACATTTTCAACGGTTACCCTGGCACTTATTGCCTTTGCCATCGTACTCAACATGGCAATAGGCCAACTGGTTTCTCTGCTTAAACTGCCAATATTCCTTGATTCAATCGGCACAATCCTAGTTGGTATCCTTGCGGGTCCCCTGGCTGGCGGGGTGACCGGTCTGCTGACCAATCTCATCTGGGGATTGATCAGTTCACCCGTTGCGGCAGCATTTGCACCGGTGGCAATGATGATCGGTATCGTAGCCGGATTATGTGCCAAATATGGTCTTTTTAAGACTTGGTGGAAGGTGATTATTGCCGGTGTAATCATTACCATCTTTAACGCCATTGTTGCCGTGCCTATCCGGCTGTATATGTTTGGTGGCATTACCGGCAGCGGCGCGGACTTTATGACTGCTTATATGCTGGCTCTCGGTAAAGATCTCTTTGGCTCGGTCGTCGTTACAGTTTTTACATCCAACCTCCTGGATAAGGTGGTTACGGCCTTGCTCGCCTGGGGGATTGTAAAAACACTCCCTGAAAGAACAGTTAGCCGTTTATCACGGATCGACAGTGCCGCGACCTGAAAAGAAAAGCGTAGCAACACTCTTTGTCAGCCGTAAGACCTGGCTACACGGATTCCACCCCTTCAATAAGCTGGCGTATATTCTGTTGACGGGGGTGGTTGTCTATCTTGGGCCTGCCGGGTGGTATGTTGAGCCCATTCTTATAGCTCTCAATCTGGGCTTAGCAATAAGTGGTGAAGTATTCAAAGTGACCTGGCGTCTGGTGTGGCGCACCCTCTTGCCGCTGGCCTTTTTCATGATAATAATTCATGGATTTCTGTATCCTGAGAACCAGACAATTCTTACCTCCTTTAACGGGGTGCATTTTTACCAGGAAGGTTTTCTCTTTGCACTCAACATCTTGCTGCAGCTTACAGCTGTGCTGACCGCTTCGCTGATTTTTGTGTTTTGCACCCACCCTACAGACCTTATTACAGCAATTTCGCAAGCTGGTTTTCCGCAGTCGCTTGCTTATCTTGTTGGCAGTCCCTTGTTGCTGTTGCCGATAATGCGTGAGCGGATAGGAACAATTCAGGATGCTCAGCGCTCCAGGGGCTTGGATTCAGATGGAAATTTTATAAAACGGTTTTTCTCTCTCTTTCCCCTCGTGGCGCCGCTTGTCCTGGGTTCTCTCGTTGAGATTGAACAGCACTCTATTGCTCTCGAAATAAGAGGTTTTAATACACCTGGCCCGAAAACATCTCTCAGAACAGTCTCAGATACAACTTGGCTGCAGCTTCTACGCTGGGCCATGTTACTCGTATCTCTACTAATTATTGTGTATCGATTGTGGAAATAAAAACTATGCCGGTTCTTGAGGTTTCTCACCTGACATTTACCTATCCGACTGCGACCAGACCGTCACTGAAAGATGTATCCTTTAGTGCTGAGGCAGGAGAGCTGGTGGCTGTAGTCGGTGCCAATAATAGCGGGAAATCAACTCTCTGTTATGCACTTTCCGGAGTCGTGCCAAATTTTTACCGTGGTAGGTTTGCTGGTTCGGTAGTGGCCGGGACAATGAACACCACGGAGTATACCATAGGTGAGCTGGCACTGCAGGTTGGGCTAGTCATGCAGATTCCAGCCAACCAGCTCTCAGGTGTCAGATATACCGTGTTTGAAGAGGTGGCCTTTGGCTTAGAAAATCTAGGCGTTAGTCGCTCGGAAATTATCGAAAGAGTCACAGCCGTTCTTGAGGTCACGGACTTGTCCGACCTGGATGAGCGATCACCGTATCAGCTTTCCGGAGGGCAGCAACAAAAACTGGCTCTTGCAGCGGTCCTGGCGATGTCACCCTCCATCATCGT
This sequence comes from uncultured delta proteobacterium, assembly GCA_963796255.1. GTDB lineage: Bacteria > Desulfobacterota > Desulfobulbia > Desulfobulbales > Desulfocapsaceae > Desulforhopalus_A. The sequence continues at coordinate 357,900 of CAWCLE010000011.1, read as the reverse complement.
TCTGGATGAGCCGACAACTTTTCTTGACCCAGAAGGTGGTCGGCAGGTTTTTGAGATTCTGCTGAATTTGAAGAAACAGGGAAAGACCATCATTATTGCCGAACAGCGGCTTGAATGGGTTGCCGAATATGGTGATAGGGTGCTTGTTCTGGCAAATGGTGAGTTGGTGTTGAGCGGGACACCCGAGGAGGTTCTGATAAACCAGAAAATAAATGAGATTGGCCTCGACTGGATGCCATATACAAAGAGTGCTGAACTGGCGAACCATATGGGACTTTGGGAGAGGGATCGGCCGTTACCGTCTACCTTTGCAGCAACTGTATCCGGTTTTACAAATCTTGAGCGGGAATGATTGTGGATATACGTTTAGAAAACGTAGTTTTTCGATATAGTGATGAAGTGAAAGCGTTGAGTAACATTTCTCTTACCATCCACCAGGGTGAACTTGTCGCTTTCATTGGACACAATGGCTCAGGCAAAACGAGTCTGGTAAAACATCTCAACGGTCTTTTGCGCCCATCAGAAGGAAAGGTCTGGATTGGCGGTCATCAGACAGAAAACATGAGTGTGGCAGCATTAGCTCGAATGGTTGCGTTATCTTTCCAGAATCCAGATGATCAAATCTCGAAACGTCGGGTATGGGATGAGGTTGCCTTTGGTCCAAAAAATCTGAAATACAGAGGAGACCGAATTCGCAATCTCGTGGAGATATCCCTTTCAGTCTTTGATCTTCTGCCACTCATGAATTGTAACCCTTATGACCTTGGTTACAGTGAGCGTAAAAGAGTTACTCTGGCATCAATTATTGCAATGGATACACCTATTGTAATCTTCGATGAACCAACTGCAGGAATGGATGCCCATGAAATGAGTCTTTTAAAAGGAGTGCTTGATAAACTTCAGCAAGAGAAAAAGACTGTTATAATAATCAGTCATGACATGGATTTTGTGGCAGAGCAGATTGATCGGGTAGTATTTTTAAAAAATGGGGAAAAAAGGTTTGATGGTTCCTCTCGCACAGCATTTCTTGATACCGATCTGCTTGCATCGTGTCGTCTACGCCAACCCCAGATTGCACGATTAAGTTCGTATTTTAAACTTGATGAACTGGCGCTGACTCCCAGGGAGTTTGTACGAGGAGTTCATCTTTCATTAGAGAAGCAAATACATGTAGATTAGTCATGAAACTCTTCTTTACCTGTCCTATTGTACAAGAGGACTTTGCAACTGAAGATTATTCCCTCCAGGAAGGTCATCGAATTGCAGAGGATGAACATGGGGGGAAAACGCTCATGGGATTTGTGTCGCTTAATTCCGTCTGTCCCTTATGCGGCCAGAAACACCGGTTTGAGGCAAAAGACGTTATGTGTCTACTAAGCCGAGGTAAAAATGAAGGATAATTTAATTCAGCTATCAGTAGCTGAGGTGACGTTATTAGTCACTCCGCTTAGGTTTTTCTGAAATTTGATATGGAGTTCTCTCACCAAACAAAATGGTTCAATCAGGAAAAAACACCTAACGCTCTTCATTGTGGTTAACTCACTGTCAACTCGAACGGGGAAATATCACAATCCGTCTGACATGTCTCCCGGTACAGGAGAAAAAATTAGGCAATGCAGGTCTGGCGAAGTGATTACGTTCAGGTTGTCGGAAGTGTACGACGATACTTACCCTGCGGCCGCCAGCAGACCCTCAACAGGCGGGTCATCGCCTGCCGCAGAGCTTTTGAAAACGTAGGTGATTTTACCCTCCGGCACGACAACCACGGCACCACCAAGCTGCAGGGCATGCCCCTGAAGCGAACCAGGCATAAAGCCAGCTCTAAGAGCTGAAAAACCCTGGGTAAAGGATTTTATCCCGATGACATCAGCAAGGCCGCTTTTAAACTTCAAAAATTTATAGGTCTCCAGGGAAGGATCAGTGAGCAAAATCCCCGTGTATCCTGTCACGTCCCTGAATTTTATCAGATCATGGCTCCCGCCATTACCGATAACAGCAAGCTGCGCTCCTCGTTGTGAAAAATCATTCTGATACCCAGCTAGTTCAGCAACCTGCTGACGACAGAGTACTCAGCCAAAATGACGAACAAAGACCAATACAGCGGTTTCCTTCTGCCACAAGGTGGACAGTTTGACTGCCTCTTCGCTATCATCATAAACGTTAAAGGAACCAAACTCTTCGACAGAAATCTGATACTGACCCATCTCACTCTCCTCATTTATCTGGATGTTATCTGTTTAAACTGGTGAAAACAGCTCCCAGAGAGCTATAGCTAGCAGACTTATATTTACATAATGAAGAGAATAAGCACTATTATGGAGAAGGATACACTGCAGCACCTCGGAGACTTGGGCAAGAAAGGGTGAAGTGAATTTTCGGCTCTAAACGTTGTCTTAACCTCGAAATGATCATATCCGGGTTGCGTGAGCACCGGTTCAGACAGTTCAAACTTCTATTCACCCGCTATCCAGAGATGCTGAGGCTCCACTGCTGTACCCAATCTGAACTCCCAGCGATGTGCTTTCCCCAGCCTCGATCTCGTTTTCGTGTTCGTCAGAGGTTTGACCATTAAAATTATTTGCAAGAAATGGGTTAGTGAAAAATCAAATATCAAGCAGTATCAGCAATCACAAATGATTTCATACTGATCCAATGATCATTTCTTCTTTCATCCCGATATTATACGATCTAGGATCAGGGGACTACGTTCTTCGATTAGACTCTGGATGGCATCAATAAATGTTTTGAAATGGGGCGCTGCCCGGTGGGCGTCAATTGCACCCTGATCGTCGTAAACTTCGTAGAACGTAAAATGGGTTGGATTCTCTGGATCGACATTCACATCAAACTGATGGCACCCTGGTTCGTTGGCGACTGATGATTCAGCATCAGCTTTGGCAGCGGCGATGAATGTTTCAACACAATCAGGTTTAACTTTAAATGAAGCAATAATGACGCGCATATAATACTCCCCTAAGAATTCTGTTGATCATGAATCATATCCTGCTTGCACCTCACAGTGGTGTCCAAACATTAGACCCCGACACCTTGAAGTGGTCAAGCGGAAGAGACGGTTTATGTTCCACAATCATCAAATCGTTCGCTCCCCCTCTCTCTCCTGGGGCAGGCATGGCCCCAGAAAAGCAGGTTGAACAGAGCGGTCGGCAGATTATTTAAATCAGCCTTAAAACCGGTCCCAGAGAGAATAGGGGACAGACCCCGATTTACCGATTGGTACAATCGGGGTAATTGCAGGCATTTGATCCTTCTAAGACTGTTTTCTAAGGATGATGAGGGGGCTGAACAGAATGAAGGACCTTATGATCATAGTACAGGATGATTTGATCGGTATTGATCATTCTGACCAAGAATAAAAAAGCTCCCATTTAGCTTTCAACGATATTACTAAAAGATGAGGTAAAAAATAGAAAATTTGAGAAATTCAGAGCCTGACCAGGTTCTCCACCGATGGTAAAAATAGGAAGGGTTCATTTTTTGTTTGCGCCATTTTCGGGCCAGGAGAGCTTGTGAAAGATTCAGTTGTCAAGCAATCCTTAACAGCTTTCTTGGCTTAAGAAGGGCTAATTCCTCATAATTTCCTGTAGCCGAGCCAGATTTGTGGGCAGCACAGTATGGAGAACCGAATAAATCACTGCTTTACCGTATTGCTTTTCATGCATAGTCAGTACATTCTCATATATTTTCCCAAATTTGTGAGCAGTTGCGGTGATAATTTCAAAAACCTTTTCAGGCCGAAGTTTCATGTCCTTACTGAATTTCACCAAAGCACTTTGGTCCACTCGATCATGCCTGTAGGTATTACCTATTGCCATGGCAAGCTTGCGATCCAAATCGGGATAAACCTGTGTTGAAACGAGATCATAAAATGGGGAAAGCGTAATTGTATCTTTGTGGATAATAGAAAAATTTTTTCCATGGGCATCATTGTTGCCAATTAGAAAATTGAAGGTCATGACAGAGGTCAGCTTTTGTTTTACCGCTGATATATCGGCTAATAAATGCTCTTCGGCCAGTTCTCTGCAGTGTAAAAAGCCAGGGCCGCCCTGTTCCTGATATTTTTTATGAAACGGTAGCCCCATTGCCTGGCAGAAATCTTCCTGATGTACCCGTTTCACCATGTTCTTTGAGTGGAACCGATCATAACGTTCTATAAGAAACAGTTCATAGCCTGCAAAAGTGTATAGTTCAGAGTGAGGGACTGAGAGGCCAATCTTCCGGGCCAGGTCCATACAGAATGCTTCATTTCTCTGGATATCATGAAAATATGGACTGGCAGGTTTTATTATATGCGTTGTAGGCGATGCCGAGTTCTCAGGGAGATAAAAGCTTCCTTTCTCAAAATACACTGGTAATTTATCTTGAGCTCCGGCAATTGATAGGCGGACGTTAGCTAACTCAGGATATAATCTGTGTTTACCAGGATCAGATTCGATGGCCTGCAATGCATTTTGCAGCTCAACGTTTATGCATCGATACTCGCTGGAATGAGGAAGAACATCTTCACTCTCAGGAATAATGGAGAGGGCACCAGCGCAATCTTCTCCAAAATTTTCGAGAAAGGCAAAGGTGTCTTTTTTGTCAAATCGACGGTTGAAGGCTAGAATGGTTCGTGCGTCACTCTCGGGAAAGAGATTTTCAAAAAAAGCTGTGCTGACGCCGGGGGAAAATCGTTCTTCTTGACATGGCAGTGATAGTGATATTTGCCGCCCACTTTTTTTGAGCCATTCGGCAGCGTATTGAAAGGTGATTTTGCCTTTTGGGTGTCTTGATATTGTACCGACGATTTGTTGTAACCGTTCACCAGCACTTCATTTTCGTCCGATCAGGCCCCTTCACATAGCCAACTATAGCTCGCAGGCCTGCTTGAACGAAACTGGAGCACTGGTTGAACGGTTACAGATCCGGGTTCTGTGGTCACTTACTGCGGTCCGGTGAACTAATACGATTTGTTTATCCCAGTAAACTGTGAGATTACTCATTTGTCGATATCTCCTTCGGTTAGGTAAACTCTCAGCCCTACGGTACGTATCAGATCAAAAACTTTATCAAGTTGAGCTGTGGTTTTGCCCTGCTCGATATTACTTATAAACTTCACGCTCGTTGCGGCGTAGTCGGCAAGGTCCTTTTGGGTCCATTGCTTCTTTTTGCGAGCATCCTTGATTGCCGGGCCAATGTATTTGGGTAGGCGTACATGATATGGATATTTCATTTTTGACATGGTGTGAAGACCTCTTTTTTTGACCGTACAGTTAAATCTACGGAGAGTCAATATATTTTAACCGATCGGTTAATTGGTGTAATGTAGAGCATGATTTAACCGATCGGTTAAAATGGGTAGGGGTTGCGCCAGGTTCCTGATGGCTTTCTTGGCTGTGTTTAGGCAAATGTGCACCAAGATAATTTTTTTTCAGGATGATGCCAGGCGAATATTTTGGGTATTTCTCAAAAAATGCGTTTGCTCGACAAAAAACGATTCAATATCAGTCTTTCAACAAAAAAACACTTACAAAACAAGGTATCTTCCACCCAGAAACGAGAGAAGAAGGACATGCATCGGTACTGTGGGGTGTAAATAAAAAAATCTGGTTCGGCCTCTGCCATTTATTTGTTTGCAACCGTTCTGTGGCTCTGGCGGGGATGCTCCGTTCTCGATTGTCATCGGGTTGAACAGGTTTTCCCGTTCATCTCTGTAAGGTGCATGACCTTCGCTCTTCTTCAATCCTGACAATTATATCATTTCCGGAAACAGAAGGCAGCAGGTGTCCTGTCGGACAGGATTTTTCCTGCCTTATTGGATGATAAATCGATTTTTCCGCTACTAATATGTCTGTGAACAGACGGGAAGGAGTCGTCGTTGCGTTGATCCGGTCGCCAGTAACGTTTGTTTGTCTAACGTGGCATATTTATTGCTTTATAGATACAGATGCACGGAATAGTACCCCTCAAACCCTGTAAGCATTCAAGCATGCTGTTTTTAATACTAAGCATACACAATAAATTTTATTGGGAGAGGAAAAGATGAAGCAATTCAAAAACATCGGTTTTTTTGTGTGCACAGCATTGGGAGGGATGGCGTTTCTACAACCGGTATTGGCCTCCGGGGCTGAAGAAGCGGCTACCTTGGCTGATGCTTTTAAACAGGGCGATGTGAAGGGGCAACTGAAATCGTATTACTATGCCCAGACCTTTGATGGGGAGGGTTTGAATAACAGTGCTATCTGGGTTAACGGCGGCAACCTTTCCTACAGTACGGCCAGATTTTATGGATTTAAGCTGGGTGCACTGTTCCAAGCTTCCTTTGTCGGGTATAAAGATGATGAAGACGGCAGAACAACGGGCAGCATGGACGCTGAAAGGGCTGTTCTTTCCGAAGCATATCTGGATTATGCATACATGAATACGGAATTGAAAGGCGGCCGCCAGTTCATGGCATATCCATTGATATCCGGCTCTGGATCACGGTTTATCAAAGAATCTTTTGAATCCTATCTGTTGTCCAATTCGGACATTCCCGGCACGACCATTACTGCCGGATATGTGACGAAATACCAGACAAGAACGGACCAGTCTAATTACGGGGATAACTGGTTTGTTGACTTTGATCAGAACGGTACCGGTGATGTAGGTGGATTTTACGATATTGGCGATGACGGCATGCTGATCATCTATGCCAAGAATGCTTCCATCGAGAACCTGCAGGTGCAGGCGATGTACGGCAATGTGTTTGATGCGGTGGCGGATTTTTATGGTGACGCAAAATATACCATTGACGTGGAATTCAAACCCTATGTTGCCGCCCAGTTTTATTACACCGATTATGATGATCCAGCCAAGGACAACAATACGCTTTTCGGCTTCAAAGGAGGAGCGAAATTCGCAGACTTTGAGGTTTTTGCCGCTTTCACCTCGGCAGGTGGAGATGAAAACGACGCAAGAGTCTTCCGGGGTGTCGGTCAGGGGGCATATTATGTCTTTACCTCGACGACAAAAACAGTCGGTGCGCCGGCCTATGAGGCAGGAACAGATTCCTACCAGATCGGCACTGCATATACATGGAAAAGCCTCTCAACAATGCTGCGCGGCACCATTTTTGACAATCCCGCCGCCAACATGGATTTGAATGAATATACTCTGAATGTTTCATATCAGCTGCCTGGCTGGGCCGAGGGATTCAGCATTGCAGCTGATTTTTCCATCCTCGATTACGAGAACGATCAAAAGGACGCAACTGATCTGAGGACAAGGCTCATTTATTCATTCTAGTTGATGGTGAGGCACTGAATTTCATTCTCTCAGGACAGCTGAATCGCACCCGCAGCGAACAATTCTTTTACCGTCCGGCTCAATGGGGCGGTCGTTAATTTCGATTCGGCGGTCTGATTGCTTCATTGGCCCAAAACATCCGGCCATAGACTTGGTTCACCATCCGAAGGCTGGGGATCGCACATCCGTATTGAATGATCAGGCACACATAGGAGGTACAATGCGATTCTCCTCAAAATTGAGTAAAGTGTATTGTTTGGCACTTGATTGGGAAACATACAATTAGCGTTTACCCTCTGCTGGCAGATGATACCTGTTATTTTCTCGCCGCCGATTTTGATGAAGCTGACTGGCGCGAGGATGCTCGTGCCATTATGGAGACTTGTCGGCAGTTGAATATCCCGGCCGCTTTAGAAATATCCCGTTCCGGCAAAGGAGGCCATGTTTGGATCTTCTTTGCCGATCCTCTTCCGGCCCGTGAGGCCCGGCAACTTGGTGCTGCTTTAATCAGTCACGCATGCGATCGCAACCTGGCCATGCCTTTCGACGCAGATGTGTTTAATCTACTATAGGCTTACCGAAAGCACACTGTCTTTGATGGAAAGAAAACAACTTGGTGGTGGCTCTTCAATAAGAAAAGCAATATATTACTTGAGCTTCTTAGCACCATATTCCATACATTCAAACAATGACCCCAATCCATCTCCTGCTGGCCCTGCTTGCCAATTGTGCCTGGGGCTTTAATTTTATTGCCGGTAAAATAGGCGCGGGCGATTTCCAGCCCCTTTTTTTCACCAGCCTCCGGTTCTTTTTCCTGCTGCTGGTTATGCTACCCTGGCTGCGGCCGGCACCGGGTTCTATGAGACCGCTTCTCCAATTGGCCTTTCTAATGGGTGTCGGCCATTTCAGCATGATGTTTATTGGCTTGAATGCCGGTGGCAACATTGCCTCTATCGCCATCACCACCCAACTTTATGTGCCGTTCTCGGCTATTCTGGCCGCAGTCTTTTTGCAAGAACATATCCCGCTTATCAAAATCCTGGCGATCATTATCGCTTTTTTGGGCATTATTGTGATAGGGTTTGACCCGATAGTCTTTAACCATGTGGATGCGGTTCTGTGGGTCATGGGAGCGGCTTTTGTGATGGCCGTGAGTACTATTTTCATGCGCCGATTCCCTAATATGGGGGTGTTTCGTCTGCAAGCCTGGACAGCTCTGGTGGCCTGCCCTTCTCTACTGCTGTTGAGTCTTATATTCGAATCAAATCATTTGCAGATAGTCTCCCAGCTCAAAGCTATCAATTTCTGGTCACCGTTATATTCAGCCATCGGCGCCTCGGTGATCGGCCACGGAATCGTCTATTATCTGCTGGGTCGCTATCCCGTATCGACAGTTACCCCGCTTCTGCTTCTTGCCCCTATACTTGCTTCGATTTTCGGCATCTGGTGGTTCGATGATCAGCTTGGCTGGAGGCTGGTGCTTGGGGGAATAATGACTTTGCTGGGGGTTTTTATGGTTTCCCTGAATTTTCGGCGGTTGTTTGGTAAAAAAATTGATTAAGGTAAATGGTAACCATACACTGTCAATATAATCAGGAGGCATATATGCTCAAGGATCTCGTACAATCCAACCGTAGCTATCGCAGATTTGATCACAGCGCACCCGTTTCAATGCAAACACTCGAGGAACTGGTGCAACTTGCCAGATTGTGCCCTTCGGCGGCCAACAAACAGCCCTTGCGTTTTATCCTGAGCATTGCCCCCGCCGACAATGAAGCAATTTTTGCCTGCCTGAAATGGGCAGCCTATTTAACTGATTGGGCCGGTCCCGCGCCGTCGGAGCGCCCTTCGGCCTATATCGTCATAATTAATACGCGGAGAGATTGGGAGTTCGCCAAATTCGATTTAGGCATCATGGCCCAGACAATGTTGCTGGGTGCGGTAGAAAAGGGATTGGGCGGTTGTATGATCGGGGCGCTGGACCGGGAAAAACTGCGGAGTCTTTTTTCGCTGCAACCGGGGATGGATGCCAGCCTGGTTCTGGCCCTGGGCAAGCCGGCAGAGGACGTGCGTATCGTGGATGTGCCGGATGACGGGTCAATTAAATATTACCGGGACGATGCCAGTATACACTATGTGCCGAAGAGAAGCCTGGTTGAGCTTACTCTGGAGAAGCGTTCTTAACTCGACATCACTGAAATTCCAGGATTATTTTTAGCGTCTCTAACCATGTGGATGCAGCTTTTAGTAGATTATGCTGGGAAATCTAGAATTTCTCGAGAATGGGCAAACCAAGTTTTTTCATAAAAAATCGGGGCGAGATTTTTCATCAGGCCGTAGAGCGGGTATCGGTTCATTTCGGCAAGGTCGATATAGCCTGATCTGGTAACGGTTGCGGCGAGATGCAGTGAGAAAATACATGAACCAGGGCGCGAAGAGGAAATCAAAAAATGGGGCAAGACATAGATCACTATACGTCTTGCCATGATGCACTCCTTTTAGGCTTCTTGCTTGATGGTCGGGAAACAGTTTTTCGACTCATCCTTTGTTTTGTCGCAGATATCTTGCCGTCAGATCTGCTGCTTCAATCGATGAAAGTGACCTGATTTGTTGAAAGAGGGCCCGACATTCATCAAGGGAAAGATTATTCACCGCAGCTATTGCGTCAACCTCATTGCGGGTATGCGGAAATTCACCATCAGCAGCGGATATCTCCTCGGCGGGAATAATTTTCGAATAAATCAGGGCCCGGGAACAGTACAGCTGCCATTTTTTCCGGCTGACATTGCGACCAAAAATATAGTCCAGGGTTAATTCATCGCCTGGGCTGAATATGTTGCCCTGAAGATGCAGCATTTTCATGGTCTCTTCATCAATATCATTCACCCGAAGACGCCATTCTTTCGCGAGCCCTCTGGCGAGCAATTTCCCGAACAGAAGATGTATTGAGCCGGCCTCGATATAGGTATCTTTACCAGGTGTCAGGACTTCAAGAATGCGTTTTGCCCGCAACGAATCGCGCAGGACGAATCGCCTGGCATCAGCTATGGCAAAGGCGTTCATAGCGGCCAGTATCTTGAAAAAATCACCACCACGGACGTCTCTGTAATACTGGATCAGGTTTTTTGTCGCCTCATGTTCAGCGCAATATACCTCATGAGCAGGACTGCTATTGATAAGCTCTTCCGGGCGATGATCATCGGCAAAAAAACAATGAATCCATAGTAAACGATCCAGATATGGCTCAATCTGCAGGATCTTTTTTCCGGCCTTGAAGAGTTGCTGGAGTACGCGGTATTGGCCCAGGGTAAAAGTCGGATAATCCGTATCCAACTCGAGCAAATGGTCCTCAAGCGCAATATTACCGCAGAGGGCCTTGTGGAAATCGGGGTGATGCGGCTCTTCAAGAATAATGACTTCATGATCCAGCATTATCCTGGCCGTAAGGGCCAGGGTTTCGGGACGATGCGTAGAGTAACAGAGTGTTATGTTGTTCATAGAACCGGGATAATCACGATACACTCTTGATTGAACCCTGGGCTTGGCAGTTTAGGAGAGTGCTGACTGTGGAGTGTCAGGAGAAGAGATCACCTTGCTGTTGTATCCTGTATTCCATTACATCTTGAAACCGGGAGACCATCACATAATGCGAAACCGAAATTTTCAAAAAAGCTGTTGTCGAAGAGGTGACAAATTTTTCCAGATAGGGATGCCTTTGCAGGTATATTTTTTCATATTTGGGTCGTTCTGACCCGGCGATGCGCTGCGCTTTGCCTATTACCGTTACCGCCATAGCGGTATGAAAATCATTCTCGCTATTGGAACGATTGTCGATAAGCAGTGAAACCCTCGATTCTTGAACGAGGTTCTGATGCTTACGGGTCGATTTGCCGGTGGCAACGAGGATATTTGCCAGGTCGGAAGTAAAGGCAAACGCCATTAAGCTGGCGTACGGTTGCCCGTCTCTTTGGGTGGACAATACTGCCAGTTGCTGACTGTCAAGTAAGCCGACTATTCTTTCCTTAATTTGATTTTCTGATGCAGACATCCTCCCTCCCGGGCCGAGTTCTGTGGCGTATAGATGAGATTATATTTAGTTGTATATCCTGCTGCCAGAGATACCTCTAATTATCGGACACTACAAATTGTTTCTATACTTGAGGCCTTTTTTATTGTATTTACCTGAGTAGTCTAAGGTATTTTATTACGAGTCCATCATATCCATCTAGCCAATATCCCCTGGAGTATTTTTTAAAATGAAAATTTTAGTAGCCGATTTGGAAGGAGTCTTTTTGCCGGAGATCTGGGTGAGCGTCGCAGAAAAAACCGGCATCGAGGCGCTGAAGCTGACCACCCGGGATATCCGTGATTATGACGTCCTGATGACCAAACGTCTTTCTCTTTTAAAGGAAAACAACCTGAAAATGCAGGATGTTCAGCAGGTGATCGCGACCCTGGAGCCTCTTGATGGCGCCCTGGATGCTTTAAACTGGATCAGGGCCGAGGCACAGATCATCATTTTGTCGGATACCTTTGAAGAGTTTGCCAAACCGATGATGGCAAAATTAAATTATCCAACACTTTTGTGTCACAATTTGACGGTTGATGGAGAGGGCAATATCACCGGCTATAATATCCGCATCAATAATCAGAAAACCCAGGCGGTCAAAGCTTTAAAAGGACTTAATTACCATGTCATAGCCTTTGGTGATTCGTACAATGATCTGGGCATGATCCAGGAGGCGGACCAGGGGTTTTTCTTTAACCCACCGGCCTCAATGGTTAACGATTATCCCACGATCCCGGTGACGAAGAATTATCAGGAACTCAAAGCCATGGTAGGAGCAGCATTGATGGTGTCGTAAAAACTCTTTATCTTGAAGACTGCACACCCAGATTTATGTCTGCTCAGGGATGTCAATTGTCAACGGTTGTGGGGTTTTCTGAAGCAATTCAAAAAGATTTTCCACCACTTCCTCTGGTTGTTTGCCATCGGTTACCAGTTTGACAAAACGTTGATACCCTTTTTGTCTTTCTTGTAAGAGCTTGGTAATTTGTTCGCCTGGATTGGGGACGTTGAGCAATGGCCGACGATTATCTGGATCCTTGGTCAGGCGAGCTATTATTTCTTTTGGCGTGGCGACCAGGCAAAAAATTTTCCCTTTGCTGCTGAGCGCATCGATATTGGCCGGATTGAGCATAAAACGCCCGCCTGTGGAAATAACCAAGCCCTCTTTATTTGCTAATTCCTGGGCAAGCTCAGCTTCCATCTGGCGAAACGCCGATTCGCCTAAATCGGCAAAAATTGCTGGAATAGTCATCCCTTGACGAGTTTCAATTAAGTGGTCTGTATCAATAAATTGTCGTTTCAGTTTTTTGGCCAGCAAGGTACCGACTGTGGTTTTTCCGGTACCCATAAAACCAGTCAATATGATGTTGGTCTTGTCGTTATTGTGCATAATTTCGATTTGCCGTGAGTCTTGGGAGGATTTTTTGTACTCTCTTTCAGAGAGAAAATCATACCATGTTTGGTAATCTGCAGCAATCTGCTGAAATCGTAATGGATACTGGTTACTCGTAAATCACAGAATAAACCCTTCTTGGGTAAGAGAGGACCATGAGGCAACAAAGCAGAGTGCAGGTAGTTGTTCGAGGCGCAGTAATTGGCGGCCCCAGGCCACTGATATGTCTGCCGCTTATAGGAAAGAGCAAAACCAAAGTTTTAGAAGAAGCGACAGCGTTGTCTGCACTGCGGCCCGACCTGTTGGAGTGGCGTATCGATGGCTTCGAGCAAGCGAAAAAGAAAGAAGAGAGCGTGTCTACCTTACTGGAGCTACGGCGATGCATTGGCGATATCCCCTTGTTATTTACCTGTCGGATAGATAAGGAAGGTGGCTTACAAAAAATTGCCCAGGATGAGCGGCTGCATCTTTATAGCGCAGCAATGGCATCCGGCGATGTTGATATTGTCGATGTCGAGTTATGTAATGGACCAGAATTTATCCAGACCATAAGAGAGGCGGCCCAGGCCAATAATGTCAAATTAATTCTTTCATATCATAACTTTAAAGAAACTCCCCGCGAGTCCTTCATTTATGCCAAGCTGGCTGCAGCACAGAATGCCGGCGCCGATATTGTCAAACTTGCGGTTATGCCGAAAAATTACGGCGATGTCCTCACTCTTCTCAGTGCGACCAACAGGGCCAGAAATGAAATTATCCAGGGCCCAATCGTGGCCATGTCGATGGGAGCTAAAGGTGCGGTCAGTCGACTGGCCGGAGGTCTGTTTGGCTCTGATATTACCTTCGCCGTTGGTCTGCATTCATCTGCACCCGGCCAGATACCAATAGATGAGCTGCGACGTGCTATGGATGTGCTGTATGAAAAATAGCCCCGATGGTTGTGCAGACTATTGCTTTGCAGCCATCAAACAGTGGGCCACTTTCGACATTTGATCAACCAGTGGATCGGTACCTGTAAAGAGTTTAAAGGCCGCGGCACCCTGATAAATCAACATCCCGAGGCCTGGGACAATGGTGCAGCCTTTGTTCTGAGCCGTTTTGAGCAGCTTGGTTATCAATGGGTTGTAGACGATATCGGCAACTATTAAATGGGGCGATATCAGAGACTCGTCAATCGGTAATATATCCTCCTGCGGATGCATGCCGAGGCTTGTCGTGTTGATGAGTATATCACTGTCGGCAAGGGCTTCTCTCTGGTTGTTCTTTGCTGGTTGTACTACAGAGGTACAGGGGCGTATCTTGTGGTTGATTTCATCGGCAAGGCTCTCCGCCTTGGCAATGGTTCGGTTGCAAATATATATCTTCGCTGCACCATGAAAGGCCAGGCTCATGGCGATGGCTCGAGTGGCACCTCCACAGCCAAGAAGAAAAAACCGTTTTTCGTTAACAGTACGGTTGGTCTCTTCCGCAAAAGATCGGATAAATCCCTCGCCGTCAGTATTATACCCTGTTGTGTTACCATCCTTGACGGTAATGGTATTGACTGCTCCGATTGTGGCGGCCAGGGGATCTAATGCATCCAAATGCTTCATTATGCTGATTTTATGAGGAATAGTCACATTAAATCCGGCAACATTCATCCGCGAGAGGCCCAGAAACACCTTCTCAAGGTTTTTCTCAGTCACCTCTACCGGCATATAACAATAGTCGAGGCCGAGATGCTCGAAAACACGATTGTGCATGGCAGGGGAGACGGAGTGGCCAAGCGGATTACCGAGCAGGATCACTAATTTTGTTGTAACAGTGGGATATTGTTTCATCAGAGCACTTTCCAGATGCCCTCGGCGGTGGCGATAAGGTTTTCGCCGCAATGTATCTCGCCGTGCAGAAAAACTAGAGAGCGGGTTTTTCGAAGAACTTTCGCAGTACCCAGCAACACATCACCGGTGGTCGATGCAGCAATAAATTTGACGTCAAAGGTAATTGTGGCAATTCTTTTCTGTCCGCCAAGACTTCGATACGCGGCTGTTCCCATGCCGGAATCCAACAGGCTCATAAGAAAGCCGCCGTGCGTAATTCCTCCAGGATTCAGATGAAATTCTTTTACCATGGCTTTATATTGGTAGGCGGTTTCGGAGATTCTTCGGAATTCCATGCCGCCATTGTGCTTCATAAAGCCGACAACGCTTATCTGTTGAAATGATTCCTCCATATATTTCAGGCCGCCTCCTTGGTTCCATTGCGGAAATCATGTGCGGGATAGGTTCCCAGCAGATCAACCCGTTTAGCGAAAAAGCGCAGTTCTTCAAAGGCCAACTGTAGAGATCGTTCGTTAATATGCCCTTCAACATCGGCATAAAAGCGGGCGACGTTAAAGTCTTTATCGACATAGCTTTCCAGTTTGACCATCTGCACCCCGTTCGTGGCAAACCCACCCAGAGCTTTATACAGCGCAGCCGGAATGTTTCTTACCTGAAAGGTCAGACTGGTCAGGTAATTTTTCCCCAGCGCAAATTGCGGCACATCTTTTTCTCGGGAAAAAACTAAAAACCGGGTGGTATTGTGCGCCGCATCCTGTACGTCTTTTTGTAAAATTTCCAGGCCATAGATCTTGGCCGCTAATTCCGAGCCGATCGCCGCCTGGGTTTTGTCACCCCATTTCCGCACATCGTAGGCACCTTTGGCAGTATCGGCGACGACATGTTTGACCAGGTTAAGCTCTTCGATGATTTTTTTGCATTGCGGAATGGCATGGACATGGCTGTGAACATCAGTCAATTCCTCCAGTTTTGTCCCCGGTAGGCCGAGCAGACAGTGGCGGATCAACTGGAAATGTTCGCCGATGATAAAGAGATGCTCATTGGCAATAAGATAATGGACGTCGGCGACCCGACCGGCAAGGGTGTTATCGACAGGGATCATCGCCAGGTCGGCTTTTTTTTCGTGAACTGCCTGAAAAGCAGCCTCAAATGAGACACAGGGTACTGTTTCGAGTTCGGGATAGGTTTTGCGGCAGGCGAGATCCGAATAGGCTCCGGCCATGCCCTGAAAGGCTATTGTGCTATATTTCTTGTCCATACTATTGGGTATTTTTTGTGCGTTATGGAAGGTTATCTGTGGCGATTATCTACCAGGTATTGCAGATACTTATCATCGGTTCCGCAGCAGCCGCCCAGGATCTTAACGCCGAATTCACGGTTGAGCCGGAGCATGTTGTCACCCCAGTGTTGCAGGTCGTCCTGGTGGAGGATGGCGGCGCCATCCAGTTGGCTATGGTCCAGGGAGGAGCTGTTGGCCTGAATGCCGAGCAGGCGTTTAAAGAGCGCTGCCGGTTGTTTTTCGGCGCAGACAAAGGTAGGGTACACACAATTGACCATGTAGCCTATTGGCGGGGCCGTAAGACTGCGGTCAATAGTCTCTATGGCCTCAAAAAGTGGCGTGCCGTCCAACACCTGGGCATTGCGGGTAATGACAAAACTGATGATGGCCGGGATGTTCGTGCGGGCCAGGGCGCGAGCCATTCCCAATCCTTCGGGAACCGCGGGAATAGTCTGGGCAATAATGCAGTCAACTTTTGCCTGGGCAAGCTGCTCTATCTGCCACAGGTGAAAAGATTCGGCCGCCTCGGCACTGAGTGCTTCCTCCGGTTTATAACAGTCGTTTTTCGGGCCGATCAAAGCGCCGATAAAGGTCTCGGAATCCGCCGTCTGCCACTTTTGCTGAAGATTGCGCATAAAGCCGACCGCATCAAAGAGCAGCGATTGGTCAAACCCCGCCTCCCCAAGCCGCACCTGATCGAGCCGCCAGGTGGGGGCACAGAGCAGTATCGGCAGTGCTGCTTTCGCGGCGATCTCCCGGTACTGGCAATAGATAGCGGCAAGTTTTTCTCGCCCCCCGGCATCATAGATGAGCGGCGTATTAAAGAGCGTGGGATGCAGTTCAACCTCGCCTGCCCGACGGAGCCTTTCACTTATGGCACACTCGGTCAGCATGAGCTTGCAGGATGTCAGAGTGGGTTGCAGAGTCATATGACTGTATTTACCTCATGAGCCCATCCGGTACAAGAGAGATGTTATATGCCTGACGCAAGTTTACCGGCCAAAGGCCATATATATTCGGTGCCGGCAAAGAGAAAATCCGCGTGACTGACAGACAGAGTCTTGTTAAAATATGCTGGCGTCGTAAAAAATCTTCATATGCTTTGTTGTTGTACCCGCATCTCAGATCTCCAACCAAACCCGAGAAGCTGAAATTGAAATGGCCATTCACCTCCCGAAACAGATCAATGAGTTTTTCGCGGCTGCGGGACTGTCTTTCAGCTATAATCTGCGACGAAATATCTATATCTGGTTTGGCATCTTCTGGGGTTTGCCCATACCAATCGTCACTATCTTGATCCAGGTTCATTTTCTCGAGGCCTCGGGTATCGATAACCCCTTGCAGAGCGCTTTGGTCTCTCCCGTCCAGTGGTTTTTTCTCGTCCATCCACTGTTGTTTGGCATTATCTTCGGTATTCTGGGAACAATCAGAAATACGCAGGATGCGCAGCTGAATAAAATGATCGAGAAACTCGAGCAGTTATCTACTCTTGATCCCTTAACCGGGCTCAGTAACCGCCGCTATTTCACCCATATTTTTCATGATGAATGTGCCCGAAGTCTGCGGCGGCAGGAAACAATGACTCTGCTTTTTCTTGATCTCGATCATTTTAAACGGGTCAATGATGACCATGGCCATCATTTCGGCGATCTGGCCCTGAAGGCAACCGCCTTGTGTCTGAAAAAACAGTGCCGCCCCTACGATTCGATTGTTCGCTGGGGAGGAGAAGAATTTGTTATCCTGCTGCGGGCGACTGATGAACAAGCTGCCCGCCATTTTGCCGAACGTATCAGGCTGGCGGTGCAGAGAGGTTTTGCTCCGCCGCTGCCCTTCAGCCTGACTATTTCCATCGGACTGGCGCAGTATCAGGAGAACGATACCCTTGAAGCTTTAACCGGTCGAGCCGACAAGGCGCTTTACCACGCCAAGCAAACCGGCAGGAACAAGGTTGTCCTTTGGAGCACACTGGTCTCGGAAGACTCAGCATAGTTGGATTTTACCCAATTACCTTCTTCCGTCTCCCCCACCTCTATAGAGTACATCTGCTCTTTCACGTCCATAAAGACACTGTCGTCAGTATTGCTCATGACCAGCAGGTCGCCGACCAGCATTAATTAATCAGACATAACTTTCCTGTCCAGAGGGAACTCCGTTTTAATAAGTGGCTTGTGCCAATAAGGATCAATTTAGAAACCAATTTATCGCTGCTTAGTTTTAAATGAGAAAGATTCTTTTTTTCATTGCATGTTGTCGACTTAAGAGGTAAAAAAATAATTTTGGTGGGATTTTGACCCACCATGATTGCTAGAAATAAAGACCAATTTTGTCAGGCTGTATAAACTTTGTAGACAAGGATCAAACGGTAATTGAACGAGGAAATATGCAAAAGTATGCTGCGGAATTTGTTGGGACATTCTGGTTAGTCCTGGGCGGCTGTGGAAGTGCGGTAATTTCTGCCGCCTTTCCTGATGTGGGTATTGGCCTGCTTGGGGTTGCGCTGGCCTTTGGCTTAACCGTTTTGACTATGGCCTTTGCCATCGGTCATATATCCGGCTGTCATCTCAATCCGGCCGTTTCTGTTGGGTTGTGGGCGGGGGGTCGTTTTCCGGCGGGCCAGTTGGTTCCCTATATTGTTGCCCAGGTGCTGGGTGGAATCTGTGCCGGCGGCGTTCTCTACATCATTGCCAGCGGCAAAGCCGGTTTTGATGTCTCGGCCGGTTTTGCCTCCAACGGCTACGGAGCGCACTCGCCGGGAGGATACTCCCTGCTTGCTGCCTTAGTAACTGAAGTGGTTATGACTGCGATGTTTCTCGTGGTCATTCTTGGAGCCACCGATAAGCGTGCTCCAGCCGGTCTTGCCCCGATTGCCATTGGATTGTGCCTTACCTTGATCCACCTGATCAGTATCCCAGTGACCAATACTTCGGTCAATCCGGCGCGCAGCACGGGAGTGGCCATTTTTGTCGGCGGCTGGGCAGTAGCCCAACTCTGGCTGTTCTGGCTGGCGCCCATTGTCGGCGGTACTCTTGGTGCGCTTATTTATCGGTTCCTTGGTGCCACAGAAGACTAAGTGCCATTGACTGGGGATGAGTTGGTGGAAAAGAGAGGATATGTTTCCTCTCTTTTCTTATTTAAGGGCATCGAAAGACATCGCTATTCTTTTGTAAAAAAAACTATGAAAAATGGTGGAACAGGTGTCAGGAAAAATATCTCAGCTTCCCACTGCATTCCAATCGTTATTTGAAAAACTTGGTCGATCTTTCCATTTCAAAATCATAAATTATAACGATCTCAGGGCAGTATTAAATCTTGATGAAGCTCTCTGGATTGCGACCACTGCTCCTGTTTCGACCTTAAAAGCCGATCCTGTCCTTCTAGAACTGCTCGACTCCGACGCAGATGAACGAATCCGTGCCGAAGAAATTAAAGACGGCATCCGATTTTTATTCGCGCACCTGAATGATCCGTCCGTAATTCGTCCGGGTAACCTTACCTTGTCGCTTGCTACAATTGACACGACAACGGAGTTGGGTGAAAAAATCCAGTTTTCTGCCCGTGAAATACTCAGTCGGCTTAAAATGAATAGAGAATCGATTGATCTGGAGCAGATCAGGACCGCCCAGGAAGAAGTGCTTGAAGGTGGGCTTGATCAAGCAGGTATAGTTTTGCCCGAAGCAACGTCAGACACAAAAATAAATCAGACCAAAATAAACCAGTATATTGAAGATATTCTAAAAACCGTCGGCGGGAGAGAGCATCAGAGTGGGAAGATTGGCGTAGATGCTGATAATGTGGCAGAATTTATGGATGAGTGTCGTCAATATCTTGACTGGTGGTTGACAGCTGGAGATGCTTGTTCTGCTGGTGCAACGACCATTTTCCCTCTAGGTGATAAGACCGCCGACGGGTATGATATTTTTCATTCCCTTTTTAAAAAATTCATGCAGTATTTTCTGCTCTGCGATATCAAAAGACTGAATCCTGAATTGTTGACCCGGGCCGTGGAGACTCCGGAGGGCAATGTCGCTTTGAATCTTTTCGATGTTGAACAGGCGGAAGCGTACCTCAAAAATGCCCCTCTCGGTCGTCTGAACAGGGACGGGATTCTCGATCCGGCAGAAGAGATAAATCCCTATTTCGATAAAATAATTGAAGAATTTTTCAACCAGGTAGTGAGACCCTTGCTTGGCCCGGACGTGAGCACCATCGATAAACATGGTTTGCAGCGCTTACAGGAAATTTTTGCCCCGTATGCTGCCTGGAGCGAAAAAAAACCACCCGTGCGAGTTGCGGGGTTAGACCCGGAAATTATCCGGAAATATCTCTGCGACAATTCCTATCGGATACACCTGGAGGCCCTGATCGAAGAAAGTCATCAAACCGCCTTTATTCTGGAAAATATTCGGGAATTGGAGAGACTCGTTCTTTATCAGGCGTATATGTTGCCTCTGGTCAACAGTTTTGTCAGTTGCCCCACCCTGTATGATCAGCAACAGCGGGCAATGTTCGAGCAAGGCACCCTGGTCATGGATGGCCGACATTTTACCTTGGCGGTGAAGGTCGATGATCGGGAGTATCATATCGAGATTAGTAAAAGCAGTAACATTTTTGTGATCTATTGCGAACTTTTTCAAGCTGATGGCCAAAGTGCCTGTGAAATTGCCGTACCCGTGACTTCTGGTAACCGGGGAAACATCCATCTGAACAAATGGGGTATTTTTAACGATATCGACGGCAATGAACTGCATGCCAAGGTTATCGACATCGTCGAAAACCCCATCAGTGTCAGGGAGGCCATGGCCGATCCTTTTGTGCGCATCAGCCGGGCTTTCTTTTCCCGCCTCGGTGAGTTTTCCTCTAAAGCCGAGGAACGTCTTTTTCATAAGCAAGAAAAAGCCAAGGGTGATAAAAAGAAAGACATCCCGCAGGGAAGCGTGCTTGCTGGAGGCGGATTGGCCGTGGCCGCTTTAGGCTCCTCATTTGCCTTTATCACCAAAACCCTGGCGCATTTGCACATCAAAACTGTTATCCTTGCTCTTTTTGTCGCTTCAGTTTTGCTAGCTTTACCGGCAGGAATTTCTGCCTATTATAGATTGTCGAGAAGAGATTTAAGTACTATCCTGGAGGGATCCGGCTGGGGGATGAATACCAGGATGAAGCTGACCAGAAATCAGGCAATGCGTTTCACCCATCGCCCCAATTATAATTCCAAGGTTGGGCCAAGTTGAAAAAAATTTTCAAGTATTTCCTCATAGTTCTTGCCACCCTGGCAGTTGTGGTCGCCATTGTTATAAGCAGTGGGGTGTTCTGGATTCAATCCGATAATGGTCGACAATGGCTGGAGACGCAGATTAACTCCCGGATTCCAGGGAACATAACTGTTGCCGGCCTCGAACTGTCCCTGTTGCAGCCAAGCCTTAGCATAGAGGGCGTCGTTGTCAAGGATCCACAAGGTCGCGCCCTGGCCGGGTTCGGCCATTTTTCGGCAGGGTTTGACTGGAAGGGCTTAATGCAACGGGAAATCCGGGTCGATCATATCCTCTTGCAGGAGCCCTGGGCGGATGTGGTCATTTTAAAGAATGGCAACCTCAATCTAATGACCGCTGTGGTGCCGCCTGATCAGGAAAAAAAGCCCGAGCCGGCGACATCCGGCAGTGGTGAACTCCCCTTTAATATTGTTGTCGACTCGGTTCAGCTGACCAGTGCTCATTTCACTTTCATATCGGCAGATGAGGCACTGCATCTGGAGGCAACCGGCCTGAATATCACCGGAGGAGGCAACTTCAAAAAACAATCCGGTAATCTGGAACTGTCTGTCGATGAAATTCGCTTCCGCAATGGTGCTATGCAACCTTTGCCGGCAAATCTGCAGATAAAGGCCCAGTTGGACGGTGAGCAAGTAAGCATAACCACCTTCAAGCTTGCTTCCGGACAGACCGCCGTTAATCTCTCGGGCTCAGCGGATCAGTTGTATACCGAGCCGATAATCGATGCTGTTTTGACCATCAACAGCCAATTAGCGGAATTGGCGCAGGTCGTACCTCTTGCCGGGGACTATTCAGGCCGGCTCGATACCAGGCTGAGCGTGCAGGGCAAAATGGCTAATCCCGATGGCAACTTAAAACTGTCGCTTGGCCAGGCGGTGCTGGCCGGTCAGCCTCTGGACAGCGGCGAAATCAAGGTGGTGCTGAAAGATCGGCAAGTGGCCATCGACCAGGTCGCATTGCGTCTGGCTGACGGCAAAGTCGATCTGAGTGGCACAGTCGATCTGCAGCGTGCATTTCCCACAGGTTTTTTAGCCCCATCGGAAGATTTCGATAACATCACTTATGATATTAAGCTGATACATGACATTCCGCATCTTAATCCCTGGCTGCAACAATATGTCGATCTCCAGGGAGCAACAGATGGGCAGCTGTCGCTTACCGGCAAGGGCGTCATACCGGCGAAAATCTCGGCGCGGATGAGCCTGCAGGCAACTGGACGACAGTTGCTTGCATCCGGCACGGACCGACCGGTTGATGCCGATATACAGCTGATGACTGAAATGGACAGCGGCACCGTCACCATATCTGAGTTGAACGTTGATACGGAGGGTTTAAAGCTTACCGGAGACGGCCGTTTTCAAATGGATGAACAGAAAATTGCCGCGAAAGTATCCTTGGCTGCCAGTGATCTTGCACAAGCCCTGGCAGTGGCCGGACTGCAGTCGATCAGCGGTGCCTGCACTGCCGATCTGAGGGTCGACGGCAGCGTGCAACAACCCCAATTTTCCCTGGATCTGGCCACGGAGAACCTGAAATTTACCGATTATTCTCTTGGCGATCTGCAAGTCAAGGCTAATATGGACCAGAATGGCCTGCTCCAGCTGACGACTCTGCAATTACAAAACAAAGGCTCCCGGATTAACGGCAAAGCTCGGCTGCGACTCTTGCCGATGGCTGAAGGCGGTGGTATCGACCCGGAATTTGTCAATAAGCTTGAGCTTTCCCTGGATTCATTATCTCCAGCCGATTTTATGCAGGTGGCACCGATCAACGGTACCATTGATGGTCGTCTGCAGGCGGATGGAATACTCAGTGAACTGCAAGCGGATCTTGCTCTCACCTCGAAAGGGCTGAGTAATGATACTGTTACCATCGGCGATATCAACAGTCGGATACGCCTGACGGATGGCACCGTTTTTATCGACAAACTGCAGCTTAACAACAAGGATTCCGCCTTGCGGGCAAGCGGCAGCATAAAGGCCTTACGACCCGGTACACTGGAACTGCTGGATGACCCATTGATAGACCTTACTGCCGATGCATCCCGTCTTGATCCGGCTGATTTTGTCGATTCGGCAAGTGGTAATTTTTCCTTCAAGGCAGCGGTTAAAGGCAGTGTGGCCAAGCCTGTCGGCCGGATTACGCTCACTGGTAAAAACGCCAAGCTGGCCGGTCAGCCTCTTGAAAAGCTTGCCGTTGATGCCCGTTTTAAGGATGAACGTCTGTGGCTTGACCAACTGCTGGTACTATTGGTCCCCGGGCAACAGCTCAAGGGCGGCGGGACGATCGGACTGGATAAAACTATGGATCTGTCCCTGCAATCGACCCCCATTGCAGTCTCCAGCATCCAGCAACTGCAGGAGGTTTTCCCCGGGAAAGCGAACTTGCAACTGGACGTGACCGCCAAAGGCAAGGTGGATAATCCCGATGTTGAGGGAAAGCTTGTCGTCTCCGACATCGTCGTCAGAGAGCAGGCCATGGAAGACGGCCATTTTCGCTTCAGCCTCCACGACATGCTGGCCAAGGTGCAGGGCAAGCTCAATTTTGATCTGCAGGCCGCCTATGAGCTGAGAAAAGGTGATTTCAATGGCGGCCTGTCATTTGATCGCACCGAGACCGCCGCGTATTTTAAAGCTGCCGGCCAACCGGACCTGCATGGCACCCTGTCCGGCGAGGTAAAGGCCGATGGGAATATCAGTGATGCAATGGGCGCCTCGGTGCAGGTGGATTTGAGCGCCTTGCAATTGTTTTTTAAGGATGTGTCGTTGGTTCAGTCTAATCGGATAGCCCTGCAGCTGGCTGATCGGCAACTGAGCGTTCCACCGATTGTGCTGTCCCTGCTCACTTCCGGCAAATTGCAAGTGCAGGGCGAAGCCCAGGTTGACGGCGCTCTGAATATGCAGATCGACGGTCAAATTCCCCTGGCCGTAGCCGGATATTTCAGCGATGAACTCAGCGATGCCGCAGGTAAAATCTCCCTGCAGGGAGACCTCACCGGTACCACCGCCGATCCGTTGATCAATGGCGGTATTGATATCGACAATGTCGCAATGACCGTACCTGGCCTGGTGCAGAAACTGCACGATTTGAATGGACGTATTGTCATAACTCCCACCGATATTCGTATTGAGGCGCTCAAGGGCTTTTTGGACACCGGCTCCTTTAGCCTAAATGGAACGGTGGGCCATGAAAAATTTGTGCCGACAGAGGCCAATCTCGATCTTACGGCCAAAGCCTTGCCGGTAGAAGTTGCCGATACCCTTTCTCTTTTGCTCAATGCGGATATTAAACTGAGCGGTAAAGACCGACTTGGGGCAGTCACCGGGGAAATAGTTTTGCTGGAAGGTTTATACTATAAGGACATAGAGATCAACCTGCTGGAGATTGCAACTGATCGCAAGAGATCCGTAGCTCCTCCTGCAGAACCAATAACTCTGCCTTATTTTGACGCCGTTAAACTGGATGTTAAAGTTAAAAACAGGCAGCCCTTTTATGTCCAGAATAATCTGGCTGATTTGGAGATCAATCCGGATCTCAGAGTCGTTGGCGATCTCAATCGACCTATTATCGGTGGCCGGGCCCTGGTGAAATCAGGCACCATCACTTTTCAGAAAAAGATCTTTGAGGTTAAAAAAGGGGTCATTGACTTTGTCAATCCTTATCGGACCGAGGCGTCTGTCGATATAGAAAGCGAAACGACCATTCGCGACTGGACTATAACTCTGGCCATAAAAGGCACGCCGGATAATCTGCAACTCAAACTTTCATCGGTTCCGGCAGAATCTGATTCGGATATTCTGTCGTTGATTTTGTTTGGCCGGACCGGCCAGGAACTGGTTAGTGGGGAGGGCGGAGGCAAGCGCTCCAATGCCCAGATCATGGCCGGAATGATTGCCGACACCTTTGGCGATGATATTAAAAAGAATACCGGCCTCGATATTCTGCAACTCGAAACTGGGGATGGGGGGGCTACCAACGACACCAAAGTGACGGTTGGTAAAAACCTGTCCAATCGCTTGACGCTCAAATATGCAGTTGAGTCCAGCGATGGGACGGTTGTTCAACGGGCTATTACCGAATATAAACTGCTCGAGCGCATCCTGCTCAGCGGTTTTCAGGATAGCGAGGGCGTTTTCGGGGGAGAACTGATGTTCCGGATAGAATTCAGATGAAAAAGCAGGTGAAAAATCGACCCGGACATACAGTGCTGCGGCTGTGGATACTGGTTCTAGGTCTATTGTCTATGTCTATAACTTTTACCGGGATATTGGCCGAGGAGGGGAGGGCGATAGATAAGAGCGGTGCGGTGCTGGCAGGTAACGATATACCGCCGGTGGTCAAGGATATCCAGGTGATTATCGACGGTTCCTTCGACAAGGAAAAGAAAGAGCCTTATGCCTATATGGCCAGGCAGCTCATTCAGTTGCACCCAGGCGATACCCTTGATCAAAAAATGTTACAGGAATCAATTGATACCCTCAAGCTCAGCAATCGTTTCTCGGCCATCCATGTTGATTCAACCTCCCAGGCAGACGGAGAAACACTTATTTTCACCCTGACGCCTTACCTGACCATCGCCGGAATCGATATAGAAGGTAAATATCCACTCTTTGAACGGGAAATTTTAAACCAGATGACGATTTATCCGGGCAATCCTTATACCCCGGATCAATTGTCTGCCCAAACCGGGGCGGTTGTCCAGGAGTATAAAAGAGCGGGCTATATCGACCCGAAGGTATCCATAACTGAAGAGCGACAGCCGGGCGAAGGAAAAGGGATTATCCATGTCGATATTGATAAGGGGCCACATTATTTCCTCGGGACATTACGTTTTACTGGTAATGATAGTCTTTCCGCCACCGCCTTAAAACTCAGGATGTCAGTCTGGCGCGCGGATATATTACCCTGGTTTGGCCGGTTCAGTGAATACCGATTGAAAAAAGATATGACCTCCCTGCTGAACTACTACCACAGCAAGGGGTTTGTCGATGCCGAGGTCTCCTACAGTCTTGCCCGCCCGGAGGATGGTCCGCAGACGGATGTGACAGTCGAGATCAAGGAAGGCCCGCGCTATACGGTTGAGATGGTTGGCAACGAAGAATTCTGGGATATGACGCTGAAAAAAGACCTGGTTCTTTTCACCACCGGCAACCGCAACAATACCGGTATCAGAAAAAGTATCCGCAATATCACCAAGCATTATCATGAGGCAGGGTATCTCGAGACTAAAGTGACCATCGATACCTGCTCCGGAGTTGAAAACACCCCGGCACTCCACCCGTTATGTGTGGTCATAGACGAAGGTCCTCAGACCATTGTCGATCAGGTAAATATTGCCGGCAATGAGAGCATCGATGAAGAACAGATCAAAGAGCAGATGCTCACCCGACCGCCTTCCCTGCTGCACGATGGCG
This sequence comes from uncultured delta proteobacterium, assembly GCA_963796255.1. Lineage (GTDB taxonomy): Bacteria > Desulfobacterota > Desulfobulbia > Desulfobulbales > Desulfocapsaceae > Desulforhopalus_A. The sequence continues at coordinate 331,374 of CAWCLE010000011.1, read as the reverse complement.
CCTATGTGCCGGAAACTCTGGATACAGACGTCTACGCGGTGACGACTCTGTATCAAAATCAGGGCTTTACCAAGCGAGAGGTTGGTTCGGAGGTAAGTTTGAATACGAACAAGACCGGCGCTGATGTCCTGCTCGAGATTAAAGAAGGTCCTCAGACCAGGGTTCGCTCGATTGCTTTTCAAGATTTGACCGTGGTGCCGGAAGACGCGGCCAGAAAGGTGCTGGTGCAACATCTCGGAGATCCTTTTCAGAAAGCAGCCGTAGAGGTGGAAAAGGAAGCCATTGTAGGTCTCATCTCAGAAAAAGGTTATCCCCATGCCACCGTGCAGGCTAGGATTACCTATAATGCGGATCATACCCAGGCGGATATCGTCTACGCAGTTGATCCCGGACCGGCGGTCACCATGGGAGATATCTTTGTCTCCGGCAATCTGCACACCGATGAGAAAGTTATTCTGCAGGAACTGGAAATTAAACCGGACAGTCCTCTGTCGCTGCAGGCGTTGTATGATGCCCAGCGTCGCCTGCGGAACATGGATATCTTTCATGGGGTAACGTATCGCACCTTCGGGTTAAAAGAAAAAGCAGACACGGTTGATCTGTTTATCGAGGTCGAAGAGAATAAACCGTATTATGCTCAGGGTGGTATCGGCTATGAATCGGACACCGGGATTTTTGGCCGGATCAAAGGTGGTGACCGGAACCTGTTTGGCTGGAATAAGGAGCTGTGGGCTGCGGCGGAAGTCAGCGAGACCGGCTATCGCTTGGAAAGCCAGTTTGCCGAACCCCGGTTTCTCGGCACCCGAATCACCGCCACAGTCGGGGTTTTTGCCGAAGAGTTGGCCGAGTTCAACCAGCCGTTTGGTACCCGGAGTATCGGTGGGTTTCTTGGCTTTAACTACCTCTGGGGTAAAAACTTGACGACTGCTGTCAATTTTTCTTTAGAAAGACTCACCCAGTTCAGTGTGGATGCACAGCCGGGAGAAGATTTGAATGAAGAGCCCAGGACTATTTTTGTCACCACGCCCTCACTTACCTATGATACCCGTGATTCTTTCGTTCGCCCCACCAGGGGGCTATTGTCGTCTCTGATCGTGGATCTTTCCAAAGGGGCAGAAGACGAGGCTGATGACTTTGTCCGGTATGATTTTGATACCCGTTACTACTGGACCCCTTGGCAAAAACTGACCTTTGCCGGCAGGGCGAGAATCGGTCAGGTGATTTCCTACTCGGAGAGTGACGTGGTACCCGATGACCAACTCTTCTATCTGGGCGGTATTCAAAGTGTTCGGGGCTTTGCCGAAAATCTGCTGCGTTTTGATGCCAATGGCGATCCGGTCGGCGGAAAAACCGCCATAACGGGTAACCTGGAGGCACGCATCGATCTGGGCTACAATCTGGAGCTGGCTACCTTTTACGATATTGGTTCCGTGCGGGATACCCTTTCGGATGAAGGCCCGGATTCATTTCGCTCATCGGTCGGTATCGGCTTGCGCTATATTACCCCGATCGGCCCGATTGGGCTGGTGTATGGCCATAAACTCGATCCGCTGGATGGGGAATCAAGCGGGAGAATCAACTTTTCCATCGGCTATAGCTTTTAACAAGTCGTCAAGCTATATTCCCCATGTCCCCATGTGTCCCCATGCGCTGCATGGGAATGCCCCCTCCTCTCCATGCGTCGCATGGGCAAACCAATCCCCAGTTTTCCCAAAAACAACTATTCCCTTCCTATCGATGAGTGATTATTATGAAGCTGATGAAGATTTTTCACAACACCAACAAACAACAAAAACAAGGAACACAACAATGTATGAAAATGTAAAGCAGATACCGCTAGCGCAGGCCCAGCAACAAGCGTCAACTCTATTTCTGGCGAAGGTCTTTAACTGGATGGCTCTTGGTCTGGGTATTACCGGGATTGTCGCCTTTGTTACCGCCAATACCAGTCTGGCCAGGGTAATTATCGGCAGTCCGCTCTTTTTTATCCTGATGATCGGTGAGCTGGGTCTGGTCTTTTATCTTTCCGCCAGGATCCAGAAGATTCAGGCTTCCACCGCATCCAGCCTGTTTCTTGGGTATTCGGTGTTAAACGGCCTGACCCTGTCGGTGGTCTTTCTCGCCTATACCAACGCATCCATTGCCGGAACATTTTTTATAGCCGCGGGGATGTTTGGCGCGATGGCTGTTTATGGTCTGGTAACCAAACGAGATTTATCCGGTTGGGGCTCGTTTTTATTTATGGGCCTGATCGGTATTATCATTGCCTCCATTGTCAATATCTTCCTGAAGAGCTCTGGGATGTCCTGGATGATCTCGGTCATCGGGGTACTGGTCTTCACCGGCCTCACCGCCTATGATGTGCAGAGAATCAAAAAGATCGGCGAGGACGGAATTATGACCCAGGGCAGTGAGGCAATCGGCAAAAGCTCAATTATGGGCGCCTTAGCCCTCTATCTTGATTTCATCAACCTGTTTCTTATGCTCCTGCGCTTTTTTGGCGGCAGCAGAAACTAGGCAGGCGAAGTATTATAAAACAAAAACCACGCCCGGATTCCGGGCGTGGTTTTTTTTTCATTTTTCACAACTAGAATCAGGGCTGGATAAGTAAAAAACTTGAGCTGTGAGACGCACAAAATTTTGGGCGGTTAGCGGCTTTTTCGGGAGTGTTTCAGGCTGGCGAGATAGAGTCTTTCGACTTTCTCTCTAGCCCAGGGAGTCTTGCGCAGAAATTTCAGGCTGGAGGGAATCGATGGGTTGCTGGTGAAGCAGCGGATTTTGATATATTTGCCGAGTTTCTCCCAGCCATAATCAGCCACCAGCAGGTTCAGGATCTGTTCCAGGGTGAGGCCGTGCAGTGGGTCTTTGGTTTGTTGTTCGTCCATAAAGCGAGATTCACAAAAAAATTAAGTAGCAAGAACATCGGGATTGTATAGTATTTACCAACTCCGTGGTAAAACATGAAAAAGGTGTGAAGTAAAGCTTGATTAATGTAATCCGAACCTCATCGAAGTAACAAGAGTATAAAAGGAGATATCATGGCAGTGAAAAAAATTCTTATGCTGGTTGGAGATTATGTCGAAGATTACGAAGTTATGGTCCCCTTTCAGGCCTTGCAAATGCTGGGTTATCAGGTGGATGCGGTATGTCCGGACAAAAAGGCCGGAGACTTTGTCCGGACCTCAATCCACGATTTTGAAGGAGACCAGACGTATAGCGAGAAGCGAGGGCATAATTTTACCCTCAACGCTGATTTTGATGCAGTCAAACAGGAAGAATATATAGCTCTACTGATCCCCGGCGGTCGTGCCCCTGAGTATCTGCGTCTCAATGAAAATGTGCTGCGTATCGTCAAGTATTTTGCACAAGAGAATAAACCGATTGCCGCTGTCTGCCACGGGGCGCAGCTGCTGTCGGCGGCCGATGTGCTGCAAGGGCGGGAATGTTCCGCCTATCCTGCCTGTTCTTTTGAGGTTGGTCTTGCCGGTGGAAAATATATGGCTCTTGAGATGGACAGTGCCCACGTGGAGGGTAACCTGGTCACCGCTCCCGCCTGGCCGGCGCACCCGGCATGGCTGGCAAAATTTGTTGAGAAATTAGGGGCAAAAATCCAACTGTAATAATACTGGAGGGAAGATGTCTGTTATACGTCTGGAAAAATTAAAACGGCTTATGGTGGAGAAAGAATTCTCCGCAGTTGCGCTCAATGCCGGCCCAAGTCTTACCTATTTGACGGGGCTGCATTTTCATTTGATGGAACGGCCGGTGGTTATCGTTTTTACCCCGGACGAGGAGCCAACTATTATTCTTCCGGAACTGGAGCAGGCCCAACTTGCCTCTTTGCTATTTACCGCCAAAATCTACGCCTATGGCGAGAACCCGGCCACCTGGCCGGAGATTTTTGCTGACGCCTTACGAAAACTCGATTTCCCCGGTAAAAAAGTTGGTGTGGAACCGACCCAACTGCGGGTATTGGAGTATGAATATCTCCGCTCCGCCTGCGGAGATGCGCATTTTACCGATGCTTCATCGCTGCTGGCCGATTTGCGAGCCATCAAGGACCAGGAAGAAATAGCCAGCATTCGCCAGGCAGTGCAGATTGCCGAGTCGGCGCTGGAGGCGACCCTGCCGATAATTACAATCGGCAGCACCGAAAAAGAGATCGCCAGTGAGCTGTTTATGCAGCTTATTCGTAAAGGCTCGGACCCTGCGCTGCCTTTTACCCCAATTGTCTCCGGTGGTCCAAACGGTGCCAATCCCCACGCCCGGCCCTCCATGCGGCAACTGGCTGCGGGGGACCTGTTGGTGATCGATTGGGGGGCAAGTTTTAACGAATATATATCCGATCTGACGCGCACTTTTGCCGTAGGTGATATTGACGCCGAGGCACAAAAAATCCATACCATTGTCCAACAGGCCAATGGTGCCGGTCGGATGGCCGGAAAACCGGGGGTGAGTTGTGCGGTGGTCGATAAGGCGACCAGAAACATCATTGAAGAGGCCGGCTATGGCCAATTTTTTACCCACCGGACCGGTCACGGCATTGGCATGGAGTGTCACGAAGAACCCTATATGCGCGGTGATAACGAACAGTTACTGGTGGCGGGGATGACCTATACGGTTGAGCCGGGGATCTATCTCACCGGCCGCAATGGGGTGCGTATCGAGGACGATGTGCTGGTGACAGCCGATGGCGCTGAATCGCTCAGCACGATGAGCCGGGAGATCAGAATTGTCGGTTAGTCTGTATCCTGGTTTTGCAAATGGGCCTGAACCAGCTTTATCTCTCCGTAACTGTAACCCTCGCCCATTGCCAGTTTGATTTCGCCAAGTTTCTTATCCGGCATCTGGTGTAGTTTTTCCTCGATCGCCTGCTGTTTGTCTGGGGGCAGCAGGCTGTTGATGGCCAGTTCGCCTATGCCCACAAAATGGGCCAGGTGCCCCTCTATGGTGGAGATGACCAACTCACGCTGTGCGGCAATCTGCGCTATTGTCAGTCCCTGTAGAAAGAGTTCGAGGCTGAGCTTTTTGGTATCTACTTGGGGAGGTTTCGGTTTCTGGGGCTCCTTTGGCCGCTGCGGTGCGTCGATGGCAGCGTCGGCTATCTGGGGAAGGAATACGGCGACGATATCATTTTTTTGGCGATAATCGGCAACTATGGCCGTCAGTTCTTCGCCGTATCGAGCCGCCAGTTTTTTGCCGATGCCTTTGATTTTCATCAGGTCTTTCAGGGAGTCGGGCAGGTTGACGGCAATCTGTATCAGGGTCTTCTGGTGCAGAATCTGAAAATGCGGCACGCCTTCCTCTGCAGCTCTCTCTGCCCGCCATGCACGGAGCTTCTCAAAAAGCTCGGGATGGTCGATATCGGCTTCCGAGTAGGTGACGGCGGTTTTCATCGGACGTGCGGGTTCTTTTTTGGCGACGGTTTTAATTTCAGCCGTTGAAATCGCCCGGAGATACTGTGCTGCGTTGAAACCATCGGTACAGCATTTGACGGCCGCCAGTTTGACGGCGGTCTCTTCCTGCAGCCTGCTGCACAGTTTTTTGGCTTTTTTGCCGATTTCCTTATTATCGGTTTCTATTTCCAGCTGTTCGATAGACGGGCCGATTCCTGCGGCGATTTTTTCCTCGAAATAGGCTGATGCCTTAGTAATTCGTTCGAGTACCGCTGGATCATCTGCCGGAAAAACATTTTCACTAAAGAGTCCCTGCAGTTGTCGCTGAAAGTTTGCTCCCACGACGCAGATTTCATTGACGGTCTTACTCCGCAGCGCATGCAGATTGCCTACGCCCAGGACCATGACCAGTTCGATATTTCGGTCGACAAGATATAGCAGGCGGCTGAAGAGAACCTGCAGCTCCTTAAAATCAAAGCATTCCAGGAGCAGGCGCTGCTGGTACTGAATCCTGGCCAGACTCAGTTGTTCAACAGTCGGTTTGTTCTCCGCTGCCTGTTCCACAAAGCGCAGCACGGTACCATCGGTTTTCACTGCCCGCTGGGAAAGCGGCGAGCTGAGCACCATCCCGTCCAGGGTTCGGCAACGGCTGAGTGCGACATATACCTGGCCATGGGCAAACGCCGCCTGGGCATCAATAATGGCCCGGTCGAAGGTCAGCCCCTGACTTTTATGGATGGTGATCGCCCAGGCCAGTTTCAGCGGATACTGGGTGAAGGCGCCGATTTTATTCTCGGTGATTTCCTGGGTGTCTGGATTGAGAGAGTAGGCGATGTTTTCCCAGGTGGCCGGTTCGACCATGATTTCATCGGTATCGTCCGGGCATTGTATGCAGATTTTTTCCCCGGAAAAGCGGGTAATCTTGCCGATTTTGCCGTTGAAAAAGCGTTTTTCCGGCGTCGAATCATTGCGCATAAACATCACCTGGGCCTCTGGTTTCAACTCCAGGGTGACTGCGGTGGGGAAGGAATGCTCCGGAAATTCGCCTTCGATCTCGGCCATGAAGCGGTAGGTCTTCTGGGCAAGTTTTTGCAACCGGGTAGCGTTAATGGTGTCGGCATTGCTGTTATGGGTGCAAAGCGTTATATAGCCTTCCGCTTTATGGTCGGCATCGGCAAATCCCGGGAGATGCCGGGCATTGAGAAAGGCCAGAGTCTCCTGGTCGAGGTTGTTGTCGCGAACCTGGTTGAGCAGCCTGATAAAATGGTCGTCTTCCTGGCGATATATATGCTGCAGTTCGATGGTGATTAATTCGGTCTTTCGCAGGGCATTGCTGCTGAAAAAATACGGCGAATCATAATACTGCTCTAAAATATGCCGATCAGCGTCTTTAACCACCGGGGAAAGCTGTTGCAGATCGCCGATCAGCAAGAGCTGCACGCCGCCAAAGGGTTCAGCGCTGCGGCGGTAGCGGCGTAAAACAGCGTCAACGCCATCGAGCAGGTCGGCCCGGACCATGCTTATCTCATCGATCACCAGCAGATCGAGACTCTTGATGATATTTATCTTTTCCTTACCGAACCGATGCCGGAAGGTGGTCTCGCTGCCCGGCACAAAGGGGCCAAATGGCATCTGAAAAAAAGAATGCAGGGTGACGCCCCCGGCGTTGATTGCGGCAACGCCGGTGGGAGCGGTGACGATCATTCGTTTGGGACTTTTTTTCTTGAGATTGTGCAGAAAAGTGGTTTTGCCGGTGCCGGCTTTGCCCGTCAGGTAAATATTGCAGCCGGTGTCCCGGACAAATTCATCGGCAAGCTGGAGTTCTGGGTTTTCCTGGGGCATAATTGTTATTTTTTCTTGCCATGTTTGGGGAAATCGACCTGGATAATATTGGATTTTTTATTGGCCGTATCGCCACTCGCAGAGGCTTGCTGTGCATCGCTGCCGCCACAGCATTTCTTAAACTTTTTGCCGCTCTCGCAGGGGCAAGGGTCGTTGCGGCCGACTTTCTCCGAGTGGATCGGGATTGGGCCGCCGGATCTGCTGCGCTGCCGCTGCCGTTTTTTTTCCACTGCCCGGGCATGCTCTTGAAAGGTTTCGATGGCAAGAGGCAGGGAGGCGAGCAAGAATATCTGGATTTGCGATTCTCGGTCAGCCTGATCCATCTCCATTCCCGCAAAAGCGTCCCGGAACACCTCTTCCGGCATATCCTCGAAATATTCCATGGCTTCCACCGGGTCGACCAGGCCCTGGATGGTCATAATGCTGTGATAGAGTTCTTCTTTTTTTGCCTCGCTTATATCCGGATATTCCTCAGGATCCCACAGTTCTTCACGAAGGGCGATAGCCTCTTCAAAGCCGGAGACCCATTCATAGAGTGCAGCAAACTGATCATCCTGCAGCGTCTCGATGGTAAAGGGGAAGGTGAGCTGCTTGCGATGGAAATCAGCGATGCATTTATTGTACGCCTCCATCAGGTAGCTGGTCATCTTCCGGGCAAGTTCGGTGGATGAAAATTCCGGCAGCTCACCGCCGAAGATCAGCGGCATCCATTCACTGGGCATCAGCGCTTCAGGGGTTATAGCTAGCCCGAACAGGTAGCCCTGCAGCTCCTCGTAGCTGAAAGTATCCTCCGGCTCCTCGGTCATTGCCAGGAGCTTCTGCAAATTTTTTTTATCAGTCGCGGTGAGCATTGGTTTTTTTACATCCTTTTGGTTTTGTTTATCAGTTTCCTTACAGATAGTAAAAAAGAGCGCTGAAGAAAAGAGAAATTTGCGGGAAGTTTGCTATTCTCCCAAAACTCGCTTATATCAGAGAAAGTGCTCCTTAAGTCGGCACCGGAAGAGGAATTTTATGAGAGTTGCAGTCTTATCGGATATCCACGCCAATCTGGAGGCGCTCGAGGCAGTCCTCGAGCATGCTCTTAGCCATAACGTCGATCGATATGTTTGCCTGGGCGATGTGGTAGGGTATGGGGCAAATCCCAACGAGTGTATTACCTTACTCAGCTCACTGCCGGATTGCCCCTGTCTTCTTGGCAACCACGATGCTGCAGTCCTCGGCATTCCGACCAATATGAAACCGGAAGCACACCGGGTCATACTCTGGACGCGGCAAATCCTGTCGCAAAAGAGTTTGTGGTTTCTGACCGAGATGCAGGACCTTATCAAATGGGAGAATGTTTTTTTCTGCCATTCCAATCCATATAGACCCCGCAACTGGTATTATGTGTCGGAGAAAACCTATATCACCAGTTCGTTTGCCCGCTCAAAAGCTAAGGTCCTTTTCGTTGGTCATACCCATGTGCCTGTCGCCATAACCCGAAAAAATTTCTTCTGCATCTATATCAGATCACCGCGACACCGCATGGTGGTTCCGGTCGCTGAGACTAACCGGCAGATCTTCAATGGCGGGAGTATCGGACAGCCAAGAGACGGCGATCCGCGGGCCGCCTATCTGATTTATGACACTGCCCGGCGGGTAATTGAATTTTACCGGGTTGCTTATGATTTTAGATCGGCTGGAGTGAAAATCCTCGCTGCCGGCCTACCGAAGATATATGCCGGGAGACTGGCAAACGGTTTATAAAAAACTTTAAATACAGCAAAAAAGATGACAAAAACAGAGTAATGTGAGAGTATTGGCAAGGGATATATTTTGTTGATCTTGCAGCTCTTTATTCCATTATCAGGAGAATGACGGTATGAAATCTCAATGCTTTTTTTTCTTTCTTGCGGCCTCGGTTTTCTGTCAGCTCCTTTTACCAATACCATCTTTTTGCGTCACCAATCAGGAAGTAACGAGTATTAAGCAGCCGGGTACTGCAGTGGTGCAAAAAAATAGCCCGGTCGAGCCGAGTAGCGTTGCATCCCCTGCGGCAATGCAGCAGGTTCGCCCGGGCTTTTTTTTTAAATGGCTGCATATGCTTGATCGCCATGGGAAGACTGGAGCTGGCACCAGCAGCGTTATGGCATTTGCGCCGCAGGTGCCCGGTGATCTGGCGAGAATTTTTATGGTTTCCGGGGAATCCGGCGAAACCGGACTGTGGGCGGTTTTCTGGCGAAGTATTGTCGCCATCGGCCTCGGCTTACTGGTTGTATCCGGAGTGCGGCGTCTTGCCCATAAGAGCGTCATGCAGATTGACCAGATTGCTCCACCGGATAAAGACGCCGTGTCCTGTCTGTGGGCCGGGACCCTGCGGAGCATCCCCGCTCTGGCCGGTCTTATCCTGTTGACGGTTACCGCGATCGTGGTATTTCTGTCCCTGGCCGGAGATATTCCCATCGGGGCGAGAATGGTGTTTCAGGCAGTTCTTGGCACCGTGCTGATCAGCATCGTCTGCCGGATTATCGGACGGATTATCTTTGCTCCCGATGTGAGGAGCGCTCGCCCGTTTTTTGTGGAGGATGAACTTGCCATCCCGCTGTACCGCGCTTTTATTACTTCGGCCACAGTTCTCCTGTCGGGGATGCTGTTTATGCGTCTTATCCAGGAACTGGGAGCTCTGGCCCAGACAATCTCGTGGGTGGCGATATTGCTCGGCACTATGGTCATTGGTGTTTTCGCCGGGCTTGTTGTTTATCTGCGCCGACCGGTTGCTGCCACTCTCGAGGCTAAAAGCAGTGGTGATCAGAGCAGCTGGCTGGTCAAACAGCTTGCCGGATACTGGCATGTTCCCGCACTGCTCTACCTGTTGCTGGTCTGGTTTGTCTTTATGGCCAGAGAGATTACCGGGACCATGGCCAATAACGGTTCCTTTCTCATCAGCCTGCTCATTGTCCCGATTTACCTGATTTTAAGCCATGCCGGATATGTCGTTATTACTGCCGTTGTTGATTCCCTTGGTCTTGGAGTTCAGCCACCGGCGGATAATGGGACGGGCGAGGAAGATGCTGCCCTGGAACAGCAAATCATTCGCCAAAGGGCAGTTGTCGCCAAAGCCACGCTGATTTTTCGGCTGGTTCTGGCCGTGGTGCTCGCTACCTGGCTGTTCTCCCTCTGGGGCTACCATATTGCATTTGCCGGACAAGCGGTAAGGGCAATATTCGAATCGCTGGTGGTGATTGCGCTGGCCCTGGTTACCTGGCGGTTCGCATCGGCATATATTGCCCGGAAAATAGACGAGGTGACGCAGCCCCATGAGAAAAGTGAAGAAGATGGCGACGATGAATTCGGCGGCGCCGTCGCCAGAGGGCGGAGCTTTACCCTGCTGCCGATGCTGCGCAAAGTGATTGGCACGATTCTGGTGGTCATGGTCATCTTGATCGTCCTGTCCTCTCTGGGAGTCAATATCGGCCCGCTCCTGGCTGGTGCCGGGGTTGTTGGTCTGGCCGTCGGTTTTGGCGCCCAGAAGCTGGTATCGGATATTTTGTCAGGATTCTTTTTTCTTCTCGATGATGCATTTCGTGTCGGCGAGTATATTCAGACCGGCTCTATTCGTGGCACTGTCGAGGTTATTACCTTGAGAAATGTCATGCTCCGGCATCATCTTGGCATGCTGCAGGTGGTGCCGCACAGCGATCTCGGCGCGGTTACCAACTTTAATAGGGGTGGCATGGTCATAAAATTTCCTCTTGAGTTTCCGTATGATACTAATATCGATAAGGTGCGCAAGATTATCAAACAGATCGGCCAGGAAATGATGGAGGATGAAGAAATGGCCGACGCTTTTCTCCAGCCCCTTAAATCCCAGGGCGTCCATGGCATCAGCAACTCGGTGATGGTTATCCGGGTTAAATTTACCGCCAAACCCGGTAAACAGTTCATTATCAAACGAGAGGCGTTCCGACGGATAACCGAAGCGTTAAAGGCACAAGGCATTCATTACGCCCATCGCAAGGTTATTGTCGACTTCCCGGACAGCGACCAGAAATTCCCGGCAGACCAGCGGACCAAAGCACTGCAGGCCGGCGCAGCGATGGGCGCGGTATTAGCTGCCGAGGAGGAGCAGAAAGAAAAGGAAGAAGAGGGAAAATAATGGCTACGTCCGGAGCAGCTGTCCCCTGCCAAACAAAGGAAGTGCAGTCCTGAGATCTTCCAGCAGCTCCGTGGCGTTGTTATAGCGTTTTTTCAGGTCGGTTTGCAGACAGTGCATGATTATATCCTCAAGCCTTCCGTCAAGCTGTGGATTAATCTCACGTGGTGCCCGGTTGACGATGCTGGTATCGATATCTTCGGGGTATTGATCGTTTTGTTGCATATAGGGTACGGTGTCAGTGGCGAAAATATAGAGAATTACCCCCAGGGACCAGACGTCGCTGGCCAAACAGCTTTGGCCGGCAAACTGTTCCGGGGGCATATAATTGACGGTTCCCTCGGAGCTGCCACCGGCATCCTGCCATGAAAGATCGCGGGCAATACCGAAATCAAGAAGTTTTACCTGGCCTTTTAGGCTGATGATGATGTTTTCCGGTTTAATGTCGCGATGGAGTATTTTATGCTTATGGGCATAGGAGATGGCTGAGACGAGCTGGAGAAACCAGGCCTCCTTGTCAAGCGGTGCAATGGGCTGTCCCAGATGCTGCTGCAGTGTCGCCCCTTCGATGTATTCCTGGATCAGGATGAACTTGCCTTCATCTTTAACTATTTCCAGCAGGTGGACTATATTTGGGTGATGCACCAGTCGTTTGAGAATGGCCGCTGAACGGAGTACCCGAATATTCATTGCCGTCGAATGCGGGGTTTTGGCCACGGCGAGTCGAGCTGAGCCAATCTCCTGCACCAGCCAGACATCGCCAAAGCCACCTGCACCAAGCCATTTCTTCTGCTGCCATCTCTCCGAGATTCTTTCCGTTCTGGTCTTTATGATCAAAGATTTCGGGGCAAAATAACTCAATCCCTCGCGAAAATAGGCGACCAGCCGGTTGACGACATCCCTTTTCTGCTGGATGTCATCATCTAGTGGTGGAGTTACCGCCTGACCCATCTCGAGCAGGATCAAAAAACCTATCGAGAACCTCTCTTCATTAAGCGGCAGTTCCATAAAATCATCCGCCCCGGCAGTGAGATATTTTCTGATATCCCCGCTTTGCTGCTCGGGGATAAGGATGAGAAAGGGGACCAGCGGCCCGACAAAATCGCGGATGAGGCTAATGACGCGATCCTGTCTCTTTTGTCTGGTATCGACGGTAAAGATGATCAGGCAGATTTTCTTGTCGGGAAAGGCTTTGATAAAATGGCGGATAGTTTCGATGGTGAGTGGAACTATTTCGATTTCAAAAGAAGAAACCAGCCGTTTGACAAGAGTGGTCTCGGTGTCGGACAGACCGAACAGCAGTATTGTCTCTGATGGACTCTGCAAACCGTTTCCTCTTGGTAAAGGGGAGAGTACGTCTGATACCCTATCAGAATAGACAGGTTATCGGCAACTGGTTTTTGCGACACCATCAAGCTTGATAAAAACCCGCAGAACCAATATGTTCAAGGAAGGCCTTTTGAATTGTACTCAGGTCAAGAGGATTCGGTTACTGTCATCTTATACGAGGAGAAATGCCATGCGTGAATCAGGATATTGGGCGGATAACTATCAGAGAAACAAGCTGTCGGTTCAAGATGCCATTGCCAAAATCCACTCGGGGCAGCGGGTCTTTATCGGTTCCTCGTGTGGTGAGCCGCAGCAGTTGATAAAAGGTTTGGCTGATGCCAGCCGTACCTTCACCGATCTGGAGATTGTCCGAATGTTCAGCGGCGAAAGTACCTCGCTGTCACGGATTGCCGAAAAGTCGAAATCGCAGAACCTCAATATTCGCTCCTTTTACCTGGGCTCGGCCAACTCCGATAGCTTTAAAGGTGATCTGCGGTTTATCACGCCGATCAATCTGTCCGATATTCACAAATTGATCAAATCGAAAATGCTGCCGATCCAGGTGGCCTTGATCCAGGTGTCACCCCCGGATGATTTCGGCTGGATGAGTCTTGGCATCTCCGTCGATGTTACCGCGGTTGCCGCCGCCGGCGCCGATCTGGTTATTGCCCAGGTGAACAATAAAATGCCGAGGGTGCTGGGGCGCAGCTCGATTCATGTCAATGATATCGATTATTTCGTCGAGCATGACGAGACCTTGATCGAAATCGGCACCTATCCCGATGTGAAAACCGCAGGCAAGATAGCCCGCTATGTTTCCCGTCTGGTGGAGGACGGCTCGACGATGCAGATGTCGCTTGGCGGGACATCGGAGGCCAATATCCAGGCGCTGATGGAAAAGAACGACCTGGGCATTCATACCCAGTATGTCACCAATACCATTATGAAACTTATGGCCATGGGGGTGGTCACCAACAAGAAGAAGGGTTTTAATACCGGCAAGATCATCTGCAGTAATGCCATCGGCACGCAGGATTTATACGATCTGCTCGAATATAACACAGCGGTCGAGTTCCATCCTTCCAAGTACGTCAACGACCCGAGAAAGATCGCCAAAAACCGCAGAATGGTGGCCATGAATACTGCCCGGGAAATAGATCTGACCGGCCAGGTAACCGCTGATGCACTGCCCTTTAACAATTTTTCCGGAGTCACCGGAATCCTCGATTTCTTTCGTGGTGCGGCTATGTCTAAAAAAGGCAAGTCGATTTTGATGCTCACTTCCACACGAGACGATGGCGCCCACAGCCGGATTGTGCCGATGCTGCAGAATAAGGCGGTGGTCGTGCCGCGCAGCGAGGTGCAGTATGTGGTGACCGAATACGGTTCGGTCAATCTTTTCGGCAAAAGTATCCAGGAACGGGCGCTGTCGCTTATTACCATCGCTCATCCCGATTTCCGCGATGAATTGTTTGAGCAGGCCAAGGAGCTCGGCCTGCTCGGTCCGGAACGCACCCTCCGCGAAGAGATGCATTCCATCTATCCCTTAGGCCTTGAGGAGACGAGAATCCTCGACCGTAAGAAAATTACCTTCAGGCCGGTGAAACTGACCGATGAGCGAAGTTTACAAGAGCATTATTACCGGCTCGACAGCACCGATGTTGTCTCCCGGTTTTTCCATGATAAAAAGAGTTTTGTCAGTAAACAGATCGAACGCACCTTTATTATCGATTATCTCAAGGATCTGACCATCGTCGCCGTTGCCGGGCAGGCCGGCTATGAGCGCATCCTCGCCGTCGGTGAATATTATCTCAACCCCGAAACCGAGCTGGCGGAGATTGCCTTTTCGGTGGAAAAACAGTGGCAAGGAAAGGGCCTGTCTTCCATCGTTATCCAGAAACTGGCTGAGGCGGCCAAAAGAAGCGGTATCAAGGGGCTTACGGCTTATACCGCAAAAGAAAACAAGCGGATGGTCAAGCTGTTCAATACCCTAAAATATAAGGTAAAAGTGTCTTCCCAGGGGAGCATGATATCTCTTGAAGCGATGTTTGATGAGGAGCAGGAACCCGCGGCATAACTGATGGCGTCGTAAAAACTCTTCATTTTCTTCGTTGTTGCGAATTCTACTATCATTACGACGTACTCTAGTACGCCGAAATAATAATAAAATTCACACGCCTCGAATATGAAGCTTTTTACTTAGCCATCGTAAATTGCATGTTTTCCCGAGATTGTTACAACTGTTTTTTTTTATGGATTTATTAACAATACTCATGGCGATTCTTCTGCCGCCGCTTGGGTGTTTTTGGGGTGGATCTGGTCTATGCCGCCGCGTTGGTGGATCATGCTGCGGGCGATGAGGTGAGCGCTGACCGGCGCGGTGATCATCAGAAACATGGCGATTAGCAGTTCATGCAGGCTGAGACCGGCTTCAAGGGAGCTGAATTGGAGCATGGAGGCGATGAGAATGCCGCCGACCCCGAGGGTGGTGGCCTTAGTCGGGCCGTGCAGACGCATGAACAGATCGGGGAAGCGAGCCATACCGATGGAGCCGATGAGGGCAAAAAGACCGCCGACGATCAGAAAAAAAGACGTGAGTAATTCGAGCATGGCATATCTCCTTATTCAATTATATCGCCGCGCAGCAGGTACTTACACAAAGCGACCGTGCCGACGAAGCCCATCAAAGCAATGAGCAGGGCGGCTTCGAAGAACACCGTGAGGCCTAAGTGAATGCCGAAGAGTACCAGTAAGGCGGTGGTGTTGATATACATGGTATCCAGTGCCAGGATTCGGTCCGGCATGCTGGGACCGCGCAGCAGTCGGTAGAAATTGAGGAGGAGAGCTGCGGCGATGCAGATAAAAGCGATGGTCACGGCAGTCTTCAGCATTCGAAAATCTCCTGCAAAGGTCGTTCATAGCGGTATTTGATGTGGGCAATGAGCTGTGCTTCGTCCTCGACATCGAGTACGTGCAGCAGCAGGGACCGTCGATCGATGCTCAAATCGGCTGAGACGGTACCTGGCGTAAGGGAAATAGTATTAGTCAGGATGACAATCGCAAAATCGTTGCACAGATCAAGAGGAAGGGTGATAAATGCCGGGCGAAGCATGCGTATCGGGCCGAGGATCAACCGCGCCACCACCAGATTGGCGAGGGTGATGTCCCAGAGCAGGACGGCGAGATAGCCTGCCAGCCGCCAGGGCTGCAACAGACGTGGGCGATTGGGCCAGAAACGCACGGTGAAAAGTGGTATGGCCACGGCCAACAGCGCACCCAGCAGTGCCTGGCCCGGGGCGGCACTATTGTGCAGCAGCAGCCAGATCAACCATAGGCAGAGACTGAATAAGGGTTGGGGCAAAAAGCGTTTCATGGTTTTTCCTCCTTGAGCAGCACGGATTCGATATAGTTGCCCGGCGTCAGCAGCTGGCTGGCGGTGGCCTCAACATAGCGGCAGATCGGTGCGGCGAAGATGGTCATGACCACACCCATCATAAGCAGCAGGATGACCGGCGCGATAAGGCGCAGCTGGAGTTTTTGCCCTCGATCGGCAACCATTTCCCCTTTTGTCGTCCAGAACAGGATGCTGCCGGCCCTGCTGAGCGCAATGAGTGCGGCCAGGCCGCTAACTAAAACGATGGTCCACAGCCATATCAGCCATACGGTCTCCTGCGGCGGTACGGCCTGGAGCAGCAGAAGTTTACCGATAAATCCGGACAGCGGCGGCATCCCGGCAGACGCCACCGCACCGATAAAAAACAGCACCCCCAGCAGGGGGAGTACCCGAGGTGCCATCGGCGGCCCTGGGGAAAACCAATCTGTCGCGGCACCCCGCTGCCGGGCGATGAGGTCGGCCAGCAGAAACATGCCGGCGGTGATCAGGGTAGTATGGGAGAGGTAGTACAGCGCGGCGGTGATACCGGCAACAGTGAACATGCCGATACCGGCGAGCAGTGTGCCTACCGACACCACCACCAGATAGGCGATGAGTGAGGTCAACCGGCGACTGCCGAGCACCCCCAGGGTACCGGCGGCGAGGGTGAGCAGGGCCAGGGGTGGCAACCAGCCGGCGACATCAGATGCCGCGTTGTTCAGGGGGTAGATCAGGGTAAAGGTGCGCAAAATGGCATAGACACCGACCTTGGTCATGATGGCAAAAAGCGCGGCTACCGGGGCGGTGATGCTGCTGTACAGTGCCGGCAGCCAGAGATGCAGGGGCAGGATGGCAGCTTTTAGGGCAAAGACCACCAGAAGCAGCAGAGCACTGATGCGCAGCAGGGTCACCTGCTCCGGGGCGGCTGCGGCGACTTTTATTGCCAGATCGGCCATATTCAGGGTGCCGGTGACAGCATACAGCGTTCCAATTGCCACCAGAAAAAGACTGGAACCAAGCAGGTTCAGCACCACGTAGTGCAGACCTGCGCGGATACGCTCCGGGCCTCCACCATACACGGCCAGGCTATAGGAGGCGATTAGCAGGATTTCGAAAAAGACGAACAGATTGAACAGGTCGCCGGTCAAAAAGGCGCCGTTGATGCCGAACACCTGCAGGGGAAAGAGCACATGGAAATTATGGCCGCGCCGATCATCACCGCCTGTGGCATAGAGCAGCACCGGCCAGGACATAACTGTGCTCAGTAGCAGCAGAAGAGCACTCAGCCGGTCGACCACCAGGGTGATGCCAAACGGGGCCGGCCAGTTGCCAAGCTGATAAACGCCGGTTGCGCCGCTGTCGGCAAGAAGCAGCAGCAGGATCGCCACCGGCAGCAGACTACCCACGGCAATGAGAGATACCGGACGTTGCAGGGCGGGGCCGCTTTTGACCAGCAGCAGGTTCAGCATGCCCGCCACCAGCGGCAGGAGCAGGGGCAGCATAATCCAGTGGTTCATCGCTTGACTCCCTGACCGTCGACATGGTCATTGCCCTGTTCACCGCGGGCGCGCAGAGCCAGGGCGATAACAAAAGCGGTCATGGCAAAACCGATAACGATGGCGGTGAGCACCAGGGCCTGGGGCAAAGGGTCGGCCGTAGCAGCAGTTCCGCCGGCCAGAGGCGGGGCGCCGGTTATCAGACGACCGGTGAAAAAGAGAAAAAGATTGACCGCATACGACAGTAAAGACAGCCCGAGCGCCACTTGAAAGGTACGTGCCCGCAGCACCAGATAAATGCCGCAACTAAACAGTACGGCGATGACCAGCGAAGCAAGGATTTCCATCAGTCGGCCCTCCTGGTTTCCAGACAACGTTCGCTCAGTTTTCCCAGGGTGGCCAGGATTAGCATGATCGCCCCGACGACGGTGAAATAGACGCCGAGATCAAACAGCATGGCCGTGGCCAGCTCAAACTCGCCGAAGAGCGGCAGCTGGAAGTGGCCGAAGGAGGAGGTGAGAAAGGGGTATTGAAACAACCAGCTGCCGATACCGGTGCCGGTGGCGATAAACAGTCCCAGGGCAATGGCCTTGTGGTAATTTTGTCGCCATTGTCGGTGCGTCCAGGCAATGCCGCTGGCCATATACTGCAGGATCAGGGCAATGGCCGTGGTCAGACCGGCGATAAAGCCGCCCCCCGGCGCGTTGTGGCCGCGCACAAACAGATAGATTGATACGAGCAGGGCCATCGGCAGAAGAAAGCGGGTGATCTGGGTCAGTATCAGGGACTGTCGCTCCGGTGCCCAGCGCCTGCCGATGCCATGCAGGGTGCCGGGCGCCAGGCAGAGATTGTCGAGCAGGGCGTAAATACCGACGGCGGCTATGGCCAGCACGGTGATTTCCCCCATGGTATCAAAGCCGCGGAAGTCGACGAGGATGACATTCACCACGTTGGCTCCCCCACCGCCGGGCAGGCTGTTGTCCATGAAATACTCGGAAATACTCGCACTCGGCCGGGTGAGCACGGCCCAGGTGAGCAGTCCCATGCCCGAGCCAATCGTCAGGGACAACAACAGATCCCGGCCACGGCGCAGAGGAGAAGACTCGGCCCGATCCTGCTGCGGCAAAAAATGCAGGGCGAGTAGCAGCAGGATGATCGTCACCATTTCCACTGCCAGCTGGGTAAGGGCCAGATCGGGCGCGGAAAACCTGGCAAAGGTGAGAACCGCCACCAGGCCCACCACGCTGAGAGCGACGAGGGCCAAGAGCCGCTGCCGCCGCCACCAAACGGTGGCCAGAGCTGCGGCCATTATCAGCATCCCGCCAAGCAGGGTGACCGGACCGATGGGGGCCGGCGGCAGGTCGCCGATAAGAGCCGCCTTACCGGTGATAATCGGCAGGGCAAAAGCTCCGCCTGCGGCAAGCAGCAACAGCGCGACATAGCGCTGCAGGGAGCCGTTCTCCAGGGTCGTGGTGATGGCGCGGGTGGCACCGGTGAGGCGATCAATGCTTTTCTGGAAAAGAGAAGCGGCGTCGATCTCGGGAACCAGCCTTTCATACACGGTAAAAAGACGCTGTCGCCCACTGTAGACGGCAATGCCGCCGACAAGAGCGATCAGGCTCATTATAAACGGTGCATTGAAACCGTGCCAGATGGCCAGGCTATAGGCAGGCAGCGGTGTGCCAAGTACGTCAGCTGAGGCGAGCGCCAGAAAAGGTGCCACGGTCAAGGTGGGGAAAATCCCCACAACCAGGCATTGGGCGACCAGGATCGCCACCGGCAAGATCATGTACCGTGGGGCTTCGTGCGGCGGATAGATGGGCAGGTTGATCGGTTCCCCGTTGAAAAAAACATCGTGGATAAAGCGGGCTGAATATGCCACGGCCAAAATTCCGGCCAGGTTTGCCGCCACCGGCAACAGCCAGGCCGCTGATTTAAAAGTAGCCAAATGCAGGGTTTCGGCAAAGAACATTTCTTTTGACATGAAACCGTTGAGCAGAGGCACGCCGGCCATTGCCGCGGCGGCGACCATGGCCAGGGTTCCGGTAACCGGCATATACTTCCATAAACCGTGAATGCGGCGCATGTCGCGGGTGCCGGTTTCATGGTCGATAATACCGGCGGCCATGAACAGCGAAGCCTTGAAGGTGGCATGATTGATGATATGAAAGACCCCGGCCACGGCGGCCAGAGGCGTATCGATGCCGAATAGCAGCACGATAAGACCGAGATGACTGATGGTCGAGTAGGCGAGCAGCCCTTTGATATCATGTTTAAAGAGGGCGATATAGGCACCGAAGAGCAAAGTGATCAGCCCGGTGCCGCCGACGACAAAGAACCATAAATCGGTGCCGGAAAGGGCGGGAAACAATCGTGCCAGCAGGAAGACCCCGGCCTTGACCATGGTGGCGGAATGCAGATAGGCGCTGACCGGCGTCGGCGCGGCCATGGCCCGGGGCAGCCAGAAATGGAAGGGAAACTGCGCTGATTTGGTAAAAGCGCCAAGCAGGATAAGCAGCAGTGTCGGGGTATACAGGGCGTGGGCGCGGATACTGTCACCGGCGGTGATGATAACCGAGATCTGGTAACTCTGGCCTATATGTCCGAGGAGGAGAAAACCGGCGAGCATCGCCAGACCGCCACCGCCGGTTACCGTCAGGGCGGTTTTTGCACCTCGACGAGCCTCTGAGCTGCGATGGCGAAAACCAATAAGCAGAAACGAACTGAGGGAGGTTAATTCCCAGAAGATCAGTAGCTGCAGCAGGTGATCGGAGAGAACTATACCGACCATGGATCCCATGAACAACAGCAGGATGCCGTAAAACCGGCCGCGGGGATCATCTTTGGCCAGGTAGTAGTTGGCATAGAGAATGATCAAAAGGCCGATGCCGAGGATGAGTAGGATAAAGAGGCCGGCCAGGCCGTCCATGCGCAGGATGAGAGCAAAATCGGCCTGCGGCAGCCACGACCAGCTTTCGGTCATCGGCTCCCCGCGAAAAGCCGCCAGCAGCGGCTCGATTGCCAGCAGCAGACCCGCCGCCGGCACAGTGGCCGCCATCCAGGCCGCCGCCCCGCGCCCCAGCCGCATGGCGAGGGGCGGTAACAAGGCGCCGATAAAGGGAAGCAAAACAATGAGCAGCAGATTCATAGCCAGGTTAATTCATCACGAAAAGTTATGTGTGCCGGGTTATGAGTGTTCGGTAGTGGGTCTCTTCTCACCGAGGAGACGAAAAACTGCCTAGACCTGTAGAGGAAAGAAATACTCATTTCGCTTGAATAGTGAACAGTTTTTGCAACTTCACCATAAATAAATATCACAATAAATTAACCTGGTATCGATGCGTGTCAATCGTTAATATAGTCATTCTCAGTGGCCTCTGGATCGCCTGGTGTTCCATGCATTCTCTGTTGATCGATGCGGCCACACTGCGGCGAATGAAAGCCCGTGTCTCGGGCCTCATGCGCTATTATCGACTGCTGTATAACGGGCTGTCTCTTATAACCCTTATACCGCTGATCCTGTTGACGAGAACGCTTGAAGGGCCGATTATTGTCAGGTGGACAGGGTACGCCGTTGCCCTTCGGGTGGGCCTTCTGGTTATTGCTTTGCTGCTTTTTCGCGGGGGGGCGAAAAAATACGATGTGCAGTATTTTTTAGGATTGAAACAGCTGCAAACGGGAGAAGAACATCTGCTGTTGAATGACAAAGAGGAGTTCCTCGAAACTGGTATTTTTGCAATTACCCGCCATCCATGGTATCTCGGGTCGCTTTTTTTCATCTGGTCGGGACTTGCCGAATATCCCCTGCCCTTTTTTCTGGTTGCTTGTATCCTGAGTGTGTATCTGGTGATCGGCACAATACTTGAAGAGAGAAAGATTGTTGCCCAATACGGTGAGATTTATTGCCGTTACCGGCAACGGGTGTCGATGCTTTTTCCCTGGAAATGGCTGGCCGGCCTGCTGCGCTAAGGTGACCGGCTGAAAAATATCTACTTTTTCTCCAGTTCCTCCAATCTGGCGACAATCCGGCGACATACTGCAAGGGTGCCGCCGGCTCGCGGACGAAAGAATTCTTCCACCTGCTGCTTCAATAGCTCCTTAGTGGGCGGAGCATCTATGGCAGTGAGTACTTTCTCTACCAACTCGTTTTCGTTACCAACCTCAATGACCAGTCCGGCGGCCACTATCTCTCGACCAATCCAGGCAAAATCCTGCCAATAGGGGCCGATGATCGGTTTGAGCCCGTAGGCAAGGGGCTCAAGAAAATTCTGGCCGCCCATCTTGACCAGCGATCCGCCGACAAAGGCGGCGCGAGCCAACGCGTAGGCAGCGGCCAGCTCCCCGAAAACATCCCAGATAATGACTGCACCAGGGCTTTGCCGAGCATCTGTTTTTGAGCGTATTTGGGCGGCAATGTTCTGCCTGTGCAGCTTGGTTAATAAAGGGCCCGCTCGCTCGGTGTGTTTAGGAAAAAGGCCGATAGTGATATCGGGGTGGAGAGTGCGGAGCTTGGCGACTGCATTAAGAATCTGTCTTTCTTCCTGCCGGCGAAAAGAGCCAAACAGGACAAAGGGGCTGTTCTCGGGCAGCAGACCGGCAATCGGGTTGTCCTCTGCTTTGCTGCGCTGCGAGCCTATTCGGTCAAACTTGATGTTGTCGATCAGACTGACTTTTTCCAGACCGATGAGTCGGGAAAAGCGCATCTGGTCGGTCGAAGAAATGGCCAGCACCTGTTCCGGACCGAATTTTTGAAAAAAACGGGTGAAATATTGATATGATCGAAAACTTTTCTTCGACATTCTGCCGTTGACCAGCATGACCGGAACATTATTTTTTTTTGCGGTTATCAAGAATGCCGGCCACAATTCTGTCTCGACAATGACCGCCAGTTTTGGCTTAAAGTGGTCAAAGGCTTTGGCCATAAGCGGCGGTGTATCAAAAGGAAAATAGGCGATAGAAATTTCGCCGATGTTGCTTGCCGGCAGGTTTTTGCACCCTTTGATCAGAGCGTCAATGCCTTGACTGGTCCCCGATGTAGCGAGTATTCGCCATTTCCTTTGCCCCGGCAATAAAGAGCCCAGCCGTTCCAGGATCATAGCTGTCAACATCGATTCGCCGCCGGATGCCGCCTGGATCCAAATATCAAAGGGTCCTGCAGCAGTTTCCCGTAAAGTGCGCTGATCCCAGCCACGTTGCACCCGCGGCAGCCGCTGCAACAAAGGCAGAGCCGCATGCCAGGCAATATCGTAGAGGGTGAGAAATATTTTGCGCACAGAAAGCTTGTCGGCAAGGATTGAGGGACGATGGCTGCTGAAATTAAAAAAATGAACAAGTATAGTACAGGATAGCAGGGTGCAGGTCAAACGAGATTGATTAGTTGCGCTACACGTCTTAAGATACTGCTGGACTCGTAAAAAGCCCGATCGTATAACGAACTTTTTCCAGAGTCCATCCAGAGGGCTCGATGAGCGGAGTATCTTGGTAAAAAAAGTAGCCGGAGAAAAATAGTATGTCACCTCGCAAAACAGTCGCACTGGTGCTTGGCAGTGGTGCGTCACGTGGCTGGGCGCATATCGGCATCATCGAAGCGCTCGAGGAGGCGAAAATTCCCATAGATTTTATTGCCGGCTGCAGCGTCGGTGCCTATATCGGTGCACTGTACGCGAGCGGCAGCATCGCCAGTCTGAAGGAGTTTTTGCTGCGGATGGATGGCAAGAAGATCTTTTCTTATTTTGATGTGGTGTTTTCTCGTTCCGGCCTGCTTAACGGTTCGAGAAGGGTGCAAGAACTGTTTTCGATGCATACGGAGGTGGAGGATTTTGCCGAACTGAACATCCCGCTGGTGATGGTGGCAACCGATCTTTTACTCGGTGAGAAAGTGGTGATAAATTCCGGGAATATCATCGAGGCTCTCAGGGCCACCATGTCCTATCCCGGACTCTTCGCCCCGGTGCAGATCAATGGCCGCTGGCTGGTGGATGGAGGATTGGTTGATCCCGTACCGGTGGGAGTCGCCCAGGCGATGGGTGCCGGGGTAGTCATCGCTGTAGACCTGAACAGCAGAATTGTTTCGCGCACTCGGCGGTCGAAAATTTTATCGGTGATGAAGCAACCGAAAGAGTCAGCGCTTGTCGTATCTGAAGAGGAAGAGGACACTCGCAGTGAGTTGATGAAAAAAATGGCCGACTTCTATGAAAGCGCGGAAAGCAGACTAAAATTTAAGACCAGTGAGCTGCTCAAGCGTGATACGGCGACGCCGGACATTATCGAAACGGTCATGACCTCCGTCAGCATCATGCAGGAACGCATAACCCGGATAAATCTGGCCGTTGATCGACCCAATATCCTTATTCAACCGCGCCTGGGAGAAATCAAGATGATGAACTTCGACCAGGTGGCTCATGCCATTGAAGAAGGGTATCTTGGAGTGCAGGAAAAACTCGACGATATTTACAATCTTCTGGAATCCCCGTGAGCCCTGGTTTCCCTGGGCTCCATGGGAACTCACCTTGCCATTATTTTTTAAAAGCGGAAAGATAGCGATCGTTGGGACGATCCTGCAGGAAGATATTGGCAAATTGATTACGGTTGGCACTATCGTACCACCGATGTCCCTGCTCCTGGCAGGCGGCACATGCATCACTCGGGATATGCACGGCCACGATCGGCTGCTGCCGGTTGGCCGATGATTCAATGCGCAAGGCACCGCCGCAGTCGTCACAGATGCGGATGGTCTCATGCTGCTGCTCCTGAATATTATCCGTATCGTAATAGATGCTGCGGTTTCGCTGGTCGGGGCTGTCCATGCTGCGAACTGTCTGGGTCAAAGACTTCCGGTTATGCCATTGTTCCAGGACCCTGTCGCCGAGCTGGTGGATATAGTCAGTCGTTTCCCTGGTTTGTCGATATGCTTCAGGATCATAGTCCGGTTCACTCAGATGGTCGTAGTCCAGTCCGGCCATGGCCAGAATAATACCGGTGTTGACATAAGGCAGGGCGCCTTCAATGGCATAGCCGCCTTCGAGGACCGCAATATCGGCCTGCAGCAGGGTGGTCAGTTCCGCATAGCCGCGGGCGGAGAGGTTCATATTGGTGATTGGATCGGAATAATGGTTGTCCTGGCCGGCGCTATTGATGATCAGCTCCGGCTGGAAATCACCCAGGATCGGCAGGACCATTTCCTTTATGGCATATAAAAACCCTTCGTCGGAGGTGTTAGGCGGCAGAGGAATGTTGATGGTGGTGCCCACCGCGTTCGGACCGCCTCTTTCCTTTAAAAATCCGGTGCCGGGATAGAGGGTCCGGCCATCCTGATGCAGGGAAATAAACAGGGTGTTCGGGTCATGCCAGTAGATGTCCTGGGTGCCGTCGCCGTGATGGCAGTCGGTATCGACAATAGCGATCTTTTTGACCCCGTAGGCCCGGCGCAGATATTCGACCATGATCGCTTCGATATTGACGTTGCAAAAACCTCTTGCGCCGTGAACAATGCGGCAGGCATGATGGCCGGGGGGGCGAACAATAGCAAAACCCCGGTCAACGATTCCGTCCATTACCGCCATGCCGATGGTCTTGGCCCCGCCGGCACTGATGAAATGGGACTCGGTCATTACCGCCCAGGGGTCGGGGATGCAGAAATGTACCCGCTGCACATCGTTGATAGTGACCAGGTCCGGCTTATACTCAAAAATACCCTCGATATCCAGCAGCCCCTCCTCAAATACCTGATCCTGGGTATACAGCAGCCGTTCTTCTCTTTCCGGGTGGGTGGGTGAAATGGCCCAGTCAAAGGCTGGAAAGAACACCAATCCTGTTTTTTTCTTGGCCTGTAACATAATGCCTCCCTGCGACGCCGTCATTTTGCCCGGATTAGGCCCGGTTTTACCTGCATCCGTATCCGCATATTTTTGCCGACCGTCTGGAACCCGCGAATCATATTGAACTGGCTTTCCTCCAGCACCTCGGTTTGCATATCATCTGGGTTAGCTCCTCGCAAGATAGCCTTTTTGCGCAGCAATTCCTCAGTCATGGCACGGGCATCGGCCAGCGTGAAATTGTAGGGAATTTTCTGGTTGAAGTTTTCGCTGGGGGAAGTGGCTTTGCGTTGGTCGGTATCGGCAAACAGAATTACTTCGCAGGTGGTTCGGGCCAGGGCGCAGCCGATCGCATTGGCGACATGATGATGCGGGACGACTTCCACCTGGCCGGCAAACATGGTTTGCAATTGAGCTGCAAACTGTACGGCCGGACCGCCAAGAACCAGGATACGGGTAATTTTGATCTGGCTGCCTTCATAGAGTTCGTGCACGGTATAAACCGGTTTGCTGTTGATTCTATCAATCATCAGCTTAGCCGCATCGAGAATAGTCTGACAGGCGGCGGTGAATATTTTTTGGGCTGTCTCTTCCACGCTAAGACCCAAATCCTCGGCCACCGGCAGCAAACCCGCTCTGGATTTGGCCGCATCGCCGCCGTCGCTGCCGCCGTGACCGAGAACGTAAAAGGCATCGGTTGGCGTCGGTTGGCTTCCGCCATAGGCCATGGCCTTGCCGATCCGATCGGGACCGAGGGTCAGCTCGCCCGCAGTGACCCGCACCGCGCTGTCGCCGCCGATACCGATGGAATGGGTGAGCAGGGCGCGAATTAAGGTTTTAAAGGGGGTAATCTCAATGCCCAAAGGGGCAAGCAGGGGCGCTTGATCAATCAATATCGCCATATCGGTGGTGGTGCCGCCGATATCGAGAACCAGACAGGTGCCTTCTGCGGGGGCTGAGGAGATGGTGCCCATAACGCTGGCTGAGGGTCCGGATAAAATGGTCTGGGCTGGGTGATCCACCGACGATTCGATATTCATATTGCCGCCGTCGGGCCGCAGTATCCGAATGGGCATGGTCAAGCCTTTTTCGGCCAGTGATTTCTGCACCGCGGTAAAAAACTGCTTATGAATCGGATAGACGGCGCAGTTTAGATAGGTGGTGGCGATGCGCCGGGGGAAATTGAGGCTGCCGGAAAAACAATGGCCCATAAAGACTTTCTCCACATAGGGCTTGAGCAGCGCAGCCATCTTCTCTTCTTGCGCTGCGTTGCGCACCGAAAACTTTGATACCACCCCAGCGTAAAGAATGCCACGACGCTGCAGCTCTTCCCCGACCCAGCGCAGCTGTTCCTCATCCAGGGCCTGGATTTCTCGACCGCGATGGTCTTGGGCTCCGTTCACCGTATAATAAAATTCATTGGTCCGGTAATGACGTGGGTCGATGCCCGGGCCACCTGCGACGACCATGCCGACTTCGGGAAGTTTTTGCTGGGCAACCAGGTTAGTCGCCAGGGTGGTGCTGAGGACCGCCCGTCGAATGGAGGCGGGGTCAATGCCTTCGATAACGGCATTAAGACCGGACAGCAGGGTGGTAAAAAGATTATCGGGATCGGTAGCAACTTTAGCCTCGCGGACTAGTTGCCTGCCGTCCAGCAGAATGACGTCGGTATGAGTACCGCCTACATCGAGTCCAATGATCATTCCGTTCAACCGCAGTGAAGGTATGGGTAATCGGATCTATTAAAGGCAGGTGCAGGTTGTCAGTAATTATTCCGTTACCAGATATGGCTCAGCAAATTACATTCAGACATTATAAGAGTATATATATCAGTACAAAACCGCTGGGCGGCGGTCAAGTACTATTTATTATTCGATAAGCGCCAGCAGATCCGGTCCAAGATACGTCCGTTCATTTTCACCAAGGATGCCAAGTGAGAGGCAGATCAGCGTCCAGAAATGGACGACGCCGTAATTGCCGCCGTAATGATGGCCGATATCTTCCATCTGGGAATGGCAGTTATGACAGGGGGTAAGGACATAGGCGGCACCGGTAGCGGCGATCTGGTCGAATTTCCGTTTGCCGTAGGTGCGTCGATGTTCGGTCATCCCGGCCTGAAGGAAGCCGCCGCCCCCGCCGCAGCAGTAATTGGCGCTGCGATTAGGCTGCATATCGATAAAGTTTTCTTCTCCCACCAGGCTTTTCACAACAAAGCGCATATCTTCTGCGATCGATTCGCCATAGGCCTTGCGGACAATCATACACGGGTCCTGGACGGTGAATTTAATATTGTTGGTGTTCCAGTTGGCATTGACCGGCAGTTTTCCTTCCCTGATCCAGCTGGCGTAATAGGTGATCAGGCTTTCGAGGCGAAAAGCAGCCTCCATATCGAAACGGTGGATACCATTCCACATAGTGTAATAGCTATGACCGCACTCGGTATTCAGCCATACTTCGCAGCCTAATGCATTGACCGCATCGACTCTTTTTTTGATGACTTCATACCATGCCTCTTCATCGCCTGAGAACATGCAGAAGTTTTCCGCCGCCCATCCCTTGGAGGAGTAGGTCCAGTCGGCGCCGACCAGATCGAAGATCTTCCACAACGGAACCATCTCGTCCGGTTCGTTCATCGGCTCGCGGGAGTTCTGATTGACGAAGAAATGCGCCCCTTTTTTATCGATCGGTGCCTGCAGGTTTTTAAAGCGAGGCTGGGTTGCCCTGACCTCTTCCAGTACGTCCTCAACTACGAAGACGAAGTCTTCGGGGGGCAGGCCCATGGCTGAGGTCGAGTCGGTTGCACGAATGAGCTGACAGGAGCGAACGATTCCAGCCGGTTTTGCTTCTTGTGGCCAGTTGCCACGGGCAAAAAACACCAGCTGGGATATATCGATATTCATCGGACAGACATGCTGACAGCGTCTGCACTGGGTGCAGCACCAGACCCATGGGGTGGTGGACAACTCTTCATCCATCCCAAGCATGGCCATGCGGATAAACTTTCGCGGGTCCATATTCTCGATGCCTGAGGCGGGACAGCCGGATGAACAGAGGCCACAGGTCAGACAGGCGTCAAAACTCGCCCCTTCCGGCAGTAGCTCGATGGCTTTTTCTTTAAAATTAATAGTGGGTATTTTTTTTATATTATCCGACATTATTGATCCTTCTCTCTGTCGCTTATTGGTTGTGCGGGGTTAAACGTGGAGCAATTTCTCGACGGCCTGCACGGCTTTATAGGCCGTGGCGATGGCAATACCTGCGCCGCTCCGGCTGCGAATCCAGTCCTGATGGGCAAGGATGATGCCTGCGGCAAAAAGGCGTTCGTGGTAAGGGACGCTGTTTTTGCCGAGCGGCCGGTAAGACGCATCTATTTCAATTCCCGCCTTATGGATGGGATGGCCCTGAGGGTCGGTGTATGTCTCACGATACCAGTCGGTGCGGGAGGCGGGTTGGTGTACTGGTAAATCCAGCAACGGTTCGGTTATGCCGGTTATTTGGGCATCCAGGCCGCCGCTTAAAAACCGTCCGGTGGCGAGGATGACGGACTTTGCCTCTATGACGATGGGGCCGTAATTGTCGCTGAGATTGAGCAATGCGCCATCGGAATGAAGGTTGAGGGCAGTGATCTTCTGTTGCGGAATAAGGGTTATGCCCTTTTGCGGAAACACCTGTTCAAACATCTCCCGCAGCCGAATTCCCGGCACCGATGGCGGCATGGTCGGAATCTCAAAGATGGTGAGACCGCTCAGTCGTTCGAGCTCACTTTTGACCAGATCCGGGCTGTGCATGCCAAGCAGAGCGGGCAGGCCAATTATCTTGGCTTTGCCTGCTGCGGCCAGGAGGAGTTCGGCAAGTCGTATCCGGGTGGCGGCAACCTCAAGGGCGCGGGCCATGACTTCCGGGTAGATCTCACCTTTCTCCATGTCCGGAAAAACAATTCGGGCAGCAGAAAGTTGTGGCCATTTATGTTGGAGATTGGCCACTACCTCGCGGGCGCTGAAACCTTTCAAGCCATGAAAATCGATAATTACGCAAGGCGTTTGTGCGGCAAAAGCCTCGGGGCCTGCCGCCATGGTAGCAGGCATACAGAGGGTCTTTTTAATGGTACCGGCGGGAGTAAGTGCGGTGATATTGGTTTCTTGCGGGGTGGTATAGGCGATGCCGGCATCACTGAGAAAGGTGGTGAACTGGGCAAAACCCTCTTTGATGTCCTCTCTCGCAATCCGGCTGAGAGGATGATCGGGCTGTTCTTTTCTTAAGCACTCCAGGCCATCCCAGGGATTGTCAACTGCGGTGGCAGATCCTTCAATCGCCCCGAGCAGATCAAGGTAGCCGGTGGTGTAGGCGACGGCGCCGGTATTGCCGACCTGGGCAGTTTTTATGCCCCGGTTAAGGGCGAAGATGGATGCGGCACAGCCGGCGATACCCGAACCGATAACGGCCAGTTCAGTTGCAAAATAGCGGGTTTCTTCGTTCATAAACTTCTCCGCGGACTGGATCCGTTTACCGGGGTTAATTGTCTTTCAGATTGTCAAGGCCAAGCAGCCCGCAATGCAGCGCTTCAGCCAGTTCCATCTGGGCCGCCTGTCGGCCCCAGATGACCGTACGCATGCCTTTAAACCGTTCGTTGAAAAAATCGCGCATATGAACCAGGCCGGTTGCATCGCGGTAATATCCCCGGTCATAGAGATAGGAGGCGATACGGATGCCGCAAAAAGAACCCTGACAGGGGCCTTTCCCGGCACGGGACCGCAGTGCAATGGCCTCAAGGGTCATTTCTTCTTCGGCCCCCGGGGCGCATTTGACAATTTCATCAATCGCTGATTGTGGTACCATTTCGCATTCGCAGAGGATCATATCATCGGCATTATTAGCCTTATACCAATAGCGGGGGGCAGCACCCGGTTCGGTCCACCGGCAGGCATCACCGTCCGGCAGGGGGACGCTGTCGGTTGTGCATCTTTGGCTGTTGCCGAGTCGCTTAGCGACAAGATCAGCCGTTTTTTCCGCCATCAGCCGAAAGGTGGTCAGTTTTCCCCCGGTAATGGTGCAGAAATTCGTCAATCCCTGGGAAGTGTGATCAAGAAGGGCAAAGCCGCGGGTTGCGGCCCGGCCATCCTCCCCGGGCGAAGACTGCAGCAGGGGGCGAACCCTGGAAAAAGCCCGGATGTAGCGGGCGGTGGCCAGGGCTGGAATCATTGCGGCTCCCTCAATGACATTGCGATCAATCTCAGCCACGGTGGGACGAACAGTTTCCAGGTTGTCGGTAGCAACGGAGGTGGTTCCGAGTACCGATACCGTTCCCCCCGGAACAAGAATATCCCCGTCGGCCGGTGGGCGCAGCCGATTGATGACATGGCCTGCCATGCGGTCGTGGCTGATCAGCAGAGTTCCTTTTGAATAGAGCAGATTGACATCGGTGCAGCCGGCTTTTTGAGCGATGTCCATGGCCCAGGCTCCCCCGGCATTGACATATTGTTGTGCCTTGATATGGACTGTGGTCTGGGTACGGTTGTCGCGGCAGATTGCGGTGACTATTTGGCCGTTATTAATCTCGAAGTCAATAATTTCGGTATGCGGGCGATAGATGCTGTCGTTGAGCAGCCGGGCATGAGCCACATTTTCCAGGGCCAGGCGAAAGGGATCGACGGTGGCATCGGGTACCAGATAGGCCTTGATTAGTTGTTCCGACAGCAGGGGTTCCATTTCCCGCGCTGTATTCGGAGCTATTTCAGTACAACTGATACCTGCTGCGGCGCAGAATTGCGGAAATTTTTCGGCAAAGTTCAGATCGTCACCGACAACAGCAACGAACAGGCCACCGGTCTGTTCGACACACTGCGGTGCCAATCGTTTCAGGAGGTCGTTTTCCATGCGGCATTCAATGGCCGAATGCAGGTCGTTGGATACATAACGGCCACCGGAATGCAGCAGTCCGTGATTGCCGCCGGAGGCTCCGGCGCACAGGTCGCGTTTGTCGATCAGCAGGGTGTGCACCCCGCGCAGGGCGAGATCGCGCATTATCCCCGCGCCGGTGACCCCGCCACCGATGATCAGGACATCGGTTTCGATGGTGTGTTCGCCGCTGCCTGTTTCTTTTACGGCAGGCTGGTCGATTATCGATTGCATCATGAATATTGATCCTTGGCGGAGAAGAGTTATGCCGGTACTATGAAATCGAAAGAGGTACTGTATGTTGTAAACTTGTTCGCAGTATATTTCAAGTGAAAACTATAAGAGTTTCAATTGAATATTTAATAGTTAATAAGTGAAACTTATTATGCATGCTCTGGGCGGTAGCAGTAGGGAAATCTACTTGGTCAAGGTGCGTCGAACAGCATCTTTCCAGCCGTTATACTTACGGATGCGAATTTCTTCGGTAAGAGTCGGGATAAAGCGTCTCTCACATTTCCAGGCATCGCTGAAGTGCTCCGGTGGCGGGAAGATTCCCATCTGTAAACCCGCCAGATAGGCGGCACCAAGAGCGGTAGTTTCCAGGATAATTGGCCGATCGACCGGGGCATCGAGAATATCGGCAAGAAACTGCATGGTATAATTCGAGGCAACCATGCCGCCATCGACCCTTAGCACCGTATCGCCGATATTTTGATAGTCACCACGCATGGCATCGAGCAGGTCGCGGGTCTGGAAACAGACCGATTCCAGTGCCGCCTTGGACAGTTCGGCCGGGCCGGTAGCGCGGGTGATGCCGAAAATTGCGCCACGGGCATCAGCGTCCCAGTGGGGGGCACCCAGCCCGGTAAAGGCCGGGACCAGATAGACATCCTGGTTGATATCGGCCTGCCGGGCGAGTTTTCCGGTCTCGGAAGCCGATTCAATCAGTCGCATGGCGTCGCGCATCCATTGCACGGCGGCACCGGCGACAAAGATCGAGCCTTCCAGGGCGTAAGTCGTTTTTCCGGCCAGACGATAGCCGATGGTGGTAAGGAGTCTGTTCTTTGAACGAACGGCCACATCGCCGGTATTGAGCACGACGAAGCAGCCGGTACCATAAGTCGATTTTATCATCCCCGGCTGAAAACAAGCCTGTCCGACCAGGGCCGCCTGCTGGTCGCCGGCTATGCCGCCGATGGGGATCGATGCCCCGAAAAGAGCCGGGTCGGTCCGCCCGAAATCGGCCGAACAGTCTTTTACTTCGGGCAAAAGAGCGCTTGGAATATCGAGGAGTTCAAGGATCTCTTTATCCCAGCAGTTGTCATGAATATTATATAACATGGTGCGGGAAGCATTGGTGGCATCAGTGCTATGCTCTTTGCCCCCAGTCAGGCGCCAGAGCAAAAAAGAATCAACAGTGCCAAAGCGAAGTTGCCCTTTTATGGCTTTTTCTCTGGCGCCGACAACATTGTCGAGGAGCCATTTGATTTTGGTGCCCGAAAAATAGGAGTCGAGCAGCAGGCCGGTCTTGGCGGTGATCATCGGGTCATGACCCTCTGCCTGCAACCGGGAACAGTATTCCGACGTCCTGCGGTCCTGCCAGACAATGGCTTTATGAATTGCTTTGCCAGTATCTCTATCCCATATCAGGGTGGTTTCGCGTTGGTTGGTGATGCCGATTGCGGTGATATCGGCAGCAGAAAGTCCGGATTTTTGCAGCGCCTTTTTGCAGGTGCTGAGCGTGGTGTGCCAGATCTCTTCGGGGTCGTGCTCAACCCAGCCGGATTGGGGGAAAAACTGCTCGAACTCCTCCTGGGCGGAGGCGACTATCTCGAGCTTCTCATTAAAGACAATAGCTCGGCTGGACGTGGTCCCTTGATCGATTGCTAGGATATGTGAAATTGCCATAGCCAATCTCCTTTGCTGGCGTTCTACAAATTCTTTATCCGAAGCCTTCTATTTTATCTGCTTCGTTGCAAAAGGTTCCCAGGCGACGCCTGGGAACCAGCCTGAGGCGTACGATGGCGCCTTGCCATAACAAAAAAGCAGGTTGTGACTTGTGGGCCATCAACCTGCTTATAGACTGCGCGCTCATCTCGCCATACTCTTTGGCAGGATGAGTGTTTTTACGCCTTTCATCTTAAATCTTTTTGGCAGCTGCCGCCCAATTTTTGACCAGCTCATCGTAATCGATGGTCATGCCCTGCGGTTTCTCATTGGCCACTTTTGGCTTGGGAGCGCCCGGCTGCTTCAACCAGTACGACGGATCCCGTTCTTCATTGAGTTTTGGTCCACATTCTCCCTGGATGCCGGACCGTTCAATACGCTCCATGACCTTGTCCTGCTGCTCGGCCAGCGAATCAAGTGCCTGCTGCGGAGTTTTGTCGCCGGTTACTGCATCGGCGACATTCTGCCACCACAGCTGGGCCAGTTTCGGATAGTCGGGAACATTGGTACCGGTTGGGGTCCATTGTACCCTGGCCGGGCTGCGATAGAATTCCACCAAACCGCCAAGTTTTGGGGCGCGCTCGGTGAAAGACTTATCCCAGATGTCGCTTTCGCGGATCGGGGTGAGACCAACATGGGTTTTTTTCAGACTGACGGTTTTGGAGATAACAAACTGGGCATACAGCCAGGCAGCCTTGCGGCGATCGACCGGAGTCGATTTCAGCAGCGTCCAGGAACCGGCATCCTGATAGCCAAGCTTCATGCCTTCTTCCCAATACGGGCCGTGGGGCGATGGAGCCATCCGCCATTTCGGGTTATCGTTTTCATCAACAACCGGGGTGCCGGGTTTCGCCATATCGGCGGTAAAAGCGGTGTACCAGAAGATTTGCTGGGCAATGGCGCCCTGAGCAGGGACCGGTCCGGCCTCGGAGAAAGTCATCCCGGCTGCTTCGGGAGGGGCATATTTTTTCAGCCAGTCAATATATTTGGTCAGGGCGTAGACGGCAGCAGGAGCATTGGTTGCACCACCGCGGGAGACGGAAGAACCGACCGGACGACACCCATCGACCCGGATTCCCCACTCGTCAACCGGCAGACCGTTTGGTATCCCTTTATCACCGCCACCGGCCATGGAGAACCAGGCATCGGTGAAGCGCCAGCCAAGTGATGGATCTTTCTTGCCGTAATCCATATGGCCATAAACCCGCTTTCCATCGATCTCTTTTACCTTATCGGTAAAAAATTCAGCGATATCTTCATAGGCGGACCAGTTCACCGGTACACCCAGCTCATAGCCATAGAGCTCTTTGAATTTTGCTTTCAGCTCAGGCTTCTTGAACCAGTCATAGCGGAACCAGTAGAGGTTGGCGAACTGCTGATCAGGAATCTGATAGAGTTTGCCGTCCGGACCGGTAGTGAAGGATTTACCGATGAAATCGTCAACATCCAGCATCGGATCGGTAACATCTTTGCCTTCTCCGCTCATCCAGTCGGTCAGTGGAACTGCCTGCTGATATCGAAAGTGCGTACCGATCAGATCGGAGTCGTTGATGTAGGCATCATAGATATTTTTATTGGACTGCATCTGGGTCTGCAGTTTCTCGATAACATCACCTTCCCCGATCAGATCGTGGGTGAGGTTGATGCCGGTGATTTCTGTAAAGGCCTTAGCCAGGGTTTTCGATTCATATTCATGGGTGGTAATGGTCTCCGATACCACCTTGATGTCCATTCCTTTAAACGGTTCGGCTGCTTTCACGAACCATTCCATCTCTTTCATCTGGTCGGCCTGAGAAAGAGTCGAGGGTTGAAATTCACTATCGACCCACTTCTTTGCCTCATCCATACCAGCCTGTGCGCCGACAGTTCCCATTAAGAGAGCGGCCATGGCTGTTGCTGTTACGAGCCTTTTGATCATCGTCTTTCTCCTCTTTTATTTGATGATTTTCCTGTCGCCATATGACCTCAGCGGCAGAACGGAACAACGGTATCAATTAAATCGTTTATACCCATTTGAATACGCAGAGCGCGTAGCCGACGGCAATGGCGGAGGCCCACCATAGAGCCAGATCGGGAAACAGCGCCAACCAGATAATATGAATATAGGCCGAACCCAACAGGGAGACAAAGAGACGGTCCCCTCTGGTGGTTTCAAAGCGAAGGATTCCTACTCTCGGTGCACCGCCGGGGCTTTTCATCTCCCATATGGTCATGGCGACCAGCATGCAGAAAATTATTATAAAGAAAGCGGCGGTTGGGGGAGTCCATGCCATCCATTTTAGATTCATAGTTTTTCCCTCCTATACCCTTCCAAGGGCAAAACCCTTGGCGATATGATTACGGACAAAATAGATTACCAGCGCACCGGGTACAATGGTCAGTACCCCGGCTGCGGCCAGCACGCCCCAGTCCAGGCCCGAGGCGGAGACTGTACGGGTCATGATCGCCGAAATTGGTTTAGCGTTGACTGCCGTAAGCGTCCGGGCCAGGAGCAGTTCCACCCAGGAGAACATAAAACAGAAAAATGCGGTGACGCCGATGCCCGAGGCAATGTTCGGGATGAAAATCTTGACAAAGAACCGCGGCCAGGAATAGCCGTCGACAAAGGCGGTTTCATCAATCTCTTTGGGGATGCCGGACATAAAGCCCTCGAGAATCCACACCGCCAGCGGCAGGTTGAAGAGGCAGTGAGCGAGAGCCACGGCGATATGGGTATCAAACAAACCAATCGACGAATAGAGCTGGAAAAAGGGCAGGGCAAAGACCGCCGGTGGCGCCATGCGGTTGGTTAACAGCCAGAAAAACAGGTGTTTGTCGCCGACAAAGGAATAGCGTGAAAAAGCGTAAGCAGCAGGCAGGGCGAAAGTGACCGAGATGACCACGTTGATCGACACATAGATCATCGAATTGATATAACCTGAATACCATGAGGCGTCGGTAAAGATAACCTTGTAATTGGCAAAAGTCAGGTTTTGCGGCCAGAGGCTGAACATCGACAGTATCTCGTCATTGGTCTTCAGGCTCATATTGACCAGCCAGTAGATCGGCAACAACAGGAAAAAGATATAGACGGCAGGGATAAGCCATTTCCAGCGCATATCAGGCACCTCCTTTGGAACTTTCTTCGCCTATATTGCTCATTACCGTATAGAAGACGTAGCTGAGCAGGAGAATAACCAGAAAATAGACAAGGGACATGGCGGCAGCAGGGCCAAGGTCAAACTGGCCGACGGCCATCTTTACCAGGTCAATGGACATGAAGGTCGTCGAGTTGCCCGGACCACCGCCGGTGATGACAAAGGGCTCGGTGTAGATCATAAAGCTGTCCATAAAACGGAGCAGAACAGCTATCAGCAATACCCGCTGCATCTTCGGTAGCTGAATATATCTGAATACCGCGAGGCGCGACGCACCGTCGATTTTGGCCGCCTGATAATAGGCGTCGGGGATGGAGCAGAGTCCGGCATAGGAGAGCAGGACGACCAGACTGGTCCAGTGCCAGATATCCATGATGATGATGGTGATCCATGCGGCCAGCGGGTCCTGAGTGTAATTATAATCAAATCCAAGGGAGGCGAGCGTATGACCAAGCAGGCCGATGTCCACCCGGCCGAAGATCTGCCAGATAGTGCCGACGACGTTCCAGGGGATGAGCAGCGGCAGGGCCATGGTGATAAGACAGACCGGCACGCCCCAGCCTTTTTTCGGCATGGCCAGGGCGATGGCTATGCCCAGGGGAATTTCAATTGCCAGGATGATCCCGGAGAACAGCAATTGACGGAGAAAGGCGTCATGAAAACGGTCCGAATGGATCAAGTCTTTGAACCAGCCTATCCCCACCCAAAAGAACTGGTTGCTGCCGAAGGTGTCCTGGAAAGAATAATTGACCACGGTCATCAGGGGAATAACGGCGCTGAAGGCCACCAGCAGAAAAACAGGCAGGACCATGAACCATGCTTTCTGGTTGACTTGCTTGGCTATCATGGCTTTGTTCCTCCAAGGAGATGATCGTTGACGTAGATATTGGTATGCGCGTTATCGAAAACTAAAGAGGCGGTGTCTCCGGTCATCGCCGAAATTTCCGGCATGACGACATGAAAGGTGCGTTCGTTTACCGCCACCCGAGCTATCTTATGGCGGCCTATGTCGTCAATTTTAATAATTTTTACCGGCAATCCCTGTTCCTGCGGCGGGGCCAGATGCAAGTATTCGGGGCGGATTCCGAGCTCAATTTTGGCGGAAGCATCCTGCTCTGGGTAGTGAGCTTCAAGGACCACCTCATGACCTTCAATCGTTACCCGGTTGCCGCGCAGTTCGCAAGGGGCGATATTCATTCCGGGAGAACCGATAAAATACCCGACAAAGGTATGCTCCGGCCGCTCAAAGAGTGCCTCGGGCGTGCCGACCTGGACGATCTTGCCCTCGTACATGACGATGACCTCGTCGGCAAAGGTCAAGGCTTCAGTCTGGTCATGGGTGACGTAGATCATGGTGAAACCAAACTGCTTATGCAGGTATTTAAGCTGCGAGCGCAGTTCCCATTTTAATTGCGGATCGATAACGGTGAGCGGTTCGTCAAATAAAATGGCGTTGACGCTCTGCCGGATCAAGCCCCGTCCAAGAGAGATTTTTTGTTTGGCATCGGCGGTCAGGTGCTGGGCCTTGGTGTAGAGGTCTTTTTCCAGGCCGAGCATCTTGGCCAGTTTAATCACCCTCGGTTCAATCTCCGTTTTACTGCGCCCCCTGTTTTTCAG
Source organism: uncultured delta proteobacterium (assembly GCA_963796255.1). Classification (GTDB taxonomy): domain Bacteria; phylum Desulfobacterota; class Desulfobulbia; order Desulfobulbales; family Desulfocapsaceae; genus Desulforhopalus_A. The sequence continues at coordinate 293,396 of CAWCLE010000011.1, read as the reverse complement.
GGGAAAAGCCAGGTTTTGAAACACCGTCATGGTGTCGTAAATGACCGGAAACTGAAAGATCTGGGCGATATTGCGCTGTGCGGTTGGCAGCCTGGTCACCTTCTCGTCGTTGAATAAAACTTCACCTTTGGTAGGGGTCAACAGGCCGGAGATAATATTTAACAGCGTGGTTTTACCGCAGCCGGAAGGGCCGAGCAGGGCGTAGGCACCCCCGTCGCGCCAGGTCAGATTAAGCCTTTTTAAGGCGTAATCGTCGGGATTATCCGATGCCCCGGTATAAGAGTGGGCAATGTCTTGTAAGGTAATATGGGCCATTCTTGTCTCCTCTGTCTCCTTCTACACCATGGCGAGAGTTTCCGGCGTCACGACGAGGGCGTCGTTGCGATCGAATACATAAAATTGCGCGGGGTCCATAAATATGTCGATTGTTTGATGGACGTCGAAATGGTGGATACCGGGAGCGAGCAATACCCAGCGAATCCCGGCAATATCGATATGGACATAACTCTCGGAGCCGGTTATCTCCGTTACCGCAACCTTGGCTTTGACGGCGATGGCCCTCTCAGAAGTTCGGTGCAGATAGAGATGATGCGGTCTGAAGGCGATGGTATAGTCGTCGTCCGGCAACTGCGGCAATTGTCCCAAAACTGGGATCTCTACGTGGCTCTTAAAAAGTATTCTGTCACCCAGTTTGGTCACCGGCAGCATGTTTAATGGGGGATCAGAAAGGATCTGAGCGGTGATCAGGGTTTGCGGCCGGGAAAAGACCTCGATAGTTGGTCCGAACTGGGTAACTCCCCCCTGGTGCAGAGATGCTGTATTGCCGCCAAGAAGAAGAGCTTCGGATGGCTCGGTGGTGGCATAGACAAAAATAGAGCCGGTGGCCGAAAAAATTCGCGGTAGCTCTTCGCGCAGTTCTTCGCGCAGTTTATAATCGAGGTTGGCCAGCGGTTCATCGAGCAGGACCAGGTCGGCTTCTTTGGCCAGGGCCCGGGCCAGAGCGGTGCGTTGTTGTTGGCCACCGGACAGTTCCTGAGGCGAACGGCGGAGCATGTTTTCCAGTTTTAAAAGAGCGGCGACCTTGGCGACCCGCTGCTTGATTTCCGCGGTGGCGACCCCGGCGATACGCAGAGGGGAAGCGATATTTTCAAATACGCTCAGGTTCGGATAGTTGATAAACTGCTGATAGACCATGGCAACATTGCGTTTTTGGACGGCAACGCCGGTGACATTGTTGCCGCCAAAATGAACTGTGCCGGAGCTTGGCTGATCAAGTCCGGCCATAAGACGCATCAGTGATGTTTTGCCGGAAAGCGTCGGGCCGAGGAGGATATTCAAGGTCCCTGGTTCAAAAGTGAGCGATACATCGGAGATATGGAATTCTCGTCCGACTTTTTTAGATACCTTGCGTAACTCGAGCTGCATCCCTTCTCCTCATCAGTTACCGGCTGGATGTAATCTATCGCCGTTACTTTTTTTGATATAGCTGTCAAGAGAGTCAACTTCTGACGCAGACAGGAATAAACCCATTTTGCTGCGTCGCCAGAGGACGTCTGTGGCGCATCCGGCCCATTCGTTTCTGATGAGGTAATCGACCTCAAAACCATAAAGACCATGGCCGAAAGATGTTCCCATGTCGTTATGGCCCTGGATGGACTCGGTCATTGTATACGCGCGGGTGCCGTAAGCTCGGAAAAGACGCGTGGCCAGTTCCAGCGTTAGAATCGGATGTTGATTGAGGAGTTCCTGTACCGAAGAATCAAAGTCGTCAGGATGGAAATCCCCGCCGGGCAGAACACTCTTTTCGGTCCACTCACCGCCCATTGCCGGCAGAAATGGTCTGAGTTCGGCCAGTACCGACTCGGCCAGTTTGCGATACGTGGTAATCTTCCCGCCGTAGAGAGAGAGCAGGGGTCTTTCATTCTTGCCGGTGTCCAGTTTTAAGACATAATCCCGGGTGGCCGCTTTTGCTTCACTCTTGCCGTCATCAAAGAGGGGACGAATGCCGGAGAAGCTGCTCATTACATCATCTGCGGTAATCCCCTGCAGAAAATATTCGGAGGCCGCCCGGCATAAATAGTCTATTTCCTCTTGCGAGATGGATACATTATCAGGATGGCCATGAAAGTCACGGTCGGTGGTACCGATCAGCGTGAATTCACTTTCATAGGGGATGGCGAAGATGATGCGGCCGTCTTTGTTCTGGAAAATATAGGCCCGTTTATGGTCAAACAGTTTTTTGACGATGATATGACTGCCCTGCACCATCCGAATATGTTCTTTAGTTGCGCTATGGGAGATATGGTTGAGCAGCTCATCAAGCCAGGGGCCGGAGGCATTGACCAGTGTTTTAGCCTCAACCTGGAATTCTTTATTGCTTGCCTTATCGAGTAATTGCAGTTGCCAGGTTTTGCCGGTTCGAGTGGCCGACAGCAATGGCGACCTGGTTCTGATCGTAGCCCCTCTCGCAGCAGCATCCATGGCGTTGAGTACCACCAGGCGGCTGTCCATTACCCAGCAGTCGGAGTATTCAAAGCCTGTGTGGTAATTTTCTTTGAGGACTTTGCCGGCGACGTCGGTTGTGAGATTGACCTTGGTGGTGCCGGGCAATATTTTTCTGCCACCGATATGATCATAGAGGAATAAGCCGAGCCGGATAAGCCATGCCGGTCGCAGTCCTTTATGGTGGGGCAGGATAAAACGCAGCGGCCAGATTATATGCGGCGCCATATGGAGGAGAACTTCCCGTTCGCGTAAGGCCTCGCGGACCAGGCGAAACTCGTAATACTCCAGATAACGCAGTCCGCCGTGGATCAGTTTGGTCGATGCGGAAGAGGTCCCGCCGGCGAGATCGTTCTGCTCGCAGAGAAAAACGGCAAGTCCACGTCCGGCAGCATCGCGGGCAATACCGCAGCCATTGATGCCGCCTCCTATAATCGCGATATCATATACGGGTTTTTTCATATCTTATTCCCTGGCCACGACCACTTCGACGCCGCTTCCGGCGCAGATTTCCTGAAGTTTTACCGGTAGAGCCGCATTGATGACTATGGTGTTGATCTGGGAGATATGGTCAATGCGAATAGGCGCGGTTCTTTCAAGCTTCATCGTGTCGGCGACCAGAATGACATGCCGGGCATTTTTTATAATCGCCTGGGCGACCCGTACTTCGCTGAAGTCGTAGTCAAGCAGCGAGCCGTCTTCATCTATGGCCGATACCCCGATGACTGCATAATCGACCTTAAACTGGTTGATGAAATCGACTGCCGCCACCCCAACAATACCGCCGTCGGAGCGTCGCACCTGGCCACCGGCAATGATCAGGTCAATGCCCAGGAAATTTTTCATAATTTCGATGGCATTGATATTGTTGGTAATAACCAGCAAGCCTCGATGCTCGCAGAGAGCGTGGGCGACCTGCTCCGTCGTCGTACCGATATTGATGAGCAGGGAACTGTTGTCGGGGATCAGGGCCGCCGTGGCTTTACCGATGGCTTTTTTGGGACCGGGGGCCAGCAGGCGTCTTGCTTCATAGCTGACATTTTCAATACCGGAACCGACAATAGCGCCGCCATGGATGCGTTGCAGCAGCTGTTTGTCACAGAGCTCGTTGAGGTCTTTGCGGATGGTCTGGGCGGATACGGTAAAGGTCGTGGCCAGTTTTTCGACGTCAACCTTGCCGTTTTCTCGTGCCAGTACAAGGATCCTGTTCTGCCGCTCGGAGAGAATGTCCATGACGCAGTGTCCGCAAGGTTCTGGTTAATCGATTGGTGATTATCGTGGGTATATTCTTAACCGAAGGTTCAAATAAGTCAATTTATATTTCATACGAAAGAAAAAATGGTCCATAAGCAAAGAAATGAAATGCACTGGCCCGGTACCAGGGCTGTTGGACGGTATGCTGCCATCATATTGCACTTGCACCTTTTGCCATACATGGTAGATGCACGTGTTGGTTGTGCCGAAACCGGCACATATGTTCAAATGTGGGGAATAATGAATCGCCTACAGGCAAATCTCCTGCTCGCCTTAGCCGCAGTAATCTGGGGCAGCAGTTTCGTGGTACAGCAAATTGGTACGGGAGAACTGGGGACACTGACCTTCACCGGCGCCCGTTTTTTCGTCGGTGCTTTGATCATATTGCCATTTGCCTTTACGCAGTTTAGGCGAGTGGACCGGCACGAACGGAAGATGCAGACTGCCGACTGGCTTGGACTTCTCCTCACCGGATGTGTGCTGTTTGTCGCTGCCGCTCTGCAGCAGCATGGAATTTTGCGGACAACCGTCACCAACTCCGGATTTCTGACGGCGCTCTATGTACCGCTGGTGCCGATTCTTGGTTTAATTGTCCTGAAAAGGAAAGTACATTTTTCCATCTGGCCGGCATCGATTTGCTGCTTTTTCGGTACCTATATATTAAGTGGCGCCCATGAGGTAAGACTGGTGGCAGGGGATTTGTGGGTCATCTCCAGTACTCTTTTCTGGGCTTTTCACGTTATGCTGGTGGGAATCATGGCATCCAGAACCCGGGCGCCGCTGGTGGTGGCCGCCGGCCAGTTCCTGGTGAGTGGTTGCGTCGGGTTGTTGATTGGTTATATTGTCGAATCGCCGAGTCTCAGCCAACTGACGGGGGCCGCTTTTGGCATTGCCTATATAGGGGTTTTCTCCGTCGCCATGGCCTTTACCCTGCAGGTAGTTGGCCAGCGATACACCCCAGCCGCGGATGCGGCGATCATTCTCAGTTCCGAGACCGTATTTGCTGCCCTGGGCGGCATGATTTTTTTGGGAGAACGACTTACCCCCCTGCAGCTTTCGGGGGGTGTTTTAATTCTGGTCAGCATCCTTGCCGTCGAACTGCTGCCGATGACCCGCCTGGGTAAAACCCGCCCATTAACGTAATTTAGTTTACCAGCAGCTCCGTCATGGCATTATAGACGTCGCGCAGATAAATGATCCCCACTACCTTGCCGTCGCTTCGGGTGACCGGCAAGCGCCTTAGCTGTTCAGTGAGCAGGATATCGGCACAACGCAGCAGCGTTTCCTCGGCGGCGATTACCCGGACATCTTCGGTCATGATCTTGCTGACGGTGATCGATTCGACGGCGACGGTTTTCTCATCGCGAATGGCCTGCCATGAAATCTGATCGTGATGCTCGTCAATATAAGCATGAGCGGGAATTATGATACGCAGGATATCAATGGTTGAGACTATGCCGACCAGATTCATCGCCCCATCCAAAACGACAATGCCGTTTACTGCCAGGCCGTGGCCCCGTTTGGTTGATTTCATGACCTTGATTGCTTCGCGCAGGGACATGTCAGGGGTTAGCCAGTTTTTAATCGGTTCCATCAGATCTTTGACTCGCATCGCGGCTCCTTTTCGTTAGTTTTTAATCAATAATATATATATACAAAATAAATTAAATGAATACAAGAAAGGATCATTCAACCTTTTTTATCCAGCTCCACACCGGACGGCCACCCCCTTAATTTTTCCATGGTGTAAGGCTTCTGGATATAATCGTCGGCACCGAGATGCAGCTATTTTTGACCCGTTGTGATTCGGAAAAGCCACTGGTAATAAGCGCTTTCTGATGAGGATATATTCTAATGATTTCCCGATAGGTTTCTAGTCCGTCAAGGCCTTCCGGCATAATCATATCAGGAATGACCAGATCGGCAGGCTGCTTCTTGAGACAACACATTTTGGGCAGAAGGCATAGGCGGAGGAGGCAGCCGGGAACCGATAAAATTTTGCAAATAACTTGCTTTTTTTCCAGATTTTCTTAAAACACCATGTCATGTAGGTTTCACGGAAATTGAGCTGATTTTAAGAGTAAGAGTTCGGAAATCTGCTCCCCGAATGTGGTAACTTCCTGAAAGAACAATAGAGTTGAGCGGTGCTGCCGACAGCTCAGCTCCGATCCGCCTTATTTCATTTATCTCCAGGAGACAATTATGAGCGTGCATGTCGCGGACCACCCCCTCATCAAGCATAAGCTCGGTCTTATGCGTCAACATGATATTTCTACCAAAGATTTTCGTGATCTATCCTCGGAGGTTGCCCGTCTTCTGACCTATGAGGCGACCAAAGATCTGCAGACCCAGAGAAAAATGATTCAGGGATGGGCGGGAGAAGTGGAAGTTGATGAACTCAAAGGCAAAAAAATTACTATTGTACCTATCCTCCGGGCGGGTCTGGGCATGATGGATGGGGTTATTGATCTCATCCCGTCGGCCAAGGTCAGTGTGGTTGGCTATTATCGTAATGAAGAGACCCTCGAACCGGTGGAATACTATGTCAAAACCGCCAATGATATTGAAGAAAGGGTGGCTCTGATTCTTGATCCGATGCTGGCTACCGGCGGCACCCTGATGGCCACTATTGCAACCCTCAAAAAAGCCGGCTGTAAAACGATTAAAGGTCTTTTCCTGGTTGCCGCACCGGAGGGTATCAAAAGGGTGACCGAAGCCCATCCCGATGTAGAGATTTTTGTTGCCGCCGTTGATCAACGACTCAACGACGTCGGGTATATTTTGCCCGGTCTGGGGGATGCCGGGGATAAGATCTTCGGCACCAAATAATCATGATGGACTCGTAAAAAGCCCGATCTCCTTCGTTGTAATGCTTGATACGGCGATTTGCTGTACTACCTGTACTGCCAAATCGCCGTATCAGACACTGCGCCTCGTATATCGAACTTTTTCCAGAGTCCATCCAGAAGTCTGAAATGATTTTTAGTTTTATTTTTATTTGAGGAGGTTGTGGTAATGCCCGAAGTTTCACCAGATTCAACGTACCGGTTCCGATTGTGCGACAGTCTGCTCGGTGCACAAATGCTGTTTGTCGCCTTTGGGGCCCTGGTCCTGGTTCCTATTTTGACCGGCCTGGATCCAAATGTCGCGCTGTTTACCGCCGGTATCGGCACGCTGGTTTTTCAAGTGATCACCAAGGGTAAAGTGCCGGTTTTTCTTGCCTCGTCTTTTGCCTTTATCGCCCCTATCATTTACGGTGTGCAGACCTGGGGAATCCCTGCGACCCTTTGTGGCCTGACTGCAGCAGGACTCTTTTATGTATTGCTAAGTCTGGCCATTCGTTATTTTGGTGCCGGGATATTGCATAAATATCTGCCGGCGGTGGTAACCGGACCAGTGATCATGGTCATCGGCCTGGTGCTCGCCCCCGTTGCGGTGCATATGGCCATGGGTCGCACGGGTGATGGCTCGGCATGGTTGGTTCCGGAAAAAACGGCGATGATTATTGCCGGGGTTTCCCTGGGGACCACCGCGCTGGTTGCCCTGCTTGGTAAGGGCTGGTTGCGGCTGCTGCCAATTTTAAGTGGTATATGTGTCGGTTATGCTACATCATTTGTCCTTGATCTGACCGGAGTGACGTCGACCATTCAGAGCTCTTTTGATCCTGCGGGTCTTCAGAACTGGACCGGGCCGGCCCTTATTTCCTTTGCCCCGGTTCTCGAGAAAGCCTGGCTTGCCATGCCCGCTTTTGTGCTTCCCGAATGGAAATGGGAGGCTGTTCTGTTTATTGTCCCGGTGGCGATTGCCCCGGCTATTGAACATTTTGGTGATGTTCTGGCTATCGGTTCGATCACCGGCAAGGACTATGTTGATGATCCAGGCATCGAAAATACCATGCTTGGTGACGGGATTGCCACTTCCATCGCTTCCATGCTGGGTGGCCCTCCGAACACCACCTATTCGGAAGTGAGTGGTGCCGTTGCGCTGACCAAGGCCTATAACCCGGCAATTATGACCTGGGCGGCGCTTACGGCAATAGTCCTTTCCTTTGTCGGCAAAATAGGCGCCCTGCTGGCTACTATCCCTTCCCCGGTAATGGGTGGAATTATGATTCTGCTCTTTGGCATGATCACCGTCGTCGGCATCAATACCCTGGTGAAATCCGGCCAGGACCTGATGACTCCAAGAAATTTGATCATCGTTGCGGTTATTCTGATATGTGGCATCGGTGGAATGAAATTCACCGCCGGCGCCTTTGCCATCGAGAAAATTGGTCTGGCCGGGATTGTGGGTGTGCTGCTGAATATGATTTTACCTGCGGAAAGGAAGTCATCTGATAAATAGTCATCCTGGATACTCTATGTGTCCAGAATTATATAATAAAAAATGATGTGACGGCAACGGTTTGGTGTACAGCCAAGCGGAGGAAACAATGGATTTTCCAATTGATTTACGTGAGTTTAAAGCCCAGAAATATGATCTGCACCAGACCAGCTTAAGCGACGGGCAGCGTCAGGTGTTGCGCAACAATATCCGGATAGTTCGAGACAGCCTGGTCTTTTTCACCGCTCTTGCCAATGTCAAAGGCCTCGGCGGGCACACCGGCGGGGCCTTTGATATCGTGCCGGAGCTGCTTATTATCGACGGTTTTATGAAGGGTTCCGACACTCTTCATCCGGTCTATTTTGACGAGGCGGGCCACCGGGTGGCGATTCAATATATGATGGCGGTGTTGAACGGCTATCAAAAGCCTGAATCCCTGTTGCACTATCGAGAATATGATAAAGGATATTATGGCCATCCCGAGCGCGATGAAAAAAACGGGATATTTTTCTCCTCGGGCAGGCTCGGTCATCTATGGAGTTATGTCAACGGGGTTGCTGAAGCGGGTCCCGGTAAAATCGTGGTCATGTTCGGCAGCGACGGTTCGCAGATGGAGGGTGACAACGCCGAAGCGGCGCGGTATGCGGTGGCCAGAAAGCTGCAGGTCAAGGTTCTTATCGATGACAACAATGTGACCATTGCCGGGCATCCAGGCACCTATATGCCGGGCTATGATCTGGCCAGAACTCTCGAGGGTCATGGACTTGCCGTTAATGTCGGCGATGGTGAAGACATTGACGCCCTGTATGGGCGCATTCAGCAGGCGCTGGTCACCGATGGGCCAATCGCTCTTATCAATAAACGGCTGATGGCGGTAGGTGTCCCAGGGATCGAGGGATCACCCAAAGGCCACGATGTCATAGCAGTAAAGCTGGCGGTTGATTATCTCAAGGCCAAAGGACAGGTGGAGGCTGTAGAAATTCTTCAGAATTTTTCAGTTGTTAAAGAGAAAACCACCTATCTGGGCAGTACTGCCGAAATGGGCAAAGTTCGCGATGATTTCGGTAAAGTTGTCTGTGAAATACTTGATACCATGGATCAGCCGACCGGGCAGGTGCTGGTGGTTGACTCCGATCTGGAAGGATCCTGTGGCCTGCATCACATTCGAAAATGCCATCCCGAAGTGTATGTGCACGGTGGCATCATGGAGCGCAATAATTATTCGGTTGCCGCAGGCTTTGGTTCCGAAGCCGGACGCCAGGGAATTTTTGGCACTTTTGCCGCATTTCTGGAAATGGTTGTTTCGGAAATTACCATGGCCCGTCTCAATCAGGCCAATGTCCTGGCTCATTTTTCCCATTCCGGCATTGACGATATGGCCGATAATACCTGCCATTTTGGGATTAATAATTTCTTTGCCGATAATGCGGTCGCAGAAGGCGACGTGACCCGGCTGTATTTCCCGGCTGATGTCCTGCAGCTTAGGGCTATGCTGCAGAAGATTTTTTATGATCAGGGTCTGCGGTTCGTTTTTTCCACCCGTTCGGCAACGCCCTGTCTGCTTGACGATCAGGGCAAAATGCTGTTTGGCGATGGGTATCAGTTCCAAGCCGGCAAAGACGAGCTCATTCGTGAAGGGAAAGATGGCTATATCATCAGTTACGGCGAGATGACCTACCGATGCCTTGATGCAGTGCTTCAGCTGAAGGAGCAGGGAATAAACGTTGGTTTGATCAATAAACCGACATTAAATGTTATTGATGAAGAGATGATGGTCAAAGTGGGTGGCAGTCCCTTTGTCCTGGTCGTGGAGAGTCAAAATACCAAGACCGGACTGGGGGTGCGGTATGGCACCTGGCTGCTGGAAAGAGGGCTGACGCCGAAATATTCGCTCATGGGTACGAGCAAGGTTGGTCACGGTGGTATAGCCGAGCAGTTGCCGCATCAGGGCTTGGCGGTCGCTGATATTATGCAGAAAATTCTGATGATGCGCGGTTGAAGCAGCGTTTATGCCGCAGCACAATCGTTTGGTCAAACCAGGTAGAAGTAAAAGAAGCGTGATGACCGATACCGGGGAGGAGCTGGTCGTTCCGAAAGATTGGGCTCTGCTCGCGCCGGGGGACGGTCCTTTGACGAAGATGGTCAAGGCCAAAGGACCGACCTGGCTGGTTCAGGTCAAGGTGAAGAAAAGGCTTATATCTAAAGGGATCTGGGCGAAAGAGGAAGATATCCTGGCTGCGCAAAAGGAGTTGGAGGTAAAGCGTTCAGCCCCCAGTTATGCCCAAAAACGTGTTCGGGAGCTGGCCCGAAGACAAGAAAAACACCAGGACTATGTTGAGGATTTTTATGCGGCAGTCGTTGATTTTCTTGGTTTTCACCAGCGCTATGCGACACTCGCGGCAAAACTGGCCCGAGCCGTCACCGATTTAGCCACCCCGGTCGGCAGCGGCACGGTGGCGCGGACGGAACGAATCCCGGTCACAGACCGTGCCCGCAGTGCAGTCATTGCCTGGTTGCGCCACCAAACCACCAACTATGATCGGATGGCCATTGCCCGAGTCAAGGGTACAAGGCGGCAGGTCCGACGAGAGCTGGCGTGCCGCTCTCTTGATCTGCTGCAGCTCTATCGCGTCGGCGAGGATACTTTCCCATCCTGTCCGCTGCAAAGGGCGCTTTTGGCTGTCCCGCAGGAAGATGGAGAGTAACAGAGTTATCCTGTCATTTAATTTGCCCGCATCCGGTTGGCAAATTCCTCGACGGTAAAGGAATAGACCTGGGTGCCGTTACATTCAACGGCAAAAGAGGCGCAGACGCTGCCGTGGATGGCACTGGTTTCAAGGTCGTCGCCGCTGATTAAGCCACTGAGGAGGCCGCCGCGATAGGCATCGCCTGCGCCGGTCGGATCGATCACCCGGGCAGCGGTAAAGGACGGGATGGTCAATTTGCCCGAGGAAGTATAGAGTTCTGAGCCGGCTTCGCCCAGGGTAATAATGGTTGCATCGGCCAGGGTCAGCAGCTGATCTTTGGTTATTTTGGTCTTATCCAGGATCAGGTTGAATTCGTAATCGTTGACGATAAGGAGCATGCAGCCGGTAATGACCTCGATTAAATCCTGGGCCTGCAGCACGGGAAGAGCCTGACCTGGATCAAAGATATAGCCAATGCCTTTTTTCTTGCACGCTTTCGGGTAGTTGATCATATCGGCAAGATTGCCGGGCGAGATCAACAGCAGGGTCTCCTCCGGCTTGAGCGTATCCAAGTCGAGCCGGGAAGAGTATTTCATGGCGCCTGGGTTGAATCCGGTAATCTGGTTATTGCTTTTATCGGTGGTTATATATGCTCCGGCCGTCAACTCTTCCTCGATGATAGTAATCCCTGTCCTGGCAATCGAATGTTTATCCAGCCAGGCAAAATACTTATGGTGGTCGCTGCCGATGGTGGCGGTAATGGTTGAATCCTTGCCCATCAGTTTGAGGGCGTAGGCAATATTGCCGGCGGTGCCGCCGTAGTTTTCCGTTACCCCGTCAACCTGGAAACAGACATTGAGACTATGGATTTTGTCCGGCAGGATATGGTCGGAAAAACTCTCGGGAAAATTCATGATTCGATCATAGGCAAGAGAGCCGGAGATATATATGTTCTTCATAGTCAAGCCTTTGTGTTGTTTATATTGGATTGGTTAATGCTATTTTAACGTTTTTCGGGGTGTGGTTTGCCAACAGGACTGCACTGAGGACCAGCGCGCCTCCAGCCATTTGCAAAAGTGCCAGCGTTTCGCCCAGCAGCAGCCAGGCACCGGCGGCAGTAACCAGCGGGATGCCGTTGATACAGACGGCAGCCTGGGCCGCGGGAATCCTGGTCAGGGCATAATTATAGCATAAAAACGCGACGATGGTAGCAAAAATAGTCAGGACTATCAGGGCGATCAGCGATTCCTGGGAAACTGCCGACCAGTGAAGTTTTGGCAGATCCCAGAGAAAAGCCGGCAAAAAAAGCAGGGCGCCAAAAATAATCTGCATCCCGGTAATCTGCAGGGATGTGAGCGATTCACCCAATCTCCGGGTCATAATCATATAAATAGAGGCGGCAAGGACCGCGCCGAAGATCAGAATATCCCCCAGCAGTATACCGCCTGCTGCTATCTGGTGTTCCCCGCCGAAAACCAGCAGCGCCACTCCAACCAGCGACAAAATGATACCGAGTATATTGAGCGGCCGCAGTCGTTCTTTGAGAAATACCGCCGAAAGAAGCAAAACGACAATGGGAATGGTGGCGATGATGAGAGAAGTTTTGGTCGCTGAAGTGTATTGCAGGCCAGTCGTTTCAAAAAGGAAATAGAGGCCGGGCTGCATCAGCGTGAGTAATAAGAGGGATCGTAATGTTTTTCCGGTAAGAGGTGGAAAACCGGTACGCCAGAGAAGTATTGTGAAAAAAATCGAGGCGGCAAAAAAACGGAAAAAAATAAGGCAGAAGGGCGTAAAACTCGTGAGAGCAATTTTGGTGGCGACAAAAGAGAGTCCCCAGAAGAGGACCGCAATGGCTAAAGCCAGATAGGTGAGAAGGGTGCTTTCAGTTTTCATTAATTGTTTTTATTGGCATAGAACCTGAGCAATCATTTCTTACAAAGATGTCAAAAGCCAGGAAAACTAAGCGTTCGCACAAGAATCTCCTTGAGTTTTGCCGCGGATTTTGTTACGCAGGGAGGAGCTTGTTGCCTCTTCCCCCCGATTAAATTTTTTTATAAAATTAGAGAGTTGTTTTTCGTCGCTGGGATAGAACAAAAAAACCACGCGTTCGTCAAGGGGAATTCCCTTATATTCAACCTAAAGAAGGAGAGAAAAGATGAAAAAACTGTCGTTATTGGTCGCTCTGGCAATGATTATGCTTACTTGTTTCGCGGGAAATGTCTTTGCTACGGACACTCTGGCGGAGATCCAGAAGCGCGGCACCTTGCGGGTGGGCATGGAACCCGGCTACATGCCTTTTGAACTGACCAATCAAAAGGGCGAGATCATTGGTTTTGATGTGGATATGGCGACCAGAATGGCCAAAGCGATGAAAGTGAAGCTGGAATTGGTTTCGACTGCCTGGGATGGTATCATTCCGGCCCTGCTGACCAATAAGTTCGATATTCTCATGTCCGGCATGACGCTTACCCAGGAAAGAAACATGACGGTAAACTTTGCCCCGCCGTATATCCTGATCGGCCAGTCGGTTCTTTTAAAGAAAGAACTCGCCGATAAAGTCAAATCCTACAAAGACCTCAACGATCCTCAATACACCATCGCTTCCAAACTTGGCACCACCGGGGAACAGGCCACCAAACGGATGATTCCTAATGCCAAGTACATCTCCTACGAAACCGAGCAGGAAGGCGTTATGGAATTGTCCAATGGCAAGATCGATGCTTTTATTTATGATCTGCCTTTTAACGCCATTGCCGTGGGCCAGAAAGGCGCTGGAAAATTTGTTCATCTGGATGAACCTTTCACCAAAGAGCCGCTGGCCTGGGCTATCCGCAGAGGCGATCCGGATTTTCTCAACTGGCTGGAAAACTTCATGAACCAGATCAAATATGATGGTGTATACGACAAAATTTATGCCAAGTGGTTCCATGACGATGCGTGGTTGAAAGAAATCCAGTAAACATAAGGAATGCACATTTGAAAGCCAGAGAGAAAACCTGGCCCTGGAGTCTTCTGCTGGTGGTCATCCTGCTTGGGATGGCCGCCGGTACCTGGGGTGCAGTCAGAAAAATCGACTACCGATGGCGATGGTACAGAGTACCCCAATACTTTATGTACCTTGCTGAAGATGCACAGAAAATTCCTTTTGACGGCAAGGTAACCTTGGTTGCGAAGGGCGACAAAAATACCCAGGTAACCGTGGTGTCGGACAATTCAGAGACGAAAACGCTAAAAGTAACCACGGCCAGCCTGAAGGTGTCTGAAGGGGAGGAATTGTTTGTCGGGGACACGGTCGGCTTTACCAAAACCTGGCGGCTGGGTCCCTTGATGCTTGGTCTCTGGACCACTCTCTGGCTGTCGGCAATTTCCAGTGTATTTGCTCTTTTTTTAGGCCTGATGACTGGTATAGCCCGGGTTTCCAAAAATATTACCCTGCGCGGCCTGGCGGTAATCTATGTCGAATGCATTCGGGGAACGCCGCTGCTGGTGCAGATTTTTATTGCCTATTTCTTTCTTGGCACCGTTTTTAATCTCAGCCGTAACGTCTGTGGCATCGGGGCTCTGGCTCTTTTTGCCGGGGCTTATGTGGCGGAGATCGTTCGGGCCGGGGTGCAGAGTATTCCCAAGGGCCAGATGGAGGCATCCAGATCGCTGGGCATGACTGCCTTTCAGACCATGAAAGACATTATCCTGCCCCAGGCCTTCAAGAAAATCCTGCCGCCTCTGTCTGGTCAGTTTATCAGCCTGATCAAGGATTCATCGCTGGTTTCGGTTATTGCGATTACCGATCTGACCAAATCGGGCCGAGAAATCATAACCTCCACCTTTGCCACCTTCGAGGTGTGGATTGTGGTGGCGGCAATGTATCTGCTCGTCACTTCGGTCTTGTCGCAACTTGTTTTTTACATGGAACGGAGGCTTGCTGTAAGTGATTAAAGCCAAAAATGTGGTGAAGATATTTAGCAGTCGTTCCGGGGAAGTACGGGCCGTCGACGGCGTGTCTACCGATGTGGCGCGTGGCGAGGTGGTGGTCGTTATCGGCCCGTCCGGTTCCGGGAAGTCCACCTTTCTACGCTGCATCAATGGTCTGGAGAGCTTTACCGAAGGCCATATCATAATCGATGGCGTTGACCTGGCCGATAAAAAGACCAATATCAATAAGATTCGGGCCGAGGTGGGCATGGTGTTTCAGCAGTTTAACCTTTTTCCCCATAAGACTGTGTTGGAAAATCTCACCCTGGCCCAGTGCCGGGTTCGAAAAAGAAGCAGAAAGGTTGCCGATGAAAAAGCCCGGGCCCTCTTGAAAAAAGTGGGTATCCCCGAAAAAGCCGCAGAATATCCTTCCCGTCTTTCCGGGGGACAGCAGCAACGCGTGGCGATTGCCCGGGCGCTGGCGATGGACCCGAAAGTCATGCTTTTTGATGAACCAACCTCGGCTCTTGATCCGGAAATGGTCGGGGAGGTACTCGATGTTATGAAGCAACTTGCCCGTGAGGGGATGACCATGATCGTCGTTACCCATGAAATGGGCTTTGCCCGTGAAGTGGCCGACCGGGTTATTTTTATGGATGAAGGCAAGGTGGTGGAAGTGGGAACTCCCGAGCATTTCTTCACCAATCCCAGGGAAGAGAGAGCGAAGCTATTTCTAAAGCAGGTCCTTTAAATCAGATTTATCAGCAACGAAAAAATGGCAGCCAATATATCAAATTCATCATATAACAAAACCTACCCCATCTCATGGGATCAACTGCACCGCGACTCAAAGGCACTGGCCTGGCGATTGCTCAATATCGGACCTTTTCAGGGAATAATCGCCATTACCCGGGGCGGCCTGGTGCCGGCGGCGATCATTGCCCGGGAACTGGATATTCGTTTGGTGGATACCATTTGTCTTTCCAGCTATGACTGGAAGGAGCGTAAGGGTGAAGTACATACCCTGAAATCTTTTGAAGGAGACGGGACCGGCTGGCTGATTATCGATGATCTCGTCGACACCGGGCAAACCGCAAAGGTGGTTCGGGAAATTGTCCCGATGGCCCACTTTGCCACGGTCTATGCCAAACCTGCCGGAAGGCCTCTGGTCGATACATTTATCACCGAAGTGAGCCAGGATACCTGGATACTTTTTCCATGGGATACCGAATCGCAGTTTGTCGTGCCGCTGGCCGGCCGGGATAAGACGTGAGCTCCGGGGGAGATATCGGGATGAAAAACACCTTTGATTTCTGGCAGGATCATTCCGAGCAGTTTCTGGTGATGGCCAATCTTTATGAAAGAAGAAGGGCCATGGAAAACCCTGACGGTGTCGGTAAAAAGACCGGGGACTGTGGTGATACCGTAACCATCTATCTTGCCGTAAAGGATGGTATCGTTACGCAGCTTGCCTTTGAACTGCAAGGCTGCATCAACACCAATGCCTGTGCCAACGCCCTGGCTGTTTTGGTCGAGGGAAAACCAGTGGAATACTGCTGGAATGTGACGCCGACCGATGTTATCGATTTTCTGCAGACCCTGCCGGAGGACCATCACCACTGTGCAGAGCTGGCCGTCGGTACGCTGTATCTGGCCCTGGCCGACTGGGCAAAAGACTGAGCTAGGAACCTGTAGGATTATGCCCTTTTCCCCCATCTCAGCGTTATTTTCCAAAATTAATGCTCGCAGATAAGCGAGCGGAGCAAGACTTCGATATTGACTATATGGCTGTGCTTAATTTTGGAAAATGTCTTGATCTGACAGGTAAGCGTAGACTCCGCAGAAAATGGCAATAATCCGACAGATTCCTGACAGGTATGGTGGATTAGTGGATTGGTTCGGGAGGGTTGGGGTGATATTCGAGTATCCTGCCCTGGCCGTAGGACATTTTTATAATATACTCGGCAAAGTGATAATCGAGATCTTTTTCCTCAGGTCCGGTCGAACCGGTGTAGCCGGCGAGAAACATTTCGGCCATTTCCATGACAATTGATCGGAAAGGTCCAGTGACCACCATGTTGTCTATGGTGTGCTCCCCGAGATTGTGCACTGTAAATCTTACCATTGCTTTGCCTCGCCTTTGAAGAATTTTCTCATTCTGATCCCATGCAAGCATTCACAACAGTAGAACACCTCAGCTGAAAATGAAAGTACCTTAGAAAAAGATATGAAACAGCTTACCACCCCCCGCATGGACCAGTGCATCGGTTGTCAATCCTGTTCACTGGCCTGTGCCCGTCTTGTTTATCATCGGATCTCCTGGAACACAGCCGGAATCCGTATTCATTCCTCGGGTGGCCTTTCCACCGGTTTTATCGCCAATCGATGTCTGGCCTGTGATCCTCCTCCCTGCGCGGAAGCGTGCCCCACCGGCGCGTTTACCAGGCGGTCCGGCGGCGGGATAATCATGAAGAAAAAGCTGTGCATCCAGTGCGGAAAATGTGTTGCAGCCTGCCCCGTTGATGCAATTTACCAGGATCGGCAGGGCGATGTCTATGTCTGTCTTCATTGTGGTCAATGTGTTTCGTTTTGCCCGCAGAATTGCCTGGAGATGGTCGATAGCGAGTGTATTGAAGAGGTGCTGACATGATCAGGGAAGAATTTCGCATCCTGCTGGTCGATGTATCTACCGGCAAAGGGAAAATTGTCCTGCTCGATGGTCGCAATGAAGTGGCAGGGGGCAGTGGGCTGGCAGCGCTGCTCTATATGCAATATGGTCAGCCTGAGCTGCCCGCAGACGATGCGGCGCAGCCGTTGATCTTTGCCATCGGCCCCTTGACCGGTTATTTTCCGCTGATGAGTAAGATGGTCTGTTCATTCAAGTCGAATTATCATGGTGAATATACCGAAAGTCATGCCGGGGGGCGGGCCGCACTGTCGCTCAAGTTTTGCGATCTCGATGCGCTGGTTCTCATTGGTAAGGCAAAAGGGCTGAGTTGCCTTGGCATCGGTATAAACCAGCTGGAATTGAAAGATGCCGGGTTTTTACGCGGCACCGATGCGGAAAGTTCCGGCAAGCTGATCCGCAGGATGTTTAAAGGCGGCAGCGGCCACCGGTCGATCATGCGCATCGGCCCTTCCGGAGAAGTCGGCTCGGCCATGGCGTGTATCAACGTCGACACCTACCGGCATTTTGGTAGGATGGGAGGCGGTGCCGCCATGGGCGCGAAAAATATCAAGGGCATTGTCATCCATGGTGACAGCGATTTTGCGGTTCCACCCGGCAAAGACTATCCCAGGCTGTACAAGGAGGTTTATGGCAAGCTCACCGCAACTGAGATGATGCGTAAATATCATAACCTGGGCACTGCGGCCAATCTCCAGGGCTTAAACGATATCGCCTCTCTGCCGTGGCGCAACCTGCAGCAGACGAGCGATCCGGCGATAGTCGGTATTACCGGTGTAAGTTTTGCCGATCAGACTCTATTGCGCAACGGCGCCTGTTCCGGCTGTCCGGTCGGCTGTATCCATATCGGTTTTATCCGGGAAAAAATGGCCGCCGATAACCGCTATCATTACCACCAGGTTGCCTATGATTATGAACCGATCTTTGCCGCCGGAACCATGCTCGGCGTGACCAACAGTTTTGATGTGCTGCGCATCCTTGACGCCATGGAAAAAGTTGGGCTTGATGCAATGTCCGGGGGAGTAGCCCTGGGCTGGGCGACGGAAGCAACAGAGCAGGGACTGATTTCAATCAAAGAGACCCTTGTTCCCCTGGTATTCGGCGATGCCAGGGCCTACCAGCAGGCGGCAAGACATCTCGGTCGGGGGAGCAATGATTTTTACCGGCTCCTTGGGCAGGGGACGTTAAAAGCGGCCGCGATCTATGGGGGTGGTGATTTCGGTTGCGTGCTTGGCCAGGAAATGGCCGGGTATGCGACTGGAGAGCTGTTTTTTGCCGCCCAATCTCTTGGGTTTCGCCATTCCCATCTAGATACCGGCGCCTACAGCTACGATCAAAAGCATGCCGACCAGGATGTTGCATCGGCAGTAGATTTTTTGATTGCTGATGAGCCTGGCCGGGCTTTTCTTACTTCGATGGTTGCCTGTCTTTTTGCCCGGTCGGTCTATACCGAAGAGCAGCTTGCTGAGTGTCTGCATACGGTTGGATTTGCTTCTCTTTCCAGCTCGATTCCCCGCGTTGCCGAACATATCCGCGCCCTGCGTTGGAAGGTGCGGGCCAAGACCGGTTTTAATCCGGATAACTTTGCCATCCCCAAGCGTTTTTACCAGGTCAAAACCTGGAAAGGTCAGGTCGATAAAAAGTATCTCGACAGCCTCAAGGAGGAATACGGTAAACGCATCCAGGCGATCATTGCCGAATGAAATGGGGTCAAATCTTTATTCTTGACACATACTGCCGTGTCAAGAATAAAGATTTGACCCCATTTCACCGATGAACGTTTCTTACAGCAGGTCGGCAATAGCCTCTTTCTCGGAGAGCAGCTCGGCTTCGGTGGCCTGCATCATTTTGCGGGCGAAGTCACTGATTTCCAGACCTTTGATTTCTTTCCATTCCCCATTCTCACAGGTGATGGGCAGGGCGTACATAATGCCTTCGTCGATGCCGTAGCTGTTGCCGCCGCTGAAGACACCCATGCTGACCCATTCGCCGTTTGAGCCAAGGGCCCAGTCGCGCATATGGTCAACAGCAGAAGAAGCGGCGGATGCGGCACTCGATGCGCCACGGGCCTTGATGATGGCTGCACCGCGCTGCTGAACTGTCGGAATGAAGTCTTTGACATACCAGTCGTTGTCAACCTTGTCTTTTACCGGAGCGCCGTCAACAGTGGCATAGCTGATATCGGGGAACTGGGTAGCGGAATGGTTGCCCCAGACGACCATTTTCTGGACCTTGGTCGAATGGCTGCCGGTTTTGGTGGCGATTTGCGACAGGGAGCGGTTGTGATCCAGGCGCATCATCGAGGTGAAATTACGCGGATTGAGATCCGGGGCGTTTTTCATGGCGATAAGTGCGTTGGTATTGGCCGGGTTACCGACCACCAGTACTTTGACGTTGCGGTTGGCGTGATCGTTCAGTGCTTTGCCTTGGACGGTGAAGATAGCGCCGTTGGCCTTCAACAGATCGGAGCGCTCCATGCCGGGACCGCGGGGTCTTGAACCAACCAGCAGGGCATATTCGACATCTTTGAAAGCTACATTTGGATCATCGGTGGTGACGATCCCTGCGACCAGCGGGAAGGCACAGTCGTTAATTTCCATAACCACTCCAGCCAGGGCGCCCATCGCCGGGGGAATTTCGAGGAGCTGGAGAATGACCGGCTGGTCTTTGCCGAGCATATCGCCTGATGCAACGCGGAAAATAAGGGAGTAACTGATCTGGCCGGCGGCACCGGTGATTGCAACGCGTACTGGGGTTTTCATGAAGTTCTCCTTTTTAGAGGGTATTGGATTGGTAATAGATTGTATCGCAAAAACATCTCGTTAAGCGCAAACAGCAGCAAAGATACCATAATGTTCGGGATGAATCCAGCGCAAGGCGAACAAGAGCAATGTTTTTCCTATCAGTAGTATTGATGTCAAGTATCAAAATATTCAACGCCTTGAATTCGTTGGTTTTCCATAGCCGCCTCCGCCCGGTGTCCGGATAACGAAGATATCATTGGGCGACAAAAAAACCTCATCGTTGCCGGCCAAAAGGCTGGTAGAGCCGTCCGCGCGCAGGACGCAGTTCTCGCCTTTTTGACCCGGTTTGCCACCGGCCAGCCCATAGGGTTCAGTTTCCCGATGCGAGGAGAGAACGGTTGCCGTCATTGGCTCCAGAAAGCGAATTTTGCGAACAACGCCGTCCCCGCCGGTAAACTTTCCTGGGCCGCCGGAGCCATGACGGATGGAAAAAGATTCGACCCGCACGGGAAAACGCCATTCGACCACCTCCGGGTCGGTCATCCTGGTATTGGTCATATGGCTGTGCACGGCGCTGGTGCCGGGATGATCAGGACCGGCTCCCGTACCGCCGCAGATGGTTTCGTAGTTTTGATGGGTGGCATTGCCGTAGACAAAATTGTTCATCGTTCCCTGGGAAGAAGACAGCAGGCCGAGGGCACCGAACAGGGCATCGGTGATAGCCTGAGACACCTCGGTATTGCCGGCAATAACCGCCGCTGGGAATTCCGGGCTGATCATCGTTTTTGGTTCAATGATCAGCCTGAGCGGTTTCATGCACCCCTCGTTGAGGGGAATATTATCTGCCACCAGGCAGCGGAAGACATAGAGCACCGCCGCTTTGCAAACCGCCGTCGGGGCGTTGTAATTGCCGGGATTTTGCGGCGAGGTACCGGTGAAATCGATGGTCGCGTTCCGCTCTTTCCGGTCAACGGATATCTTGACCTGGATATGCCTGTCGCCATCCATGAGATAGGTAAAACTGCCGTCCTGCAGCACCCCCAGCACCCGCCGCACCGACTCTTCCGCATTGTCCTGAACGTGCTGCATATAGGCATGGACAACATCGATGCCGTAATGCGCGACCATCTTAACCAGCTCGTGTACCCCGGTTGCATTAGCGGCAATCTGGGCCGAAAGATCGGCCATATTCTGGTCGATATTACGGCAGGGATAGCGGCCGGAAGCCAGCAGGTCGCGGGTTTGCTGTTCTTGCCACACTCCCTCTTTAACCAGGAGGAAGTTGTCGATCAACACCCCTTCCTCTTCGATATGTCGACTGTCCGGCGGTGATGACCCCGGGGTGCGGCCGCCGATATCGGCGTGATGACCTCTTGAGGCGACATAAAAAAGTATTTTTCGCCCGTCCTCGGCGAAAACCGGGGTGATAACCGTTACATCGGGTAAATGGGTGCCGCCGTTATAAGGCGCGTTCAGCATATAGACATCGCCGGGCCGCATGGTTGCATGGTTTTCCCTGATGATTGTTTTTATCGATTCTCCCATCGAGCCGAGGTGAACGGGGACATGGGGAGCGTTGGCAACCAGTTGACCGCCCGCATCAAAGAGCGCGCAGGAAAAATCGAACCGCTCCTTGATATTGACCGAGTAGGCGGTATTGGCCAGAGTAGCGCCCATCTGTTCGGCAATCGACATAAAGAGATTATTAAAGACTTCGAGCATTACCGGGTCGGCCGAGGTTCCTATGGCATGTTGGCCTGCTCTTTTTATGGTGCGGACGAGCAGCAGATGGCCCCGGCTGTTTGTTTCAGCAGCCCAGCCACCTTCGACGACTACCGTACCGGTCTGTTCGGCGATGATTGCCGGGCCGACGATATGCTGTCCCGGCCGCAATCGCTCACGTAAAAATAAAGGGGCGGTGCAAAATTGATTATTGGTGAACATTTTGATCAGGGCATGCGGCGTTGGTGGCTGGGTATCTGTTAGAGCTATTTGGGGTTCATCAACTATTGATTCTGCGGCACCGACTGCCTCAACGGAAAGCGCTTCCACCACCAGTTCTCTTTGCCTGGCGATAAAACCAAAGCGCTTTTTATGGGCGAGCTCGAAGGCCTCGGTCATTGCATCCAACCCACCAACATCGACCAGTAATGCCGTGTCGGTGCCGGCATAGCGCAGATGCGCCTTGCGCAGGATCTGGATGGAATTCTGGTCGATATCCTGGGCGACCAGCTCCTCTTGCACCTCTAAAATAAGGGGAATACAGGCATCATCGATACGCTGCAGTGTCTCTGTGTTCAGCGGGAATTCCAGATGCACTTCGCGCAGCGCTCTGATATCGGCCAGTCCCATGCCGTAGGCAGAGAGAACCCCGGCAAAAGGATGTAGAAAAACCCGGTTCATCCCCAGGGCATCGGCGACCATGCAGGCATGCTGGCCACCGGCGCCGCCAAAACAATTCAGGGTGTATTCGGTCACATCATAGCCGCGCTGGACAGATATCTTCTTGATGGCATTGGCCATATTTTCCACAGCGATGCGTAAAAATCCTTCCGCCACCTGCTCCGGTGACGGCCGGGGGGCAGAGGTTGCCCGAGCAATGGTTTTGGCGAGTGCGGCAAAGCCGTTGCGCACCGAGATGGTGTCAAGAGGCTGGTGGCCATCTTCACCAAAGACATGCGGGAAGTAGTCCGGCTGGATTTTGCCGAGAATAACGTTGCAGTCGGTCACGGTCAGTGGGCCGCCGCGACGATAGCAGGCTGGTCCTGGATTGGCCCCGGCCGATTCCGGGCCAACCCGGTATCTGGCACCGTCAAAACCCACAATCGAACCGCCGCCGGCGGCAACGGTATGGATATGCATCATCGGTGCCCGCATGCGTACGCCGGCGACCATGGTTTCAAAGCTTCTCTCGTATTCGCCGTTAAAGTGGGTGACATCCGTCGAGGTCCCGCCCATATCAAAACCGATGAGTTGCGTAAAACCGCCCATGGCCGCAGTCTTGACCATGCCGACAACGCCGCCTGCCGGACCCGAGAGGATGGCATCCTTACCCTGGAAGAGTTGCGCATCGGTCAGCCCGCCGTTAGACTGCATAAACATCAGTTTCGGCCCCGAATTGCGGGTGCTGCCCAGATGTCCGGCTATCTGATCGACATAGCGCCTGAGGATGGGTGAGAGATAGGCGTCAACCACCGTAGTATCTCCTCGGGAGACCAGCTTCATCAGGGGACTGACGCGGTGGCTGACGGAAATCTGCGTAAAACCGATTTCACCCGCAAGTTCAGCCACCTTCGCTTCATGCTCGGGGTATCTATAGCCGTGCATAAAAACAATGGCAATTGCCCTAATGCCTTGGTCGTATGCCTGCTGCATGCCGGCTCTTGCGGTTTTTTCATCCAGCGCGGTGATGATTTCGCCCTGAGCGGAAATCCGTTCGGGTACTTCCACCACCTGCTGATAGAGCATTTCCGGCAAAACGATATGCCGGGCAAAAAGATCGGGACGGGTCTGGTAGCCGATTCGCAAGGAATCACCGAAGCCTAAAGTCGTCACCAAAAGAGTCGAGTCACCTTTACGTTCGAGCAGGGCGTTGGTTGCAACAGTGGTGCCCATTTTGACCGCCCCGATGATATTGTCGGGGATGGGTGCGTCTGGGTCAAGCTCTAACAGCCGGTGGATGCCATGGACGGCGGCGTCTTGATATTTTTCGGGATTTTCCGAGAGAAGTTTATGGGTGACGAGGCTCCCATCAGGTCTTTTGGCAACAATATCGGTAAAGGTGCCGCCACGATCGATCCAAATCTGCCATTGTGTCATTGCTGTTCCCAGATTATTGAGCTCGGATAATGCACGAAAAGAGCCATGTTATGATTTTTTGTCGACAAATTGTCAATGTTCTGTGATAATTGCAGGCTGCTTACTAAAAGTCAATACTGATGGTGTCGTAAAAAATCTTCATTACAACTTCCGTAGGGGCGCACCTGTGTGCGCGCCCTTTTTTTTCAGAGAATCTCATTAACCTGTTGGGGGCGAAGTTGAAGCTTAAAGAAACAAAAATATTATCGGAGGGATTACCTATGCGGATGAGCAAAAAGGTTGCAACCATATTGACCGGAATAGTTTGTGGTTTGGGGATCGCTGGAGGGGCTATGGCTGCCTCCTGGGATATGCCGACGCCCTACCCGGATAAAACTTTTCATACCGAGAATATCGCCATCTTTGCCGATGAAGTGGCCAAAGCGACCGATGGGACCTTGACAATCAAGATTCACTCGGCCGGGTCTCTTTATAAACATCCCGAAATAAAAAATGCTGTCCGCAGCGGGCAAGTGCCAATCGGTGAATTTTTTGTGTCACTACTGTCCAATGAAAACCAGGTTTTCGGTGCCGATTCTCAGCCTTTTCTGGCCACCAATTACGATGAAGCTAAAAAGCTCTGGGACGCTCAACAACCAATAGTCGCCAAGCTGCTCGATAAAGAAGGGCTGATGCCGCTGTTCTCTGTGCCTTGGCCGCCGCAGGGACTCTATACGAAAAAAGAAATCAAAACTGTTGATGATCTGAAAGGGATTAAGTTCAGGGCGTATAATGCCACGCTTGAGCTTTTTGCCAATAAGATTGGTGCCGCCCCGACGCAGATAGAGGTACCCGATATTCCTCAGGCCTTTGCCACCGGCCGAGTTGAGGCGATGATTACCTCCCCCTCGACCGGCGCAAACTCCAAGGCGTGGGATTTTGTCACTTATTACACCGATATACAAGCCTGGTTGCCCAAAAATATAGTTGTAGTCAACAAAAAAGCCTTCAGAAAACTGGATGAGAAAACTCAGGCCGCCGTGCTGAGCGCTGCCAAGGCGGCTGAAGCCAGGGGCTGGGAGATGAGCATGAAGGAGACCGCCGAAAAAACCGCCATCCTCAAAGACAATGGTATTATCGTCGTCACTCCCAGCCCGGAACTGATGACCGGACTTAAGGAGATCGGTGCCTCGATGCTCGAAGAATGGAAGAAGCAGGCCGGCCCGGAAGGAGACGAATTGCTGCAAGCGTATCAGGCGCAGTAACGAGTCCTGATGCGCCGGTGGCTGGATTTTCTGTATACTACAAGCTGCGGACTTGCCGCGGCTTGTATCGGCCTGATCTGTCTGCTGGTGATCTGCCAGGTTATGCTCAATCTGGCAGATCGGCTGAGTACTCTTTTTAGCGGGAGTGCCATAGGACTGACAATCCCGTCTTACGCCGATTTTACCGGTTTTCTCCTGGCTGCAGCCTCCTTTCTGGCCCTGGCGCATACCCTGCGTGAAGGTGCACATATCCGGGTTGTCTTACTGGTCAGTCGCCTGCCGGAAAAATTGCACCGTCTGGCAGAAATCTGGTGCCTTAGCTTCGGCCTGTTTATTACCCTCTATTTTTCCTGGTATACCGCTCTGCTCTGTCATGAATCATATATCTATAACGATCTTTCTCCCGGCATGATCGCCGTACCCATCTGGATACCGCAGATAGCCATGCTTTGTGGCCTGATTGTCCTGGCAGTGGCGCTGGTTGATGAGCTGGTGACGGTTGGGCGCGGCGATACCGCCTCTTATGCGGTAAAGGGTGAGAAGCTGCTGGCCGTCAAGCGAGTAGACAATAGAAAATTATGACTGAAATTACGCTCACCCTGTTTTTGCTTTTGCTGCTGTTTTTTCTGCTCGGCAGCGGTGTCTGGGTGGCCTTTTCGCTGCTTGCCGTAGGCATGGCCGGGATGGCGCTTTTTTCCGGTGCGCCGCTGGGTGAAGTGATGGCTACTACGGTATGGGGGGCGAGCAACGGTTGGGCCCTTGCCGCCCTGCCGCTTTTTATCTGGATGGGGGAGATCTTGTTTCGCTCTCGCCTGTCTGAAGATATGTTTACCGGCCTCTCACCATGGCTGTCGTATCTTCCCGGTCGACTGCTCCATGTCAATATTCTCGGCTGCGGTATCTTTGCCGCTGTCTCCGGCTCTTCCGCCGCAACCGCGGCCACTATCGGCAAGATGTCCATTCCCGAGCTGGCCAAACGAAAGTATCCGGTCAATTTGATGATCGGTACCCTGGCCGGCTCGGCTACGCTGGGCCTGCTTATCCCGCCGTCGATTATCCTTATTGTCTACGGAGTGGCAACAGAACAGTCGATCGCCAGGCTTTTTATCGCCGGGGTATTGCCGGGCTGCCTGCTGGTGACGCTTTTTGTCGGCTATGTGGTGATCTGGTCGCTGCTTCATCCCCAAGCCATCCCGGCCGGCGACCCGTCCTTGCCGATGAGGGAGAAGTTGAATCGCTCGCGGCGGCTGATTCCGGTCTGTCTGCTGATTGGCGGAGTGATTGGCTCCATTTATTCAGGCATCGCCTCGCCGACCGATGCGGCGGCTGTCGGGGTTCTGCTGGCCTTGATCCTGTCATGGTACACCGGCTCGCTTTCTCGCCGGACTTTTCTTGATGGCTTGATGGGGGCGACGAAAACCTCATGCATGATCGCCTTTATCCTGGCCGGTGCAGCGTTCCTCACGGTGGCGATGGGCTTTACCGGTATTCCGAAGATGCTCGCGGTATGGATCGGTGGTCTTCACCTGTCGCCTTACGCGCTTCTTGGCGCACTCACCCTGTTTTTCATTATCCTGGGCTGTTTCTTAGATGGTATTTCCGTGGTGGTGTTGACCACCTCGGTGGTCATGCCGATGGTTGAGCAGGCAGGGATCGATCCGCTCTGGTTCGGTATTTTCGTGGTTATTGTCGTGGAGATGGCCCAGATTACCCCACCGGTGGGCTTTAACCTGTTTGTTATCCAGGGTTTGACTGGGATGGATATTTTAAAGGTGGCCTATGCCGCCGCCCCATTCTTTTTCCTGCTGCTGCTTGGCCTGGCCTTGATTGTTGTCTTTCCTGAGATTGTTACGGTGTTGCCCAATTTGATGAGCGGCTGAAGCCTTTATTT
Source organism: uncultured delta proteobacterium (assembly GCA_963796255.1). Classification (GTDB taxonomy): domain Bacteria; phylum Desulfobacterota; class Desulfobulbia; order Desulfobulbales; family Desulfocapsaceae; genus Desulforhopalus_A. Next base: position 266,334 of record CAWCLE010000011.1, on the reverse strand, counting down.
CTTACCATCTTCTTTCATCAATTTATAGGTAATACTGTCAACCAGCGCCTGCCAGCTTGCTTCAATGATATTGACGGAGACGCCGACCGTTCCCCAGTTGCACTGCGGGTCCTTGCTGTCGACCAGAACTCGGACCCGCGCCTGGGTGCCGTGTTCACCGGATAGAACACGGACTTTATAGTCGGTCAGTTCCATTTCCGCGAGACACGGGTAGAAGCGCAGCAGGGCCTTACGAATAGCGCAGTCCAGCGCGTTGACCGGGCCATCGCCCATAGCCGCGGTATGGACTTCGGACCCGCCGATAAACAGCCGGATGGTCGCCTCGGTAAGCGGCGGTTTATCCATGCGGTACTTATGGTTCATGACCCGAAAACTCTCGAATTTGAAGTAATTGCGCTGCAGGCCCATGGCTCTACGCATCAGCAGCTCAAAACTTGCCTCCGCGCCTTCATACTGAAATCCTTGATTTTCAAGCTCCTTTAACTCACTGATGATGGTCGCGAGCACCGGATCATCCGCTTCCAGTTTAAGACCCCATTTTTTAGCCTTATGGAGGATATTCGAGCGCCCGGACTGATCGGAGATAAGGATGCGGCGGAAGTTTCCGACCTTATCCGGAGCAATATGCTCATAGGTCAGCGGGTTGTGCTTTACCGCACTGACATGGATGCCGCCTTTATGGGCAAAGGCCGATTGTCCGACATAAGGCTGGTATCGATTATGCGGCAGATTGGCCAGTTCGTTGACCAGGCGCGATGCCGAATAAAGATGGTCGATATGTTTGCTTACCTCGCACTCTATCCCCATCTTAAATACCAGAGCGGGAATAATGGAGGTGAGATTGGCATTGCCGCATCGTTCGCCAAAGCCGTTCATTGTCCCCTGCACCTGCCTGATCTTGCCTTGGGAGACAGCGATCAGAGAGCTGGCGACGGCGGTCTCCGAATCGTTGTGGGCATGGATGCCGAGATCGACGGTCCGGCCTCTTTCGGCGAGGAACTGTTTGACCGTATCGATTATCGGGGGGATATCATGGGGCAGGGTGCCGCCGTTAGTATCACAGAGAATAATCGTTTCGGCACCACCATCCGCGGCACTGAGGAGCGTTGCCAGGGCGTACTCTGCGTTATTTTTAAAACCATCGAAAAAATGCTCGGCATCATAGAAGAGATGTTTGACAAAGGGCCGCAGAAATACAAGAGTATCCTGGATAATCAGTAGATTATCCGTAAGCTCGATATGCAGCGCGTCCCGGACATGAATGTCCCAGCTTTTGCCGAAAATAGTTATCGCCGCGGTCTTGGCATGCAGCAGGGCAAGAAGATTTGGGTCTTTTTCGGGTTTATTGCGGATATGACGGGTTGATCCGAACGCGGCAAGCTTGGCATGCTGCAGATCAATTGTCTGCATTCTTTCAAAATATTCAACCGACACCGGATTGGAACCAGGCCAGCCGCCTTCGATAAAATCGATCCCCAGCTCATCAAGAGCCAATGTAATGCGGATCTTGTCTTCAACGGAAAGATTGAAGTTTTCTGCCTGGGTTCCGTCACGCAGGGTGGTGTCGTAGAGCTCGAGGTAATCGGTCATATCGATTTATTATAATAAACTTTGATGGTGGCGTAAAAAATCTTCTGCTGTTCTTCGGCCACAGCATCCGGTGCCACGCAGGACCCTGCATGATAATGACTTTCTAGATAAAATGCAAAAACTTAAAGAGGGTCGTAAAAAAGGGGAGAAAAGCGGATGATGTAGAGCAGTTATTAATCATTTCTACTTCGTAGAAATCTAAAATCAAAGTTGGTTATGTAAAAAGTTTCATATTCGAGGCGTGCGAATTTCACTATTATTTCGGTGTACTTGGGTACGTCGTAATAATAGTGAAATTCGCAACAACGAAGAAGATGAACCATCAATTATGGAAGGGGCCGGGAGCGCAAAGCGCTCCCTTAGTGTTGGCCTTTTGGCCGCAATTGCCACAAATGAAAGATGGATTTTGTTGCAGAGTCATGACTTTTGTCGTCTTCCCGGCCTTGGTCAATTCACAGATATGCAGTTTGTGATTCTCCGGGTCGGTACAAAGGTTATCTACGTTAATCAGTCTGTCGCTCACGGCATCATCTCCTTTTGCTCTATCTGCCAAAGAAAACATCGGGGAGATAGGTGATAATCTGCGGAAAAACCACCAGCAGGGCCAGGCCGATTACCTGGATGGTGACGAAAGGAAGAATCCCTCTATAGATATCGCCCATGGTATACTCCGGCGGCGCTACCCCTTTGAAGTAGAACAGGGAATAGCCAAACGGCGGGGTCAAAAATGATGTCTGCAGGTTGATGCACACCATCATCGCAAACCAAAGTGGATCGAAATTCAGATCCATGGCAATGGGGGTGAAAATCGGCACGACCACCAGCAGAATTGCCGCCCAGTCAATAAACATGCCCATAAAGAAAACAACCGCCATCATGATGGTAAAGACTACATAGCGACTGACATCCATACCGAGCAGGACATCAGCGACGACATCGCCTCCGCCCATGCTGAGGAAAACTACCGAGAAGAATTTGCCGCCGATAAACAGCGCCATGATCATCGCCGTCGTTCGAGCGGTGGAGATACTGGCCTGGGTAATAACTTCCCAATTCAGCTTACGGGTGACCAGGGCCAAAACCAATGCGCCGACGCAACCCAGGGCCGCGGCCTCAGTCGGGGTGGCTATTCCTGCCAGAATGGTGCCCATGACGGTGAGAATCAAGCCGAACGGCGGGACAAAGTTCTTCAAGGTCATCATGGTCTTCTGCATAACGGTGGCGGTGCGATCTGCTGCCGGAATTGGTGGACCGACCTTGGGGTTCAGATAGCAACGGATGCCGACATAAAGCAGATACAAGCCGGACAGCAGCAGGCCGGGCAGGATGGCTGCTGCAAAGAGGTTACCGACAGAGGTTTCTTTCTGGCCGGTCAGGCCACCGTAGACAACGAGCATGATGGACGGCGGAATCAAGATACCGAGGGTTCCCGACGAACAGATAATGCCCGCGGAAAGTGATCGGTCATATCCTCGTTTGAGTAGCGCAGGTCCAGCCATAAGACCCATGGCTACCACTGAAGCGCCAACGATACCGGTCGTTGCGGCAAATACGGTGGAAACCACAATAACCGCCATGCCCAAACCGCCGCGCAGCCCGCCAAGGACGATATACAAGGCCTCGAAAAGACCTTCGGACACCTTGGATCGATCGAGGATCTGGGCCATAAAGATAAAAAGAGGGATGGCGACCAGGGTATAATTGAGGAAGATGCCCCAGGCATTGTTGGCAAACAGGCCAAGTAATCCGGTGACATCGAAGCCGTTGGTCAGCAGGCCGAACAAAGTGGCTACTGCCATAAGAGTTACCGCCAAGGGGTGTCCAAAAACAATGGAACCCATCAGGGTTGCGAACATGAGTATTGTGATGACTTCTACGCTCATTGGTGTCTATTCTCCAGGATCAGGCAGCGGTTAATGAATTTCTTTCAGCGAATGGATATCTTGGATCAATTTGGCAATTCCTTGCAGCAACATTAAGATAAAGCCAATCGCCATGATTGTTTTGTAGGGATAGAGAGCCGGTGCCCAGGAGCTTGAAGCGTGTTCCCACTGCCGCCAAGAGAAGAAAGCCAGTTGGCTGCTATAAAAACTCAGCAGGCCAATTGCTGGAAGAAAAAAAACGGTGTTGGTAATAATGCGTAAAATGGTCCGTGATTTTTCTGAAAGGCGAGATTCAAAGACATCAATGGCCACATGGGTGTTGTGTTTGTGGGCATAGCAGAGCGCCAAACTGTAATGAATGCCGTAGATGAAGACCGTCAGTTCAAAGGCCCAGGATGTCGGCGCATTAAATCCGTAGCGCATCATGACCTCCCAGCCTACCACGGCAATCAGTGGCAATATCAGATACGATCCATAAAAACCGATTTTTTCATTCAGGGCGTCAATTGCCCGAGAGATTGTCTGCATGACTTGTCCTCTTCTTAACTACAATGGTAATTCGGGGAATAAAGAGCGGCGGGGGCAAGTGATCTGCCCGACGCCGCTGCTGGAGGAACAATTTACTGCATACGCTTGCCATTAATGTATTCGTCAATTGGCCAGGGAGTCAAACCACTTCTGATTTCACGCCACTCGGCGAAGTCTTTCTTGAACTGTTCCTGAGAATCGAGAGTAACTTTTACATCCGGATACTTGGCCTTCACTTCATCAAGATATTCCTTGGTGCGTTTTGCAAAGGCGGTAATAGCCTCATCATCCATCTTAACGAATTCCACTTTTTCTTTGAAAAGCTTGATGGCCTCAATGTTCAACTGTTCCTGCCATGCGGTAGACCAGAGTTGGGTTTCTTTGGCTGCAATATCGATAATCCATTTCAGGTCGGCAGGCAATTTGTTATAGGCGTCCTTATTGAAGAATAGGGCACACTGAACAGAAGGCTGATGGACACCAGGCTCGATTACATACTTGGTGATCTCGTCAAAACCCATCGGGTAGTTTATTGCAGGAGTACTGAATTCGGCAGCATCAATTACGCCGCGCTCAAGAGCCAGATACACCTCGCCACCTGGCAGTGGGGTGACGGATGCGCCAAGACTGTTCATAATATCCATATACCAGCCGGGAGTACGGACACGCATTCCTTTGAAGTCAGCCATCTTGGTGGCTTTTTTGTTGGAGAAGAAGCCCATCTCTTGACCACCGTTACCGCCAGGCAGTGCGAAGAGGTTGAATTTGCCGTAGAGATCCTGCATCTGCTGAAGGCCACCACGTTCATAGAGCCAGATATTATAACCCTCAGTGTCGAGACCGAAAGGAACGGAGGCAAAAGAAACAAAGTTTTCATCTTTGCCCTTCCAGTAACCGGGCCAGTCATGACCCACTTCGGCCTGACCTTTGCTTACTGCATCAAAGGATTCCATGGCACCAACCAGTTCGCCAGCTGAGAAAAGCTTAATCTCAAGTCGTCCCCCGGAGGCGAGAGCTACCGAGTCAGCAAAATGCTGTGCCATATCGAAAAACAACAGACCTTTCGACCAGGGCATAACCATTTTCCACTTAAATGTTTCCGTGGAGGGTTTGATAGTACGGAGTTCTTTTTTTATTTCGTCATGGCGCTTGTCAGCACCGAATTTTTCTCGTGCTGAAAAGGCGTTTGGCGCAAGGGTCATGGTTGAGATCAACGCAAGACCTACTAAGAAGCTGAATTTTTTCATACTTGTCTCCCTCTAGTTGGATTGAGTGATTGAGCAGGGGAAGCCCCCCGGATTAACACGACTGAAATTTAGCCCTTTTCATTCTTTAAGAGCCGATAATCTTCGGGTATTTGACGCCCTCGCTTAGCCTCAGGCAGAGCTTTGGCTAATTGGTAGTACCAATTATTTATCATATAAAACAAACTAGTCAAGAAAAAACTTGATACCTGGATTTTTCTCTGCTAGATAATATATTCGGGTACTTTAGCTGAGCTGCCCGTATCTTTGCAATGAACCTGAACGTTTCTTGCAAGGCAATGGTAGGACCAATATTGGACGGACATGTAAGGTTTTATTGCTGATTTTTGCGTCTTGTGGGCATAAGACGGGCGAAAACTCCTTTAACCGGAAAATGACCAATGATTCTTAAGCCAATTAAACCAAAACGCATCTCCGACCAGGTCTTTGAGCAGGTTCGGGAGTTGATCTATAAAGGCTCCTTTAAGCCGGGGCAGCAGATTCTGCCGGAAAGGGAATTGGCTCTGTCGATGGCGGTAAGCCGTACGTCGGTCAGAAATGCCATCAATAAGCTGGTAACCATGGGGATGCTGGAGCATCGTCAGGGGCAGGGGACTTTTGTCAGCTCGCCTGATAACCGGAGCGGCAATCCGTTGGCGGCAGCCATGGCCATCGATGAAGCCACTTTCGGTGATTTGCTCGAAGTGCGGATGGGCCTTGAGTGCAATGCGGCCATGCTGGCGGCACAAAGGGCTACCGACACAGATCTTAGGGCAATCGAGAAGAGCCTGGAAGAGATGGAAGAGGATCTGGCAACTACCGATAAAATCGGCACCGGGCCGGACGCGGCTTTTCATATGGCGGTAACTTTTTCAACGAAAAACCCGGTGTTTATCCATCTGATGCGCAACTTTTATGATTTTCTTTTTATCGGCATCAAAAAAAATCTGACCCATATGTATATGGATCGGGTGGCTCTTGAGGATGTTATTGTCCACCACCGAAGTATTTACGAGGCCATTCAGCGCAGAGCTTCGCAGGACGCTTTCGAGGCAATGCGGCAGCACATCGCCTATGTGCAGGAGTACTTTCGGACTCGTTGAAGAAATACAAAACCGTCCATCCCCAGAAGGGGACGAACGGCTGGGTGTTAATCAGATACTGTTATTTTTCAACCATTTCTGAGGTCTGCAGATAATAGAGCGTTGACATCTTGGTCCATTCCCGGGCCTTGGCCATATATGCCTTCTGCGATTCATAGACTTCCTTGAACTCGGCATTGTCGGCGGCATATCCTTCCATGACTTCGTCGGTGGCTTTTTTCATCGCTTTTAACACCGGTTCCGGAAAGATCATAACCTTGATGTTGGGGTATTCTTTTTTCATTTCCGCCCAGGCAGTAGCGCTGGCGTCGAAATTGTCACCGAACATATCAGCCGAGACAGCCTGGATGGCAGTGTTAAGGATAGTCTGGTATTCCGCCGGTAGTTCGGCGAAGGCCTTTTTATTGATCAAGAATTGCATATCGGAGGCGGGTTCATGCCATCCTGCATAATAAAAAGGAGCGATTTTATGAAAGCCCATTTTGATGTCCATTGCCGGTCCCACCCATTCGAGAGCGTCGATGGCGCCACGATCAAGAGAGGTATAGAGTTCGCCGGGGGCGATGTTGGTAACATTGACGCCGAGCTTGGCAAAAACCTCTCCGGCCAGCCCCGGAATTCGCATCTTGAGACCTTTCAAGTCATCAAGCGTTTTGATCTCTTTGCGAAACCAGCCACCCATCTGCACCCCGGTATTGCCGCCGGGATAGGAGTAGACATCAAATTTATCATACAGTTTCTGCTGCAGTTTCATGCCGTCGCCGTAATATAGCCAGGAGAACTGTTCCGGAGCGGTCATGCCAAACGGCACGGTGGTAAAAAACACTGAGGTGATATCTTTGCCTTTCCAGTAATACGAGGCGGTATGGCCCATCTCAAATTGACCGCCTTTGACCATATCGAGTATCCCTAAGGGGGCTTTATGTTTTTCCGCTCCTTCCACTCGTATTTCAAAGTTCCCGCCAGTCATCTCACTGACCAGCTTGGCCAGTTTTGGTGCGGGTGAGGCAAGTGGGGTCAAGGTGCTTGACCAGGTCATTGCCAATTTCCAACGAATTTTTTTGGCCGCCAGGGCTGGTGATGTGATCAGCATGCAGGCAGCAAAGATAAGCGCAACTTTCCCAACACGTTTCATATTATCCTCCGATATAAAAATAAATGGTCCACGCCCATATTAAAGGGGGGATGTTGATGTGACGATAACCTTTTTAATACGCAGAATGAAATTCGGAAACTGTTTTAAATAGCAACTTCGTAAAAACCTAATATTTGCGATGGCTAAGAGAAAAGCTTCATATTCGAGGCATGTAAATTTAACTATGATTTCGGCGTACTAGAGTACGTCGTAATGATAGTAAAATTTGCAACAACCAAGACGATGAAGAGTTTTTATGACGCCATCTTAAATGATTTTTTTACCAAAGAGAGAAGACGCAAGATTCACCGCCATCTGGGCGGTCCGGTTCTGGATATCGAGGATGGGATTAATCTCCATGATATCAAAGGAGTGAATTTTTTTGGTGTCGGCGAGGATTTCCATGATCAGCTGTCCTTCCCGGTAGGTAAGACCACCCTGGGAAGGAGTGCCGACTCCCGGCGCATCGAGAGGGTCCAGGGCATCAAGATCAAGGCTGACATGGATGCTGTCCAGCCGGCGAAATCTCTTCAGGGTCTGGGACAACACCGCCCGGATGCCGATCTCATCGACCTCCCGCATGGTGTACACGGTGCAGCCGGAAGCTCTTATTAAGACTTTTTCCTCGGCATCGAGATCACGGATGCCGATCAGCACGACATTTTCCGGTTTTACTTTGGCGCCGGGCCGCCCCAGATCAACCAGTTCCGCGGGCCCAAGGCCGAGCAATACGCCGAGGGCCATGCCATGCACATTCTTGCTGCTCGAGGTTTCCGGGGTGTTGAAATCGCCATGGGCGTCAATCCAGATGAGGCCAATTTCGGTGTCGTGACTGACACCGCCTACGGTGCCGATGGAGGCGGAATGATCCCCGCCTAAAAATATGGGAATTTCGCCGGTGGCGATTGCCTGTCTGCCCAGCTCATAAGCAGTGAGGCAGCCTTTGCAGATAAGCGGCAGTCGTTCCGGCAGACCGGTATTGGCCAGGGCATAGTGGCCGGGGATGACAATGTCGCCGCTGTCATAGGTGGTTAAGCCGAGTTCTCTGAGGCTGCCGGCAAGATCGGCGTAGCGGACGGCGCTGGGGCCCATATCGACCCCCCGGTGATTCTGGCCGAGATCCATGGGGACGCCGATAATGCGGATAGATTTCTGCATATGGGCTTATCCCTTCCTCAGGTTGTTCCAGAGATTGACGATAAAATCCTGCACATTGGTAAGGATCGCCTGGGCCTGGGCTGAGCCGCGATTGGCCAGCTTGTCGGCGCTGAATTCCGACATATCAACCACATAAAAATAGACCGGCCGAACGGAACCGTCCTGCAGCACTTTATAGCCGGGGGTCATATTGCCAAAAGCAATGGAATGGAGCTGGGTGGCCATGGTGATCACGGTGGTGGCCTGGCGGGCATGGTTGCGCATTTTATCCTGGGATTCATAGACATTGCCGATGGTTTCCGGCAATGGGCCATCGTCGCGTATGGAACCGGCCAGGACATAGGGGATGTGGTTTTTTTCACAGGCATACATGATGCCGTCTTTAATATCAAGGGTCGTCATGGCCTTGTTGATCGAGCCGGCCTGACGCACGGCATTGAGAATATCGAGATGGTTGTAGTGGCCCATGGGCTGCAGCATCTGGGTGTAGATATTCTGGCCCAGCCCGGTATTATAGACTGCGGCTTCAATATCATGGGTTGCCAAGGCATTGCCGGCCATCAAGCCATGACAGTAGCCGTTTTCGATAAGCCCCTGCATGGCCGCTCTCGAATCCTTGTCAAAAGCTACCGCCGGGCCAAGCACCCAGATGATATGCCCGTGGTCCCGGTCGTGTTTTAAAATTTCGTAAAGAGAGTCGTAGGAATGGGAAAAGGGCGTCTCCCTGGTGCCGCGTGAGCGAAAAGCAAATTTATCGGCATTCACCGCACTTCTTTCGAACCCTTTTTCATGGACCAGTATCCCTTCCTCACCGTTTTCGGTTCGTCCGGTAACCACCATGTCACCCTTTTTAAGGTTTCTGGCTTCAACCACCTCGATCCTGTTGTCTATGACGACAAAGACCGCATCCATGCGAGACTCCGGGGCAAGAAGCCAACGGTTCCCAGCAACTTTGATATACTCGGGATGATTGGAGGTAGCATGATAGTTAGCTGGAGCAATGCCGTCGGCTGGTGCCGGTTCAAGAGGAGCCGAGGGGCTGTTGTGCAACGTAGGCTGGTCGAAATCCGGCGGGTTGTAGGTAAAATCAAGCTTCATAACTGGCCTCAAAGGTAGGGTTTTTCTTATTGTATACAATTATCCCGCACTATAGGCAAAATACAGCTGAAAAGCAACGAGCCGTTTGGTTAAACTAATTTACCGTTGACTGTTGATTGCTTGACCCTGTCGGAAAATCTTTCTACACTACAGCAGGAACCCTTTCAGGTAATTTCCTTTCATTCAGGACAGGTTATAGGACAGGTTATGAACCGATCCGCATACTTCGCCACCGGCCTGGTCATCAAACTTCTTTCTCGCTTGACGAAGGCCTCAATTGAGGTGTACGGCCAGGAGAATATTCCAACCGGGCCGACCATCTTCGTCATCAACCATTTTACCCGGCTCGAGACCATGCTGCTGCCGGCGTATATCTATAATCTCACCGGCAAGCCGGCCTGGTCGCTGGCCGCATCTTCCCTTTTCAAAGGGGGCCTGGGGAAATTCCTCGATATGATGGGTGCGGTGTCCACTGCCGATCCAAAACGTGATGAGTTCATCGTTAAAGGCCTGCTCACCGGCGAGGCCAACTGGATCATCTTCCCGGAAGGGAATATGGTGAAGACCAAAAAAATAGTCGCCGGCGGCAAATTCATGATCGCCGGCCACAATGGGGTGCATGAGCCGCACACTGGCGCCGCCGCCCTGGCCCTGCGGGCAGAGCTCTATCGCATCTATATTCTAGATATGGCTGAGAACGCCCCACATAAGTTACCCAAAATGTTGGATGCCCTGGGTCTTACGAGCATCGCTGAAGTCCACCGGGAAAAAATTGCCATCCTGCCGATAAACCTGACCTATTATCCCATCCGCGCCGCAGAAAATATTGCTCTTGATATCGCTTCTCGCCTGGTAAAAGATATACCCGAGCAGATGGTGGAAGAGATAATGACGGAAGGAACCATGCTGCTGTCCGGAGTGGATCTTGATATCCGTTGCGGCAGAGCCATGTTGATGAGTGACTATCTTGATAAGGAGTGGTTGCAGGAGGATATGGCCCGCGATGGCATTAGTGGGTTTTCTGTTTCCCCAGCCTTGAAAGAGAAAATGCGCGCTACGGCCTATGCGGTGATGCAGCAGTATATGCAGACCATTTATGCCATGACTACGATCAACCACGAACATCTTTTTGCATCTTTCTTGCGGATGTATCCCTTTAACCGCATTGAAGACCTCGATTTCAGGCGGCGGGTTTTTTATGGCGCCTCACTTGTTCGAGGTGCTGAAGAGGAGCAAAATCCATTTTTTCTGCATAAATCCCTGCTGGAAAACCAGGCCCACTTGCTCACCGATGATCGTTACGGAAAGTATGCGAATTTCTTAGAACTCGCTTTGGAAAAAGGGGTTGTGACCCGGCATGGTGACTATCTTGTCCGTGATCGTTCCAAGTTGTCGGCACCGATCAGTTTTCATAAGGGGCGAATGAACAACCCGATTGAAGTTATGGCCAATGAAGTCGAACCGTTAACAAAATTGCTTTCGATCATTAAGGCCTTGTCTTGGCAGCCGAAAATCCTGTTTAGATATCTGCTGGTCAAGCATCTGCTGCAGCAGGAGAAAGACTGTTATGCCAGGGATTGCGAGCAAATAGGGCAGATCAAGGACAAGGAAAAAACATGCTATGGCCGGCCGTTTTTGCTCCCTGGGTATCGGTTCCGTATCGGGGTGGTGCTCGTGCATAGTTACCTGGCAGTACCGGCAGAGGTTAAGAAACTGGCCAGGTACCTTCGGCGGCGCGGGATCTGGGTCTACGCCCCGAGATTGCCGGGACACGGCACATCGGTTGCAGATCTCTCCGGCAGAAAATATCGGGAGTGGGTTGAGGCCGTTGAAAATGGTTATGTCCTGATGAGCACTCTCTGTGACCGTGTCGTCGTCGGCGGGGTGGCGGTCGGCGGCAATCTGGCCCTGGATCTGGCCGCCCGGGTGGGCAAGGTGGCAGGGGTCTTTGCTCTTTGTTCGCCCTATTCTCTGCGCGATTATTCAACCAATTTCATGCCGGGAAGAGACGTATTGAACCGTATTCTCAGTAAGATGAAGCGCGAGGGTCAGGCGCAGCAATTTTTTGACTTTTCGCATGGAAACTCGCATGTCAATTATCAGCATAATCCCGTGGCAACAATAAAAGAAGTTGGCGAATATCTTGAATCAATTGAAAAAAAATATGCGGCAATCCGCCAGCCGGCCCTGATCATCCAAGCCAATAAAAACCCGGTCGTTGATCCAAAAGGAACCATGCAGCTGTATGACCATATTGGTTCAACCGACAAGGAGTTCTGCCTGCTCAGCGATGATCGGCATATCCTGGTCAACGGCGCGGGAGCTGAAAGAGTCTATAGGAAAATAATCGATTTTATTGGTACAATGAAGGTCGTCAAATCTGTTGTGTAGCGGTTTCAACTACCCTTTGTATAAAAAATATGCCTGAGAAAGCAATGTTCGAAGCAGTAGTATCAAGCAGCAAAAAGCCTTTGCGTTTTTGTTCATGGCCTGAATATTACCATGAATTCCCCGGTCTTTTTGAGCAGAAGCTCCGGCCGGACTGCCATCCCCGTCGACTGCTCCATGAAACCCGATCCGGTAAGGCTATAGTTCTGGTGCATGGCTTGACTGATTCACCCTTTTATATGCAGGCCATTGCCGGATATTTTCATAAAACGCTGGGCTATGATGTCTATTTACCCTTGCTGCAGATGCATGGATTGCAAGAGCCTGACGGGATGGCTGGAGTTTCTCTAGAGCAGTGGAAAAAAAATGTTAGTTTTGCCGTGCGTGCAGCCGCTGCAAGGGCCGAACGGGTTGCGATCGGAGGACTTTCCACCGGGGGAGCTTTGAGCTTTTATTTCGGCTGCACTGATCCGCTGGTGACCGGCGAGATATATCTTTTTTCAGCGGCGCTCGGTCTGTATGGTGGACCTTTTAATATTTTTAGTGGAATGCTGGTATTTTTACTCTGCAGCCCTTGGTTCAGGCTCCTGGACAACGGAAAATCCCTGCAGGGTAGCCATCCCTATCGTTATGCCCGGGTTCCGTTGAATAGTGCCGGGGAGCTGGCACGGTTGATCGGAGAAATCAATGGGTTGCGGAGGAGTGCCGCGGGTGATCTCCCCGCAAAACGTATCTTTGCCGCATGGTCGGAATATGATCGGGTGATCAATGTTAAGAAGCTGGGGAGCCTGCAAAGTTTTACCGGAGAAGAGCGATTTGTTTCCTTTGTTATTCCGGCGGATGCCCGAGTCGATCATGCCTGCGTGGTTCTGCAGGAACCGGTTTACGCCGTCGGCAGCAAGCCAGGCGATAAGCCCCTGGAAGTTCCCAATCCATTCTTTGCCGAGATGATGGCCTGTCTGCATCGTTTTGAATCAATTGGGAAACCAGACAGCCAATACCGGCAGACCTTGTAAAGCGCAGAAGGAAGCATTGCACCGATTGATTTTGCGGCTTTCTGGTGTATTGTATTTCTCTAAATGTGACCTTTTTCCTTTCACCAATTAACCGAGGCGATACGATGGCAAAAACAATTCTCATTACCGGGGCAACGTCAGGGTTTGGCCGGGCAAGTGCGGAACTTTTCCGCAGCAATGGCTGGCAGCTGATTGTTACCGGAAGGCGCAAAGATCGCCTGCAGGAAATGCAGGCTACCCTGGGTAAAGAAAATGTCCATATTGCCGCTTTCGATGTGCGCGACAGACAGCAGGTAGAGGACATGGTCCAGGCTATCCCGGAGAAATTTAGGGATATTGATATTCTGCTCAATAATGCCGGTCTGGCGCTTGGGCTGGGGCCCGCCCAGGAAGCGGATCTTGATCAGTGGGAGACGATGGTCGATACCAATATCAAAGGTCTGCTGTTTATGACCAGACGAATATTGCCGAAGATGGTCGCGCGGGGTACGGGACATGTGATCAATCTCGGTTCCATTGCCGGCTCCTGGCCTTATCCCGGTGGCAACACCTATGGCGCGACGAAAGCCTTTGTCCAGCAATTTTCCAGAAATATGCGCACCGATTTGCAGGGAACCGGTATTCGGGTGACCAATATTGAACCGGGTCTTGCCGAAAGTGAGTTTTCTATTGTTCGTTTTGGCGGTGATGCTGCAAAGGCGGCCACTGTCTATGAAGGAACAAAGCCGCTTACGCCTCTGGATATCGCCGAGATTATCTACTGGACTGCCAGCCGGCCGGCCCATGTGAATATCAATTGCGTCGAAGTGATGCCGGTTTGCCAAAGCTGGGGCAATCTGTCTATTACCCGAGATAAATAAAAGATCAATAGTTGACCTGTTCTAAAAAGAACGTGAGTGGAGTATAAAAATCTGTTGACACGCATTCCGCTGCGGTTTATATTCCCCGCTTACGTCAATTCGGCGAAGATAGCTAGTAAGTAGTCAGTAAGGAAATTTTTCACAGTATATTCGCGGAACATACGTCTGATCCTCGGTAGCTCAGTCGGTAGAGCAGGTGGCTGTTAACCACCTTGTCGGCGGTTCGAATCCGTCCCGGGGAGCCAAATTATTCAGGCTCGATTGTCTCAATCGGGCCTTTTTCAATAGAGTCGGGGCGTAGCGCAGCCTGGTTAGCGCGCCTGCCTTGGGAGCAGGAGGTCGTAGGTTCGAATCCTACCGCCCCGACCATACATTAATAAAAAGCCAATCACTTAGTATAGTGATTGGCTTTTTTTTGTTTATCAATATCTCGGTAATAAAAATATGACACTTATAAGTGACAGCCCAACTTTTCTGTATATAATTCTGCCGCTTCTGGTTTTTCTGGCCCGCATTCTCGATGTGACTATCGGCACCCTGCGAATTATATTCGTGTCCAAGGGGCTGAAACATTTTGCCGCAGTGCTCGGTTTTTTTGAGTCACTTATCTGGCTGATAGCCGTAGCGCAGGTGATGCAGAATTTGAACTCATGGCAGACATATATCGCTTTTGCCTGCGGTTTCGGGGCCGGCAACTATGTCGGGGTAGTGCTTGAAGAAAGAATTGCGCTTGGCAACCTGCTGATCAGAATTATCACCATGAAAGAAGCTGATGAGCTGGTTGACGTCCTGTGGAAGGCGGGTTATGGGGTGACCAGCGTTGATGCTACAGGTGAGTCGGGACCGGTGAAATTGATTTTCAGTATCACCAAGAGAAGAAATCTACATAAGATCATTGCCATTATTAAAAAATACAATCCCAACGCCTTCTACACCATCGAAGACATGCGTTATGTGAACCAGACTTATCCCTTGCCATTGACCAAATCTTCCTTCTTTGGCCATCTGGCTTTGGGAAAACGTAAGTAGGCCGCCCTGATAAGCGTTTACAGTTTCGACCTATGCTGGAAGGGACTAAATTCAAAAAATCTTAAAATCTAAAAAACCTTTCATATTCGAGAAATGTTTGTCCAGAGAATAAATTTTGGAACCATTCTGGATTGTATTTTGAACAATGATCAAAACGGGGAAACCAACACCATTCAATCCATTTTGAAGACATTGATATTGTAAATCGGTTATTTGATCCCACTGGATATCAAGTCTCAACCTGCTGATATTATGCAAAAGTTCTATGAGGCGTTTTTGTTTTTTATCATTAAGAACGGGATCAACTCCGCTAGAATAAGGTCGTTTGTCACTACCAGATTTTCATCTATCAGAAAATCAACTTTTTCATAGTTATTTCCATTCCGGAAATATTCAATCCAGACAGAAGAGTCAATTAGAATTGACACTTACGACTCCTGATTTCGTTAAGATCAATATCCAGCTCAACTATCCCTTTAAAGTTTTTGATTTCAGCTATTTTTGATTTTCTGATTAACTGTTCGAGTGCTGCCACGATGACTTTTGTCTTCGTCTTGATATTGGTAGCCTTCATCGCTTCTTCGACCAAATCTTCGGGTAAATCCAATGTTGTTCTCATACGATCCTCCCAGGATGTTTATGCATATAAATTTACATGTCTATGCATAAAAAGTCAAGACGGTCCAAATCATTGATCTTTTTTTCCTTCTGATGTATTCGATGGTAGAAGCGCACCGCGGAACCAGGAAAAATACACTCCCGACAGGCAGAGAATAGCCGATATGACGAAAACCGTATGCATGCTGCGCAAAAAGAGGTCGTAATTTTCCGGGGCGATCGCCTGGCGGCCGACGATGAGAGAAAGAACCACCGTTGCCATGGCCATGCTGAACATCTGGCCAAGCAGACGCATGGTCGCCACAGTTCCTGAAGCCAGGCCATAATATTTTCTCTCCACTGCCCCCATGATCGCGTTCATATTGGGTGAGCTGAACAGAGCAAAACCGGTGCCAAGCAAAACCAGATTGGCGATAATTAGAAAAGTGTTGGAGTCGGGCTGCAACATTGAGAAAAGTGCTACGCCAATGACTGTGATGATCATTCCCAAGGTGGCGAGCAGCCGAGGTTCAATATGATCGGAGAGTCTGCCGGCTAGCGGCGATAAAATTGCCATTACTATCGGTTGGGCCATAAGCACGCTACCTGCCGTCTGCGGCGACATCCCCTTGAGATATTGCAGGTAGAGGCTGAGCAGAAAAGTCACGGCGTAGGTTGCCGAATAATTGAGCAGAGCGGCAAGGCTGGAAAAGGCGAAAGTCTTGTTGCCGGCAAACAGCTGGACATCAAAGACCGGAAATCTGGCGGTCAGCTGGTAGCGGATGAATAGGCCGAACAGAATGACGCCAAAAACCAGCAGTGTAGTGCCGAAGATCGACGGCAGCCTGGTTGCGCCATAAACCATGGCAAGAATTGCCAGGGCATAGAGGAGACATCCGGCAATATCAAGCTTTTGACCCGGTTCCCCCCGCCATTCCCCCTTGAGATAATATAAAGTCAATAAAAAACTGAACAGGCCAAGGGGCAGCGTAGCCAGAAAAATACTGCGCCACCCGAAATAATGGGTGAGCAGACCGCCGACAAATGGCCCCACCGACAAGCCAATATAAACGGCAGCGACATAAATGCCGATGACCCGGCCGCGTTTATTGGGCGGAAAAATCGACGTGATGATTGCCATGCCGGTTGTGACAAACATGGCCGCCCCCAGGCCTTGCAGGACTCTGAGAGCGATCAGCATAGTCGCCGAGTTGGTCAACGCAGCCAGGCCTACGCCAATGGTGTAGACACCCAGGCCGGTCGCAAAAATCTTCTTTCGCCCATGAATATCGGCAATCTTACCGGCCGGTACCAGGCCCACCGCCACCGCCAGCAGATAGGACGTGGCAATCCAACTGAGCTCTACGGCATCCATCTTCAGCTCGGATTGGATGGCAGGTAAGGCCACATTGACTGAAGAAATCATGAACGGCCCCATAAACGAAGTCAGAGTTGCGACAATTAACGCCGATCGTTCAAGGGTTGAACTGCTTTGTACGCCTTGCTGCATAGGATGCACCTTGCAAATATGGGTATATGGTGATTAAATGTTGAGTTGTTACTTTACGATTAAATTTCCTTTCTACAAGAGCGACGCATGCCGGAACAATACCAGAAATTACAGATACAGCTCAAAGACCATCCCTGCACCTGGCTCATCACCGGAGTCGCTGGGTTTATCGGATCAAACCTGCTTGAGACCCTTCTTAAGCTTGAGCAAAAGGTAGTTGGTCTCG
Organism: uncultured delta proteobacterium; assembly: GCA_963796255.1. Classification (GTDB taxonomy): domain Bacteria; phylum Desulfobacterota; class Desulfobulbia; order Desulfobulbales; family Desulfocapsaceae; genus Desulforhopalus_A. The sequence continues at coordinate 248,969 of CAWCLE010000011.1, read as the reverse complement.
ATAATTTTTCAACCGGCTTTCAACATAATCTAGACGAAGTACGCTCCGCGGTTAGTTCTCAGCAATGGCGGAACTTTACCTTCATCAAAGGTGATATCCGCAATGTGGAGGTGTGCAGACAGGTCTGCGCCGGTGTCGATTATGTCCTGCACGAGGCTGCTTTAGGCTCGGTGCCGCGATCCATTGCAGACCCGATCACCACCAATGAAAACAATATCAGCGGTTTTCTCAATATGCTGGTTGCCGCAAGAGACGCCAGGGTCAAACGTATGGTCTATGCTGCGTCCAGTTCAACCTACGGGGATCATCCGGATTTACCCAAAGTTGAACATACAATTGGTCGCCCCTTGTCACCTTATGCGGTGACCAAGGTGGTCAATGAACTCTATATGGATGTCTTTGCGAAAGCGTATAATTTCAAGACGATTGGCCTCAGGTATTTTAATATCTTTGGTCAGCGCCAGGACCCCAACGGCGCCTATGCAGCGGTCATTCCCAAATGGTTTGCCGGCTTGATCAATAATGACCCCGTTTATATCAATGGGGACGGGGAGACCAGCAGGGACTTCTGCTTTATCGAAAATTGTGTCCAGGCCAATCTGCTGGCGGCAACGGTCACAGATGACGCCGCCGCCAATCAGATTTACAATGTGGCTTTTGGTGAACGGACAACCTTAAATGAGCTCTATCATCTCATTCAGGAAAGGGTTGTTGCCGTCAAACCTGCGGTACAGCAAGCCAAACCGGATTATCGTGATTTCCGAGCCGGAGATGTCCGCCATTCTTTGGCCGATATCACCAAGGCCAGGGAATTTCTTGGGTATCAGCCGCAATTTTCGGTAAAAAATGGCCTGGACCGGGCGGCACAGTGGTACCTGAAAGAGAGCCCGGTCAGAGAGTAGAAGAATTTTTCTGCGACTAGTGTAATTCTAGTGGTCTTTACCGTTGAAATAATTGCAGTTATAGCTTATTCGGCGGTTGTGTTCCTGCATCGACCAGCAGATGCCGGCCAGTCGCTCCTTTTCCTGCACCGGTAGGTCCAGTGCCGCCACCTGGTCAATGAGAATATGCAGTGCTTTCGAGTTCTGGCCGATAATACGAAATGATTGGGAGAGTTGATTGTTGAAATCGTTGATTTTCTTCGCCAGTTTTACCCCCCCATCCTTCTCGCGTAACTGAATAACCTTGTTCAGATGTCCCTGCTGCATGGATTCCAATGTGGATTCAAAGCGTAGCATAGGCCCAATTATTCGGTGCGAAAGGAGTAAAACCGCCACCATAATTATTATCCCGCCAAGAAAGCTCAGCGGCCAGCTCGCTGCCGGCAGCTGTATGATCAACACATTCAACAGAAGACCGCCGCCGATAACAAGCAGGAAACAGCCAAAGATCTCTCTTTTCTGATAATTTAGATTTCGTAAAAATTTTCTGCGATTCAGCTTTTTGGCCATAAGCGTTATCCACTGTGTATTGATATGGAAGATAGTGGTGCTGGTGATTGAGCAGCTTTCACAATATCGCGCAATTTTATAAAATTGCAAGAGCAGATTTTACTTCGTGATCGCAATGTTGTTTAATGATCTACAGACATTAATTAGCATAGGATCCCCGGATTAAAAGGGAAAATTATTCCAATGCTGCATGATTTGGAGTAATGTGCGCCCTGTTTTGCTTCAATTGTTATTTGTATCAATCACTTTTACAACCAACCGCCTTGCCCTTGTGGGCAGGACAATGTGTAACGATTCATGACCAAAGCAAATTTTCTTATCAGTATTGCTATTGCCGTAGTTTCTATTAGCTTCTGGGGCCTGTTGAACCGGCCTGAAATAGAACCGCCCTGGCCCAGCCGTATCCAGGGGTTCTCCTTTTCCCCCATGCAGGCCTGGAACGATCCGACCAAGAAAAAGCAGCCGACCGAGAAGGAGATTGAGGCAGATCTACAACTGCTCGCTGACACCACCAATGCGGTACGATCCTACACGGTGGAAGGCAGCCAGGCGAAAATTCCGGAGCTTGCCCGTAAATATGGCATAAATGTTACGTTGGGTGCCTGGATCAGCCCTGATCTGAAGCAGAATGAAGAGGAGATTGCCACGGTCATTCGGTTGGCCAAGGAGAACTATCGCAATGTCATCAGGGTCATCGTTGGCAATGAAGTCCTACTACGTAACGAAATACCGGTTAAACAGCTTTCGGAGTATCTGGATCGGGTCCGAAAGGCACTGGATGTGCCGGTCAGTACGGCGGAACCATGGCATATCTGGCTTAAAAATCCCGAACTTGCCACCCATGTCGATTTTATCGGCACGCATATGTTGCCCTACTGGGAAGGCATCCATCTTGATCACGCAGTAGATTTTATCGTCGAACATATGGCTATGCTTGAAAATGCATTTCCGGATAAGCCGGTGGTCATTGCCGAGGTCGGCTGGCCGAGCAACGGCAGAATCCGCCGCCAGGCCGTGGCTTCGCCTGCCAATGAGGCGACTTTTTTACGTCGGTTTATCCAGCGCGCGGAAAAGTTGGGGTACATTTATTATGTCATGGAGGCCTTTGATCAACCCTGGAAAAGGGTCACCGAAGGGGCGGTTGGGTCTTATTGGGGGGTGTATGACGTTAAGCGTCAGCCTAAGTTTCCCTTTACTTCGCCTATTGTCGAAGTTCCGGAGTGGCGAATCCTCAGCGGCATTTCCATAGCTATTGCTCTTATAACCTTTGCCCTTTTACTGATCGACAGCAAGACCTTGAATAAAAGTGGGCGCGGCTTTCTGGCTTCTGTCGCCTTTATTGCCGCAACCGGGGCGGTATGGATTATATACAGTTATTCCCAGCAGTACCTGACCGTGACAGCCATTGTTATTGGTTGCCTGATGCTTCTGGGGATGATCGGCGTGGTCATCGTGGTGCTGACTGAAGCGCATGAATGGGCTGAGGCTATCTGGAGTAAAGGTTCCAGACGCGCTTTCACTCCAGTTCAGGTGCCTGACGATCAATTGCCCATGGTCTCAGTGCATGTCCCGGCCTATAACGAACCGCCGGAGATGATGATTGAGACGCTCAATGCCCTGGCTGCGCTTAATTATCCGCGTTTTGAAGTTATTGTCATGGACAATAACACCAAGGACCCCGAGGTCTGGCAGCCGGTGGAGGCACATTGTAAATCGCTTGGTGGACGGTTTCATTTTTTTCACGAGGATCCGCTCGCAGGTTATAAAGCCGGTGCCTTGAATTATTGTCTGGCTCAAACTGATTCGGCTGTGGAGGTGATTGCGGTCATCGACAGTGACTATGTGGTGACGTCTGACTGGCTGCGCGACCTGGTTCCCCAGTTCTCCAATCCTGCAGTGGCCATTGTTCAGGCGCCGCAGGATTATAGCGACGACGGCGATAACCTGTTTAAGGCTATGTGCTATGCGGAATATCGAGGTTTTTTTTATATCGGCATGATCACCCGGAATGAGCGCAACGCCATTATTCAGCATGGGACCATGACGATGGTACGTAAATCTGTGTTGGAAGAAGTCGGTCGCTGGGCGGAATGGTGCATCACTGAAGATGCGGAGCTGGGACTGAAAATTTTTGAGAAAGGATATGAAGCCCTGTATATCGCCAAGAGTTATGGCAAGGGCGTTATGCCGGATACCTTTGTCGATTTTAAAAAACAGCGATATCGCTGGGCTTATGGGGCTATTCAGATTATGCGCCATCATGGTCGGACCCTGCGCAGAGGGGGCCGGAGCAGTCTGACGTATGGGCAGCGCTACCATTTCATTGCCGGCTGGCTGCCGTGGCTGGCCGACAGTATTAACCTTATTTTTACCCTGGCGGCGCTGTGCTGGTCGACGGCTATGATTCACGATCAGGCCCGGTTCGACCCGCCATTGATTATTCTGTCATCGGTACCTTTGACATTTTTTGTCTTTAAAATAGCCAAGATGTTTTACATCTACCGCAGCCGGGTCAAGGCTACAATTGCCCAGACCGCGGCTTCGGCCCTGGCAGGACTATCTTTGTCCCATACCATCGCCAAGGCGGTTATTTTTGGTTTTGTGACCAAAAGTTTGCCTTTTTTCCGTACGCCGAAGATAGTCAAAGGCAGAAAGTTCTGGCATGCGCTGCAATCGGCGCGGGAAGAAGGACTGGTGGGGCTCGCTCTTTTGCTCGCCGCATATAGTATACTCAAACAGCAAGGCTCCGAAACCCCGGATATCCTGGTATGGATAATTGTCCTGTTGGTGCAGGCGTTGCCCTATATCGCTGCGGTGATTATGGCGATTATCAGCGCCTTTGCCCCTCTGCCGACCAAACTTATCGGCACTATCACTGCCCCACCGGAGACTGATTCTTCAGAAGAAGCTGAGATATCAACAGTTAACGAAGAAATACCCACCAATACTCATTAAGCTGTTAATCTGCATTTATTTTTACATCCTGTATGCTACCGGAATATCAACTTTAAATCATTATTTCGGGGTCCATTTTGGACACCAAAGATATTTGATGATAAAATGTTATCAGGTATTTATATGAGGTTATCAGTAACCTTAATATATACAAACCGTTGAGGTGAAGTCGATGGTCTTGCAAAGCAAGTAATGTGACAGTTGTTGTTCAGGCCCCGTCTTTCCATTGAAAACTACTAATCGTCTTTCAGATGTTTTGAAGTGATTGGGTTAGGGACTAAAATGAATGTAAAGATTGGGCAAAACAATCCAGACATATTTAATACCCAGCTGAATCTACTGGACGCTTGCCGCTACCTGGCTGAAAATGCCGGAGAACGATCTCTTGCTGCAGTGCTTGTGGAGATGGCGGAAAAAAAAGATTCCACGAGCAAACAGGACACCTTTAAGCAAGTAATTGAAGGTGCTCGCCAGGAAGGGCTTCAGACTTTGATCCTAAGGCCACAAGGTAAAGAGTGGTCGGTAATAACCAAAAGTCTACCGGTTGTTGCCGAACTGCGAACCGGTCGATATCTCATCATTTCTGCGATAGACATTGGTCCAGACGGCGTACCCATTTCTCTTAACTCGGTAGAGTGGCACGATGGGCAAGGCGATACGCAACATAAAATTTCTTTCACCGATTTTCAACAACAAAGCACCAGCGGCCTGCTCCGTTTTGAAAAGATCAATACCGCTTTAGTCTGTTTTTCGATAGTAGCAAGAGAACATAAGATAGAGCTCACCCAGGATCGTCTTCGGCATGAATATAATCTTGGGTATAAGGAAATCCCCCCAGATACGCTCATTCGCATGGGTAAAGACCGGGGACTGCGTGCCAAGTTGCTCCATCTGGATTGGCCGAGTCTTCTCCAGCTTAATAAAGCCTATCCGGCGATTGCCCGTCTGCGCAGTGGCCACCATGTGGTTGTTGGTGGAGTTCTTGGTACTGATACTGCCGGGCAGGAATCGACGATCGCCTGTTATGACCCGCTGAGCGGCACGGGAGGCGGGCATCTGCGGATGACCAGGAAGGAATTCGCATCCCTCTGGACCGGTGAAATCTATCTCTTTAAGCGGGTTTATAAACTCAGCGATGCAACGCAACCTTTCAGCCTGCGCTGGTTTATTCCGGAGATCCTGCGCCAGAAAACGGCCTTTGTCGATATTGCCATCGCGGTGCTTTTTATCAACGCAATCGCCTTGGTCACCCCGATTTTTTTTCAGATCGTCATTGATAAAGTCTTAGTCAATCAGGCCTTCACGACCCTACATATGCTGGGGATTGGCATGACCCTGATGCTGGTAGTGAACGGCTGCCTCGATTTTCTGCGCGATTATCTGCTCCTTCATGCCACTAATAAGATCGATCTGCGGGTCACTTCCAGAACCTTTCGGCATATGCTCAATTTGCCTCTTAACTTCTTTGAGCGGGTCACTGCCGGCGTGCTCACCAAACATATGCAACAGACCGCTAACATTCGTGGTTTTCTCACCGGCAGTGTTTTTCTCACCATGCTTGAGGCGACTTCGCTGTTCGTTTTCCTTCCTTTTCTGTTTTTTTACAGCTTCGAGCTAACCACCATTGTGCTGGTTTTTACCCTGCTGATCGCCATGGTGATACTGGTGCTTATTGCGCCGTTCAAACGTAGGTTGAACGCCTTGTATGACGCCGAAGGAAACAGGCAGGCGATGCTGGTCGAGACGATCAACGGTATGCCGACGGTCAAAGCCATGGCCATTGAACCGTTATTACGCAGTCAATGGGAACAGAAGGTGGCTCGAGCGATAAGCATGCAGTTTCGGGTGGGTAAAATTTCTATTACCGCTAAATCGCTTACCCAACTGCTCGAACGGTTAATGACCGTGGTATTGATCTGGGTAGGAGCAAACCAGGTGTTTAGCGGCGTATTGACCGTCGGATCGTTGATTGCTTTTCAGATGCTGGCCGGGCGGGTGACCTCACCATTGGTTCGATTGGTTGGACTTATTCATCAGTATCAGGAGGCTGCGCTCTCGGTCGAAAAACTTGGGGTGGTGATGAATGCCAAACCGGAATGGGGCGCCGATCGCCATGGTATCCGACCATCATTACAAGGTGACATAATTTTCGATCGGGTCAGTTTCCGTTATGCCCCGGATTTGCCCAATGCCTTACAGGAGATTTCCCTTACTATCCCTGCCGGTACCACTCTAGGTGTCGTCGGTCCCAGCGGTTCAGGGAAAACGACGCTGACTCGGATGCTCCAGAAAGCGTATTTCCCATCTACCGGCACGATCAGGATAAATAACTGTTACCTCAATGAAATTGATACGGCGCATCTGCGGCGAAAGAGTGGAGTGGTGCTGCAGGAGAGTTTTTTATTCAGGGCTTCCGTTGCTGATAATATTCGCGCGGGACAGGCAGGGGCGTCACGCGAGCAGATCATTGAGGCGGCGATCCTGGCTGGTGCCGATGAGTTTATCGTCAAACTGCCCCAGGGCTACGACACATTGCTTGAAGAAGGGGCCAGCAATATGTCGGGAGGGCAGCGACAGCGGCTGGCCATCGCCCGAGCCCTTTTAACCCGCCCGGGAATCCTCATTTTAGATGAAGCGACCAGTTCGCTCGATCCGGAAAGCGAGCGAATAGTTCGGGAGAATCTGGCAAAAATTTCGCAAGGACGAACGGTCTTCATCGTCTCTCATCGCTTATCCATGCTGAAAGATGCGGACAATACCATGGTTTTAGATGAGGGCAAGTTGGTCGGTTATGGTCCTCATAAGAGTCTGCTGCAGAATTGCCTCTTGTATAAGAAACTCTGGCAACAACAGATGGAACTTAAGTAGGGAAGGTATGGCCAACAAGAAGATTTCTCATGATGTGCTTGAATATCAACCGGATGCGGTTGAAATCGAACACCGGCCGGTTCCCGGCAAAATCCGCTGGGTGCTTTATATCATTCTCGGAAGTCTTGTGGCGACAGTGATTGGTGCGGTCATCTTCAAGGTGGATCGGATTGTTGTTGCCCAGGGCAAGCTTATTACCACCTCGCCGACAATTGTCATCCAGTCACTGAATACAGCGGTCATCAGGTCTATTGAAGTGCAGGTTGGCGAGACTGTTGAAAAAGGCCAACTCCTGGCGACAATGGATTCGACTTTTGCCAGTGCCGACCTGACGCAGCTCACTAAACAAGCGCATGTTATTGGCGCCCAAGTCCGACGGATTCAGGCAGAGCTCAAGGGAAAAACTTTTTCGGCGCTGCAGGAAGAAGGCGAAGACGGGCGGCTTCAAGAGCAGTTGTTTCGTCAGCGAAAAATTATCTTTAAGCGCAATAAACAATTCAATGCAGAACGGATTGCAGCGCTTGATGCGAAACTCTCATTAAACAAAATGCAACAGCAGGGCAAGGAGCGACAACTGAAACTGCTGCGTGACGTTGAAGGAACCGTGGCCAGAATCCGGCAACGCGATACTGATTATCGGCTCAGGCTACTGGATGCCCAGAAAAACAGATTTCAGACTGTTGATGATATGGCCGGATTATCTGCGGAAGAGCAAGTTATTACTCATGAGCTGAAACAGGCAAGATCGGAATGGCAAAAATTTATTGAAGAACGCAACGGCGAGCTGATGGAACAGGAAGTCTCCCTGCGCAATGAATTGGAAAAGGTAGAGGAGGAGATCACCAAGGCCAAAAGGTTACATGATCTTGTCAGCTTGCGGGCTCCTCAGCCGGGAATCGTTTTACAGATGGCGGAATTGGCGGTGGGCTCGATTACCCGCCAGGCTGAACCTCTGATTACTCTTGTGCCACTCAATAGTACCATTGAAGTGGAGGTGAACGTTCCTTCAAAAGATATTGCGCGAATTCGAACCGAGGATTCGGCCCGAGTAAAGCTTGACGCTTTTCCGTTCCAACGTCACGATACCCTGCCAGGCAAAGTACGGGTTATCAGTGAGGACAGTTTTCGGTTGAGTGACCGGGATGGATCGCTGGCGCAATCGCCTTCCGAGACAGAGGATGCATTTTACCGAACGAGAATCAGTCTTTTGTCGACGAAACTGCGCAATGTCCCGCCTGGATTTCGCCTGATGCCCGGTATGAAGGTAAGAACGGAGATAAAGATCGGTACACGTTCGGTAATTTCCTATTTCCTTTATCCCATTATTCGCGTTTTTGATGAAAGTCTGCGTGAACCATAAAGTACCCCTCGTTCCCATGTGTTACTTGGGAACGAATTAGTGGGAAAAGCCAAATATTATGGAGGAATATGCTCAATTTCATAAAAAAAACTGACCTGACAAAGATACGTGGGAAAACTTCAACCGACAGTTCAGGTTCCTGCGGGATAACGGAAATCCTCTTACCATCCTCGGAACAAAACAGCAATGGTCAGGGCGTTGCTGTCGAATTTGCTTATCTTTTATCCAGGCACGAACTGATGGTCAAAGATTTCGTGTTTGCTTCATAGCATGCAGATATTACTGGCCTGGGAACTGGGCGGCAACTATGGGCACCTCGCAAAACTCCTCTGCATTGCACGTCCTCTTCGACAAAAGGGACACTGCGTTCTTTTTGTCGTTAAAAATGGTGCTTCTGTAGAGCAACTGCTTGACGTTGAAAAATTTCATTATATGCAGGCACCTCAACCAATCGTTCGTCAAAACCGTTCGCATAAGCCTGTCAGCTTTGCCGATATCCTTGCCCAAGCCGGATTCGGCAACTTCGAGGTTCTTAGAGGACTTGTCTTGTCCTGGCAAGAGATTTTCAAGACTATGGAAGCCGATGTTGTTGTCGCTCAGTACGCACCTGTTGCCCAGTTTTCTGCGCGATTGGTGGGTCTGCCATGTCTGTCATTGAATACCGGTTTTGAGTATCCGCCGGATGTATCTCCTTATCCATGTTTTAGGCCATATCCGAGACTTACGCCAAAGCAGTTGCTGGCCAGAGAGGTGGAACTGCTCAAACATATCAATCAAATTAGCTCACACCAAAGCCAATTTTCTTATCGAAGCTTGCAAGAGATCCTTAGAAGTGATATCAGTCTGCTGGCAACTATCCCAGAGTTGGATCATTACCGGCGACGCTCTGGTGGGTGTTATATCGGCCCAATATCGTTGCTCGATTATGGTGTCACGCTACACTGGAGAGAGAAGAGAAAGGTTCGCATATTTCTCTATCTTCGTCCTTTTCGGGGCATCGAGCATATTCTGCAAAATCTGGCCGTCAGCGGTGCCGACGTAATTGCTCATATTCCCGGTATTAACCAGGAACTAGCTGCGTTATATGATAATACCACCATCCGTATTATCGGCTCAATGGTCAAGCTATCGAGTGTTTTGGCGGATATGGACATGGTGATCACCCACGGTGGTCATGGGCTTGCTGCCGCTGCATTGCTGGCAGGGGTGCCGATGTTGATGATTCCGACAACCGTTGAGCAATGGATGATGGGTCGTGCTGTTAAACAGTTAAGAATTGGCATGAGTCTAGGGATAAAAGAACTTGATGAAACCTTTTCTGCAGCATTGGAAAGGCTCTTGACAGATCCCTTTTTTGAACAGATGGCCCAGCAAATGGCAGAGAAATATGCCGGGTATAATCAACAGCGAGCGGTTGCGAAGCTGGTGAACACTATAGAACGTCTGCCCGCCTGGAAAGTTAACTATTAGTAAGAAAATAACCGTGCAGCGCGGCAATAAACAACAATCCCCAACCCACCATTAAAACAAAGCCACCAAGGGGCGTGAGAAAGCCAAAAGGCTGGATGGAGATAAAGCTCTTGGTCAAGACTGTGCCCTGGAAGAGGACGGAGCCAAGAAGAAAAGCCCAACCTGCCTGGTGGTATTTCCCTGTTGGGAAAAGATGGCAGAGGATCGCGATGCCGATCAGTGCCAGGCCATGGAATAACAGATAATCAGCAGCCAGGTTGAAATTATTCAGCTTGCCGCGGGCTTCAAGGAGCTGGAGTAGGGTGTGGGAACTGAGCGATCTGGCCACAACTCCTATAAGGGCCAGGAGGGAACCGAATGCTATATAAAGTTGGCTCATCGTTTCGTCCTTAATGTAATCTATTAGGCCAGTTCAATCCATTCACCTCCGGTCATCATCGCCAGTTCATCTGGGTGCAGCTGAAAGACGGCATAAGGCGTTCCGGCAGCGGCCCAGATGGCTTGATATTTTTTCAAATCGGGGTCGAGGATGGTTCTAAGGGGTGTGGTATGACCGACTGGTGGGATGCCACCGATAGCATAACCAACTGTTTCCTTGACAAAATTTCCATCGGCCCTGCCGAGTTGCAGGCCCGTCGCATGGTGAATCTTTTTTATATCCACCCGGTTTGAGCCGGAAGCAATTATCAGGATGGCTTGCCTGGTCTCCTTGTCTTTGAAGATGAGGGATTTGGCTATTTGCGATACGCTACAGCCGACGCTGTCTGCCGCCTCCTGGGCTGTCCGTGTCGATCCCGGTAGTTGTTGTACTGTGCATTTATAGCCGTTTGCGCTCAGAAAGTCCTGCACTTTTCTGGCACTGTTTGCTAATTGATCCTTCATTTTTTCCTGTCCCACTGTCAAATTTGACAACTTCGTAAAAATCCTTCATTACCACTTCCGTAGGGGCACTCACACATGGTCCCCTACATCAACTTTACGAGTCCATCAAATGTATGTTTCTTCATTTTATCCCGGTAAAGACTAATCGATTTGCTGGGTCCGGTACAATCATAAAGACAAAATGAGCCAAATTTTACGTAAAAGGTCGACATAGGCAATTGAATATGCGAGCTCTGTGGTCTTGAGGATGAATATTCATCGAAAAAGGTCGCGGCACATTTTTTAAGTAACAGGTTGTTATAGTGCTATAAAGAAAAGGTGAGAAGTTTTTTGGTGGATCGATTTGCATCGCTGTTCAACAGGATAGCTGATATAAAAAATTACTCCATTTGATATTGACTTCAACGTTAAGGTAATGTATAAAAAGTCCAGGAGTGTTATTTAACGTAAACGTTATGCGCGACGTGTCGGTGTGAACAGTTCTTGGGGAGAAAGGAAAGTATGAATGTAATGTCCTATCAGTCGATCCCGGCAATTCTTAAAGATAATGCCCGCAAATACAGCAAGAAGACCGCGATCAGCTACAAGAAAAAGGGGGTGTATGTATCTCTGACCTATGCGGACTTTTATGAACGGGTTCTGATGCTGGCCCGAGGACTGCGCAAATATGGGGTGATGCCGGGCGATAAAATCGCCATCTTTTCGGAAAATCGCCTTGGCTGGGCGATCTCAGATTTCGGAATTCAGAGCGTAGGCTGCATCACGGTGCCTATCTATGCCACCAATACCGGCAAGCAGGCGGCTTATGTCATCAACCACAGTGAAGCGAGAATTGTCTTTTGCTCAACCAAGGGCCAGTATGAAAAGCTTTATGCGGTAAAAGATCAGATTCCCGATGTGGAGCTGGTCGTATCCTACGAACCATTTCTTGGCAGTCGTGCTTTCCCCGTTAATACCCAGTATCAGTTGTCCGAAGTCGATACCCCGCTATCCGCTGAGGATACCCAGCAGATTGAAGAGCAGATCGACAAGCTTACCCACGATGATATTATTACCATTATATATACTTCCGGGACGACCGGTGTACCAAAAGGCGTGCTCCTGACGCAGCGAAATATCATGATCAATGCCGAGTATGGTCTCAAACAGCTGGGCATGCCGCAAAAAGACGAAACCACTCTCAGTTTTCTGCCGCTGAGCCACGTCCTGGAACGGACCGCCGGCTATTATGTGACCCTGATGAACGGTAATCATATCGCCTTTGCCGAAAATGCCGCCGCAGTCATGGAAAATATGGTGGAAGTTCGGCCGACAACGATGGTCAGTGTACCTCGGTTATTCGAAAAAATCTATGCCAAGGTCCACGACAGTGTCAACCAGATGCCGCCGATACGGCAGAAGATTTTTCACCAGGCCATTGCGGTGGGCCGGGAGTATGTCACCAAAAAATATGTTACCAACGAGCCCCTCGGCCTGCTCAGTCTGAAGTATAAATTATACGATAAGCTGGTCTTTAAGAAAATCCGTGCTCGCTTTGGCGGCAGGTTGCACTACTTCCTTTGTGGTGGCGCGCCGCTGGATAAAACGGTCAACGAATTCATGTGGATCATTGGTCTGCCGGTCTTCAACGGTTACGGTCTGACGGAGACCAGCCCCGGAGTCGCCATCAGTGGGGTGGGCATGGTACGGTTCGATTCGGTCGGCAAGGCCCTGCGTGAAACGGAGCTTAAGCTTGCCGAAGATGGGGAATTGCTGGTCAAGGGGCCGCAGGTAATGATCGGCTATTATAAAAACGATGAAGGCACCATGGAGACCTTTGAAGATGGCTGGTTCAAGACCGGAGACATTGCCAAAATCGATGAAGAAGGCTTTGTCTATATTATCGATCGGAAAAAAGAGTTGATCGTCACCGCTGGCGGCAAAAACATCGCTCCCCAGCCGATCGAAAACGAGCTGAAGCTGGATAAATATATCTCTCAGGCCATCGTCTTCGGCGACCGTAAACCCTATCTCGTGGCAATAATCACCCCGGATATTGGACAGATGATCGATTTTGCCCGCGCGCAGAATATCAGCTACATCGACACCGAAGAACTGGTGGTCAACGCCCAGGTCAAAGAGCTGTATGCGAGTCGCATCAAAGAATTGAACAAGAGTTACCCGCCATATAAAACCATTAAATATTTCGCTCTGGTGCTGAATGACTTCTCGATTGAGGGCGGTGAGCTGACCCCGACACTGAAATTGAAACGCAAATTTATTCTCGACAAATACCGAGGTGTTATCGAGGACCTGTATGTAACTAAAGGCAATGGGACGATTGCCCGGTAGACAAAAAAATAATGGAGAGACAACATGAGGCAAATTAATCGAGTAGCCGTACTTGGCGCCGGAGTTATGGGAGCGACCATTGCGGCCCATCTGGCCAATGCGGGATTGGAAATTCTTTTGCTTGATATCGTACCGAAAGAATTGGACAAGCAGGAGAAAGCAAAGGGTTTGACACTGGACAGCCCCATCGTGCGTAATCGTATTGCCGCCAATGGTCTGCAGGGCTTGTTGAAGATGAAGCCCGCCCCCTTCTACCTAAAGGAATATGCGGCGCAGATTCAGATTGGCAACCTGGAAGATGACCTGGCGAAATTGAAGACCTGTGACTGGATCATTGAGGTCGTAGTTGAATATATGCCGATCAAGCTTGATCTGCTTAAAAAAATTGTGCCCAATCTTGCCCCTGGCGCCATTCTTACCACCAACACCAGTGGTCTTTCGGTTAACGAAATGGCGGCAGTGCTGCCTGCTGAGGTGCGCAAAAATTTCCTGGCCACCCACTTTTTCAACCCGCCGCGCTATATGCGTCTGATGGAGATTGTTCCCTGCAAAGAAACCGATCCAGTGATAATGCAGGGACTGGCCGATTTTATCAGCAGCCGGCTGGGCAAGGGGATTGTCTATGCGAAGGACACCACCAATTTTATCGCCAATCGGATCGGTACTTATGCAATTTATAAGGGTATCCAGCATATGGTCGAAATGGGCATGACGGTGGAAGAAGTCGATTCGGTTGCCGGTCCCGCTACCGCCCGGCCCAAAAGTGCGGCCTTCAGGACTGCCGATCTGGTCGGCCTGGATACGCTCGGTCATGTCGGGACTAACTCACACGATCTTTTGCCGGAGGATGAGGAAAGAGAAGTTTTCAAGATGCCGGACTTTATGAAAAAGATGATCGATTCCGGACAGCTCGGCAATAAAACCAGGCAGGGTTTTTATAAAAAAGATATGGTCGACGGCAAAAAACAGATTTTCTACTATGATTACACAACGGGCGACTATAAACCGCTTGCCAAACCGAAATTTGCCTCGGTGCAGATGGTCAAGCAGGTCGACGATCCCGCTCAGAAAGTGAAAATGGTGGTCGGAGCAAAAGATAAAGGTGCTGAATTTGCCTGGAAAAGTATCCGTGATACCTTGATCTATACCGTCAATCGCATTCCGGAGATTGCCGACGATGTGGTCAACGTCGACAACGCCATGCGCTGGGGCTTTAACTGGGAGATCGGACCCTTTGAGATGCTTGATGCCATCGGCGTTGCCGCCTTTGTCAAACGGGCCGAAAAAGATGGCGTCAAGGTCCCGGACAGCCTGAAAAGTGTGGAAAGCTTCTACCGTTTTAGCGACAGCGGACAGAAAGAATACTATGATTTTGCCACTAAAAAATACCTGCCCTTGCCGGTTAAAGAGGGTCAGATCCAACTGCAGATCCTAAAAAAAGCGGGCAAGGTCGTGGAGAAAAACGCTAATTGCTCGGTGATCGATCTTGGCGACGGGGTTTTTGGTTTTGAGTTCCATTCGAAGATGAATTCCATCAGCGGCGATATCCTGGCCATGACCCATAAGGCCATTAAACGCGCGGAAGAGGAAGGGGTTGGCCTGGTTATCGGCAATCATGGCAAAAATTTCTCGGTTGGCGCCAACCTGATGATGATCGCCGTGGCCTTGGCCGAAGGAGCATATGACGATATCGCCATGGCCATTCGCGCTTTCCAGAAGGCGACCATGGCGGTGAAATACGCCAAGGTGCCGGTGGTCAGCGCGCCGTTTAATATGGCGCTTGGCGGGGGGGCGGAGTTTTGTCTCCATTCCGATGCCATCAATGCCTCTGCCGAGACCTATCTGGGCCTGGTCGAGATCGGTGTTGGTCTTTTGCCCGGCGGTGGCGGTACCAAAGAGATGAGTCTTCGGGCCATCCAGCTGGCGCAGCAGAATAAGACCGATGTCCAGCCGTTTATCATCAAAAACTTCGAGCAGATCGCCATGGCCAAGGTGTCCATGGGCGCGGCGGAACTTTTCGGCATGGGCTATATGCAGAACGGCGATTCGATCACCATGGATATTGATAAGCTGATCGGCGATGCCAAGCAGAAGGTTTTAGCCTTAGCGGTTAATTATCGGCCGAAACGACCGGTGGAAAACATTCCGGCTCCGGGTCGGGGCATTTCTGCTGCGATCAAGAGCCAGTTGTGGAATATGCAGATGGGGAAATTTATTACCGAATATGAGGCCGAAATGGGCACGATCATTGCCCAGGTCATGTGCGGCGGTGATGTAAATCCCGGGACCCTTATCACCGAAGAATATCTGCTCCAGCTGGAGCGGGAAAGCTTCTTAAAACTCTGCGGCAATAAAAAGACTGCCGAGCGCATCCAGCATATGCTCAAGACTGGAAAGGCCTTGCGTAATTAATCCCAGCGAAATTAATCAACTATCTCTCTAAGGGGAAATTAATATGAAAAAAGCATATATTCTCGCTAGCTATAGAACACCAGGCTGTCGGGCGAATAAAGGAAAATTCAAAGATATGCGGCCGGACGAACTGGCGGCCCTGGCGATAAAGGGGCTGGTCGAACGGACCGGCATCGATCCGGCATCGGTCAATGATGTCTATCTGGGCTGTGCCTTTCCTGAAGCTGAGCAAGGCATGAATATTGGCCGGGTAGCTTCTTTGCGAGCTGGATTGCCAATCGAGGTTCCGGGCCAGACCATTAATCGGTTCTGCTCTTCCGGACTGCAGAGCATTGCCCTTGCCGCCGAGCGGGTGATGTGCGGTTTTGCTGACTGCATTGTTGCCGGCGGCGTCGAGTCGATGTCCTGCGTGCCTCTTGGTGGGCTCAAGTACAGCGCCAATCCGGGCCTGATGGTCGATTGGCCGGAGGCTTTCTCGTCTATGGGCGTCACCGCCGAGCTGGTTGCCGAGCGTTATGGCATCGATCGCCTGGCGATGGATACCTTTGCCGCTGCCAGCAACGCTAAAGCCGCTGCTGCTATCGAAGCAGGACGTTTCACCGATGAGATTATTCCCGTTGAAATCGAAAAGGATATGCTGGTTGACGGCAAGATGAAAAAGGTCAAAGAACTGGTCACCGTCGATGACGGGGTCAGGGCTGGTTCCACGGTGGAAAGTCTGGGGAAGGTACGACCCGCCTTTAAAGTTGGTGGCCCGGTGACCGCCGGCAACTCGTCACAGATGACTGATGGTGCGGCTGTTGCTCTGGTGGTCTCGGAAGAATACCTTGAAAAAATCGGCAAAAGCCCGATGGCCCGTTTTCTCGCTTTTGCCGCCACCGGCTGCGCCCCGGAAGTTATGGGCATTGGCCCGATCACCGCAATTCCCGCCGCTTTGAAGCTGGCGGGAGTGAAGCAGGAAGACATCGAGTTGATCGAATTAAACGAAGCCTTTGCCGCCCAGTCGCTGGCGGTTATCAAAACTCTTGGTCTCAATACGGAAATCATCAACGTCAATGGCGGTGCCATCGCGCTTGGTCATCCGCTGGGATGTACCGGAGCGAAACTGACCACCACCCTGCTGCATGAGATGGGCCGAAGAAAACTGCGTTACGGCCTGGTTTCCATGTGTATAGGCGGAGGAATGGGAGCCGCCGGAGTATTCGAGAAATTATAAAATTGATCAGCAGCACTGCTGATCAATTTGCAAAATATGAAAAGTTTGGGAACCAGTAATTCCAAAATATAAGGTGATAACAATGGCTGAAAAAATACTCAACGGCGGTGAATATCTAATTGCAGAAACTCCCTGTGAAGATGTCTTTACTCCGGAGGATTTTACCGATGAGCAACGGCAGATGGGCGAGACTACAGAGCAGTTTGTAGTGAACGAAATTGTTCCCCATATTGAAGAAATTGACAAACAAAACTTTGATCTGGTCGTCGCCGGCATGAAAAAATGCGGTGAGCTGGGTCTGCTTATGATGGACGCCCCGGAAGAGTATGGCGGACTGGAGCTGGACAAGGCATCGACCATGCTGGTGAGCGAGAAGATATCTTTCGGTGGTTCTTTTTCCGTGGCCTACTCGGCCCACTCCGGCATAGGAACGCTGCCGCTGGTCTATTACGGAACGGCTGCTCAGAAAGATCAATACCTGGAAAAAATAATTTCCGGTGAGTGGTGCGCCGCCTACTGTCTGACTGAACCCGGCTCCGGCAGTGATGCCCTTGGTGCCCAGGCAACCGCAGTTCTTTCTGAGGACGGCAAGCACTATATCTTAAACGGCACCAAACAGTTTATCACCAACGGCGGTTTTGCTGAGCTCTTCACCATTTTTGCCAAGATTGATAAACAGCATTTCACCGCTTTTCTGGTGGAGAAGAGCTTTCCGGGCTTGATAGTCGGTGCTGAAGAGAAGAAACTGGGGATTAAAGGATCGTCAACTACCCAGATCATCCTCGATAACTGCAAAGTGCCGGTGGAGAACCTGCTCGGTGAGAAGGGCAAAGGCCATAAGATTGCTTTTAATGTGCTCAATATCGGCCGCTTCAAACTCGGTGCGGGCGTCACCGGTGCCTCGAAAATGGCTCTGGCTGAAGGTATTAAATATGCCAATGAGCGCAAGCAGTTCAATACCCCGATCAGCCAGTTTGGCGCCATTTCCCAGAAAATTGCCGATCTGACCGCCTATATCTTTGCCTCGGAGTCTTTGGTGTATCGCCTTGCGGGTCTGCTTGACGATAAAATCGCCACCATCGAAAAGGGTATCGATAACTATTATGACGAATACCTCAAAGGCATCGAGGAATATGCCTCGGAATGCGGTATCTCCAAAGTGTTCTGCAGTGAAGTCCTGGCCAAGACCGTTGATGAGGTGTTGCAGATCCACGGCGGATATGGCTTTGTTGCCGACTATCCGGCGGAGCGTTTTTATCGCGACGAAAGAATCAACCGGATTTTTGAGGGCACCAACGAAATCAACCGCCTGCTCATCCCCGGCATGATCCTGCGCAAGGCCATGAAAGGCGAGCTGCCGCTGCAGGCCAAGGCCATGAAGGCATTTGAGTCACTCATGACGCCCAGCTTTGAGGAACTCGACGAGTCCATCCTTTTTGCCCGAGAAAAGGCTCTCATTACCAACCTGAAGACATTGTTTTTGATCCTCTCCGGGGCCGGGGTGCAGAAGTTTATGGATAAGCTGGCCAACGAGCAGGAAATTTTGATGGCGGCGGCGGATATTGCCATCCAGATTTTTGCTCTGGAGAGCACGGTCCTGCGCGCCGAGAAAAACTTCGGCAAAGCAAGTGAAGGGAAACAGGAGTTATTGCGGGCTGCAGTCAAGATTTTTGCCTTCGAAGCCTCTGAGACCGCAGGAAGTGCTGCCAGAAAAGGAGCTTTTTATATCGAGGAAGGAGATACTTTAACCATGATCCTCTCCGGCATCAGGCGTTTTGCCAAGTATGATGCCACCGGACTTCTGGCCGCCAAGCGAACTCTCGCCAAAGCTGCCTGCGAAGCGGAAAAGTATATCTTCTAGTTGTGCCCATGTTGACGCAGCATACCATCAGTACGCCCTATATGGTTGGCCCGGTTCACTGTTATACGGGTAACCTTGAGGGCGAACTGGTGCTTTTTGATACCGGTCCGCCCACCGAGGAAGGGCGGCGGTATCTTAAAGAGCATATTGATCTGAGCAAACTCGAACATATCTTTATTACCCATTGTCATATCGATCACTACGGGCAGGCCCACTGGCTGGAAGAGAATACTGATGCCACACTCTATTTTCCTTATCGAGATTGTCTGAAGATTGCCCAGCACGACGGCCGCATCGAGGCAATGGCTCATCTGCTCGCCGAGTTAGGTTTTGATGCAGCCTACCTTGCCAAGTTGCGCCAGATCTTTGATAGTGGCGTTTTGTTTCCTCCCTTTCCTGAGCACTTCAGGGTGGCGGAAACTGATTTGCCCGTGCGGCTGAAAATAGAGATCTTAACCTGTCCCGGGCACTCCCAGAGTGATCTTGTCTATGTCGGAGATACCTGGGCGGTTACCGGCGATACCCTGTTACGGGGAGTGTTTCAGTCGCCGCTGCTCGATGTCGATCTGATAAGCGGTGGACGCTTTAAAAATTATCAAGCCTATTGCACGAGCCTTGTCAAACTAGCCGGCCTGCAGGGTAAAACCGTTCTGCCTTCGCATCGGCAGACGGTCAAGAGTATCAAGAGTGTGCTGCTTTTTTATATTGAAAAACTCCTGCAGAGGGCACAACAGCTCAGCCCTTATCGGGAAGAAGAAAATGTCATGCGCTTGATCGAGAAGGTGCTGCATGGTCGGGTCCTGGACACCTTCCAGATCTATCTCAAGGCCTCGGAAATCGTATTTATGAAGGATTTTCTCCAGCAGCCGGAATTACTTCGCCGGGCGCTTGAGGAGATCGGCTTATTCGATGATGTCACCGAATTATTTCATGCGGCCGTTCTTGGCTAGCCTCCTAGGAGACCCCCCATGTCCCATTCGTTGTTGCTGCTTAACCCCAAAAAATATAAGCGGTTCCATGCCGATGGAAGATCGCTGGAACTGGTCCTTAAAACCATCGATTTTTTTGAAAAAAAGGGGCTGAAAAAAATCAAGGAAGATGATCAGGCGATGGTCTGGTACGAGGATTTTCTCGACTTTATCAAAGAGGAGAAGATTTTTGCCGACTTTCTGACGCCCGCTAAATATAGCATGGATACTAACGGTCGCTGGGATATGTACCGCATCAGCGAATTCAATGAGATCCTCGGTTTTTATGGGCTCTGTTACTGGTATGCCTGGCAGGTAACCATTCTCGGCCTTGGTCCGATCTGGATGGGCAGCAACGAGGCGGTAAAACAAAAGGCGGCCAGGCTCCTGGCCGAGGGAGGCATCTTTGCCTTTGGCCTCTCCGAAAAAACCCACGGCGCTGATTTATATTCAAGCGAGATGCTGCTAGTTCCCCAGGAAGACGGTACCTATCTGGCCAGGGGTTCAAAGTACTATATCGGTAACGGCAACGCTGCCGCCTTGGTCTCGACCTTCGCCAAGATTGACGGCACCGGCGAATATGTTTTTTTTGTGGTTGATCCCCAGCACGAAAAATATGAATGCATCAAGAAGATCGACACCTCGGGAGTACGTCAGGCCTATGTCGCCGAATATGCCTTGCACGATTATCCCATTACCGAAGAAGATATAATCTCGCGTGGGGAACATGCCTGGAACTCATCGCTTAATACCATCAATATCGGCAAATTCGAGCTGGGTTGTGCCTCGATCGGTATCGGTACGCACTGTTTTTACGAGGCGCTGAACCACGCGGCGCACCGCAGTCTCTATGGCCGGTATGTCACCGATTTTCCCCATGTGCAAAAGCTTTTTACCGAAAGTTATGCCCGGTTGCTCGGCATGAAACTGTTTGCCTTTCGGGCTGCTGATTATCTGCGCAGTGCCTCCGATGAGGATCGTCGCTATCTGCTCTTTAATCCGGTGGTCAAGATGAAGGTGACTGGTCAGGGGGAAAAAGTGGTGGCCCTGCTCCACGAGATCATCGCCGCCAAAGGTTATGAGCAGGATACCTATTTTGAGATGGCTTTGCGCGATGTCGGCATGCTGCCCAAACTCGAAGGGACCGAGCATGTCAATATGGCGCTGATTATCAAGTTTGTTAAAAATTATTTTTTCGAGCCTATTGAATATCCGGAAATCCCGCAGATAAACGCAGCGGGCGATGACGCCTATCTCTTTGCCCAGAAAACCGGCAGCCTGGCCGCCATTCGTTTCCCGAAATATGACCTGGCTTATAGGGGGGTAGATTCCCCTAATGTTTTGGTGTTTAAAGAGCAGATGGAACTGTTCCGCACCCTGCTGATGAAGGCGCCACCGAGCAAAGAGCAGACCAAAAATATCGACTATATGCTGGCGGCGGGTGAGCTTTTCACCCTTATTGTCTATGCTCAGCTGATCCTGGAAAACGCTAAAATATACGATCTCGATAAAGATCTGCTGGAACAGATCTTCACTTTTCTGGTAAAAGATTATTCATCCTTTGCCCTGAAGATGATTCTCGGCCATGACAATTCGGCCGCGCAGGAAGAGATATTTCAACAAATGATCAAAAAACCTGCTCAGGACAAAGCAGGTTTTGGCCGGGTCTGGGAGAGTGTCTCTGCTCTTTGCGATCAATATGTTATGAATGAATAGGAAAAAGTAAAATGGGTCACCATCTCGACGGTAAAAGCAGCATCGTTCCCCTGATCGACCGCCTCAATAAATATCCCATCGGCCTACCCGATACTGAGACGCTGCGCCGCATCCTGGCCATCCTCTTTTCCGAAGATGATGCCTATGTCGCTTCCCGCTTTCCCTTGACGGAGGCGACGTTAAAAGAGCTGCTAAAGGCCACCGGCTGGGAAAAAGACCGGTTGGCGCAGCAGCTTGAGGCGATGGCGGAAAAAGGGCTGGTCATGGATACGACCTACGGTGGGAAAACCTACTATCTGCTGATGCCGGGGCTGATCGGTTTTTTCGAGTTCAGCTTTATGAAACAGCGCAGCGATTTGCCGGTAACCGAACTTGCCGAGTTGATGACCGAGTATCTTTTTGGCGACCCCGAGCAGCGGATGGGCCGGGAGTTTTTTGTCAGCAAGACCCCGCTTACCCGGGCGCTGCCTTATGAAGAGCATATTCCGGTCAGTTCCCAGGTGGCGACTTATGAGAGTGCCCGGGAAATCATCAACAGCAGCAGCTATGGCGCTATCGGGATGTGTTATTGCCGCCATAAAAAAGAACACTTAGGTAAAAGCTGTGATAAAAATGCGCCGACCAAAGAGATCTGCATCTCCTTGGGTACGGCCGCCAGGTTTATGGTCCGCCGGAATTTTGCCGAATATCGCAGCAAAGACCAGCTCCTGGCCATCCTGGCACAGGCAAGAGATCTCAATTTGACCCATATCACCGATAATATCAGGCATAAACCGTCATTTATCTGCAACTGCTGCTCCTGCTGCTGCGAGCTTCTCGGCGGGATAAACCAGGGCTTTCCCATGGGTATAGCCAAAACCAATTATACCCTGCAGATCAACAGCGAGACTTGTGTTGGCTGTGGCCTGTGTAAAAAGGCCTGCAACGTGACGGCGCTGCAGCTTTTCGATACGGAAAACGGCAGGAAAAAGAGGCAGATGCAAGTGCTTACTGAGAACTGTCTTGGCTGTGGCGCCTGCATCGGCTCCTGCCCGACGCATTCGTTGTCACTGATTCCCGCGACACGGCCACAAATTCCTCTGAAAAAAAAGGACCTCTTTAAAAAGATCCTTAAGGAAAAGAAACGATTGACGCCTTTTGTCATAGACGGCATCAAGAAAAAAATACGCAGTACGCTGAAGATGGGGTAGGTAACAACTGGGGTTTACCTGCTCTTAAATAGTGTCTCGGGCTTCGCGACAGCCCGAGACACTATTTTTTACGTTTATCAGCAACCCTGGCGCACGATCAGACTGCCGGGCATAGAAGAGTGGATTTTGGAACCGGGCGGTTTTGGAACCCGCTCCTACGGCCGTCTGGCGCTGTTGAGCGTTTACAGGTTGGGATTATGCCGTGAATCCAGCCAGCATTTCCAGGACATAGTCAATATCCGTACTCGTATGAGCAGCGTTGATCTGGAAACGCATGGATTCATCGCCTCGAGGCACTACCGGGAAGGTGAGGCCAACCACCAGAATACCTCTGTCATAGAGATGCTTGACCAGGGCGTGGGTTTTGGACGTGTCCCGCACCATAACCGGCACCACCGGATGCGGGCCGGGAATCGATTCCAGGCCCGCTTTTTTCAGGCCGCTGCGGAACTGCTGCGTCCTCTCCCGCAGATTGTCCAGCAGAGCCAACCCCTCTTCGCTGTCGCAGATATCAAGAGCCTTGGTTGCCGCCGCACAATCGGCGACACTTAAAGGATTGGTGTAAATATAGGTATCCGCTTTTTGTCGCACCGTTTCAATCAGGGTTGTACTTGCCGTGATAAAACCGCCATTGACCCCGAAGGCCTTGCCGAATGTGCCGATAATGATATCCGGGCTGCCGCCGGAAAATTCCGGGGTACCCCTGCCCGTTGCACCATAGGCGCCGAGGCCGTGGGAATCGTCGACCACGGTAATGACTCCATCGCGAAATTTATGGCGGTATTGGTCGGTGATCGACAGGATTGCATCGATCGGTGCATAATCTCCGCGCATGCTGAAGATACCGTCAAAGATCACCACCACTCGGTCTATATCCTTACCCACCGCATCGAGGCAACGGCGCAATTCATCCATATCGTTATGGGCGTAGATGCCTTTGTTGGCGCTGGGCACTCCGGCAATGCGCATTGCCCGGATGATGGAGTTATGGTTCAGCTGATCGCCAATCCAATGCGTGGTTTTGCTGCCGATGGTGAGTGCCAGACCGCAATTGGCGGTATAGGCCGAATTGAAGATTTTTGCCGCCGGTTTATCGACAAAGCGGGCAACTCGGTGCTCAAGTTCGTGGTGATAGCTGAAGGTACCGTCGATAAACCGGACCGCCCCCGGGCCAACGCCGCAGCGATGGGTCGCTGCATCGGCGGCGGCGATCAGCTCTGGATGGTTGGACAGTGAGAGATACGAGTTGGAGTTCATGCGCAGAAAATTTCGATCTTCTCCCTGCAAAGTATAGCGGGGGCCGCGTTCTTTCTCCGGCGGGAGATAACCGGTGATGATCCGTTCCGGCGGTTTGGCCCGGCCTTCTTGCTGCAGCTCGATGAGCTCTTGCTGTAATGCGCTCTCTAATTTTTCCAGTGTCATATCCTACTCCCTTCTCTTACTCGTTTTGTTCCCAGTTGAGGATCACCTTGCCTGCTTGACCCGAGCGCATGACCTCGAAGGCCTGGAGAAATTCGGTATAGGGGAAATGATGGGTGATCAGCGGGGAAATATCCAGACCGGACTGGAGCATGGCGGTCATTTTATACCAGGTTTCAAACATCTCCCGCCCATAAATGCCCTTGATGGTCAGGCCGTTAAAGACCACCTTGTTCCAGTCTACCGGGGTGTTCGGTGGCATGATCCCGAGGAGCGCAATTTTTGCGCCGTGGCAGATATTTTCCAGAATCGAATCGAGGGCGGCAGGACTGCCGGACATCTCCATGGCTACATCGAATCCTTCTTTCATACCCAGTTCTTTTTTGATATCGCTGATTTTTTCGGTGCGTACATCGACGATCTGGGTGGCACCGACGGTCTTGGCCAGCTGCAGGCGATAGGGATTTATATCACTGACCACCACATGGCGCGCTCCGGCGTGTACTGCGATGGCGGCGGCCATGCAGCCAATGGGGCCGGCACCGGTGATAAGGACATCTTCGCCAAGAATATCAAAGGAGAGGGCGGTATGGACTGCGTTGCCGAGTGGGTCAAAACAGGCGAGGATATCAAGCGGAATGGAGGCGTCGCAAAACCAGACATTGGTCACCGGGATGGATAAATATTCGGCGTAGGCCCCCTGGCGGTTCACGCCGACTCCGCTGGTATTCATACACAAATGGCGTCGGCCGGCCAGGCAGTTGCGGCAATGGCCGCAGACCAGATGCCCCTCGCCGGAGACCAGATCGCCCGGCTTAAAGTCAAGGACATTTTCACCGACCTCGGCAACCACCCCGACAAATTCGTGACCGATCGGCATCGGCACCGGGATGGTCTGCTGCGCCCATTCGTCCCAGTTGAAAATATGGACATCGGTGCCGCAGATAGCGGTCCTTGAAATCTTGATCAATACTTCGTTCTTGCCCGGAACCGGAACCGGTACCTCTTCAAGCCAGAGTCCCTCCTGCCTTTTGGACTTGACCAGCGCTTGCATAGTTTTCATATCTACCCCGCCTTGGAATGAATGTGCTTGAGAGTGCCGGATGTTGGCTGTTTTTTTATTTCGTGCGAGATAATTCTCTCCAGCTGCAGCCTGATTTCTGGGCAATAGGCGTTAAATTCAATCCCGACCCCTGCGGCATCAGACCTGGCAACAGTACCGGTGAGAACAACGTGTTCTGTTTCCAGACCATCGCCGACGCTAATGGTTAAATCGCAGGGCTCTCCAACCGGTACTTCCCCCTGAAAAGGGAAAAAACAGCCGGACAGACTGATATTGGTTATCTCTCCCTTATGGCAGAACTCCAGATGATAAAGAGAGATGTTGGCAGGTATATCTAAAACAATGCGGGTAAAGGATCTTTTTTCTCGTACCATAGGGGCGTTTTATTTCGCTCTACAACCCTTGCCGGGTTGGCTCAGGGCCTTTTTGATGGTATTGCCGATTTTGTGAATAGTCACTGGTTTTTCAATAAAGTCAGCTACCCCCAATGCTTTAATTTTGGTTACCTCCTGGTTTTTGGCATAGCCGCTGATGACAATTGCTTTCTGGTGCGGGTAAATCCTCAGAATACGCTCATATGTTTCGCGGCCACTCAGGCCATCGCCCATCATCATATCCAATAACACCAGATCAGCCGGCCGGTTCTGCAGGAAGGCTATTCCTGCTTCGCCGGAAGTAACGGAGTATGGAGTGTAACCCATACTTTCGAGAACTTTTTCCATAAGCTCATTTTGCTCCTGCTGATCGTCGATGAGCAGAATAGTTTCCCCATTGCCCCGTATAGAATCAACAGATCCGCAATCCTGATGTGCTGTTACGACTTCAAGTGTTGCCGGCAGATAAATTTCAAAAACAGCGCCAGGCTTATTGTCTTTAATCTCTATCCAGCCTTTATGGTCCTGAATAATATTCCAGACTATCGATAAGCCCAGCCCGGTACCGCTTTTACCCATCACCTTGGTGGTATAAAATGGATCGAAAATAAAATCGACGTCTTCCGTTTTGATGCCTGGACCATTGTCCGCCACAGTTAATTTGACATAATCTTCGGCCCCTGATCCGGTTAAATCCGTGGTGAGGGGGTGGGTGAATTTGCAGTTTTCGGTGGTGATCTGGATAATCCCCTGCTTTTCGACGACCTCCAGGGAGTTGCCGATCAGGTTCAGCAGGATTTTGTGCAGTTGCTGTGGCGAGCAGCAGGTGTTGTGTAAATTTTTATACAGGCTGGTTTGGATTATAGTATGCGTAAATTGGCTCAGACGTTCATGATGTTCGAGGGAGTTGAGATGATCGAGGATGATAGTATTGATATTTTCAATGGTTTTGACCGAGGCTCCGTTCCTTGCTATGGTCACTAGATCGGAAACCACCGCCGCCGCTCGCTTCCCGGCTTCCTGGATTCTTTTAATCTGGACATAATACTTATCGGTTTCGTTCATCTGCGCCAGCAGCAGATCGGGATAGCTGACGATTCCCGACAGGATATTGTTGAGGTCATGAGCGACCGAACCGGCCATAAGTCCCAGGGCACTCAGTTTACTTGCCTTGGCCAGCTTTTTCTGCAGCCCGAGTTTTTCCTCTTCGGCGCGGACCCGCTCGGAGATGTCACGAATAACACAAACCCGCCTCGGTTTATTGAGATAGGTTATCGGTCTGGATTTAATCTCAACAAAGAACTCAGTCTTATCCTTTTTTATTCCTGATAGTTCAAAGCTGCCGGTAAATTCTTCCTTGATAAAGTTCCAGGCCATTTTTCTCGAAGCCGGGGCAAAGAGATGTTCCAGTTTTATGCCTTTAGACAGCTCTGCATTGGTATAGCCGAACATCTGCAGGCACTGGCTGTTGGCTTCGACAATTCGGCTGTTTTCATGGATAAGTATTCCTTCCCATGCTGCTTCCGCCAGGGTTTCGTATCTTTGTTCACTTACCTGCAGTTCGCTTGTCAGTTTGTTATGCTGCAGTGCTTTGTCTATGGTTTTAAGGAGAAGATCGTGATTGATTGGCTTTCTGAGAAAATCATAGGCGCCAAGCTTCATCGCTTTTACTGCAGTTTCAACAGTACTTATGCCGGTCAGCATGACCGCCGCAGTCCTGATGTTGCAAGCTTTGATTGATTTGACTATGTCACAGCCGCAGATATCCGGCAGTCCTACATCCAGCAAGGCCAGATCAAATGTATTGGTTTTCAACAGCTTGATAGCCTCAGTTCCATTTGGAGCTTTGGTGCATTTATAATTGAAATGCCTCAGGATATCATGGAGACTGTCAATAAATCTCGGTTCGTCGTCTACGAGAAGAATATTCGATTGCATGGTTATAACACTCTCCCTGGCAATACGTTCTGGTCGGAGTTGGGTAGAAAGACTGAAAAGCAGGTGCCTTTGATCGGATCACTGGTGTGTGAGATTGTTCCTTCGAGGTCCATGACGGTTTTATACACTATTGACAAGCCAAGCCCCGAGTGTCCATTTTGTTTGGTGGTTACAAAGGGGGTGTAGATTCTTTTTCTCACCGCATCCGGCAAACCTGGGCCGGTGTCGGCAACAAGTATCTCAATGCCTTGTTGTACTGCCGCCAGCTCCGGGGCAGGCTGCCTAGTTCGTACGGTTATCTGGCCGCCATCGTGCATTGCTTCGGCAGCATTTTTGCACAAATTGATCAGGATTTGCTTGATAGCATTTTTTGAGGTCACGATGGGGGCAATTGTCTTGTCCGGCACAAAAGAAATAGCTATTTGTGATCCCTTTAAGTGTGCGGCATTAAGAAGCTGGATGATACCCTCAATGGTAGCATTGACATCAGTTTCTTCGAAATGAAAACCAGGATCCTTGGAAAATATATCCAACTGCCTGATTAAAGAAGATATTCGTTGAATCTCCTCGTCAATGATGGTCAACTCGTTGTGCATTGCTTCATCGGCCGGATTCTTCAGTTTCATCGAGGTAATATAGTTGCTGATGATTCCCAGGGGATTGTTTATTTCATGGGCGACTTTGCGCGCTGTCATTGATACCGCGGCGATCCTCGCAGCATTAAGTTCCGCTGTTTTTTGCTCCTTCATTTTCTCCATCTGCAGACAGAGTGCCACCTGGTGGATGATGACCTGGAGAAGTTTATGATCCTCCTTGCTGAGTGACTTTTCTTCATCTGAGAAACCAAGAAGAATAACGCCCGCGGGTTTTTTGTCGGCAATAAGTGGAACGAGAAGAACTGAATCGCTGTGAAGTATTTTAAGGATCTGCTGATCGGCGAGATTTTCTGTCGGGATATCAACTCTCAGAGATGTTCCGATCATCTGGTGGTAGGTCTTGACAATCAGGCTGGTGTTATTCTGAATGGTGAGGGTCAACCCCCGGCTTAATTGATACAGGCTGTTAACCGGTGAAGTTCGGCCCATCAGCAGGATGGCATTATTGTCCGGCAAGAAAAATAGAACTTTTTCAATGGCAAAAAGCATTCCCATTGCCTGTTCGCCGGCAGCGATGATTTCTTCCGTATTCTCGGCATGGGCCAGGTTTTCAAGAAAACTTGACAGCAGTGAAACACTTTTTACCCGGGCGGTCAGCGCTTGCTGCAGCATATCTTCCTGTTGCTCAGCATTGTCTTTTGCCGAGGAGATTCCGGCGTGCGCCCCGGCGTCGGTGTCGTGGCTGCCGTCGGAAGAGGGGGCGTCTTTCTTGACTGGGCTGCTCTTGCTGTCGTGCGGTTTTTGAACCTTGATCTCCAGATTAAAAGCGATATCTTCTACTTCTTCTTCCGCGCCTTCGACGATTTCTTCGATGGCGGCATGGTCAAGGCCCGTCAGCAGATCGACATCACTGTATTTTTGTTCACTGACATCATCTTTTTGGCAGAGCAGGTTGGCGGTATAAATAATCCTGACCAGAGGGAATGCCTCTTTAATCCTGTCAGGTGGTTCATGGTGATACCGTATCGCATCCGCCAGCATGGAATCCAGTCGCCATCTCTCCATCAACCAGCCTCCCGTTTCGCCGTGCGTTACCCCCAGAAGCTGTTTTTCAGCCCATAAAGTGTTCTGTCTGTCCTTAGTTTTGGCAAGAATGGTATCGTGTTCTGCCGGAAAGGTAGCAACCAGGATCAACCTGCCGATATCATGGAGAAGACCGGCAAGATAGGCTTCGTCAATGTTGCCATAACCTATCTTTTGGGCAAGGCGACGGGCGAGGGTAGCACATAACAGGGAGTGATACCAGAAAACTTTGCTATTGAATTTTTTCTGGCCTGCCAGGCTTTTTAATCCGAAAACCTGGTGAACCGACATGGTTACCGCAAGGTTTTTAATAGTGTTGGCACCGAGATAGACAACCGCCTGGTCGATGTTGGTGAAGGAGTAGCGAAAACTGTAATAGGCTGAATTGACGAGTTGCAGGACTTTGCAGCTGACCACCGGATCTTTGCTGATGATTGCGGCAATCTCCGCCATTGGGGTGTCCTCGTTGTCACATGCAGCCAGTAATTTAATGAGGATAGCAGGAAGTGTCGGCAGGTTGCCGGATTTTTCGATGCGAAAGAAGGTGTTGTCCTTACTGATCATGCAACTCCGACCTGATAGAACGCGTTAGAAATTTTTTGGCTTAGCCATCGTAGAGTTCAGGTTTTGACTAAATTGTCAACTCTGCTTACCTGATGTGCAAAAATAATAGCACGAATAAAGAATGCATGCAAATTTATCAATATTATTCTGTTGATATCATCCTCTAATAAATTAGCAACTCTTTTTTGCACTATGTCGTATTTAGTTTATTTTTAGTACTTTTGCAGATAAAAGGAATGGTTAGCTAAGCTATTCTAGCGATATGCTGCATTCGTCTTGCTACGCGGGCAGCAGCAAAAAACCCTTGGCAAGATCAGCGAGAAGATCGTCGCAGTCTTCCAGGCCGATATTGAGACGGACGACGGTTTTGCCCGCATATCTCGAGGGCAGGGCCCGGGTGATTCTGGCGGCGGTAAGCAGGCTTTGATACCCTCCCCAGCTGTAGCCGAGCTGGAACAGGTCCAGGGAATCAATAAAGGAGCGCAGTTGTTCCTCGCTATAGTCCTTTCTGAAGGTGAAGGCAAACAGCCCGGAGGAACCGGTAAAATCGCGCCGCCAGAGGTGGTGTTCCGGATGGTTTGGCAGCGCCGGATGGAGCACCTGGTCAATAACGGATTCACCCTCCAGCCATTTGGCAATGGTGAGCGCCGACTGTTCGTGCCGACGTAATCTTATTGCCAGTGAATGTAAGCCGCGCAGGGCGAGATAACATTCCTCTGCCGGGGTATAAATCTCCATCAGTTTGTAAAAATCGGCAAAAGTCTGCGCATACCGTTCGGTCACACTCACCGTGCCGGCCAGCACATCGGAATAGCCCGAGATATATTTGGTGACGGAATGAATCGACACATCGATGCCCAACTCGAAAGGTTTGAGGTAGAGCGGGGTGGCCCAGGTGGCATCCAGGACGGTGACGATATTTTTTTGTCGAGCGATGGCGGTAATTGCCGGAATATCCTGTAATTCAAAAGTTATAGATCCTGGAGATTCAAGAAGGATCAGAGAGGTATTGGGCCGGATATAGTGCGCAATATCCGCCCCGACGTTGGCCGGTACGGCAGAAAAACCGATATTGAATTTGTTGAGGACTTTTTTACAAAAACGTTGGCCGGGGCTGTACGCGTTGTCAACGACCAGAATATGGTCGCCGCTCTTGGTAAAAGTCAGCAGGGCGGTCTGGATGGCGGCGATACCGGACTGAAACATTCTTGTTACCGCGCCCCCTTCGAGCTGACGCATTGCTTCTTCGAACTGCCGCTGGGTGGGCAGCCGGTCCGTCCCGTAGGTGATGCCGGCATATTCGTGTCGGCCCGCCTGCACCATCTCTTTATAACCGTCAAAGAGAACAGTTGAACCGCGATAAATGGGTGGATTAATGGTGATCGCGGAGGTCTGGTCTCTTTCCGGCCAAATTTTACCAAGTATTCTGGTTTCTTGTTTCATAGTGCGGTATCCTGATATCATAGAAGTTATGGCATGGTTAATGTATATCTTATCTTACGCGAAACAAAAAACATTCAATAATGAATAACAAACCTGCAGCGATTTATTTTGACCCAGATGACTATCAGCTCCTGACCATCGTGCAGGAAGTGTTGGAAAAAGGCAGCCGATCCAGGGAATTGCGTTCTTTGCTTGTCGAGCATATGCATCCCCATGGTATCAAAGAAATGGCGGCTCCCCGCGGATTACGAATCGCCTACGCTATTGCCAGTCTGCTGGGTTCTTTTGAAAAAGGCCGGGCCCGCGATCGGATCAGGGCCTTACGTGTTGTCCGTGACGAAGTTTCTCTCTCATCTACTTCCTTCTACCAGAAAAATACCGCCAGGGTGCTGTTGCAGATCATGAAGGATCTGCTGCGCGTCAAAGACAACGAATTGCGCCAGTTGAAGCTGGCCCATGATTTTCGGATGGTTTCTACCGGCAACCCGCGTCTGGTGCGGGCGGAGCTGGCCAAATACTATCTGTTGGAAATGCCGGAAGAGTGGAATCAGTATGCCTTTGATGATCGTGTCCACGATGCCAACACCAAGGGACGAAAGTCTCCGACCCACCTGGTTATGGATGCCTGGATCAAAGGTATCCGCTATCTCACCGTGGTCTATTATAACTCGGTCAGCCCGGACGTGATTGAAGAGCTGATCGAAGCGAGTGCTCTTCTCAATGTTCATGTGCAGGTCGGTATCGAGATGAGCTGCCATTTTCGCGATAAATATGTCCGGTTCACCTGGGAACCTCACGGCTTCAATGACAATCGCGCTTTTTTGAAGTTTCTCCAGGAGGATGCTGTTAAGCAGCTGTTGGAAGAGGGCCGCAGTGTATCGAAATATCAGCAGAAATATGTCTTCGATTTATTCGATGTCTTTAACGTTCGCCATCGAGTTACTCTCAACCGGGATCTGCAGGTGTCTCTTGAACCGCTGCAACTTGACGCCTTCCTTCGCTTTGTCGGTGCGGGACAACCGTCGCTTCTGCATTTAGGCAGGTTTATCCACAACGCCCTGATTACGGTGACCCAAAAGGAGATACATGACCTTCAGCACAGCTCGACCCAGTCCGCAGCAGACACTGCTCAGCAGTTAGAGCGACGTCTGGTGCAGTTGCAAAAGATGGATGTGGAAACTATAATCAGCCGGTTTCTCCTGCCCTCGAGCAATCCGGAGGTCAATGACCCGAGCCGGCCACAAGATAGCCCGGAGCTGCCCGGCTTGCTCCGCCTGGACCTCAATAGTCTGCTACGCAGACTGCTGTCTTTGCACTCAAGTTCAAAGTTTACGCTTAATCTGAGCAATTTGTCGATACAGGACACCCTTGAAGTGCTCTACGCCGGTGAAGGGATGATCAGCCATATCGAGGCCTATAATCTGAAAAATGCCGTCCATGGCATGACGGCAAATAGTGATGCGCAACAGGGGAGCATCATTGGCGAAGCCGTTGACCTTACGAGTCCCGAGCGACATTACGCCCTGATCAGCGAGCTGCAGCAGGCCCTGAATGAAGACAACGTCATCAGTCTTAAAAGAGTGATTCGCGCCATAATCTGGGACCATGAAGAGCAGCGACTCCGGATTAAAAATCATCTCGCTCAAGCGCCCACTGAAAAGCAGACCGCTGAAGAGCTGCTGCTGGTCGAAAAGATGCAGGAAAGAAAATTACAGTTGATGGATATTTTATATCATCTGGAAAATTTTCATAACTATTACCGGAAAAGGACCCTGGGATCGCGTATCGGTTCCGGATCGACCGGACAGGCGGAGCATCAGCATGGGATGGGCATGGTGGTGCTGGAAACCCTGCCTACCCGGGCGAAAAAAGTTGCGTTCGAGGGGGTCGCCCAGAAAAAACGCTCAATTATCCCGGTTACCGGCCTGTTAACCAAAAACTCCCACAGCCGCTGTCGTGATGGAGCGGCAGTAGAAAGAAGAAGTTTTTGGGCCGGCTTGCCGTTTTTTGGTAAAGCAAAATGCCTGCGGTGGAATGATTGGGATCTCGATAGTTTCTCGGTTCATCCCCCAACGGCAGGTAATATTGCCACGCTTGGCGGAATGGGCCAGTATGGCGAGAACGGCAAGCTGGCTGTCGATAGAAGAACTATGGAGAGATTGGACCATCCCTGGAAATATCTCAATACTAATCTCAAAAATAGTTTGAAGGTGGTGCTGGGTTTTGTTCCGGCTTTTCTCACCTTCGCTCTGACCAAGGACTGGTGGCTGCTCGCCTACTTTGGCGCTTTTATATGGTTTGGTATAACCGGTACCCGTAATATTATCCAGTCGGTGCTGGGTGGCGGCGGCTTGCGTCGTTCGCCGCTTCTGCCCTGGAATTCGCTGGTCAGCTGGAGCCGCATTGCCGATTCGCTGTTGTATACCGGTTTTTCCGTCCCGCTTCTCGATTATCTGGTGAAAACGCTGCTGCTTGATAGGGCCTTCGGCATTACTACGGCCACCAATCCGGTGCTGCTCTACTCAGTTATGGGCCTTGCCAACGGTATGTATATTTCGGCTCATAACACCTTTCGCGGCCTGCCCCGTTCAGCCGCGGTGGGTAATTTTTTTCGCTCTATCCTGGCCATCCCCCTGGCCGTGCTTCTCAATACAGGAATCGGTCTGATTCTGCAATTGGTCGGAATTCCGGATATCTCCGGCGTCCTGCAGAAATGGGCGGCGATTATCTCCAAGTTTGCCTCGGATTGTGTTGCCGCGATCATCGAAGGTCTTGCCGACCGGCAGACCAATATCCGTCTGCGACTGGCCGGTTATCGGACTAAAATAACGCAGCTTTTTGCCGTCTTTTCCCGGCTGGATCTGCAATTTCCTGAGGAAGACGTTCTGGAAATACTGCAGTCGCCGAAGATGATGATGCAGACACTCAACTATGAGGCCAGAGAGCAAGAGCGGTTTATCATTGTCAACGCCCTGGACCTTATGTATTTCTGGATGTACCAGCCGCGAGCCGCAAAAGCCCTGGCAATGATGGTCCAGGAAATGACTCGGGAGGAGTGGCTCATTTTTTACCGTTCGCAGTTAGTCCTTAATCGACACAAGGAGATCAGTCAGTTTTTTATTGACGGTCTGGTCGGTAAGAATTTCTCGAAAGCGTTGTCCTTTTATCTCGAAAGATCGACGCAATATCTTGTTGATATGGAGAAAGTAGGGGCGAGGAAAAAATGGCATGAATAGCAGTACAACTGCCCGGACAATCAGCTGTACCCGGCTTGCCTGTCTCTAACTGATGCTTATGATACCAGGCAGACATACCAGGCAGTTCAACCAGGTTGTCCACAAATTTCTTTCACCTATAAAAGGAGATCTTCATGCTTGATAAACAAATGTCCCAAGCCCTTAACGGGCAGATAAATAAAGAGATGTATTCAGCGTACCTGTATATGGCGATGTCGGGTTATTCCGCTAAAATGGGGTTGAAAGGTTTTGCCAACTGGTTCATGGTGCAATTTCACGAGGAGATGTTTCACGCCATGAAACTTTATGAATACGTGCAGCGCCAGGGTGAGGATGTGATCCTTCAAGCTATCGAGGCACCGCCGGCCGAGTTTGAATCGCAGCTCGACATGTTTACTCAGACCTTAGCCCATGAACAGTTCATAACTCGCTCAATCAATGAACTGATGGAAATGGCCCAGAGTAAAAAAGACCATGCCACGCAGATTTTTCTCGAATGGTATGTTATCGAGCAGGTTGAGGAGGAGGAAAACGACAACGATATTATTGCCCAGTTGAAATTGATTGGCGATAATATCCACGGCCTGATGATGCTTGACCGCGAATTGTCAGCTCGGGCAGCGACAATTCCGACTGATTTCAGCAAAGGCGTCGAGGCTGCGGCAAAAGCGGCGGCATAAGCACAAGTGGTGGCGAAATGAGCAGCACTTTTATTCTGGCCGGGTGGCTGATTGACGGCAGTGGTGGGCCCATTCAGGAAAAAGTGCTGGTCAAGATAGTGAACGGCAGGTTTGCCGCAATGGAACCGTACTCTGCGGGTAATATGCCCCCGGTAGGAGAGTGCATTGATTTATCCCACTGCACTCTCCTGCCCCCCTTGGTTGATAGCCATATGCATTTGTTTATGTCCGGGACGACCGACAAAAAAATTCGGGAATGGCAGCTGGTCGCAGGATATGACGAGATGCGGCCGGTTTTACGCCGCCATCTGGGCGATCTTTTTTCGCATGGCGTGCTTGCTGCTCGTGATGGTGGGGACCGAGGCGGTTTTGCCCTGCGCTACCGGGCAGAGCAGGAAATGCATCAGCAGGTAATCCTCAAAGTGACCGGTCGGGCCTGGCATAAAAAGGGCCGTTACGGGGCCTTAATCGGCAGGAACCCCGGGGATGGAGTAGATCTGACAGAAACATATGCTGACGATGTCGATGCTGTGG
This sequence comes from uncultured delta proteobacterium, assembly GCA_963796255.1. Classification (GTDB taxonomy): domain Bacteria; phylum Desulfobacterota; class Desulfobulbia; order Desulfobulbales; family Desulfocapsaceae; genus Desulforhopalus_A. Next base: position 213,359 of record CAWCLE010000011.1, on the reverse strand, counting down.
ATCAGGTTAAACTGGTCAATTCGGGGCTGAACAGCCTGAAGATATTTGGCAAACAGACACCGCCGCAGTGGACAGAAGCAGAGATCGGCGCCCTGGTCAAAGAAGCGGGGCGACACAGCCGAAAGGTGATGGTTCATGCCAACGGCATCTTGCCGGTGCGGCTAGCGGTTGTCGGGGGTTGCCATTCGATTGAACACGGCTTTTTCATGGGCCGGGAAAATTTGCAACTGATGGCCGAAAAAAGCACTTTCTGGGTGCCTACCGTTTTCACCATGAAGGCTTATGGGATGCACATCAATGCCGCGGAGAAAGGGGCTGATCTTCACGTTATCGAGAAAAATCTGGACCACCAGCTCGAGCAGCTGGCCATAGCCAAGGAGTTAGGAGTTAGGGTCGCTCTTGGCACCGATGCCGGCAGTCTAGGTGTTTTGCATGGGGAGTCGATTGTTGAAGAAATGAGGCTTTTTAAAAAAGCCGGTTACAGTCTCGCTGAGACGATCCAGTGCGCAACCAGCAATGGTGCCGGACTGCTCGGCATCGACGATTTTGGCCTGCTGCAGAAAGGAAAAACCGCAACTTTTCTTGTTGCCCGAGGAGCTCCGGCGCAACTCCCCAGAAAGCTCTCCTATCTCGAGGCGATATATCTGCGGGGAGTACCGAGTGCGCTCTATCGTAAAAATCCAATCAAAAACATTTGATGGGCTTTTAAAAGTCCTTCTATTTTACGGAAACCACGGGGCAATGCGCCTTAAGGATAATATGCTGGGCAGTATGACTAAAAAGTATTTTTCCAACTTTGGACCGGCTTTTTACGCCGATAATAATTTCGTCGATGGCATTATCTTTGGCAAACGCCACAACATCTTCACCTGGAGAATTATTTCTGATAAGAAGGTGCGTCTCGTTGGGGACGTTTTCCTCGGTTAATTTTTTGCCTGCCAAGGCGAGATTTTTCTCTGCCTCGGAAATTATTTTTTTGGTTGTCCTTTCCCCTCCCGGCAAAGAGGTTATGAGCTGAACCTTTCCGTTGAAAGCCTTGGCGTGCTGTATCGCCAAATCGAGAAGATCTTTCCCCACGTTAGTGCCCCGGTAAGCTACAAGAATCTGCATAATTTCCCTCATTATCTGAATAGTAAATGTACGTTGCGATAAGATAAAAATTTCCTGCACAGTATTAAATTTTGCTGAAATCCACAATATCTTCTTCTGCGATTGATGCTGTTATAATCGGCGATGGTGGTATCGGCAATGTTACCTCCGCAATAAAAATGTTTCCTCATGCCCGGTAATCTCTTATAGTTTTGTTATAAGGTTGCTTTCGGGTTGTTTTCGGTTCGCTGTCGGCTTTGTCCCTTCCCCTGTGGGTGCCGGTGATCGCCGGTATCTTTTGCTAACGAGAGTCATTGCATGGTGCATAAGTATCCAAAAGATCTGGTATTTGAACTCTTGACTCTGTGGCGCTTTGGTCAGCCTGGTGATGCCGCTGGAGCAGCAGGCTATAAAAAGCTGCCGGACTTTGCCGTCCTGGAGGAGTTGACTTCTACCTGTTATCAGGTCAGCCAGATGCAGGAAGAGGCGCGTGGTCTGCGCTTTAGGATAATGTTATGTGAACCGGAAGATATTGACGGAGATGGTCGTAGCGAATCCAAAGGCCTCTTCACCCTGATTTTTTCCAAACCCAGACCGTATAACGAATATGAGCTGTTAAAGCTGGGCCCGTCGACGGATTATAATAATTCACTGATCGGTATCCGCTACCGGCTTGCTGACGGTTTGCAGATCTGGGGTCTGATCCATTCGGGTTCCAAATGGATGCATGTCATTCACGGCGGCAGCAAGCAGGCAACCCCGTTACCACCCGCTCTCGGGATTAATGTCGTTGGCTCCGGACGCCTCATCGTCTGCCGCGGTCAGGCTATTCTGGCCCAGCTGAGTGGCGGCAATATTACCGCTCCGGCCAGCAATGTGTTCCAATCGCAATGGGTGGCGAAAAGGTTTGGTCAGGTTCGTGACGAGCTGGCCTTGCTCCATGCGCGCAATCAAAATTCCTTACAGACCGGCTGGGCAAAGATCGATCCGTCTTTTGTTCCCAGCTTGTATTTGCAGTTTTTTAAACACGTCATTAGCACCATGCGCCGTTCCGGACATGGCGGCACCATTATTTCTTTCCCGGCTGGGATGGAAGCACTGGTTGCCCACGATAATCCTTATATCGATCTCAAATATCGTTTTGCCGAAAACGGGGCCCGCAATCAATTACGAAAAATTGTCTTGCAGATCATGGAGGTTCTGGCCCAGAATTGCGGCAGGCTTTTTGGTCCCGATTATCAGGCCGGTTGGAAGGATTATGTCGCTTTGCAAACCGAAGAGCTGGCGCAGCTGGATGAACGGATTTTTAAATTTGCCCGTTTTATGGCCCGGTTGACTGGAGTGGATGGGGCGGTAGTCACCACCGAGGGACTTGAACTGATCGGTTTTGGCGGCATTATTCAGGGTACGATGGAGATGGGCGGCAATGTCGCTCTGGCCCTTGATCCCGAGGCGGCCCGGCGTCAGGTTGAGCTGGTTGAAAGCGTCGGCACCCGGCACCGTTCACTCTATTACCTCTGCCACAAACTTCGCGATGTTCTGGGCATCATTGTCTCGCAGGATGCCAAGGCTCGAGTCGTCACCTGGTCAAGAGATATGGTGACGTGTTGGGACGTTATTCCCATCGACTTCACGTAAGCATTCACCAGCACCCCACTTACTCCTCCCTCTACAGTCGCTCGCTGCGTTGGTCGTATCGTTTCAAATAGATATCCGACAGGGTAAGAAAAGCGGTGATGATCAGCGGACCATAGATGATCCCGAGAATGCCATAGACGCTCAAGCCGCCGATGATTGACAGAAAGACCAGCAGGGTGTGCATTTTTACCTGGGTTCCGACCATTTTCGGTTTGACGATGTACTCAAAGGTACCGGAAATAATGATATAGATGATAAAAAGAAAAATACCTTCCCCCATCCGGTCGGTAAGCCCGAGAAACAACGCGGTCGGCACCAGGACCAGGCCGATGCCGAAGATCGGCAGAAAAGCTAAAATCGCCATGATAGACCCCCACAGGAGTGGTGAGTTCATATCCATAATGGAAAATAAAACTCCCCCGATAATTCCCTGAGCCAGGCCGCAGATGCCGTTTCCTTTAAGGATAGCATTGCCGATTTCATCAAATTTAGCGATCAGCAGATGGTTTTCATCTTCAGGGAGAGGAGAGATGCGGATCATATAAGCGATTAATTTCGGCTGATCCATCAATAGAAAGAAAATAACCAGAATCATTATAAAAAAGAGAAACAAAAACTGCAGAATATTGGCTGCCCAGCCGCTGGCCTGGGTATACAAGAACAATCCGCCATTTTTGACCAGATAGGAAAAGGTATCGGTTAACTGGGTGGGGTTGAAGGTAAAGCCAAAGCCCTTCAATTGTTCCTGTATTTGATGCATATAAGGGCTTTGCTGCAGGAAGACCTGCAGTTTCACTACTACTTGGCTGTCTTTTCCCCAGCTGATAAGATTAAGCGCTTCGTCGGTTAAGGCAAAGACAAAAAACATCAGGGGGATAAAAACAATGGCGATAATGAGTAAGCAGGTGAGCGCCGAGGCGATTACATCCGGTAGTCTATTGCCGGCAAAGGCATACAGAGGCCGAAACAGATTCGTCAACAGAAACGACAAAACCAGGATCGACCAGAATGGCCAGAGAATACGGCCGAAGAAGAAAATTGAAATAATAAACACCAGCAGAAAATACTTCAGGCCTGCCGTGCTTGGCGGCTGGTGGTTAGAGGGAAGTGCTATTGGGGTGTCACTCATTGTGATATAGTTTACTGAAAAAAAGATTGGGACGCTGATGCCGATATCGACCCAGCAGGAAAATAGAAATTGAGTTGCAATAAAACTGCCCGCTGAGGTATTCTGATCTGTTATGGTGAAATTGAATTTCCAGCGCCTTTGCCGCTCAGGTTTTAGCAGCAAAGTATATATCCTTCACTGGATTAAGCAAAGAAAAATAAGTGAGAAAAACAAGTTGTATCAGGGAGAGTGGGACGATGTGGGAAGATCTTGAAGTTACATTGGAAAAAGTATCGGCACAAAAATTAAAGATAAAACCTGCAGCCGACCGGCTTGGTTTTGGCGTCCATTTTACCGATCACATGTATTTGATGAAATGGGATCGTGAAAAGGGCTGGCATGACAGCACAATTTGTCCGTATCATGATTTTACACTCAATCCGGCGGCAATGGTTTTTCACTATGGCCAGGCGATCTTTGAAGGTTTGAAGGCATATCGGGGTAAAGACAATCAGTTGTTGCTATTTCGACCCAAAGATAATTTTGAGCGGATGAACAATTCTGCTCTGCGGATGGGTATGCCGCGCTTTTCGGCGGAGAAGATGGTTAAAATTCTTAGAGCCCTTATCTATCTGGAAAAAGACTGGGTGCCACAAGCCGAAGGAGCATCGCTCTATATTCGACCGACGATGATCGCGACCGAACCTGTTCTTGGAGTGAGGCCATCCGGGGCCTATTATTTTTATATTATCATGTGTCCGGTCGGTGCCTACTATGCGACAGGCTCTAATCCGACCAAAATTTATGTCAGCGATGAATATGTCCGGGCGGTTAAGGGTGGTGTTGGCACTGCAAAAACCGGTGGCAACTATGCAGCTTCCCTGTTTATGTTGGAGATCGCCAAAAAAGCCGGCTGCACCCAGGTGTTGTGGCTGGATGCCTGTGAGCACAAATATGTCGAGGAGGTTGGGACCAGCAATATCTTTTTCAAAATCGGCGATCAACTGATAACTCCGCCCCTGGAAGGATCAATCCTGGGTGGAATAACCAGGGATTCGGTACTTAAACTCGCTGCTGGCTGGGGTATAGATGTTGTCGAGAGACGAATTTCCATTGATGAAGTGCTAACTGCCAATGCTGAAGGCCGGTTACAGGATGTCTTCGGCACCGGCACTGCAGCGGTTATTTCTCCCGTTGGCGAGTTATTGTATAAAGATCGCAGCTATGTGATCAACAAGGGCGCGACAGGCGCCTTGTCGAGTCGATTACTGACCGAACTTCAAGCCATCCAAAGAGGCTATCAGGAAGACCCCCATGGTTGGGTCGTACCAGTTGCTTAATTAAAAATTATATGTAATTCGGTGGCCTTATCCAATTATGATGCGGCCGCCGAACCCCTGTCTTTTTTTTTGTCCAGCGCCCTTGATTTTTTAAATTCAAACCCTATATTCTTGGCCAGTTTGATATCGCTGCCCTCCCAAAGGGTGGCATATACCGTTGGGATTCCATGAAAACAAATAATCGATGGGCCCTTTTTTGAACCATTTAATTAGTAGCGTTAGGAGGAAGTAATGAAAATTCGTCCATTGAATGATCGTCTTTTAGTAAAGAGACTTGCTGAAGAAGAAAAAACCGCAGGTGGCATTATCATCCCGGACAGTGCCAAAGAAAAACCGGCTGAGGGAGAAGTTGTCGCAGTAGGTCCCGGCAAATTAAACGATAAGGGTACCCGCGTCGCCCTGCAGGTTGCTGCTGGAGATCGCGTGCTGTTTTCCAAATATGGCGGCACCGATGTGAAGTTTGATGGAGAAGATTATCTGATCATGCGCGAAGACGATATCCTGGGAATCCTTGAGAAGTAGACCATCCCATGGTTGGTGCAAAAAGTTAATTTTTCATAAAAGATATCTCGTAAGAGAATAGAATAAGAAATAGGGAGAATAAAATAATGTCTGGAAAAGAACTAAGATATGGGGTGAAAGCCCGCGAATCCATCCTTGCCGGGGTGAACATCCTCGCTGATGCAGTGAAGGTAACTCTTGGTCCCAAAGGTCGCAATGTCCTGATCGAAAAATCATATGGTGCCCCGACCATCACCAAAGACGGCGTGACTGTTGCCAAAGAGATCGAGGTAAAGGATAAGTTCGAGAACATGGGCGCGCAGATGGTCAAGGAAGTTGCTTCGAAAACCTCCGATGTTGCCGGTGACGGTACCACCACCGCAACTGTTCTGGCGCAGGCGATCTATCGTGAAGGCGTCCGGCTGGTTGCAGCTGGTGGAAATCCGATGGAAATCAAGCGCGGTATCGACAAAGGTGTTGAGGTCGTGGTTGCCGAGCTGGCTAAAATTGCCACCCCGACCAAAGAGCAGAAAGAAATTGCTCAGGTTGGAACCATCTCGGCCAACAGTGACGAGACCATCGGTAAAATCATTGCCGAGGCCATGGACAAAGTTGGTAAAGAGGGCGTTATCACGGTTGAAGAAGCAAAATCGATGGACACCAGTCTTGATGTCGTTGAAGGTATGCAGTTTGATCGTGGCTATCTCTCGCCCTATTTCGTCACTGATCCGGACCGCATGGAAGTCAGCATGGAAGATCCCTATATTCTTCTGGTTGAAAAGAAAGTGTCCAGCATGAAGGATCTTCTGCCGGTGCTCGAATCTGTCGCCAAGATGGGTAAAGGGTTGTTTATCGTCGCCGAAGACGTTGACGGGGAAGCTCTGGCTACTCTCGTCGTTAACAAACTGCGTGGTACTCTGAATGTCGCTGCGGTCAAGGCGCCCGGTTTTGGTGATCGTCGCAAAGCAATGCTGGAAGACATTGCAGTTCTTACCGGTGGTCAGGTTATTACCGAAGACCTTGGCATTAAGCTGGAGAACGTTACCGTCAATGACCTTGGTACCTGTAAGCGGATCACCGTTGATAAAGACAACACGACCATTATTGATGGCGCCGGCGAAAAAGACAAGCTTGCCGCTCGCGTCAAGCAGATCCGTAACCAGATCGAAGATACTACCTCCGACTATGATCGTGAGAAGCTTCAGGAGCGTCTTGCTAAATTGATTGGCGGGGTTGCGGTTATCAATGTCGGTGCAGCCACCGAGATTGAGATGAAAGAGAAAAAGGCCCGGGTTGAAGATGCGCTCAATGCAACTCGTGCCGCGGTTGAAGAAGGTGTTGTGCCTGGTGGCGGTGTTGCTTATATCCGTTGCCTGAAGGCTTTGCAAGCACTGGAATTGCCGGGTGAGCAGATCGCCGGTAAAAACATCCTGCTTCGCGCTCTGGAAGAGCCTATTCGTCAAATCGCCAATAATGCCGGTCGTGAAGGCTCGGTGATTGTTGAGCATGTCAAAACTCTGGAAGGTGCAATGGGTTTTAATGCGGCAACTGAAGAATATGAGGACCTGATTGTCGCTGGGGTTATCGACCCGGCCAAAGTCACCAGAACTGCTTTGCAGAACGCTGCCTCGGTCTCCGGGATGTTGTTGACCACTGAATGTGTCATCGCTGAAAAGCCTGAGGAAGCTGGTGCCGGTGGCGGTGGCGGTATGCCTCCAGGCATGGGCGGCATGGGTGGCATGGGTGGAATGGGCGGCATGATGTAAGCTATCTGCAGTCCACCTGAAGTAGAAATAGCAAAGGCTCCTTTTAGAGGGGTCTTTGCTATTTTTTTGTCTATCCTTTTGAAGCAATGCAAACCCTGTTGCCCCTTGACTTTGAAGGCGGCAATTCTTACAAAGAGTAAGAGCAGGTTGTAGAATGAGCACTCTCAGCGATGTTTTTTGTTCCTGACTATCCAAAAACAACGGAGGAGAACTTAAATGAATACCCCAAGCAGCCATTGTCCCGGATTTGAGTCTTTTAAAAACTTGAAATCATTCGTCTGCAAATGCAATCATTGCGGTGCCGAAAAAGAAATTTTTTCCGATGAGTTTGATCGTACCCACGTTTGTAAAGAGTGTGGGAAAACAATGGATTTTAAACAATGTACGTATACCGGAGGCGCCGCTGATTCATCGCCTCGATGATAGAGAGTGGATGGTGAGCCATCCGTAATCGTTGATGCACGGCGGGAATCTGAGATGACTAAGATTGCTCTTGGCACTGATCATGCGGGCTATATGTTAAAAGAACGCATCAAAGCTCATGTAATTAAAAGGGGCTATCAGGTGATCGATTTTGGCACTGATAGTGAAGAGCCTGTTGATTATCCGGATTATTGTCGACCTGCTGCAGAGAGTGTCGCCAGCGGAGAATGTGCAATCGGCATGGTTTTTGGCGGCAGCGGCAATGGCGAAGCAATGGTCGCCAATAAGGTCGCCGGGATTCGTTGCGGCGTGTGCTGGAATGTTGCCAGCGCTCGACTGGCCAAAGAACATAACAATGCCAATATGATTGCTGTTGGCCAGAGAATGGTGGCGACCGAAGAAGGTATCGAGATCGTCGACGCCTGGTTGAATGCCACGTTTGCAGGGGGAAGGCACCAGAAGCGGATCGATAAAATCACTCTGGGCGAAAAGTAAAAAAGCTAGTACAAGTTTTTAAAACGAGCCTTTATGCTTTCGGCTCCCATGCACTGCATGGGAGCCATGAGTGGGCAGCTTAATCCAGATTTTTCAATACGCGGTCCAGGCTTTCCCGGGCATCGCCAAACAGCATCCGGGTATTTTCTTTATAAAATAGCGGGTTGTCCACCCCGGCATAGCCGGTGGCCATCGACCGTTTCAAGACTATCGTGGTCTTGCCTTTCCAGCATTCCAACACCGGCATGCCGGCGATAGGACTGTCCGGTACTTCCTGGGCAGCAGGGTTGACGATATCATTGGCGCCGATGACCAGCGAGACATCGACATCGGGAAAGTCATCGTTGATTTCATCGAGTTCGAAGACGATATCGTAGGGTAGCTTAGCCTCCGCCAGAAGCACATTCATATGGCCCGGCATACGGCCAGCCACCGGATGGATGCCAAAACGGACATTGATTTTTTTATCGCGCAGTTTACGGGTGATATCATGCACGGTATGTTGCGCTTGGGCAACCGCCATCCCATACCCTGGAATAATCATCACTTCTTTGGCATTCAGCAATAATTCAGCCGCCTCTGCCCCTTCAATGGCGATAATATCTCCGACATCACCCTCCTGACCGGTTGCAGGTGCTCCGCCCGAGGTACCGAACCCTCCGGCGATAACCGCCAGGAATTTTCGATTCATCGCCCGGCACATAATATAACTCAGGATGGCACCGCTGCTGCCGACCAGGGCGCCGACAACGATGAGCAGATCGTTATTCAGCATAAAACCGGTGGCCGCCGCCGCCCATCCCGAATAGCTGTTGAGCATCGAAATGACCACCGGCATATCGGCGCCACCGATTGCCATGACCATATGCACTCCGAAGGCCAGGGCGATCAGTGTCATCAATATCAGGGGGAAAGTGCCGCCGCCCAGCGCCGATTGGTTGACAAAGATATTACCCAACCAGATGGCGGCAACCAGCATCGCCAGGTTGAGCCAATGCCTGGCGGGCAGGAGTAGTGGTTTGCCGCCGATCTTGGCACTTAATTTGAGAAAAGCGACAATCGAACCGGAAAAAGTTAAAGCGCCGATAAGGACGCCCAAATAAGTTTCTACATCGTGGATGGTTTTGTCGATGCCGATCAGCTCCGTGCTGTGGCCGATAAAATTTGCAAAACCGACCAGAACTGCGGCCAGACCAACGAGACTGTGCAGGATCGCGACCAGCTCAGGCATCTGGGTCATCTTGACTTTTTTAGCCAACACCAGACCCATGGAACCGCCGATGGCAACGCCAAGAAACAGGATAAAATAGTTGTCCGAGACAATGCCTATAATAGTGGCGAAAAGGGCAAGGAGCATGCCCATTATTCCGTAAAAATTTCCCCGCCGCGAAGTCTCCGGCCGGCTCAAGCCGCCGAGAGCGAGGATAAACATGATAGTTGCGCCGATATACGCTACGCTGACAATTCCTTGCGACATGGGTATCCTCCTACTTTCTAAACATGGCCAGCATGCGATGGGTAACGGCGAAGCCGCCGAAGATATTTATACTGGTAATCAACAGGGCAAACCAGGCGAGCAACACGACCAGGGTGCTCTCTGAGCTGATCTGCAGCAGCGCGCCAATGACGATGATGCTGCTGATCGCATTGGTGACGCTCATAAGCGGCGTATGCAGTGCCGGCGTTACATTCCAGACGACCATATAGCCGACAAAACAGGCCAGAACAAACACCGTAAAATGGGACATGAAAGCAGGCGGGGCTACGCTGCCCAGGCCCAGAAAGGCCAGCGTGCCTATGGCTAAAGTCAGATAGAGTCCGAAGGAGCTTTGTTTTTTAGCAACAGGCGGCTTTTTCATGGCTTGCGCTGCTGTTTTTTTGGGGGCAGCCGAAAGTTTAGGTGCCGGTGGCGGCCAGGTTATTGCGCCGTCTTTAACCACCGTGGCTCCACGAATTATTTCATCGTCCATATTCACCGCAATCACCCCATTTTTCTCCGGTGTTAAATCGGTGAGCAGATGGCGAAGATTGGTGGCATACAACTGACTGGACTGGGTGGCAAGACGGGAGGGCAAATCGGTATAGCCGATGATTGTTACCCCGTGTTTCACCACCACCTTATCGGCTTCGGTGAGTTTGCAGTTGCCGCCGTTTTCAGCCGCAAGATCGACAATGACACTGCCTTCTTTCATGGTCTTGACCATGGCTTCGGTGATCAGCTCTGGCGCAGCTCGACCGGGGATCAGCGCGGTGGTGATAATTATATCGACTTCTTTGGCCTGGTGGGCAAAAAGCGCCATCTCGGCTTTGATAAACTCATCGCTCATCACTTTGGCGTAACCACCTTCGCCCGAGCCATCTTCTTCGGCAAAGTCGAGCATCAGGAACTCGCCATCCATGCTTTCGACCTGCTCTTTTACCTCGGGACGGGTATCAAAGGCCCTGACGATAGCGCCCATGCTCCTGGCCGCACCGATTGCTGCCAGGCCGGCAACTCCGGCGCCGATGACCAGCACGGTTGCCGGCGGGATCTTGCCGGCGGCAGTTATCTGGCCGGTGAAAAATCGGCCAAAGTGTTGCGCCGCCTCAACGACAGCTCGATACCCGGCTATATTGGCCATCGAACTGAGTGCATCCATCTTTTGCGCCCTGGAAATACGGGGGATGGAATCCATGGCCAGGACAGAGATTTTTTTCTCAGCCAGATTTTGCAAAAGCTCTTTATTTTGCCCCGCCTGAATAAAACTTATCAGGGTCTGTCCGGGATGAAATAGGTCAAGTTCATTGACAGAAAGCTCGGCATGGTCTTCCGGCGCCCGAACTTTAAGGATAATGTCGCAATCGCGATACAGCGCCTGGGTATCAGAAACAATCTCGACACCTGCTGCACGATAGGCCTCATCGGCAAACTTTGCCGCGGCACCGGCACCCGATTCAAGAGTGACCGTAAAGCCGATTTTTTTTAAAAGTTCTGCAACCTCGGGTGTCGTTGCGACCCGTTTTTCACCCGTATGGATCTCTTTTGGTACACCGATACGCATGCTCTATCTCCTTTTTGTCGTATTTATAGCTCGGCAGAAGACAGCAAAGGGTTTCCTGCTGAGTATCTTAAGCAGAAAACCCTTCCTGGTTGTTGTTACACAAAGCTCATCCGGTTCTTTGCTCCTACGTGACTTGCTCCCTGCACCGAATGGGAACAAGGGGGAAGAGCTAACTATTCAATGTATCATGGAAATTTTATAGTGATTTTTTCGTCGCCGTCTTCCAGTCTGGATTTGATTTTCAGATCCATACTGCTGTTACGAACGCCGAAGGCCAGGGTGGTTTTTGTTTTGCCGTCATCAACATGAGTAATCTTCTGCATGGCTTTGATGATTTTTGCAGCGATAGGGGCACCGGGTGAAGGAAGTTCCGCTTTTCGGTATTCGGCGGTTACCTTAGGTCCTTCATCCTTGGAGTTGGAGATGGTTATTTCTTTGGCGTTGCTGTTGATCCCGTGCAGAATTGCCAGGGCGATCCATTTTAATGCCGCCTCGTCGGTATCGGCATCTTTTTTTACTTTGGACATTTCTTTCAGAGGATCATTGGTGGCAAAACAATCGCACAAACCCTGAACTTTTTGGTGTAAATTCCCAGCATCTTTCATAATATTCTCCTTTAAGTGACTGTCAGGCATTCGGCTATCAGAGATTGATTCCGTGCGGATTCCGTGCATAGATAGGAAAAACGCTTACTGATAGTAATAAGCACCTTTTTGCCTGACACAAATGCAAAAGAGAATATTTACCCGCAACCTCCTCCCGATCCGCTACAGCTCCCATCGACACAGGAGGTTTTTCTTCCTTTCAGGGTTGAGGTCTTCTGGTTTTGGTAAACTGCCTGAAGCCCATCTTCAATAAACCCGGCCGCTATTATCGGTGTGACGCCCGCCTTGGCAAGAATATCCAAAGGAGTCGATCCTATTCCGCTGACCAGCACAGCCCGGCAGTCGCCGAGGATTTTAGCCAGTTGGTGCCAACGTTTGATTCCTCCGCCCACAGCTGGCCCCGTACGATCTTCGATATGGCGATAGGAGTTGCCGTTTTGCTCCCAGATCTGAAAGGTACGCGCTTCCCCCAGATGCTGATTGATCAAAAAACCCTCTTCGGTGGCAACGGCCACATACGGGCGCATCTCCCTGGGCAATGGTGGAAGAGATGAACAAGCAGTCAGACAGCTTCTGAATTCTTCGGTTCGGTCATCGCCCAGCAAACCCACCGCATCCGCACGGCAACGGGTACAGTGGCGCATCTGCGGCAGGTACTTCTCCGCTTTGCTCCGAAGCTGTTCCATCATCTCTTTGCCCGGTTGCGCTATATGGCCAAAAGGGGTGTTGATATTGGGAAACATGGCCATGCAGTTGAGCAGATCGACGCCAAGCGCCTGCATGGTCTGGGCGACTTCTTCAATATGATGGTCATTGATTCCCGGGACAACGATGCAGTTCACCTTAACGGTGATATTGTGCGCCTTTAACTTTTTGATCGCCGCAAGCTGACGCGTGAGCAGGATTTCTGCTGCCTGCCGGCCGCGATAGATTACCTTGCCGTCTTCCACCCAGGAATAGATTTTTTGCCCGATCTGCGGATCGACGGCACAGACGGTAATTGTCACATGGGACACGCCAATTTCGGCCAGGGCCTCGATATAGGGACCAATTGCCATCCCATTGGAAGAGACGCAGAGCAGGGTTTTCGGATGATTTTTGCGGATGGTTCGCATGGTGGCGATAGTTTCCGGGCCGTTGGCAAAAGGATCTCCCGGTCCGGCTATGCCGGCAACGCTGATCCGCGGTTCTTTTTCCAGCACCCGCTGCATATAGACACCGGCCTGCTCCGGTGAAAGAACGGTGCTGGTGACTCCCGGTCTCGACTCGTTTACGCAGTCATATTTGCGGTCGCAGAAATTGCATTTAATATTGCATTTGGGGGCGACGGGTAGGTGCACTCGACCGAATTTGCCTTTAGCGTCGGCATTAAAGCAGGGGTGGCTGCGAAAATCTCTTGTTTCGGAATTTTTCATAACATAACCTTTGATTTGGAAAAATCTGGTATTTTTACTTCATAAAAACTCATCTGCAGCCTGCAGGATGGATTCTGGAAAAAGTCCGATATACGAGACGTAGTGTCAGATGTAGCGATTTGGTAGTACATGTGGTACAGCAAATCGTCGTATCAGACCTACAACGAAGGAGATCGGGCTTTTTACGAACCCATCACATATAGCTGTAGCCAACGAGGGAATCGTTCTGCTTTTTTTCGATAACGGTGTTGGTAATAAGATCGAAAAGGGCCTGAGCCCCATGGTACCCAAGATGCAGAATACGCTGCCCGCCGATACGATCATGGATGGGAAAACCCACACGGACAAGGGGCAGATTTTCCCTTCGGGCAAAGGCATAACCTTTGGAATGGCCGATGACCAGATCGACTTGCAACTCTTTGGCCAAAGTTTCAATATCGAAAAAATCGACATCTTCTTTGACCACCGGTAGTTGGCAATCCATGCCGTCCAGCACGGCAGCGACACTTGCGGCAAATTTGCCGCTTTTACCGCCAGAGGCGCAGAGCACGGGATGAATGCCGATTTCAGCAAGAAAGGAGGTCATGCCGACAACCAGATCTTCTTCCCCGTAGATCACCGCCCGTTTGCCAAAGATATATTTATGGCCATCGACCATGCTGTCTATTAATCGCCCTCTGGCTGCCGTGTGTCGGGCCGGAATCTCCCTACCGCTCAGTTCGGCGAGCCGGGCAAAGAGTCCATCGGTTGCCCGGATGCCGATCGGCAGATCCATCTGATACAGTCTGGTGCCGAATTTTTGTTCCAGGACTCTCCCGCCGGTTGCCGCAGGCAGGGTGGAACCGAGTTCGATGCTGCCCTTTGCTCCGCTCATGGTCCTGATCGCCGCGAGAGGTGTGCCGCCGGTTGGAATAAGCGGATAATCGTTTTGCGCCTGGCCGTCCAGGGTGTCGGAATAATCGGGAAGAATCGTCGCAGCGATACCAAAGTCGCTGCAGACATCCTTGAGATAGCGGATATCGGCAGGAGAGATAAAACCGCTGAATATGTTGATGGTTGCATTGGGTTCCGATTTCACGGCCAACTGGTCAACGGTCTCCTTCACTGCCGCAGTAAACCCTTCCATATGGGTGCCGGCAAAGCTTGGTGTTGCGACATGGATAATGATAGGAGAGGCTTCAGTGCCGAACTCTTTCTGGTATTCCGCCAGGATCATCGGCACATTGTCGCCGATGGTCTCTGTCAGGCAGGTGGTTGCCACGCCGATAATCTCCGGGGCGTATTTGCTAATGACGTTTTTCAGGCCCAGCTTCAGGTTGGCGCTGCCGCCGTAAATCGCCTGTTTTTCACCCAGTGAGGACGAAGCGATATCAATTGGTTCGTTGAAATGACTGATGATATAGCGCCGCATATAGGTCGCGCAACCCTGGGAACCATGCAGAAAGGGGACGCAGTTCTCGATCCCCCTAAAGGCAAGGGACGCCCCGAGAGGCTTACAAAGCTTGCAGGCATTGGTGGTTGCGGTATAACTTGGCAACTGGCTCATAGTGAGGTCTCCTTGGTTCTGCGCGGGACAAATTTCCAGACCGGGCTCATTACCGAGCCGTATACTTCGCGGGCAAAATTGAGCATGCCCTGGAAACCGGCCAGCATCTCTTTACGTTCATGATTGTGATCGCAGAAAGCCACCCCGAGTTTATAGGCGATGGGCCGCTCTTTAACCCCGCCGACAAAGACATTGACGTCCTTTTCTTTTAAGAAAGAAGAGAGCTCCAGGGTGTTGGCATCATCGACGATGATGCAGCCATCGTCGGTAATTTCGGCAAGTTCGATATAGTCTTCTTTGGTACCGGTCTGGGAGCCGACCATGACCACATCCATGCCCAGCAGCCTAAAAGCCTTCACCAGCGAAAAGGCCTTGAAGGCCCCGCCGACATAGATAGCCGCTTTTTTTCCGGTCAGGGCTTTTTTATATTCGGCCAGTTCGGGCAGCAGGGTGGCCAACTCTTCCTTGACTACCTGGCGGGCTTTCTCAAGCATTTCCGGCGCATCAAAATGACGGGCGACGGCGTAGAGGGCTTCGGCCATATCTTCGATGCCGAAGTAGGAGACCCGGATAGAGGGAATGTCATAGCCGTCTTTGAGCATATTGGCCAGATCCATGGTTGCACCCGAACACTGGACCACATTGAGCGCCGCGCCATGGCAGCGTTGGATGTCGGCTACCCGACCGTCGCCGGTGATATTGGCCACCACCTCGATGCCGATCCGCTCAAAATATTCGCGGATCAACCAGATTTCACCCGCCAGATTGAAATCACCGAGGATATTAATGGAGTGTTTGGAAATAGTGCTGATATCGCCCATGCCTACCAATCGTGACATGGCGTTGCAAGCCGCTTCGTAGCCGCCACGTTTGTTGCCTTTTTTAAAACCAGCCGATTCCACCGGTAGTACCGGGATGCCTTTTTCTAAGGCAACCTTTTTGCAGACTGCCTCCAGGTCGTCGCCGATAATTCCGACGATACAGGTTGAATAGACAAAAGCGGCTTTTGGTTGATGCAGATCGATCAGTTCATCAAGGGCTTTAGCAAGTTTTTTTTCGCCGCCGAAGATGACATCGAGTTCCTGCAGATCGGTGGAAAAAGACGAGCGGTGCAGCTCAGGCCCCGATGACAGCGCGCCACGGATATCCCAGGTGTAGACGGCGCAGCCGATCGGCCCATGGACCAGGTGGATCGCATCGGCGATGGGGTAGAGGACCACCCGCGAGCCGCAGAAGACACAGGCCCGCTGGCTTACCGCTCCGGCTAGACTTTCTTTGTTACAATCAATTTCAAACGGGGCAGTGCCTTTCCGGTGGATCTGTTTTGATCGGTCTTTTAAGAGAGGTGCTGTGCTCATAGTGGTATCCTTTGGTCGAGTAAGATTGATGGGGTCTTACTTCATGCTGAGCAAAAGCTATGCCAGATGAGATTTTGTCGTGTTATGGTTGTAAAATCAATTTATTAGACAGAGAACCCTGGAAGGAGCTGATGCGAAGAGGAAGTCTTTTCTACCAAATGCTACAAAATTGCAGGATAGTCTCCTCTTTTGTAGGTTTTTACGCCCTTGACAAAAACAGCAAAATGGAAGAATTCTACCCAAGAATGTGTGCACAATGATCCGGCAAGAGCCATAATCAAGCTACATAATTAACCTATGCAGGAGGAGTCAAGATGGTGTTTGCAACAGTTCTCGTGGAAATAAACGACAATCATGTCGGAATAATTACCCTCAATCGTCCCGAGCAGTTAAATACTTTTACCAGCCAGATGGCTGGAGATTTGCAATCTGCTCTACTGGCCATGGAAGCAGATGATGCAGTCCGGGTCGTCCTTCTTAAAAGTTCCGGGCGGGCATTTTGTGCCGGGATCGATGTCAATGAGCTTACCGGTAAAACGGCGATAGAGTATCGGCGGTGGATAGAGTGGATGGAGGCCCCCCTGGTGACGATTTCCACCATGAAAAAACCGGTCATTGCTCAATTGCAGGGGGTCGCCACCGCCAACGGTATGGGCCTTGCCGCGGCGGCGGACTTGGTGATTGCCTCGGAACGAGTAAAGATGGGCCTTACCGCAATCAATGTCGGCCTCAACTGTGTCGGCCCAATCTTACCGGTCGCCCGGTGCGTGGGCCGCAAAAAAGCTCTGGAACTGCTTCTTTACGGCAATTTGTTAAAAGCTGAGGAGGCCATGGAGCTCGGGCTTATCAATAAAGTTGTCGCCCATGAAGATCTCGACCAAGCGGCGCTTACCTGGGCCGAAGATCTGGCCCAGAGAAGCCCTCTGGCTGTGCAGATTGCCAAGAACGCCTTTTATCAATCTGAGGACATGGATTATCAGAAGCAGTTCCAGTATATGAACGAGGCTTTTGCCAGACTGTGCACCACTGATGATGCCAAAGAAGGCGTTGCCGCTTTTTTGGGTAAAAGAAATCCGCAGTGGAAATTGCAGTAGAATAGGCGGCAATTTCGCTGGAGCCAATAAGGTGAGGGCTTATGTCTTTACTTTTTTGGCCCCGGCGTCCATACCATCGATCTTTTTGGTCATAAACCAGATTATACAGGCCGGCCGAAACTTACAGAAAAGCTGCGGATCACTGCAGGCGAGACACTCTTCACAGAGGGCGACGTTGTGTTTGAGGCACAGGTAACTAGTTTCTCGATCCGGATGATTGACGCAAGTCGCCATGATTACTTATCCTTTATGGCATTGGCCGCTATTCGCTGTTGGTTTTCCGCCAAAGAACGCACCCCAGCAATAATTCCTGAATGCTGAGATGCAATCTCTTTCACCATTTAATGATCTTCACTCAAGAAAAGTTCTATATGCTTGTTGGTACCGCGGAACATCCTCTACGCAAACAGTGGTTACTATGTTTTTTTTGGCAATATTTTTCTGAGAATGCAAACAATATTATCCTCGTTGCTTGCTCGCGTGCTAAAATTAAGGTTGTCGAGGAGGTTCTTTTCTTGCTTTTAAGCACCCCAGCATTTTTATAGATGGAAATGTGCAATCCCACAAATTTTTGGTAGCCGATGCGTTTTATCAGCGAACAACATATAGATAAAATAAGTTTCCTCTATGCTGTTATCGTTGTTGCGGTACTGACATTTTCCACCGGCGCATTGTTCATTACCAATAAGGTCGATACGCTCAACAAAGATCTCGTTGATCTGGAACAGGATTTTATTGTTTAGCAGAAGGAGAAGCTCAAGAGTGATGTAAATGCACTTCTGGTTCGAATAGATGCCAGGCGATCGCGTATGGCACAATTGCTTCAGGACCGTCTGCAAGAGCGGGTGGAAGAAGCACGAAAAATAGCCGGAAATCTTTATGCGCAGATGCCGGGTTATATGAGCAGAGACGCGTTCATCGGCATTATCCGTGAAGCTATAAGGCCGATACTGTTTAACGACAAACATGGGTACATTTTTATACTGGCTCTGAGAGTGGGATCAGCAGCTTTCTCCCTCCTGAAGATGGCAATGCCTTCCTGCAGAGGGTGGATGAGGCGCTTTACCAGGCTAAACAGCAAGGAAGAAACAAGTGTGTCCTGCTGTAGCAGGTTTCGAATCTCGAAGCCATCCGCCTCACCGATCACACCTTGGAACCCTCGGTTATTTCATCCAGTTTTTCGATATCTTGGTGCGGGAAAAGAGCGGCAAAATCAGAAATTATGGCGCTCTGTTCAGTACTATTACCGAACTAATAAAGCAAGAGGGAGGAATTAATTTTCTCTCGTATCATAATAATTTTATGAGGTTTTTCTTGAAGAAGTGATATGATTTCCGAGTGGAAAAAGATGCTGCGCGGGGACCTTTACGACCCCCTCGATCCGGAACTCGCCCAAGCGCGCCGCCGCGCCAGGGATCTCTGCCAGGACCTCAATGCGACTCGGGAGCATCAAGAAGAGGAGCGCCGGCGCATCTTGCTCCAACTTTTTGGCCGAGGTGGCGAGACGGTTTGGATGCAACCGCCGTTTTTCTGCGACTACGGGACGAACATTGAACTGGGCGAACGGGTGTTCTTCAATTTTAACTGTGTCGTGCTCGACGTCGCCCGCGTCACTGTCGGGAACCATACGCTTTTTGGTCCGGCCGTTCAGATCTACACGGCAACCCACCCGCTTGATGCCGAACTCCGCCGCCGGCAGGAGTTCGCCAAGCCAATCGAGATCGGCTTCGACGTGTGGGTAGGTGGCGGGGCGATCATTTGCCCGGGGGTGCGAATCGGCTCCCGCTCTGTGATCGGGGCCGGGAGTGTTGTGACAAGGGATATCCCGGATGGGGTCTTTGCGGCAGGTAATCCCTGCCGCGTGATCCGCAGCATAGACGAGAGCGAACGTTGTTAATATATTTTTATTGTCACAAGAGGAGAGAGCAATGGCAGACGTTTATGATTTTACCATCCACCAAAGGGAAATAATGGAAAGGAAGGTCACCTTTATCTCAGAACAACTCGTCCTTGAAGGTCTGCATAATCAATTATCGAAACAGCATGGGGCAATCATCATCCATCCCCACCCGCTCTATGGCGGCGATATGTCCAACCCTGTTGTTGAATCCTTGGTAATAAGTTTTAATAAAAAGAGGTACACCACGCTGAGATTTAATTTCAGGGGGGTGAGGGGCAGCGAAGGGAATTATGATGAGGGGATAGGTGAACAGGATGACATCTTAGCAGCCGTTGGCTTTTTACTCAATCAAGGTATAACATCCATTTACCTTGTTGGCTATTCCTTCGGAGCGTGGGTGCTTGCACGAATGAAAGAATTACCAGCAGAGATATCGGGCCAGATTTTTGTTTCTCCACCACTGGCGTTACTCCGGTATGAGAAAAATCTTACTCTCCCTCTCTTGAAGTTGGTCATTACCGGCGAAGAAGACGAAATTGCACCGGTTGAACTGGTGGAGAAACATTTAGCTGTGTGGAATCCTAGCGCGCGTTTTGCGATTGTCGACTTTGCCGATCATTTTTATTATGGCTGTTTTCCGGCACTGGAAAAGATTGTCATTGACTGGGTGTCGCAGACTTCGTCATGATCCGGGTTTTTTGCAGGTCGTTGCCATTACATTGTTGATTCTCTGTTCTCTGAATGTAATGGCAACACGGTCTGTTGTATCTCGACCTTTTCTGCCCTATTCCGACTTCGGCTGCAAAGCGTCAATTCGTTTTTTTATCATTTGCAGGTTTTTTTCTAGATTTTGTGCCTCTTCGGTGAGGTATGCCAACTCACCCGGCGGCGATGCTGTCTGCATGGGCGCTGATACTCCGCGTCCCTCTGCACCAAAACCTCGTCCCAAGCCTCTTCCTCCTCCTGCAAAAAAACGGCCTCGACGGCAACTTCGACCAAGTCCGTATCCCGCACCGTAAGCACCTGCATCAGCACTGTCGGGAGTATTGCAAGATCCTCTTCTTCCGCCGGTCATGGCTCCGGCTCCCATTGGTCCACTTGTGTCAAATCCTGGCATGATAATACCTCCTGTTATTCGTTGGGTTTAGCTCTGACTGCGCCGGCCGCCTTTACCACCGCCACCTCGTCCTTTACCGCCGCCACTTCCATCTCGACGTCCCTGGCCACCGCCCCGGCCTAATCCACGACCGCCGGGAGTGCACCCTTTATTGCTTTGGCTGTCCTGTTCGTTTTTTTTGGCGTCGTTATTGTTCGGTTCGCCGCTGTTTTCTTGTGGCATGATAATACCTCCTGTTAAGTTTTTTCATTGACTTGCCGGGGGGAGTCCTGGAAAATCAATGGCAATTCAGTGGCGGCCTCTTTGTCGCCGCCGTCGGTGCCCGCCCTGCAGGGCAAATATACCTCCACCAAAGCAAATCTTTTTTCCAGTGATAAGCGCTTCGGCGACAATTTTACGCGCCTCGGCCAGTACTCTGCCATAGGTCTGTCTCGATACACCCATTTGCTCTGCGGCCGCTTCATGCGATAAACCTTCAAGGTCGCTCAGCCGGATGGCTTCCATTCCTTCCACGGATAAATCAACCGCACCAGTGGGTGGCATGTTTTCCGGCAGATAGCCGGACATCAATGGATATTCCGTCACGAGACGCATTATTTTTGGTCTGGGCATGTAAAGCTCCAATTATGAGTATTTGCTCATAACGTAATGCCGCAGGCATGGATTGGCAAGTATTATTTTGGGCGTACGACCAAAATAAGTATGGCTATGCACTCGGCAAGGTAAGCTGACAAGGGATCTTTTTTGGTAAGATACGAACAATACATCGTATTGATGACGACAAATGGAAGGGAATCCGTCTGTAGCAGTAGTACCATGCAACGTATCGACTGTCTCCTTGAGTTGGAGACAGTCGATTGGCAGTTGTTCTTTTATGTGAGACTTTTCTTCGCTTCGTCAATATTGAAACCATAGGTTTCGGTGACGAAATTGAGGTCTTTGTCGCCTCGCCCGCTCAGGTTGATCAGAATACTGCCATGTTTCATTTCTTTGGCGTATTTCATACAGTAGGCAACGGCATGGGCACTCTCCAGGGCTGGAATAATCCCTTCAACGGTGCTTAAGGTATAAAATGCATCGAGAGTTTCCAGATCATCGGCTATTTCGTAGCTGATCCTTCCTTCATCTTTCAGAAAACTATGTTCCGGGCCAACACCGGGGTAATCGAGTCCGCTGGCGATGGAATAGACCGGAGCCGGCTCACCCTTTTCGTCCTGAAGGAGATAACATTTAAAGCCATGGATGATGCCGGGCTTGCCGAAAGCCGCAGTGGCTGCGTGGTCGCCCAGATTAAGTGAGCGTCCGCCCGGTTCGACGCCGATGAGTCGCACGGGATCGTTGATAAAGCCGGAGAAGATGCCCATGGCATTGCTGCCGCCGCCGACACAGGCGCAGACCACATCCGGTAAATCGCCGGTCATTTCTAAGAATTGCGCTCGAGACTCGATACCGACGATGGACTGAAAATCACGGACCATCATGGGGAAGGGATGGGGGCCGACCACAGAGCCGATACAGTATATCGAATTGACCGGATCTTTCAGGTAGGCCTGAAATGCCGAATCGACCGCTTCTTTCAGGGTTTTCAGCCCAAAAGAAACGGGAACGACGGTGGCGCCGAGAAGTTTCATGCGGATAACATTGGGCGCTTCTTTAATGATATCCACCTCACCCATATGAATTTCGCATTCCAGGCCAAAATAGGCGGCAGCTGTTGCCAGGGCCACCCCGTGTTGTCCGGCACCGGTTTCGGCGATGAGTTTCTTTTTCTCCATATATTTGGCTAGCAAACCTTCACCCATGCAATGATTGAGCTTATGTGCGCCGGTATGATTAAGATCCTCGCGCTTGAGGTAGATCTGGCTGCCGCCACACAATTTCGACAGGCGATCCGCGTGGTATACCGGGGTCGGCCGACCCTGATAGTGTTTGCGGATGGAGCGCAGTTCTTCGATAAACCGATGGGTTTTGCTGATGGTGCGATAGGCTCTAGTGATTTTATCCATTTCTTCCTGCAGCTCCGGCGGAATATACGATCCTCCATAGGGACCGAAGTGTCCGGTGGAATCGGGTTGCTGGCGTGGATAGTGAGAGTTGTCTTTGGGCATAATAGTTCCTTTCTGTTTAGGTTTGGCTGCTTTAGAGAATGATCAGGATAGTATATAAATCGAACCGTAATTACAAGAAGGGGAAGGGTTTTTGTGACATCATCTCATGGCATTACATGGCACACCAAAATCTTATCTTGCTGTATTTGCGTCATAAAATATTGTAATTTTGTTTTCGAAGCGTTTGGGGATAATTCATAAATCAGATTTCAATTATTTTGTCCGGTTTTCCTGTCTATTTTTCGTTTCTCCCTCAGAATCATATATATGATGGCACAACGATAGCTCGATTTTAAATGTCTGCCTGGTTTTCAAAATAAAATAATCATTTTTAAACCCATCTGTAACCTTTTGTCCGCCGGTTCGTTGTTACCTGTAAATGCATCTCACAAATATTGTTGAGATATTACAAGGAAGCGGTTTCCGCCGCCCCTAATTATTTTCCCGCTAAGGGAAAAATCAATCATCAGGAGGTCACAACATGCAGTTTTCGAAAAAAATAGCCAGCATTATCGGTGTCACAGCAATCTTTGGCATGCTTACAATACCGGCCTTTGCCGGCAACGGTCATGGTCCCGGCGATAAGACAGGTAGCGGTGAAGCATCTCAAGATGGGACTGGTAAAGGTTCGACTAACAGAGACTGCACCAGCGCTGTTGAATTCACCCTGGATAAAACGCTGCTGTTGGCTCGTGGCGGTAATGGTGGCCGTGATGGCAAAGGAGACTGTGACGGCAGTGGAGATCGTGACGGCAGAGGCTCCGGCGATAGGGATGGTGCCAGAGATGGTACCGGGGATGGCTCCTGCCGGTCTTGATAGTACTTTGCGATCTTTTATATATTGATCGTAACCGAATTGATTGAGTCCTCTTTCCCACAAAGTAGTCATACCTGATTTTATGATCGGCTGGGGAAGTATAGAATTTGCAAATTTCCATCAAGTTTCAGCCCGAAGCCTTTCAGGGGGATGTATCTCCTCATGGAGGGCTTTGTGCTTTTTAAGTAATAGTTCACCGGGACACAATAGGTGACCGTAAAACATGGATTTGTAAACGTTCAACCAGTGCTCCAGGTTCGTTCAAGCAGGCCTCTGAACTATAGTTTGCTATGTGAGGCGGCCTGATCGGACGGAAATGGGGTGCTGGTGAACGTTTACCTTTTTAAGGTGATTTTGTATCCATGAATTTAATCGGCAATGAGGTAAGGGACACCTTAACAAGTTATTAAGAAATGTTGGATAAAGGAGTAACCACAATGACTAAAAAGGCTATGGTCGGTGTAATTATTCTGCTGCTTTCAGGAACTGTCGGTATGGCATCTGCGGCAAAACTTTCCCGAATAGAGCACCTTGGCAAGGTCATGTACCAGGATAAAATTTTTCATTGAATAAAACGCAATCCTGCCAGACCTGCCACCATCACGTGGCTGGCTTTGCCGATCCTGCCAACAGCAGGGACCCATATTATACTGTGGTTTCCCTGGGTGATGACGGTGTGAGTGTCGGGGGGCGAAATGCGCCTTCTGCAGCGTACGCAGGCTACAGTCCTATTCTCCAACAGAACGAGACCGGCGCATATTTTGGCGGCATGTTCTGGGATGGCCGGGCAAACCGGATGGACTCTGGGTGATTCGCTTGCAGAGCAGGCCCAGGGGCCGCCGTTAAACCCGGTTGAAATGAACATGCCTAGCAAGGGAGCAGTCGTTCAGGCAGTACGTGAATAAAGTTACACCAATCTGTTTTATGTAGTTTTTGGCCAAGGTTCGTTGAGTGATGTGAATGAGGCTTATGATAATATAGCCAGGGCAATTGCAGCCTACGAACGATCCAAAGAAGTTCAACAATTTAATTCCCGATTTGATCAAAAAAGGCTGAGTGCACAGGAAATAAACGGCATGGTGCTCTTTGAAAAAAATTGTGCAAAATGCCATACTATGACGGATATCACGGGGAAAGGGCCGCTTTTTACAGACTACACGTATCACAATATCGGCGTTCCGGTTAATCCTCTTCTCGAGAATAACTCCGTTGATCTGGGGCTTGGTGGTTTTTTAACTGATCCGGCACAAAACGGCAAATTCAAAGTTCCTACCCTGAGAAATATCGCCCTGACCGCACCCTATGGCCATAATGGCTACTTTCCGACTTTGATAGACATAGTGAGCTTCAAAAACTCCCGGGATGTCGACGCCTGGGATGTACCGGAGGTAATAGAGAATGTAAATAAGGATAATAATATGGGTAATCTCAGATTGACCGATTCGGAAATCAACGATATTGTCTCATTTTTAATGGCGCTGACGGACCTGTAACCATCGGTTGCAATACGCTACAAAATCAAATAGCTTTTCGGCCCGGCTCTTTACGTGCCGGGCCTCTTTAAACCTACCGGTTTTGCACCTGGGCACAAAAGCGATGGCTGTTCGTTTCAACTGTGCTGGACGCGAGCCAAATGAGCCGGCAACGTTCTTTTTAAGCACGCTCCAGCACTTTCAAAATTGAATTTTCTCCGCCAAAATCATCTTTTTCTCGAGAGGGTTGGGTTGGATCAGCTATCTGCTTGGAACCATCAAGGATATAGGCAAACCGGTATTCACCGGAAGGAAGCCGGAGGTCCAGTTCCCAGTAGCCACTAGTCCCGATTTTTTTCATCGCAACACGCTGCCATCCAGTAAAAGTACCAGCCAATTCGACTTGAGTCGCTGCCGGCTCAAAGATCACAAATCTTTCAAGAGTTCCTGATTTTTCAGTCAAAACTGTTGTCTGGAGGAACAAGAACAACGTTGCCAAAGCAAATCCGGTACCGGCATAGGCCATGGGGCGAAAGAATTTCCCTAGCCAGTTTTTTTTGTCGGGGCGAATTCGAATCTCTGCTGGAAACAAGAGTTTCTCAGGCATTGTTCGCAACATTTTTTCCTGCAGCAAGAGGTCGACAGTGTCTTCGAAAAACTCCTTTTCAGAATGAATTTTTTCGATAAATTGGATTTTTTCCTCGAGATCAAGTTCGTTATCGATATACATACTGCCAAGATAGTCCATTATTTACCTCCCTCACGCAAAATTTCTTTCAGCCTGAGCCGAGCACGGTGCACTCTTACCTTCACGTTTGCCTCACTGATGTTCAGAATCCCGCCAATTTCGAGATAGGATAGATCTGCACCGGAGAGAAGAGAAATCAGTTCGCGGTCAATGATCGAAAGTTGGTGGATTGCCGCCAATATCCTGTTAAAGCTTTGCCGATCATCGAGTTGTTGCTCAGGGTTGTTTTGTGGGTCTGTATAGTCCTCAGGATTAAACATAACGTTTTTGGGCTTCCGAAACGCGTCCATAGCCGCATTCCTGGCGATAGTGTACAGCAAGGATCGACTGCTTTCTCCAGTTTTGCTGTAACGTTGCAGATAGCGGGTGAAACTCTCCTGTACCAGATCGCACGACAGATGGTAATCCCCCGTCATTTTCAACAGATAAGCAAAAAGACCGTCTTTGCTTTTGGTATAGAAAACGTCGTATTCTTCCATATGAGACTGATGAGAAACGCTTGTTCACTCAGGATGGCTGATAGGCCGGATAACACCAACCCCATAAACCTGCCGTTACTATTTACCACTGCCTGAACCACTGCCGCCTGAGCCGCCACTGCCTGAACCACTGCCGCCTGAGCCGCCACTGCCTGAACCACTGCCGCCTGAGCCGCCACTGCCTGAACCACTGCCGCCTGAGCCGCCACTGCCTGAACCACTGCCGCCTGAGCCGCCACTGCCCGAACCGCCGCCATCTGAGCCGCTGCCGCCTGAGCCGCTGCCGCCTGAGCCGCTGCCGCCTGAGCCGCCACTGCCCGAACCGCCGCCATCTGAGCCACTACTGCCACTTGATGAGTTGCCGCCTTTTCCTATGGAACGAGCATACTGTTGAGCTAACTGCTTGGCGGAGGTTTTTGGGGCTTCATCGAAAAATTGGTTTCGTAGTTGTTCCATTTGTTGTGCTGTGTATCGTTGCTCTAATGCTTGGCGAACAGTATCTGACGTATCTGCCGGATTAGCGCCCAATCGCATCATTGACCGGACTGTCAGCATAGTCTGGAGTGATAGTTTGTCGGCTTGGACGCTTGTCTGCTTTTGAGTTCGTTCCCTTAGGCGATCCATTATCTTGTCCATTTCTTTGTCAGCCATTCCTGCCGCCAGGCTGCCGGCGATGGCTTCAGCCATGATTGCGGTGTTTTTTCTATCATCCGACAGCGAGCCGGCAAGCCGGTAGGCGTTACTATAGCGATTGCGTACCGTCTCCATGGCGGCAATCACCTGCTCTTCTGAAACCTGTTTGGCCATTCCTTCCATGGCCTTATTTATAACCGGTTCAGTCGGGAGACCTTTATCGGCGGCACCGAGTATCGTCTTTCCGGCACGGACGATGTTCTGCTCTTGATACCTGTTTTGATACATCAGGCTGAACATTACTTGCACCGGCTCCGCAGGTATGCCCTGGGCCCTCATTTCCCGGGTGTAACGCTCGACGTTTTGCTGCTGCACGGGCGACAAAGCCTGGGGCTGGGCAGCATGAGTCCATGTTGACATGACTAAAAAGGCAAGCAAAAATAGTCTGAGAGCTTTCATAAGTACCTTCCTCTGGAGAATTTGGAATTTATCTATATAACGTCTGCAGCATTGAAAGGTTACGATTTTGGCTCAAAAATGCAGTTTTCCATGCCGAAATCGTCTTTTTCTTTCATAGGACAGGAGGGAAGAAAATTTTCACCATCAATCCGGTAGAAAAATTTGAAAGGTCTGTGACTGGACAAAGTCAGTTCCCACACACCATTCTGCTGCCTGAGCTTCTTGCCTTGGTAGCCATCCAGCGAATGGAACAACACTACATCCTGTGCCTGCGGTTTTACGAGATACAAAGTGACGTCTTGATCATTGATTCTAGAGAAATGGGTCGAGCAGGAAGAAAAAACTGCAGAAAAGACTATTAACCCTAAAATTATCGATTTCACAACGACACCTCTATCGGTAGAATCAAGTTTGCACTTTAAAGAGTACAGGGCGCATCGGTTCGCAAGTTGACCAGTATGCCCAATGATACCAAGTAAATTGTACAAAACGAGCAGTAATTACACTATAGTAATTATTGCAGCGACATGGCGCGGCAGCCAAATGCCCAAAAGATAATGGTGGAGCTGGAACACATACATGGAAAGTACAAATACCGAAAATCCGGCAAAGGCTGGTAAACAAAAAACAGTTTGCGGGGACTTCTGCCAGCTTATACCCCTCTCTGCGGCCCCAAATGCCCTTACCGAAAGAATCAAGGAACTGAACTGTCTTTAAAGTATCTCCAACCTTCTTGAAAATCAGGACGCAAGTCTGGACTGGATACTGTCTCGTGCGGTTGAACTGATTCCTGCCGCTTTGCAGTATCCAGAGCTGGCCTGCTCCTGTATTAAGCTGGATGGCCATGAATATCTCTCAGCTCATTTTCAACGGACCCAGTGGTGTCGAAATACCAAGATCATGCTCAATGACCACCATGTCGGGGACCTGGATGTTTTCTATACCCAGTCCCACGCATCCTCAGACAGCAGTTTATTTCTCGAGGAAGAATCCCATCTGCTGCAATTTTGATAAAAATCCCGGTTACTCGGGCGTTCCGAATCCATTGTATGACAACAGCAAAACGCTTCTGCTTCTTGGTGATGCCCGGGAAACCATGACCAGGCTGCTGGAAAAGCTGCAAAGCCCAGCGGTTTGATGGGTGATGTCTATGCCGTCTTCTTTTCGTCGGATGATGCAGCACCCTGCTCTAGCAATAGATCTCGGTACCGCGAATACCCGAATGTATAATCCTTTCGATGGCAAGATTAGAGAAAGGCCTTCTTCAATAGGCCTTGTTACCGGCAAAACGGAGCATAGTGTCGATGAATATTTCCAGTATATAAATAATAAAATTTCTGCAAAACCACTGCGCAGCGGGGTAATTGTCGATGTGAAAAATGCCACGCTGCTGGTCAAACCGTTCATAAGAAAAACCGGCCCATTTTTGCTTGCGCCGATAATATTGACCTGCGCGCCAACCGGGACAACGGAGAAGGAGCGGGGCTCACTTCGTCAGGCCTTGATGAATGCCGGGGCCTCTTTGGTCCCTATAGTCCCGGAGGTCTGGGCGGCGGCAATTGGGGCCGGAATAGATGTGACTCTTTTAAAGGCCCAATATCAGAAATATTATTAACCGGGGGCGGCGCCTGCATTGAAGGAATGGATCGACTGATAGCTGATCGAACGGAAATGAAGGTGAGAGTCGTCGCTGATCCGCTTCATTCGGTGATTCTTGGCGCTATTCAGACATTAAACTTTTGGAATGGCAAAAGATGCTGGTGGGAAAATATGGCCTGGCCCAAGTTGGCCTGATTGTAGTAGATCGTCATTTCTGAAATTCCAGAGTGATAGTGCCATCTGTTTCCTTGGGAGTTATTTGATAGGTTCCCGCACAGGAAATGACCAGATTATAGACTTTTCCTTCGGTGATAAACCGTTCGGTAATTTCATTTCGTTTATCGATGTCTGATTCGGTGTTGAAGACCAGACTCACCTCCTCGCCTTTTTCCTCCATGCGCAATAAAAAAGCATTATGTCCAACAAAGACAAGGTCTTCGTAGCAGTGGGTCACCTCAAAACCCAACTTTTCTATGAGGTTCTTCAGGATTCCAAGAGGTCTGAAGGGTACAGGTCCTTTGCTCGTCACGATATTCTCCTTAGCAAAATGACAGAGACGGTTCTTGCCGACTATTCGGTTTTACCAAACGTTCGAATAGAGTCGATTGCATCCCAGCCGTAATAGGTATTAATGGCTTCTTTATCTTGCTGCTCCGTTATGCGAATAAATCCATCCCCAAGAAAGAGCACCGCACTTTCATACACTTTGCCTTCATTAACCTGGATCTTGACATCTTTTCTGATTTTCCTTGAGAGGGTGCCATGTACCGGCATAGAGGCATATTCAAAAATCTTTTCTAATGTTGGTTTTTCCATTGTGTTGTCTTCCTTGGTTATTGGTTTAAGGTTGTCTGGTGATCATAAAGAAAGGGATGTAGCACTGCTCGCACATCTTCACCGATGGCCAGCATTTTCACCACATCTTGCTCGCTAGGGATATTGATAGTAAAATTGTCGAGAGAACATATCTCCTGGAACGTGTCCAGATACATGAGCTTTTCAGCCAACTCCGGGATGTCGCCAAGGTGAAGCTGCAGGGCCCTGAGAAGATCGGCCATGGTATGATTTTCAGCCAGGTCGCCGTTTTTCATTAAAAAAGCCATGATCAATTTTTCGATGGCCATGCAGGTCACATTGTAGAGGGTATCGGTTGAAAACCCCTTCTTCTTTTTCTGATGCGCCGCCGTGGCGGTATGGAGAAACTGTTCGCCATCGCGGCGGTAGTCACGCCAGTTGTCTATCTGGATAAGATTCATATGGCTTCCCTCCTCTTCTGATATTTGCGCAGGCAAATGAGTTGCGTCTGCCGCCAGCCCTCGTGCAGGTAAAATGCGAGGGCCGGCGAATTGGTGTGATCGGCCAGAAGCTGCATGCGTCCGGCACCTTTTGTTGCTCCCCACTTGCCAAGTGCCTGCAGCATTTGCGCCCCGATGCCCTGCTTTTGTCGGGACCGTTTGACCACTACATCCTCGATTAAAAGAGACAGTCCGCCCTCGGCGGTGGAGATGACCAACTGCGCTGTACCCATGGCAATGACACCATTCTTCTCTTTTGCCACCATGATGCAAGCCGTCGGCGAATAAAGGAGCAGTTCCAGACCTTTCTTTTGTTTTTTTGCATCAAAAGAAAAATCTTCTTCGATGCTAAAAAGCTGCAGCAACAGCAGCACCATCTCGTCAAGATCGTGTTGCTGCGCTGGTTGAATTATAGAATGCATACTGCTTTATTTTATTAGATAGTCGCCGGCGGGGGTGCCGTCTTCAAGCCCATCGAGAACTCGCATCAATCGCCTCTTCACTGTCAATACCTTTAAACCACAAATTATCCGGCTGGATAACCATAATTGGCCCGGACTCACACTGTTTGAGGCAGCCGGTAGCGACAACCTGCATGTCCAGTCCTCGATCGAGGATTTCTTCTTCGAGATACTGCAGAAAGCCATCCGTTTGTTTATGACAGATCCCCTTGGGATCACCTTTGGCGCGAAAACTCTGGCAGAGAAGGACCTGCCTCTCGGGTAAAGCCATGTTGCACTCCTTTTCGTTAAAGATCTTTCACCCCTTCACTCTCTTTTGTAGGGTATGTTTTTGTAATTGTTTCTATAATTTTTGTAAATGTGGGTATTTTATTTTTTCTTCTTTTTCTTGCCGCCACCGTAGAGTACATCGACTGTACCTTCGATGTTTTCTTCGGTTATAAAAACTTTTATGCCGGCTTCGGCAAGTACTCGACGTGGTGTCTCGCCGGCACTTGCCGCAAGCAGAATAAAGCAGTCGGGGAGCACCTTGGCAAGTTCGGTCCATCTGGCACTGCCCTTGCCCGGTTCCGGCGCATTCCGCACTTCAAGTAAGCAGGCGAGGCCGTCGGCTCTGGGGCCGTAAATAATGAATTTTATTGCCTGGCCCAGATGTAGATCGATTTCAATGCCGTTCGAACTGGCCACAGCCACATTGGGTCGTTCTTTTGTGGGTTTGGGCAGTGAAGAGATTTTGGTCGCCGGTGAACCGCAACCGTTGTCCATCGATTGCAGGATAATTGGGTTTGTCACCTTGAGGTATTGCCCGGCCTTTTCAACTGCACCTGCAATAATTTCAGGAGATGGGCCTTCAAGGTCGACTTCCGCTTCTATTTCCGGGAGGTAGGGGACAAGAGAAAGAGTATCTGCACCCAGTTCCATCATCTCGCTGCTGATTTTGCCAACGTGGTCCGTATTATAGCCAGGGTAGAGAGTCGTATGCACACCGACGGTCAGGTTATGGAATTTCAAGGCTGGTACGCCATTGCGCTGCTCCATGATGAGGAGTTTAGCCGCTTCGGAAATTTTCAGGGTTTTCTGGCCGGGCCGTATCCAGGCATACAGTTTTTCCAATATTTCACTGCGAACCCCGTTGACTTCCATCGCCACATAGTTGGCTCCGGCCTTGGCCAAATCGCTTGCCAGTCGATCGCTTCCTATCCCGAGGGTGTTGAGGCCAATCTGAATATATGGATACCGTTTACGGACTTCAGTGATGGCATGGAGAGTGATCTCCGGGGTTGCGAGTGGGTCGCCCGGTCCGGAAATTGCCACAATCGACACACTTTTACCTCTCTCCTCCATGATTTGGTCTAACCAGCTCAGTGCTTCAGGGACCATGAGGCACTGGCTGTGGGTCGGCGTAGGGGGAGAGAATCGGGTTCGGGCGACAATCTGTGGTGCAACCGGCAGATAGACGACGGAGTCGTTTGTGTTCGATGTATTTGAACAGCAACACTCTTTATAGTCGGCAATGGATATCACGTTCATATTTTCCACCAGGATACTTTTGCAAAATAATTGTCTTGTAAAGGGCACAAGAGACTTTACACGTGGTCCCTAATCCCGCCCAAAAGATTCCCGGGATTCTTTACAATACCCCCTTGAGGGGATCAGCTCCTTCACGAAATAAATCTCCTGTAAAAAGCACAGGAGATTTATTTCTAAGTCGCTAAAGAACCAACTCGAATTTTTCTTCAGGGGAGTCACGGTCTTTACGGTCTAATAGTACTCCCAGGATCTGTTCGAGCAGACGTAATCCACCTTTGTAACCGACCGTCGGGAAGTGCTGATGTCCCTGGCGGTCAAGAATGGGGAAACCCCAGCGGACAAAAGGTAGGTCTTCATCGCGAGCGATGTACTTGCAGTAGGTGTTACCGATGATGAGATCAACCGGCTCATTTTTGATCCACTGATGCAAAAGAAACATATCACCTTTGGCCTTAACATTGACCTTATGTCCCATCTCCTTGGTTATTTCCTTAATCCGCGCCTCAAACTTCTTACCCGGGGTTCCGGTGATGATATGGACTGGACACATATCGATTGCGACCAGGAATTCGGTCATCGCTATCACTTGATCGGGATCACCGACCAGCGCGACCTTTTTGCCGTAGAGATATTGGTGCATGTCGGAAATCATATCCACCAGGGTCCCTCTTTCCGCGGCAATTTCGTCGGGTACCGAGGTGCCGGCAATGGTTCTGAGCGCATCGATAAAACGATCGGTGGCCTGCAGGCCAAAAGGCATATCGAGTATCGCGCAGGGCACTTTGCATTTAGTATCAAGGAGTCTTGCCGCATCGGCAGAACACCATTCGCCAAGAGCGAGGGTGCCGATACTGCTGCCGCTGTTCTTGATGTCGGCAATCGATGCCCCACCGTCCGGAAACATCTTGTATTCACCAGTTAGTGGCGCATTGAGAACCCCGGAAGTATCAGGAAAGACATTTGTTTTGGCCCCAACTAGAGTGGCAAGTCTTTTGATTTCCTCCATGTCGCAAGGCTCAACCCAGCCCGGAATGATGTTTATTTTGCCGTTTTTCTTGGCTGATGGTTCCGCCAGGGCAGCCATTGACTTGACCATATTGGAAAAACCGGTAACATGGGAGCCGACATAGCTTGGGGTATTCGCACCAAGAACAGTCTTGCCTTCCGGAACCTTGCCCTCTTTTTTCGCTTTGTCGAAAATCTGCGGCAGATCGTCTCCGATTGTCTCAGAAAGGCATGTGGTGTGGACGGCGATAACATCCGGCTCGTAGACCGTAAAAATATTATCTATTGCCTGCAGAAGGTTGGCCTGCCCGCCAAAGACCGATGCGCCCTCGGTGAAGGAGCTGGTGGCAGCGGAAATCGGTTCTTTATAGTGCCTGGTCAGAGTGGACCTGTGATAGGCACAACAACCCTGGGAGCCATGACTGTGAGGCAGACACCCTTTTATTCCCAGGGCGGCATACATGGCCCCGATAGGTTGGCATGTTTTGGCCGGGTTTATCATCAGGGCTTTTCGCTCTGTTATTTCTTTTGGTGTATGTCGCAGTAACATTGTCTTACCTTCTTTGAAAAATTTATTCCCAAACATAGGTTGCGGAAAGTTCCGGTTTCTCCTGCCAGGGTGCCTTCATATAGCTCCAGATCTTGCTGTTGACCAACCGGTCGATCTCCTGGTAGAAGTTGACTGCACCTTTAAATCCGGCGTATGGTCCACCTGAATCGTAGCTATGCAGCTGTTTCATCGGCACGCCGAGTTTCTGGATGGAGTATTTTTCCTTAATACCGGCGCAGAAAAGATCCGGTTTCATTAATTCAACCAATTTCTCGGCCTCGTATTGATTGAGGTCGTCGACGATGATGGTGTCGGCTGCCATGTCGGGGTTAAGGCCCTCATATGCCTTGAATTCAAGCCCGTCTTTTTCCAGAGCTGCTATCTCTTCCGGGGTCTTTCTCGGTTTGTACAGTTCCGGGTCCGCTTCAACGTGAATTTCTTCGATGTTCCTGCTGTCGGCATCAACTTTCAGATGAGGAATGACGTGCCTTCCCTCGTAGTCATCCCGGTGGCCGAATTCGTAGCCGGCGGAGATGGTTTTCATGCCCAGTTCATTAAACAGTTCCTGATAATGATGCGCCCGGGAGCCGCCGACAAAGATCATGGCAGTTTTTCCTTGTGTCCTGGGGAAAACTGCTTTCAGGGCAACCTCAACACTTGGCATTTCTTCAGCAATAACCGCCTCAACCCTGTCGATAAGTTCTTGATCGCCAAAATACTGGGCGATTTTTCTGAGTGACTTTGCGGTTGCCGTAGCACCGATAAAATTGACCTTAATCCAGGGAATGCCGTATTTAGTTTCCAGCATGTCGGCTACGTAATTGATGGAGCGGTGACACATGACCGCGCTCAGGTCAGCCTGGTTGGCCGAAGCAAACTTATCGTAGGTTGAATTACCGGAAAAGGTCGAGATATTGGTGATCCCACACTTGTGGAATATTCGGTCGATCTCAAAGCCGTCGCCACCTATATTGTATTCGCCCAGTAAGTTGATTTTGAACTTTTCTGTTTTCTCAGTCTCGCTTTTACCAACTACGTGGGTGAAAACCTGGTTGTTGGCGATATGATGTCCGGCTGACTGCGAGACACCTTTGTATCCTTCACAGCTGAAGGCAAAAACGTTACAGTCGCCGAATTTTTCTTTCATCTTTTTGGAAACAGCGTGGATATCATCACCAATCAGCCCTACCGGGCAGGTGGCAAAGACGGCGATAGCCTTTGGGTGGAACAGGTCATAGGCTTCCTGGATAGCTTTTTCCAGCTTTTTTTCCCCGCCGAAGATGATGTCGGAGTCCTGCATGTCGGTAGACATACAGTAGGGGATATAGTTTTCGTTCCCCTCATTGATACCATCTGTCTGGTTCCGCCTGGTGAGCCAGGCATAAAAGCTGCAGCCAATCGGCCCATGTACCAGGTTGACGATATCGCTGGTCGGTCCCATAATAACACCCTTGCAACCGGCGTAGGTGCAACCGCGCATGGTGATAATCCCTGGAATGGTCCTGACGTTGGCAACGATTTCCGGCGTGGTATTCTCCAGTGCTTCGTTGATCATTATCTGTTTGGCGCGTTTTCGGGCAACTTTTGGAGGATATTTTTCCAGCAGCTTTTCCTTGATGTTGTGGGGGGTCCACTGCACCATTTTATGTGATTTTCCCATGATGTATCTCCTTAAAACCTATCCTATAGATTTTGTACCTTTTTCGCCTGTTCGTACCCGAACACTATCGGCCACCGGCATGACGAAAATCTTGCCGTCTCCTGGTTTGCCGGTCTGGTTGGTGGTGATAAGTGCCTCGATCACATCGTCAAGCTGATTATCGTTGACAACTATGGTGACCATTCGTTTCGGGTACAGATTGCCTTTTTCGCCAAGCAGTGCCGCAGCTTCCTCATAGCCCTGTTCCGCTCCCTTGATGAGCTTGTGGTTAACAAAACCGACGCCGCGTCCCTGGGCTTCATGAGCAAAAAATGCGTTTATTCCTGCGGCAGTCAGTGCCGCCTTGGTTTTGTTCATCATATTCATCCGGACAACGGCGATGACCTCTTTCATGCCCCCACCTCTGCCGCCTCGGCGTCTTCTTTTACTCCGGAACTGATGGTGTAGACATCCTGCACGTCGGCGACGAAAATTTTACCGTCGCCGAACGCACCCTTTATTCCGGACCGTGCTGCATCCATGATGGTATTTATTACGAAATCCTTGTCTTCGGCTTTGACCACGCTCATAAGCATGGTTTTAGGAATCTCGTCATAGGTTACATCGCCGATTTTTATACCGCGCTGTTTTCCCCGGCCGCTGACGGAGTATTTGGTAACTGACGGAAATCCTGCATCCATAAGAGCAGCGAGTACATCGTCTGCTTTTTCCGGTCGAACAATGGCTCTGATCATGATCATCATTGTGGTGTCTCCTGGGTGACTTGGAAGTGTATTTTTTCTTAATTAAATCATTTGCTAAAAAGACGTATGCCGCTTTTTAAAAGGGCTTGGCAATGTTCTGTTGGTCACACTGATTCCAATAAACCAAAGTCAAGCAGCAGCTGCTCCAGTTCTTCAATCTCAAGCGGTTTTGGGATAACAAAAAGTTTATTGTTATCAATTGCCTTGGCGAGTCCTCGGTATTCGTCTGCCTGGGGGGCTTCGGGATTCCATTCGATGACCGTTTTTCTGTTGATTTCAGCTCGTTGCACGTCGTTGTCACGCGGCACAAAATAGATCATCTGGGTGCCCATTTTTTTGGCCAGTTCCTGGATCATCTCTTTTTCATTGTCGACGTTTCTTGAATTGCAGATAAGACCGCCAAGCCGAACCCTGCCGGATTGGGCGAATTTCATGATCCCCTTGCAGATATTGTTGGCGGCATACATGGCCATCATTTCCCCGGAGACGACGATATAAATCTCTTCCGCCTTGCCGTCTCTGATCGGCATGGCAAACCCGCCGCAGACAACGTCACCCAGGACGTCGTAAAAGGCGTAGTCAAGGCCTTCGCTTTCCTCATAGGCACCGAGAGACTCAAGCATGTTGATGGCGGTAATGATGCCCCGACCGGCACAGCCGACTCCCGGCTCCGGTCCACCTGATTCAACTGCCCAGGTGCCGCCATAGGCGAGTTTTCGGATGTTTTCCAATTCAACATCTTCGCCTTCTTCGCGTAGCGTATCAAGAACTGATTTCTGGGCCAGTCCGCCAAGCAGCAGACGAGTCGAGTCGGCTTTTGGGTCACAACCGACTACCATTACTTTTCGTCCCATCTCCGCCAGTCCGGCCACGGTGTTCTGAGTCGTTGTTGATTTGCCGATTCCGCCTTTGCCGTAAATTGCCACCTTTCTCATCACGATCTCCTTATGTGGGATGAAATTTGTCTTATTGATCACCTACTGTCGTAGTTGCAACTCATTGAGCAAAAGCTGTGCCACTTTTAACATTTGAAAAATAATATATTTAAAACAATATGTTGTGGGAATTGCATGGCATTTTTTTGCTTTTTAGCTTGATTAGTAGAGCGATACGTTTGCGTAGGAATACAACAAAAAAGTAAGGAATTGTTGAATTTGAAGGATTGCGTTTTTGATAAAAATAAAGTAACAAAACTGTAATATTATTTTATTTGCACCAACAAATGTGTTGTGAAAAAGATGGCTGGACTAAAGAAAAGCAGCTCAAAATAAACATCAGTAATCATCTAAACGTTGTTATATCAATATATTGTATTTATGGAACAGTGATTGCAATCAAGAATAGGCAATCCGTGGACGCAAAGAGAACAGCCAAAGCTTAAAGAGGAAAAATATATGGTGCAAGTAGATAAGCGAGATTTACCAGGAGAACCGACGCACATACAAGGCATCGAACTGTTGGCTCTGTACCGGATTACCGAGTTGATCGGTACGGCAGTTGACTTAGAGAGTACCCTGTCACGGATCCTCGATGTCCTTAATGATACAATGAAAATGGAGCGGGCGACGCTGCTGTTTTATGACAAAGTAAACCAAAAGCTGATGATTAAAGCGTCTTGCGGTTTATCTGGAGAAGAAAAGATGCGCGGCGTATACCGCCCGGACGAGGGCGTGTGCGGGCAAATTTTCCAGACCCGTTCGCCTTTTGTCGTGCCGGATATCAATAGCGAACCACTTTTTTTAAACCGTACCGGGGCAAGGACCAGGGTCAGGAAAAGCAAGATTTCCTTTCTTGGCGTTCCGGTCATGGTCAAGGGCCATCCCGAGGGCGTGCTGACCGTCGACAGGCTGTTTGGTGAAGATGTGTCCTTTGAGGAAGATATTCGTTTTCTCACCGTCCTCGCCACCCTTATCGCCCAGTTTGTCACTCTGCATCGGGAAATAGAAAAGAAAGAGGCTAAACTCATTGAAGAAAATGCCTCACTGAAAGCCAAACTCCACCATGTCCACCACGGACACTATATCATTGGTGAATCCAAGCCGATGCAGGAAGTGTTCAGCATGATCGACAAAATCTCCAGCAGCACGGTCACCACTCTATTACTGGGCGAGTCGGGAACGGGAAAAGAGCTGGTGGCCAAGGCAATCCATGAGGGTGGCCGTCGCAAGGATAATCCCTTTATCAAAGTAAACTGTGCCGCCCTGCCGGAGACGCTGCTCGAAAGTGAGCTGTTTGGCCATGAACGGGGGGCCTTTACCGGCGCTCATGCCCAAAGGCCAGGACGGTTTGAACTGGCTGATGAAGGAACTATTTTCCTTGATGAAATAGGCGAGATGCCGTTGCCTTTGCAGGCCAAAATGCTTCGGGTGCTGCAGGAAAAACAGTTTGAAAGAATTGGTGGTTCAAAGACCTATACCGTCGATGTGCGGATTGTCGCGGCAACTAATGTCAGTCTGGAAAAGGCGGTTGCTAATGGAGATTTTCGGGCCGATCTCTATTATCGGCTCAATGTGGTGCCAATTGTTCTGCCGCCGTTGCGCGATAGAACAGATGACATCCCCTTGTTGTTTAGCCATTTCCTGAGCCAGAGCAATGAGCGCAACGGGAGAACGATTAAAATCACCTCGGAGCTGCTCGATTTCCTTATCGGCTATGCATGGCCAGGCAATGTCCGGGAGATGCAGAACCTGGTCGAACGTATGGTTATCCTGGCCGAATCAGACCGGCTCGGGCTGAACGATTTGCCGGCAAGCCTCTTTGAAGTGGACAAATTGCAGTCCGAAAAAATGGTCGAGAGCGACGGTAAATCGGAAAACCGTCAGTCCCTGTTTGCCCGCAAGTCCCTGCAGGATATTGAACGAATCGAGATTGAAGCTTCGTTGCGGCGCAACGGCTGGGTCCAGGTGCGGGCGGCCAGGGAATTGGGCCTGACGGAAAGGCAGATCGGCTATCGGATTAAAAAATACGGCCTTAACCGCTATGAATCGTTTCGGTGAGTTGAATAATAGGGGTCTGTCCCCTATTACGATTGGCCAGCGTCTCAGCTTCCTTCAGCATGGCTTTCGCTCGCATTATGCTCTTCTTCTTTTTTGAACCAGTTCCATGGTGCGAGTTTCTTGATATCCATAACACACCTCCTGCTATTTTGTTTTCAGCCTTTATTCTGTTAAGGTTTGTCCAATTCTTTGTCGAGGCGCCGGTCTATATCAATCATTCGAGCATCGCTCTCGGCGATTTCCAGCAACATGTCTTTGACTCCTAATTTTTCAGCTATGTCATCAAGACGTTCGGTTGATATTTTTTCATAAACTCCATTTCCAAGTTCAGCAAGTCGCCTGGTGAGCTCCGTTTCAAGTCTTGCCTTTTCCCTTCTCAAGCGAGTGAGCTCAATACCTTCTTCCCCTTTTTCCGTGATGCGATGAACTGCAGAAATGGCCGCATCAAAACCGGCTTCCATACCTCGTTGGATTCTGTCCCACAGTTTCATTTTACCCTCCATATTGGAATCATTGGAGCACTGTCCCCGGATGCCAATGGGGACAGTGCTTCTAAAATCACTTTTAAGCAGCCTTGATCTCAATCTGGCGTGGCTTGGCCGCTTCCGATTTCGGCAGATGCAGACACAGCACACCATCTTTCAGATCTGCACCGACTTTCTCCACATCTATGGTCTGTGGTACTGAAAACGTCCGTTCATACGCTACATCGCCGAACTCTTCCCACTGTGCAGAGCCGGTGGCTTCAATCTTCCGCAGGCCACCAAGAACAAGTTGGCCGTTATCAATATTTACAGCAACATCTTTCTTTTCCACACCCGGCATATCTACATACAACAGGATTTCATCGTTGTTTTCGTAAATATCAACGAGAGGGGCTACCGCAGGTATTTCTTGCTTTCTTTCAGGCAGTGATTCTCCCTTTTTTACCAGATCAGTTTTTTCACTCATGATAATTTCCCCCTTATTCATGCAATTAAACCAATATTACCATACCGTTAGCTAATTGTGACCTGCTTAGGCTTTGCAGCCTCTAACTTCGGAAGGGTAAGAGTCAGCAGACCATTTGCCATTTTTGCCTCCACCTTGGCGGTGTCAACGTCTGCAGGCAGGGTGAGGCTTCGGGTAAATGCTTTCGCTGCTCTTTCAACTCGGTGTGCGGCATAGCCTTCCGGCACATCAGACTTTCGTGAGCCGCTGATCTCAAGATAATTGCCCTGAACCTTGACACTGAGATCCTCCTTGGCAATACCCGGTACTTCAACCTTCATTTCCAGATGGTCTCCCGCGTCGTAAAGATTGGTCCTAGGTCCGCCTTGGGCTATCTCCCATGCGGGGATGGCCCTCAATCTGGCATACTCAGGAGGTAACCTGTTCATTCTGTTTTGAAACAGATCCATGGCCTGAAACATCCGATCTAAATCACTCATTCTTGTCCACATAAGCTACCTCCCTTTTTTGTTTTGGTTGTTTTACAACAAGCCTTCACCTTCTTAGCCGGAAAAATAATTACTTTAATAACTATGTCAAGAATATTATATTTACTTTTTACGTTTTTTGGGTTTAATTACTATTTATGTATATATTGACATGATAATCTAAGAGATTATCTATTTAACACACGGAGGTTTCTTGTATGGGTGAGGTAAAAAAGAACACAATCAGCAACCAAGATCTGAGCGACTTGCTCACATCTGCAGGCTTAAAGAAAAAGCAGTCGGTCCGGGCCACTTTCCGGTTACCTGATGAAATAATAAATTTGTTATCGGTTGTTGCCTCACAGTTGGGATTAAAACAGAAATCCCTGCTGGACCAACTTGTCGAGGACAAGGATCTCCTTGAGAGACTGGTAGTAAAAAAGATTGGTGCCGCGGATGTTGAAAAAAAAGAGGTGCGTCCAAAAACCTTTGTGGTCAGCAGAAATTCACTGCACATACTGGATAGCATGGCACGAGAGAATAATATCCCAAGAGATCTGCTTGTGGAGATTTCTATTCGGCGGCTCATACCGGTATTGAGCTCGGAACATGAAAAGCAGACCAAACGAAAACGAATACACGAGGAGGTTGATGCCTTCTTCAACCAGGGGGAAAAGCTGCTGCAGAAGGCATCCCGATTGCTTGGCAAAGATGACGATTATTACACATTGCTAAAACATGCGATTGAAATATGTAGAGAAAATTCCCAGGAGTTACAAACTATTGTCGGCAAAGGAAAGGCTATGGATGATTTCGATTTTCCTGAATGAAGTGAGCTCACCGGTCTGGTACTTGACCTGCTTGACAGAATTACCAGGCTGGAAAAGAAACTGCTTTATTACGAA
Source organism: uncultured delta proteobacterium (assembly GCA_963796255.1). Lineage (GTDB taxonomy): Bacteria > Desulfobacterota > Desulfobulbia > Desulfobulbales > Desulfocapsaceae > Desulforhopalus_A. The sequence continues at coordinate 172,045 of CAWCLE010000011.1, read as the reverse complement.
ATGATGCAAAAAACCAAATAATACAGATTATTCTCAGGTGATGCCTACCCTCAGGAGGATCTATCATGTCCAAAAACTACTACATCATATTGGGAATACCTTCATACTCATCACAAGAAGAAGTCAAAGCCGCCTACCGAAGACTGGCTAAAGAGTTTCATCCGGACCGGTATGGACAAAAACAATCTCCATTTCTTACTATTCAGGAAGCCTACTCGGTATTGCGTGACCCCGTGCAGCGCAGAACGTATGACAAGGTATTACGGGACAAACGACAAATACAGGAAAAACAAAGACATGCTGAACCGATGAGAGGGAATCGTCATGAAACGATCGAGCCACTCGTTCCCGGACAAGAACCGATAGGTCGTGGTGATACTTCTCTGCCTCGGTCGTTCTTTTCATCTATGCTTTCATTTGATTCATTGTTCGACCAAATTCGTCTCACAGATGAGATAGCCAAAGAACTAACCGTCACAATTGCTTTAACCCCCGGCCAAGCCTATAATGGCGGGCATTTTCGACTGAATGTCCTGGTTCGACTTCGCTGCTTGGGATGTAACGGTCGGGGAAGTATAGGCCCCTACCAGTGCTGGAGATGTAGTGGTACCGGATCACTCAGAGGAGAATGCCCAGTTGAGTTTAGTTGTCCGCCAGGTACCCTGGATAACCAATCAGTCCGGTTGTCCCTTGATCGGTATGGTATTCATGACAGATATTTAACTGTTAACTTTAGAATTCAATCAGATTTCAATACGCCGGGTATTTTCAGGTTCTAGCTGAGTTATTCAGGTAAAAAACGTGCAATCTTAAAATGTTAACCAGCGGAGGTATTTGAACGAAAGCCTCCGAAATGCGCAACAAGTCAACTTAATTGAATGTGGGGTTTGAAGTCCAACAGGGGGGCGATCTATTCATTCCTCCCCGAAGTGTTGCAGAGTATATTTAAGCACGAATCTGGACAGCAATTTTATTTTTTCCTGTGCTAATTTTATAACATAGGAAATGACGCGTCACCATTATATATCGTTGCCATCCGCTTACAAACTTAGCTCGCTACAATCGGTATAGTTGGTTACAAAGAAGGATTTTTGAGCCGAATTCCCTTAATGTTGCCAACTCGAAGGTCTTGATATTCCACCAACGCTTCAAGCGTTACACTATTCCTGTTCAGTTCTTACGTAATCATGCCTGAAAAACATGCCCGAAAAGGAGCATTTTTGCACGTTCAAAATGCCAATATTATTTCCAGAAAACTAGCTACAAATAGAGCAATCGAGATTATTGATTTTTCCAGATTAAACGTAGATTACTGATGTAGTCATTTCAAAAATAGGGGTCAGAGCCTTATTTTACTACTATTTTACACTTTCCCATGGTTGGGAGTTTACTACGGTATAGCTATCTCTTACTTCGTGGCGTTTCTCTATCTTCTTTTCTATGAAGGTATCTTGCGTCGTCCATTGGACCGGATGCTGACTTCAAGAGGGAGGTGAGGATTGTTGCAAGTCACAATCGGAGATGGTAAATTGCTCAAAAAGACCTAATGGGCAACTCTCTTTGCTGGCTGCCATGGGGAGAAGGCTAACTGCTGGAAAAAATGATAGAATGTGTTTTTGACTCAACGAGAGGATATACTTTATGAAGATGATTGCACGAACATTCCTGGTAATCTTGTTTTTATCCCTTTTCTGCTCTTTTGCCTGGGCAGATCCATACGCAGAGTCCAAAAAGATGTTTGAAGATGCTGGGATTGCCGCCATCTTCGAAAGTGCCTATGGCTATGCCCTCTTTCCAACCATTGGTAAAGCCGGCTTTGTGGTTGGTGGAGCCTATGGGGAAGGACGCGTCTTTCAACAAGGGAAATATCTAGGTAACTCGGTTATGACCCAGGCGACTATCGGCTTTCAACTTGGCGGCGCCGGATTTAGCCAAGTGATCTTTTTTCAGGACAAACGAGCGCTCATCAACTTTATAAGAGGCCCTTTCGAATTTGGTGCAGCCGCCCAGGCGACCGCGTTGACCGCTGCCGTCGGCGTCTCTGCTAATACCGGAGGCAGTTCGGCGACCGCCAGTGGCACAATGAACAACGCTACCATTCGCAGCGCCGGTTACAACTATGGCATGGCAATCTTTACCATCACCAAGGGTGGCTTGATGTATGAAGCCAGTATCGGCGGACAGAAGTTTACTTTTATAAGGCGTTGATCCAAAATTTATTCATGATCAAACACATAACCCAGTGACCGCCTGCTTTTGAAATATTTTGGTTGTTTTGGATTTTGCTCAAAATAGCGGCGGAAACGGACGATGTAGTTGTCGACGGTGCGGGTTGAAGTGCCCTTACTGTAGCCCCAACCGATCTCTAGTAACCTGCTGCGGGACAGGGGCTTCTTCTTGTTGACAATAAACAGTTTGAGCAATTTTATCTCCTGCTCGGTCAGGTGGATGGTTCCGGCACAACACTCGGCCTTCCCGCTGGCAAAATTGACCGTGTTGCCGCCAAAATGATAGACGCTTTCTTCCGGACCGGGTATCTGGCGAGTATCGTCCTGTTCCCGCTGCCATTGATCCCGGGTCAACAGGCGGTTGACGCGCAGCAGAAACTCTTCAAGACTAAAGGGCTTGGTCATATAATCATCGACGCCGTCGAGAAAGCCATCGACTCGATCGGTGGCGTCCACCTTGGCCGACAGGATGAGAATAGGCAGTCGCTCGTCCTCCAGACGGATGTTTTTCAAAATCTGCATGCCGTCGATGCCCGGCAGCATCAGATCGAGCACGATCAAATGGGGACACCACTGTTTCCAGGCCTCCAGCCCCTCGATGCCATTCTGTGCCACTTTCACATCATGACCCTGCAGGCTCAAGTTCAACTCGATTCCTTCGGCGATATGGCGGTCGTCTTCGATGATTAAAATCCGCTTGGCAATGCTTGTATTCACTGGTTTTCTCTCTCTCCAATAGGAGCCGGAGCCTGCCTGGGCAGTAAAAGAGTAAATGATGCCCCTTTGCCGATCCCATCGCTTACGGCCGTTATTTTGCCTTTATGAAGCCTGACCACCTGTTCGACCATATAGAGACCCAGGCCGGTGCCACCGACATGATGCGAATCGGCCCGCTCGATTTGAAAAAACTTCTGAAAGATCTTTTTGCTCTGTGATTTGTCAAAACCTATCCCGTTATCGGTAAAGAGAATCACGACATGTTTATCCGTCTGGCTGAAGGTAATAGTGATTTGCGGGCAATCGCTCCCGTTGTGCCTGATTGCATTAGACATCAGGTTCATCAGCAGCATCTGGAAAAGTCCCTGGTTAAGTGCACAATAATAGCACTCTTGGGGCGATTGCTGCATGGTGATTTCACTGCCGCGAAATAATTGTTCGTTCTTTCGACAAAACTCCTCTATCTCAGCGACCACATCAACAACGAGCAGCTCGCCGCTGAAGATCCCGGCTTCGATTCTGGCCAGATTGAGGATACCGTTGATGTTGTGCGACAGCCTTGCCACGTCCGCCAGCATATATTCCAGATATTTGAGCTGTTTGTCTCTTGGCAGCTCGTGCTTGATAAAGGTCTCCAGGTAGAGCCTGAGCGACGTCGTTGGCGTTTTCAACTCATGGGTAAAGCTGTTAATAAAATTATACTGCGAGCGGTAGAGGGCCTGGGTCTTTCGTTGATAGACAAAAATAATGAAAATGCCCAGCAGGATGATCCCCACCAGAATCGACAGGACCATGATCACTACCCAGGTCTGCCAGGACTGAAACTGCTGCGGATCAAGGTTGGTCTTCTCAATGACCGCCTTGAGGCCCGTGCTCACCGAAACGTACCAATAAATATATAAAAAGAGGGACAGGCCGAGGGCAATTATCGAAAAAACAAAGATCGCGACGGGGTGTAAAAACCAGATGGAGCGCTTCATTGCCTGCCGCTGTTTTGTAAAAGAATTGTCATTTATCCCGCGTGACTATCTACTATTAAATTAATGAGTTACTCTATTTCGAGAATTATTTTATTCCTTTACTCACTCGAGGTAGACCCATGACAGACAAGCATCCCGTACATCATCTTAAAACCAGGGCACAGGTTTTGTTGACCAGTGTCTTCGGCCCCTACGCCCAGGACGATGAATATGGCAGCAGTACCATCAATCCGATGGAACTGTACCACAACCAAGTCACCCGCGTACAGGGAGTTTTCTCTCTGCGCATGTTTCACCGCTCATTCGGTTTACTGATGATCAAGGAAAATATCGAGGCTCCCTGCACGCTGCTTGATTTCCCGGATCTTGAGCGTTTTATCGAGACTCTTCGCACCAAGCGCTATGATGTAATCGGCATCAGTTCGATTATCCCCAATGTCAACAAGGTCAAGAAGATGTGCGAGCTGATCCGCAGCTATCAGCCGCGGGCAGCTATTGTCGTCGGCGGCCATATCAGCAATATGGCGGGAATCGATGCTTATATCGATGCCGACCACGTCGTCCGCGGCGACGGTATCAAATGGTTCCGGCAATACCTGGGACAGGATACCAGCAAGCCGGTACAGCATCCGGCGGTGGCCTCGGCCTTTGGCGCTCGAATTCTTGGCCAGAATCTCTCCGATGGGCCGGGAGATACCGCCGCGATCGTCGTGCCCTCGGTTGGCTGCCCGATGGGATGTAATTTCTGCTCGACCTCGGCTCTTTTTGGCGGCAAGGGGAAATTCAATAATTTTTATGAGAGCGGGGAAGAACTCTATGCGGTGATGGCCGATCTGGAGAAAAAGCTCAAGGTCAGCTCTTTTTTTATTCTTGATGAAAATTTCCTCCTCCATCAAAAGCGGGCCCTGGGACTGCTGGACAAGATGAAGGAGCATAACAAGAGCTGGGCCCTCTTTGTCTTCAGCTCCGCCAAGGTGCTGCGCTCCTATACGATGGAACAGCTGGTGGAAATGGGCATCGCCTGGGTTTGGATGGGGCTTGAGGGCAAACAGAGCCAGTACGCCAAACTTGCCGGCATTGACACCAAGGTGCTGATCAAGGAACTGCAGGGCCATGGTATCCGCGTTCTCGGCTCCTCGATCATTGGTCTTGAGGATCATACCCCGGAAAATATCGGTGCGGTCGTCGATTACGCTGTTTCTCATGCCACTGATTTCCATCAGTTTATGCTCTACACTGCCAATCAGGGGACGCCGCTCTACGCTGAATTACAGCAAAAAGGAACGTTGTTGCCGCCTGATGAGTTTAAAGTTTCCGACAGCCATGGCCAATTCCGTTTCAACCATCGTCATCCGCATATTCCGGCCGGCGCCGAAGAAAAGATCCTGGTGGATGCCTTTAAACAGGATTTTCAAGTGAATGGCCCCAGCCTCGCGAGGCTTATCCGGACTATCTTAAACGGCTGGCAGCGCTACCAGTCATGCCCCGATAAGAGAATACGTAGCCGTTACGTAAAAGATGTTCAACCGCTCCGCACCTTGTATGCGGGGGCCGTCTGGGCCATGAAAAAATGGTATCGCCATGACCGGATTCTGCATCAGCAGCTCACCGATCTGCTTAAAGAAATGTATACCACCCTGGGCTGGCAGCCTCGGCTGGTGGCACCGCTGGCCGGCCGCTATATCTATTGGGCCATGAAAAAGGAAGAAAAGCGCATCGCCGCCGGCTGGACGCTTGAGCCAAAAACTTTTTTCGAACACAACCAGGCTGCCCTGGCTCTGACAGAAGAGGTGCAAAATGATGATCGTAGAGAAAACCTGCTTGTCCCGGTAATCAGCACGTCAAACTCAGTCTGATTGAAGGCGTTGTGAAAAATCCGCATTACAACTTCCGTAGGGGCACACACTCAGGTGTGGCCCTACGAAGCAAATTTTGAAAATCACGTTTTTATGAACTTGCCTTATCAGTGGTCGATCTGGTCGACATCGACCTGGCCGGAAATATTGCGCCGGATAACGGACCATGACATGCCGACGGCAAGGATTACAGAGATTATCACCAGCACTATCCAGCTCATGACATTCTGGTCAGTCAGGCTGAACCAACCCTGGTCGACCATCAGCCAGACCAGGCATCCCAATACTGCAGCTCCCAGGGTAATGCCGAGCCAGCCCATCGACTGGAAGGTGGCGTGGATAAAGATGATCCAGCCGATCAGTAGAATAAGCCCTATCAGGGCAACAATTGGGCCAAAGTGCGTCGCTTTGTCAAACGCCCAGTTGATGTAGCAATACTTGGTGGGATTATAGGTACCGAGCACCAAAACCAGAGCAAAAAACCAGCGTCCGATAAAGCTGCCTGCATTGAATGTCTGTGCCATTGCTGTCACTCCTTTCCTGTTTATATTTTGTGATGAGTTTTATCCGAGTTGGGAAAAGATATTCAATTGGGGGAGGTTCTCTGATTCAAATACCCTCTCATGTTGTATTTTACAACTTTTTTACTCTCCATATAAGGAGTTTTGTATGCGATATACTGGGATATATGCCCCTTTAGTTACTCCTTTTAACGAAGATGAAACGATCAATTTTTCGGTCTTGGAGCAGCTTATAGAGTTCCTGCTGGCAGAGGGGGTGACGGGTTTTGTTCCTGGCGGTACAACCGGAGAAGTCTATGCTTTAAGTGATGCAGAGCGTCTGGATGTCTTTCGTTTCGTCAAAGAAAAAACGGCAGATCGAGCGGTGCTGATCGCTGGGACAAACAGCGGTGCCACCCGCGATGTTATTCGCTTCAGCCAGGCCGCAGAAGAAATGGGTTATGACGGCTTGATGGTCGCGGTGCCGCCCTACTCGCGGCCTAACCAGCAAGAGCTCCTTGGCCACTACCGGGATGTGGCACAATTGGTGAGTCTGCCGATCATTTTGTATAATTTCCCCTGGCGCGCCGGGACGGAGATTGGTTACGAAGTTATGGATGGCCTGACGACAGTTACCAATATTGTCGGAATCAAAGAGGCGAGCGGCGACATGTCCCGGGTCTATGAATTTCATCTACGCTATAAAGATCGGTATCAAATGATCTGCGGCAGTGATGATCAGGCGCTGGACTATTTTCTCTGGGGGACAAGTTGCTGGATCGGCGGCGGTGCTTCCTGTGCCCCTCGACTGCACCGCCAGGTGTTGGAGGCTGCCCTTGCCGGTGATTTTCCTGCTGCCAGAGACCTGATGTCGACGCTTCTGGTATTGTTGCGCAGTCTTGAAAGCGGCAGTTACACCCAGAAGGTTAAGTATGGCTGCGAACTGCTGGGCATTCCGGTCGGTCCGCCGCGAAGGCCGCTATTGCCTCTTGAGGAAAGTGAAAAAGATAGCTTTAAAGAGCTTTTTACGAGATTGTCTTCTGTTAATAGAATATGAAATCATTAGATTATATAGATTCTCATACCGGCGGGGAACCGACGCGGCTGATCCCTCAGTTGCCTTTTTCTGTCGGCCAGGGTTCGGTTGCTGAACAACTGGTTTTTCTGCAACAGCATCACGACAGCCTGCGGACAACAATTTTGCATGAGCCGCGCGGCTCGGATGTCCTGGTGGGTGCCTATCTGGTTGACCCCGTACTGCAAGATTGCCAATTTGGCGTTATTTTTTTTAATAATGTCGGCTATCTTGGGATGTGCGGTCACGGTATGATCGGGGTGATTGCCACTCTTTCTTTTCTTGGCAGGATTCAGCCGGGGATGGTAAAGGTTGAAACCCCGGTTGGAGTTATCGAGGCTACCCTGCATCCGAGTGAAAGAGGATATCCCAACCGTGTTTCCATAAGAAATGTTCCAGCATATCGTTTATTCTCTCATGTTCCGCTCGAAATTGACGGAAGAACCATCCATGGCGATGTCGCCTGGGGCGGCAACTGGTTCTTTCTGGTGCATGACCATGGCCTTGATCTTACGGCTGCCGATCTGGAACAGCTTACCTCGTTTTGCCGGAAGATTCGTGGGCAGCTGGTGGCAAACAAAATTAAAGGGGCGAACGGCGCAGAGATTGATCATATTGAACTCTTTGGTAAAAGCGATGCGGCGGACAGCAAAAGTTTCGTTCTTTGTCCCGGCAACGCCTATGATCGTTCGCCATGCGGGACGGGAACGAGTGCCAAACTGGCCTGTCTCTATGCCGATGGTAAACTTGGTGCGGGCCAGGTATGGCGGCAGCAGAGTATTATTGGGTCCATTTTTGAGGGGATGATCGAACTGGTCGGCAAACAGCTTATTCCGACAATTACCGGAGAAGCATGGATTATGGCCAAAGGGCAATTGTTGATTGACCCGCGCGACCCTTTTGCCCATGGCATTACGCAAACAGTAAAACGGCAGAAAAATGAGTGACAAGTGCGATGTTCTGATCATTGGCGGTGGGTCAATCGGTCTGAATTGCGCCTATTACCTGTTGCAGGCCGGGCGAAAAGTCACCCTCATCGACAGCGGCAACATCGCCGATGGCAGCTCTACCGGCAATGCCGGACATATTGTCCCCAGCCATATTATCCCGCTCGCAGCGCCCGGGGTGATTACCCAGACGATCAAGTGGCTGCTCCGTCCATCGACCAGTCCTTTTGCGATGCAGTTCAGCTATGCACCGGAATATCTGAGCTGGCTGTTTCGCTTTGTGCGCAATTGCAACCAGGATAATGTCGACAGGGCGCTTGTACCGTTAAAAGCCCTTGGTACCTTAAGTGCAGAAAATTATGCGCAAATAATCGCTGATGAAGGGATTGCCTGCAATTATCAGCGAGAAGGCTTACTTTTTCTTTATCGCGACGGTGCCGCCCTGAATGCAGCAGAAAAAGAGGCGGAGTTGCTGCGCAGTCATGGGGTAGTTGCCACCATTATTGACCAGCAAGAGCTTCGCCGTATTGAACCGGCGGTAACCGATGCGGTGCTGGGAGGAATACTCTATCCAGAAGATTCCAACCTGAATCCCGGCCTTTTTCTTAATCAACTTGCCGCACGGGTACGATCTTTGGGGGCACGGGTCCATGAACACTGTCCGGTACAGCAGCTGAGAGTAAGTGGCAGTAGGGTGTGCGGTGTGATGACCGGATGCGGCGAATTCTTGCCGGAAGAGATCGTTCTGGCCGCGGGATCATGGTCGCCTGAAGTGGTTAAAGGACTGCAGATGAAGCTGCCGGTACAGGCGGCCAAAGGGTACAGCATCACCATGGCTGCGCCGCTTAAGACTTTTCGCCACGCCCTGTTGCTGGGTGAGCAGAGGATAGCCGCCACTCCCATGGGGGATCTGCTGCGCTTCACCGGCCGTCTCGAGTTGAGTGCGCTGGACAGGACGGTCAGTCACTGGCAGATACAGGCCATAATGCGTGCTGCCCGCCGCTACCTAAACTTTCCCCGGCTGCCGAAAGCGGTCACAACCTGGGCAGGACTCAGGCCGACAAGCCCGGATGGACTGCCGATCATTGGCCGCTCCGATCTTTATCACAATCTTATTCTGGCCACCGGACATGCCATGCTGGGGCTCTCCTTAGGTCCCGGCACCGGGCAACTGGTTACGGAAATGGTCTGTGGTCAAAAACCTATAATTGATCTGGGCCCTTTTTCTCCGTCCAGGTTCTGATGGCGAATGTGTGATATGTTCAGGGTGATATACTCAGGCCATCTTGCCGCCATGGGGCCGGCCGTCATACAGGCGGCCGTTATGGGTGGCAAGAAAGGCAGCTAATGGAATTTCTTCCTGTTTGATAAACCCTTTTTCCGGCAGGGCGCCGCTGTTGACCATTTCAACCACCGCACAGATCGAGGCGGCGGTGGTCCAGGCAATAGTCCGGCGCATCTTGCCGGCAATTTCAATGGGAGAATACGCTCTGACAAACTCTTCGCGATTGAGATGATCATTTTGTCGGCCTTCAGCGGAGGCATGGATATAGACGACATCTTCGCTGACCGGCGGCTTGGCGTTGACCAGAATCTTGCCGGCATGGGCTCGATCTTCACGCATCAACAGTTCATGGAGGAGAAAATTCATCAGGGCAGCGTGGCCCTGATAACGGATTGATTTATAGTCAAGATTTTCCACCAGCCCATGATAAGTTTCGCACATGGTGCCCAGCCCGCCCGAGGTAGTGAAGGCCTCGAACTGCATGCCGTTGATGACGATTTTTTCCAGCCACTCGAGAGGTGAGACCCATTTTCGAACCCCTCCTTCAATAACTTCGCAATCGTTGAGATATTCATTGACCACACCCTCTGGTGACCAATTAAAGGCATAGCCGAGCAGGCCGGTCGGATGTTTCGGTAAGGCACCGACGCGAAGTTTGATGGACCTGATCGTATCAAATTTCCCGGCCAGCGATGCGCCAATGATAGCGATAAAGCCGGGGGCAAGACCGCATTGCGGGGCCATGACGATCGGTGTGGTTTTGCTCATTTCGATAATTGCCCTGGTGGTGCCGACATCCTCGGTGAGATCGAAGTAATGCACCCCGCATTGCGCCGCGACTTTCGCCACCGCGACGTTGAAATGATAGGGCAGACAGGAGATGACCGCCTGATGCTCTCCCAGTGCTGCGCGCAGCTCGGCAACACTGGTAACATCGAGTGCCTGGACGGGGAAGGCGAAGGTGCCGGCGGGGTGTACATCGGCTCCGGTTACTTTGAACCCGGTTTCATGCAGCAGTAGTGCCACTAGGTAGCCGACCTTGCCAAGACCCAAAACCAGCACCGAGTTGATACGCTTATTCATTGATGTTCTCCTGTTTTGCTTAACCATCGTGAATCGTAGATTTTCACGAGTCTATTAAAAAAGACGGTGGACAATCCGGCCATCAAAAACGGTCATCTCCACTATTGTTTCAGGGATTGCCGAAGGTGGTTCAGTGAGAATGTTGCGGCTGAGTATCGCCAGGTCGGCCTTTTTTCCTGGGGCAATAGACCCGAGAAGGGGCGCATTATGGACCTCTGCCGGGATAGAGGTATACGCATTCAATGCCTCGGCGACACTGATTCGAGCTTTTGGATACCAGCCCCTTTCGGGGGTGCCGTCAAAGCGCTGCCGAGTGACTGCGGCATGAATGGCCAGCAGTGGATCAGGGCTGCATACCGGGCAGTCGGAGCTGAACATGACCGGTGCGCCGGTATCCATCAGCTGCCTGAAGGCATAGGCCCATTGCCCTTTATCCGCCACGATCTGGTCGATAAGATTAATGTCCAGAATCATATTCCCCGGGGTAACGTTAAGGGCCAGGTCGAGCCTGCCGAGCCGTTTTATGTCTTCGGGTCGGATCATCTGTACATGTTCGATTCGGTGGCGGTAGGGCGGTGCCTGCGGGGTCGGGTTCTTGTCGCGCTGGGCCTTGAGGTTTTCGAATATATTGATTATTTCCCGGTTGGCTCGATCCCCGATGGCATGGACCATAACCGAAAGGCCTGCCACGTCAGCTTTTTCGATGTCGTTGGCCAGGACGTGCATATCCATCAGCGGCATGCCGCGCTCAGCATCAAGATAGGGATCGATCATCCAGGCGGTGCGCGCGCCCATGCCGCCGTCGGCAAAAAACTTGATATGGCCGATGCGTAAGCAGTCACTGCCGAAGCCGGAGCGAAGGCCAAGCCCGATGATATCGTCAAGCTGATGGCTGGGCAGACTCATCCAGCAGCGAAGATCGAGCTGTTCATCCTGCTCAAGTTGCTGGAAACACCTAAAAGAGCTAGCACCATCACTATCGGCCATTAAGCGTATATCATGAATACTGGTGATGCCGAAGCGGTGCAGGGCACCGATACCATCTTTAAAGGCTTCGATTATCTGGCCGGCTGCCGGTGCAGCAATAGCCCGCCGCACCAGATTGATGGCCAGCTCGCGCAGGATGCCGGTGGGCTCTCCCGCTCCGTCCCGTTCGATCCTGCCTTCAGGTGGATCCGCTGTGGTCTCGTCTATTGACGCAAGATGCAGTGCCGCCGAGTTGGCGACAGCCAGGTGGAGATCGCAGCGCCACAGTAATACCGGATGGTTCGGGGCAACCTGGTCAAGACTTGCTCGGCTGGGCTGGTGCGGAAGAGTCCATTCGGTCTCGTTCCAGCCCTGGCCGATGATCCATTGACCGGGGGCAAGGGGTTGGGCACTTTTTTTTATCCGGGCGAGCAGTTCGTCGAGGCTGCTCAGATCATCGAGTTGCAGGTGTCGGCGCTTTAAAGCCCATTCGTAGAAATGGATATGGCTGTCGAAAAATCCCGGGACGACCAGGCGACCGTCAAGGTCAATTTTTTCCGTATCCGGTCCTGCCATTTGGAGTATATCGTTGCTTGAACCAAGAGCGATAATGTGTTCGCCGCTAATCGCCAGACCATTTGTTGCCCGCAGAATTGGGTGGTCGATATCGCCGCCGGCCAGAAAGGCGTTGTAGAGAACAATCTCAGGGTCTTGCTTTACTTGCATAGGCTCACAGAAGAAAACCTTGTGGGAAGGGATCATTTTGATCAAGGACAAATTGATGCCGGCCGGTCATTGTTGCGCTTCCCCTGACCCGCCCTATAATACCGCCAAATTGGCCTATGGTCAATTCGCGGATGATCCTCCCCTGGAATACTGTGCCTAAAGGACTGCCATTGTGATATGTCTCGCCAAGGCTCATTCTGCCCTTATGATGCAGCAGGGTCATTTTCGCGGTCGTGCCGGTGCCGCAGGGGGATCGGTCCATATGTGACTCGCCATAGACCACCACGCTCCTACCGGTTTTTTCCTGTTCATCTGCCGGGTTTTCAGCATAAAATTCCGTGACATCAACACTGCTCACCTCGGGGCGTTGTGGATGATAAACCTGCAGTTGCCGGTTTGCCGCATCTATTATAGCCATGCCGAGCGGAATAAGTTTGTGGCTGTTTTCGGCAATAAGGTCGATGCCAATGGATGCGGCCGATACCATTGCAAAAAAGCCACCGACGCAGACCAGGTCAATGTTTATCTGACCATAGCCGGCAACTTCCACCGGGCAATCGGTCTTGAAAACAAAGGATGGCACCATATCGATGCCGACCGAGAGCACACGGCCGTCGGCAACCCGGGTATGGGCCTGCAGTGGTCCGGAGGGGGTATCGACGGTTATAACCGTGTCGCCACCCTCTACCGCAATTGCGCCGGTTTCGATCAAAGTGGTAATGGCGCCAATGGTTGCATGACCACAGAGATAAGGATAGCGCCTGGCATCCATATAGATAAGGCCGAACTGCGCCTCCCGGCTGACCGGTTCGGTCACCACCGCGGCAAACATATCTCGGTGCCCTCGCGGCTCCTGGGTAAGCAGCAGGCGCAGATGGTCGTATCGCGAGGCGAAAAAATCCCGTTTTTCTATGATAGTCTTGCCGGGTAGCGCATCAATTCCGCCGATCAGCAGTCTGGTTGGCTCTCCTTGAGTATGCGAGTCAATGGTCAAAAACCGGTTGGGATAGCGATCGCTAAAGCCTTTTTCGATCTTCTCGAGCGACATCATCAGTTTTCAATCGGCAGCAGATGGCAATGATGCGGCGCCACCTGGACGCTGACTTTTTCGCCGATATCATAGATCCTGGTGCGCATCATGCTGATAATATGGATCTCCCGACCGGTTCCCAATTCGATGAAATAACTGATTTCTCCGCCCATATAGCTCCGGTCCTTGATGCGGCCGGCGAAGGAGTTCATGCCCTCCCGGGCGGTGAATTCTTCGTCGCCAAAAAGATCAAAGCGCTGAGCACGAACTACCAGTTCGACCTGGTCGCCCAGATGAAAGGTGCCTTTATTATCGGCAATGAGCAGATCTCCGGTTTCAATTTTAACCTTGACATGCTCTGCACCCACGTCGACAATTTCGCCTTTGATAAAATTGGAATGGCCGAGAAAGTCCGCGACAAAATGGTTGACCGGCTGATTATAAACGGTCTGTGGGTCGCCTTCCTGCTGCTTTTTTCCGGCCTTCATCACCAGGATCTTATGCGACATGGACAGAGCTTCACGCTGGTCATGGGTGACAAAAATGGTGGTGACGCCCAGCAATTCCTGCAGGTTATCAACTTCCCGGCGCATTTCTTCGCGCAGGTTTTCGTCCAAGGCTGAGAGCGGTTCATCCATCAGCAGTACATCGGGTTCGATAACGATGGCTCGAGCCATGGCGATGCGCTGCTGCTGGCCGCCGGAGAGCTGGCTCGGCATCCGCTTTTCCACCCCAGGCAGCCGGACCATTTCCAGGGCCTGCATGACTTTTTCCCGGATCTGGTTTTTGGGTATATCGCGGTATTTCAGGCCGAAAGCGACATTGTCGTAGATGTTCTTATGCGGAAACAGGGCGTAGTTCTGAAAAATCATCCCGAGGTTACGTTTATGGATCGGCGTATCGTTGATCCGTACCCCCTTGATGAAAATATCGCCCTCGGTCGGTTCTTCCAGCCCGGCGACCATGCGCAGCAGCGTAGTTTTGCCGCAGCCGGAAGGGCCGAGCAGGGTTACCAGGCTGCCTTCCTCGATATCAAAATCCATTTTTTCGACGGCGGTAACTTTGCCGAATTTCTTCATTATGCCTTTGAACTGCACCAGGGGTTGTTTGTTGCCGGTAGCCAATGTGCTCTGTCTCCTGATCTATTTTTATTGTTTACTTGAGAGCCGGAAATTTGGTAGTGACGAGTTTCCGACCCTTATTTGTCTAAAAATTATCAGCTTCCCGCCTTAATGCGGTCCCATTTTTCCGTCCATTCCAGTTGGTTGGCGTTCCAATAGGCCGGATCGGCAAAGAGATAGCCGTCCAGCTTCCCGGTGGGATCAAAGGCCGGCATCTTCTTGATTTTGTCGGTGAGAGCGACCTTGGTCGGGTCAAGACTCGGGGGATAATTTTGTCCTTCCGATACGGCAATGGCCGCAGCCGGCTCCAGCATGAAATTAAGGAGCTTCTGTGCTACTTCCAGGTCGGTTCCTTTCAGGACAAAGAGATATTCCATCCATGAGTAGGTGCCTTTGGGAGAGAGGTAGCCGATTGGGTGGCCTTCCTGCTGCAGCGCGGCAACCCGGCCGGACCAGGCGACGGTGGCATAGATTTCTTCGTTGGCGAGCAGGCTCATCAATTCGGCTCCGGAACTCCAGTATTTTTTGACCAGGTCGCGCTGTTCACGCAGAGCCGTCCAGATCGCCTCTAAGTCAGTCATCTTATTGGGGCTTTGATCCGTGTGCAGTGCGGCATACCACATATTGGTCCTGAAATCGCCACCCCAGCTGCCCAGCTTGCCTTTGAGCTCTTTGTCCCACAGCAGAGAAGCGCCCAGCTTTCTCGGCCTTTTCCTTATTGATTTTATTGGTGTTATAGGCAATGCCGGTCTGGCCAAGATCATAGGGCACCGCAGAGAGAGTCCCTTTGGTGATCTCGCGCAATGGTTTGATCATCGAGGCCATGACGTTTTTCAGGTTGGGGATTTTTGTTTCATCGAGGACCGAGGCAAAGCCAAGTTCTGCATAGCGGGCATAATCGAAAACGGCACTTAAATGAGCGATATTGAACTCTCCGCCCGGTGGATAGGAGGCTTTGACCCGGGTCAGGTAAGAATTCATATCGCCGAACTCGCCATCAATCACCTTGATGCCGGTTGCTTCGGTAAATGGTTTGAAGGCGTATTTACGAAATGCCTCGGAAGTTGAACCGCCCCATCCGTCAAAACGGATTGAGTCGCTTGCCGCATGAGCAAATGGTGCAAAAGGTGATCCCGCAAGGCCTATGCAAGCGCCGGCCAGGCCAAGATATTTAAGAAAATGACGACGGCTGATTTGGCCACTTTTATAGGCGTCATATACCCTGTCCAGTTTTTCGTTTGTCACTGTGGTCATTGGTTCTCCTCTGTTGTTGGATTAATCTTAGGTTACTTGGATGTTACCTTGGTGAGCTTGCGCGACAGGTAGCCTGCCAGCAAGGGGGTGGTAACGGTCATTACAATCATCACCGCACCGAGGGCGTTTATTTCCGGGCTGATCGAGTTGCGCAGCATACTGAAAATCTTCACCGGAACCGTCTGGTTCTCGGCGGTGGCCCAGAAAAGAGTGGCGGTGATGTCATCAAAGCTGATGGTAAAAGAAAAAAGCGCCCCGGCAAGAATGGCTGGCAGCAGCAGTGGAAAAGTTACTTCCATAAAAGTTTGCAAGCCATTGGCTCCAAGAGACTTTGCCGCCTCTTCATATTCCTTTTTTATGCCTACCAGACGGGCTTGAACGATCAGTAAAACATAGGGCAGGGTCAAAACGACATGGCCGATAAGCAGCAGAGCAAAGCTTTTTGGTTGCTGGAGAAAACGCAAAAACAGCAGCAGGGCAACACCCAATACCACCTCGGGAATCATGATCGGCGAGAGCAGCAGGGTGTTGAGGGTGTTTTTACCGCGAAAATCAAAACGGATAAAGGCCAGCGCGGCCATGATGCCGATTGCCGTCGAGATGACCGCGGTCAGTCCTCCCAGAATGAGAGAATTCTTAAAAGCGTCAATGATGGAATCGTTCTGGGCCAGTTTGATAAACCAGCGAAAACTGAAACCTTCCATGGGGAAGATGCCAAATTGCTTGGGGTTGAACGCCAGAACGATGACCACCACGATGGGGGTGAACATAAAGATATAGACCAGAATCGTATGCAGTCTGATCAGTTTCCAGCCAATGGATTTTTGGCGCATTGGTTAATTTCCCTGAAAGCTTTTGAAGATCTGGTTGATCCCCAGATAACGGTTGTAGGTCCAGACAATAACAAAAAGCAGGGCGAGCAGAATCACGCTGATTGCCGAGCCAAAGGGCCAGTCGAGGGTACCGATAACCCGCTTGAAAATAAGATTGGCAATCATATCGTTGCCCGGTCCGCCAAGGATCATCGGTGGCAGATAGGTGCCTGCCGTCAGGACAAAGACCAATAGAGAACCGGCGCTGAGCCCGGGAAGACTGAGCGGCAGGGTCACTTCCCGAAAGGCCTGCCACTCGGTGCAGCCCATGGAGCGGGCCGCTTCAAGCAGGCTTTTGTCGATTCCCTCCAGGCTGACATAGATGTTTAACACCATAAACGGCAGCAGGTACATCAGCAGGCCCATCAGGACGGTGAATTCATTGTACAGCATCGAAATCGGTGTCTCGATCAGGCCGATTTTTAACAGAAAATGGTTGATGAGGCCGGAGTCGCCCATAATATTGATCCAGCTCATGGTCCGAATGATAAAGCTGACCCAGAAGGGCAGCATGATCAGCAGGAGAAAGATTTGCTTATGCCGACTGGTGCTGCGGTAAAAAAAATAAGCCGGGACATAGCCCATAAGGATGCAGAGAAATACTGTCTCAAAAGAAATACGGATGGTGCGGAAAAGAATTTCGGGATAAAAAAAATCCTCAAAAAACTTGGCATAATTACCCAGCTGGAAGGCGGGGATATCGGCGCCGCTGGGGGCGCGCAGCCAGAAACTGTAGACGATGATAAAGCAGACGGGGATGACCAATAGAAGAAAGACTGCAGTCATTGATGGCGCCAGCAGCGCCCATGGTTTCCAGCTGTTTGATTTCATGAGTCCTTACGTTTGAGTATTGCTCTGTGTACCGGTGGTTTACCCGGTTTTTTTCTCCGCAGGTAAAAGCTGAGATAGGGTCTCGGCTGTTTCGATGATTTTTTGCCTGTAACCGGCGATTATTGTATCGCCGGTATGCTGCACCACAGAAAAGTCAAAAGAGACGGCGCCGATCCCCAGGCCGGTAATGGGATCATGCAACGGGGCGGCGATGGCCAGAACGCCCGGAAGATATTCTTCATCAGCCATGGCGAAGCCGCGTTGTTTAGCAATTTGTATTTCTGCCAGCAATGTCGCTTTGTCGACGATGGTTTTGGCGGTTTTAGCAACCAGGTCCATCGCATCAATTTTTTCGGCAAGCAGCTCGTCGGGCAGGCTGGAGAGATACGCCTTGCCAAGAGCCGTGTTATGCAGGCTGTTGGAAGATAATTCAGGCAACCTGTAGGTAAGGGTTTCTGCAGCCTCTTTATAACAGATGCGCATCAGGGTGTCGTTTTCGGCCAAGACCACATCAATGCTGATATTATTTTCTCGGTTGACCCGGTTGACCACTTCCTTGATCATCTGGAAATTATCTATCGAGTGCATTAAATTGATGCACAGCAGCAGACAGCGCAGCGAAGGCCTGATTACCTTGGTTTTCTGGTCTTTTTCCAGGTAGCCCATTTCCACCAGGGTATTGATATAGCGATAGGTTGTCGTCATATCGAGGCCGAGGATTCTGGCTATCTCACTCTGCGTCCGAGTGGGGCTGTCCTTGGTAAAAAGCGCCAATATTTTCAGGCCTTTTTCCAGTGACTTGGAAAAGTAGAATTTTCCTTTTGACATTTTGATTGGCGATGATTTACTATCGCACTATAATAGTTTGTTGTTTACTATTATAGTATAAATTCCAAATTTTTCCTTGAATGTCAATTCCTAATTTTCATTCACCACTAAAGGAGGGCGATAAAATGATGCCGAACGACACTGTGATAGGAATTGTTTATCAGAATTCAGGGGAGGAAAATCAGGTCTCGTTCACCGAGTTGCAGACGGCTTTACTGGGCTTCTTGGACCATCTGGCGGTACGCCCGTTAATTGATCGTCCTTTCTTTGACATCATCCAGACCGGGGACAGCCGGACTAAGCTTGACCGACTGCTAGCGGCCTGCGGATATGGCGATGATACTTCTGGTTTCTTCACGGAATTACTTGAGCAGTTGGGCCGTGCTGCGGGAGTAGGAAAAGTAAGCATCAATGATATCGAGATGCCGCATCTGCTGCTGATGGCGATCCTCGAGGTGGTTTTACCGGGTAACAGGTTTATCTCGATAAAAAACACGCAGCAATTGGAAGAGGTAACCAATATCAAGCTGCCAGAGGCTGACCGGGCCGATATGCAGAAAGTGATCGATACCTATCCGGTGCGCCTGTCCATGCATACGGTGCGGCAGATGCGGGTTTCGCGCAGTGTCGCCTATCAGTATCTGCCCTTTGTCGAAGAGCTGGATACTATCGGTCATACCAATACCTGGATCGGCCAGTTTCATCAGGGACTGCTGGAACAGATGTACCAGAACCGGGTGATTTTTCTGCTCAATATGGGCTGTCCGGTTTATTGTCGGTTCTGTTTCAGAAAGCATAAAGAGGAACGCAACCAGACTAATCCGACCCCCGAGGCGGTTGCCACGGCGGTTGAACATGTGCGGAATTCGCCGGCGATTAAAGAGATTGTCATCACCGGTGGTGATCCCTTTATGAATATGGCCAATATGGCCGCTGCCATCGACGGCCTGATGGAAGTCGAGCATGTGCAGACCCTGCGTCTGGCGACCCGCTCTATCGCCTATTATCCACATCTTTTCCTAGGTGATGATGCCAAATTGCTCAATTATCTCAAACGTAAGAATCTTGAGCTGCAGGAGCGCGGTAAGCGGATGGAGATCGCCACCCATTTTATCCATCCGGACGAGATCTCTCCGCAATGCCTGATGATTATTGCCGAACTGGTGAAAAACGGCATTGCCGTCTATGTCCAGACTCCTTTTTTGAAAGGCTGCAACGACGAAGGCCCCGAGCTGGTTCGTCTGTTCAGCCTGCTGCGCGGGGCCGGCGCCGAGCTGCACTATATCTATATCCCCTGTAGCCCTATCCACGGCAACAGCGTTTACTGGTCGCCGATTGCCAAAGGACTGCAGGCGGGCAGCTACCTGCGGGCGCATCTGTCCGACCGTGCTGTGCCGCGAATCTGCACCGCGACGCCGATCGGCAAGATGGACTGGAATTCAAGCGGCTGGGCGGTCGAGCCGGTCGCGGAAAATGAGAACTTTATTTGGATTCGCAGCCCTTATACCCCGGATTATTTCAAGCAGTTTGCCCCCATTGCCAATAAGCTGGAAAATATCCGGGTCAATGAAGAGGGAACTATCGATATTCAATATATGGCCAAACTGGGGGATGACGCCCTCTTTCTTGGTTCTCGTCCGTTACGCCTTGGCGGCGGCATGTTTCAGCCGGAAACGACCGATGCGGTCATGGAATCGGTCATGGGTGGCGCGACGCTTTCCCCTTCGCTGGTTGATACCAGGTCGCCCATGATTTCCCGAGTGCATGAAACCCGGGTAGAGGTGGACATTAACTGTCCTGAAGAGGATTTGTATTATATCCGCAGCGATGAGCGCATTACCGATGTGTTGATAATCGCTCAGGATGACGGGATAGAATCGTTATTTAAGGTTGCCGGAATTATCCGGGTACTGGACGATATTGTCCATGTCAATGCGGTTCGTTTGCGCAGTTTGCTGTTTAATTACCAGCCGGAACGTTATACCGCCGAGGTGATCGATAAATTGGCAAGTTTGAATAAGTTAAGCATTGTCAACCCGAAGCGACTCGAAATAGAAACCCAGTTTCTGGTGCCGGATGAGTTTCAAGATCAGCACCGCCGCCTGGCAATGTTATTGAAAAATAAGGGCATTACCGTCTATAATAATACCCCGCTGCTGGGCAGGATAAACGATAGCCCGGATATAATCCAGTTGCTTGCCTATGCCTGCCGGGATGCGGGCATCGAATTTCATCATCTGTATGTTGCGGGTCTGCCGATACAGGATTCATGGAATGTGCACAACCCGGTGGCGCTCTATGATGTGGTGGATATTGCCACCCGTGTACGCCGTGAGGGCAGCGGACGGGAGGTACCCCGCTATATTATTCGCACGGTTGTCGGCGAGGTGGATTTTGGTCTGTCTGCAACCATTATCGGTACCGATAAAGACTTGTCGGTAAAACTGTTGCCTTATGATATAGAATACTTCAAAGGCTTATCGGTCGATTTTAGCTGGCCGCAGGAAGTTACCGAGGATGCTGACGGCAGACCGGTCGTGCCGGTCAAGGGACTCTTGAAAACCACCAATTTCGCCCTGTCGTAAGGAGAAAACATGCATTATCCATTTTTGCTGTTCAGCCGTAAGATCGAGCATAGACCCCTTTTTAAGGATCTGCAGGGCGACCCTTTTATTGCTGATCTGTCCGGCGCCGGTCGGCTTTTTGGCGCAGTCGACAGGCGCGACCAGCAAGAATTCCAGCGGGTTCTCGAACATACAATGGGCACCGAGTATAGCTGGGGGGTGGGTGCTTATTTAGAAAACCGGGCGACACTGCTCGCCGATTGCCCGCAGATGGTGGCGGAGCAGCGCTTCATCCATCTCGGCCTGGACATTATCGTACCCCTTGGCACACCGCTGTACGCACCGCTTAACAGCACTGTTGCCGAAAGCGGGTACGAGAGTGGGGAAGGCAATTATGGTGGTTTTGTAATGCTTCGCCATGATAGCCCGCATTTTCAAAGCTTTTATAGTTTTTACGGCCATCTCCGTCGCTCCAGTCTCCCGGCAATTGTTCAAACTTTTGCCGCGGGTGAGCCCTTTGCTGAAATCGGTGATTTTAATGAAAACGGCAACTGGTTCCACCATACCCACCTGCAGGTGATCACCGCCAAAGGATTAGATAACGGCTATATTGCCAAAGGCTATTGCAGTGAACGGGATCTGGCGCAAATGGATTCCCTTTGTCCTTCGCCACTGCCGCTCTTTAAGGTTTTTTAATCGGCCAGGAGCTCGATAAGTTCCGCATCGCTGAGCGGTCGCTTAAGACTGGTTGCCGTCTCGCGGATCGTTTGTATTGTTTGGTCGGAGAGGTGACCTAAACAGGCTGTATCGAGCTGGGACATCCGCTGCAGAATTGCCTGGCGGCCGCTTTTAGCACCAAAAAGAAGTTTTCGTTCAGCCTGGACTTTTTCCGGGTTAAACGGCTCATAGGTCTCCGGTTTATTCTGCAGGCCCTGCAGATGCAGACCGGTTTCGCAGGTAAAGATATCCTCGCCGATAATTGGCAGGTTGCCGGCGATAGTCCTACCGGTGACTGCCGCTACATAGCGGGCCAGCGGCTTGAGGAACTCAGGCTTTAAGCCTTGCACCCCTCTGGCCAGATTGAGATAGCCGACAATTTCTTCCAGCCTGGCGCAGCCGGTTCGCTCCCCCAGGCCTAAAACGACAGCATCGACCGATTCGGCCCCGGCTTCAAGCGCGGCAACACCATTGGCCGTGGCCATGCCGAAATCGTTATGGGTATGCACCGCCAGCAGACAACCGATACGGGCCTTTTTCAGGGTGGTTATAAGGGCGGCAAAATGAGTCGGGGAGGCGATACCCACCGTATCGGCGATCCTGATGCGCACTGCTCCATGCTGTGCAGCCGTCCTGGCCATATGCACCAGAAAATCGGGATCGCTTCGTGTTGCGTCTTCAAAACCGATCGACACTGCCAGCCCTCTTTGTCTGGCCAGCTCAATGCTCGTTACCATGGTTTGCTGTGCCCAGTTACGATCCTTGTGCAGTCGGTCAAACAGGTGGATATCGGACACCGGGACAGAGAGTGACAAGATATCGGGAGAAAGCTTTGCAGCGTGGATAATGTCTTCTTTTTTACACCGGCTCCACAGTGACAGTTTGAGATGCGGATGGTTGATCCGGCAATAATCAATGAGTGATGCGGGGCAGGGATGCAGTCTTGAAGAAATCCCCAGTTCCGCCTCCGGGATGCCGATTTTGACCAGACCATCCAGGATTCGCTTTTTCTCAGCAAGAGAAAAGAGCAGGCTGGGGGTCTGCTCTCCTTCACGCAGGGTGGTGTCGATTATATGGTAATTGGGGGTCATGGGCATTCCTCGCTGGTATACGGCAAGGTTGCAAAAACAAGGCCATACGTAGGAAAGTACAGGGAAATCAAATTGATAGTGTAAATGTCCAGGAGGTAATGGGTCCATCAATCGACAAAATCGACAGAGTGGCTGACATAAATGTAGCGTTCAGACAATTTTGTGGAGAAACACAGGTTGTGGGGAGTAGATTCTTGGGTTCTTTTAAGAAAGGTACATAACCCACCACAGCAATATCGGTCATTGCCTCAAGAGGCAGAGCTATAATCACATTCCCGTCTTCATGACAGTCTCAGAAATTACCCACGCGATGGACGTGCTGTTCATAAGATCCGCCCATGTTTGTCTAAACAGACGGGAGGATTTCTTTTTTCTTACTGCGCATCAGTCCTCTTACGGAGAATGTCTGCGAGAGGGAGTAGAGCGCTGGAACCACCAGCAGGGTTGAGAGGGTGGCCACGGCAAGACCGAAGATAACCGCCACCGCCATCGGGCCCGACCACTGCGCCGATTCACCGCCGATTTTCCAGGCGAAATGCCGAAAATCAAAACTCACCCCGACGGCCATGGGCAGCAGCCCGAGAATGATCGACAAAGGTTTCCATCATCAAGAGAGGAAAGCCAAAATGATTTTGCCAGTCCGTTTGAATCCTGCGGCGGCACAGGGAAAGGATTTTGGGGGCAAGTTCTTCTGAAGGCGTTACCGGATGAACGGTAACCTGTGATAGATTCAAAATGGTCCTCTCGCAATGGTTAAAATTTGCAAGAGAATACCTTTTATGGAAAAGGTTGTTCAGCTTTAATTGTAACTGACTGAGATTGTATTAGGAAAAAAGCAAGGGCGAATTCAACACTGAGTAGTGTGGTGGTGTCTTTAAGTTGCAAGGTAATGCCATTTCTTAGCTGAACTTCCTCTTTGTAATCTGTGATCTCATGGTTGCTGGCCCTCCTGCCTAAAAAAGTCCCATTTTCATCAAACAAAGGCTTACAGGAATGGTAATTGTTCACCGGGACGCGGTAGGTGTTTGCATAATCCTGATCAGTAACTGATTAGTCTCGGCTGTCTCCAGTTGGTGTCAAATCCCAGCTCGGCAAGCAACTGTATCCCTTGAGCCATATTGGCCCCAACAGAGCTCAGGCCGTGTGAATCATCACCCGGTACCACCGTAATGCCTAGGTTTCGGGCCATCTCCAGAATCACCCGAGAGATATACGGTTCGTCCGCGCCCTTTAGGAGCGAACGCAGGTTGAAATCCATGATGAGATCCAGCTCAGCGATAAGCTGCAAATTTCTCTTGATTCGCGCCATGATATCAGGCTCCATAAGTCGCTGTTTGTAGCCGGGGTCAAAAATGCGGATAAGATCGAAATGGCCGACGACCGAAGGTTTGAGCAGTTTGATCATGGCGTACTGCAGGTCAAAATACTTGCAGTAGAGCGGCACGATGCCGCCTGCGCCGGCAATCGTTTTATCGTATTGCTCCTGCGAATAGTCAAAGCCCATATCATCGACAAAATGGACCGAACCGACGATATAATCCGGCTGAAACTTCTCCAGTAAAAAAGGCACAAACTGTTCGTAGCCGCTATAGGTTTCTATCTCCATTGCCGCAAAAATTCTGATCTCCCGGCTATATTTCTGCTGCAATCGCCGACATTCGCGCATATAGCTGGTAAAACGGTGGAACTGAAAATCCGGAGTTAAATTAGCCGCCCGCTGGTCTGGATAGAGCAATTCTTCACTGATTGCCGGGGAATGTTCGGTTATCCCCACCCAGGAAAATTCTTTAGTGATGTATAACTGGATAATTTCTTCAAGGGTATCGGTGGCATGATGGCAAAACTGACCGCTATGGCCGCCATGGACGGAGACAAAAGGTGGTGTTTTCATTGGGCCTGACTATCTTTGAAATTATTATTGCTTAGATGCCGGAGTCAATGCAGGGACTTACCGGTGCTGGACATGGCCAGGTTGCCGTCTCGCACCCCTCGCAGCGCGATAAGCTTGTCGGCCAGATCCTGGACTTCTTTTGCTTTTCCCCGCACAACGATAACCTCGAGGCAGTTGTCATGGTCCATATGGACATGGGTGGTGGAGACGATATGATGATGGTAATCGTGCTGCACCAGGGTGACTTTTTCCTGCAATTTATGCTGGTGATGATCATAGACCAGGCTGATGACGCCCATGACCTGTTTGTCTGATTGCCATTCTTCCTTGATATACGTTTTCCGGATCAAGTCCCGGATCGCTTCAGAGCGATTGCTGTAACTGCGGGCTTTTATATGCTCATCGAAAATGTCCAGCAATTTTTCCTCAAGTGATATCGAAAATCGTTTCAGCATGCCTGGGTCCCTCCTTCGGATCACTTTTTTCTGTGTGCACCACTATATAGGCTCGTGGTATTCTGCGCAAGCAGTCGTTGCTCCTGCTCCCATGCTAATGGGGGAATTTAACCAGCCTTTTGATGCGGCAGCTTTTCTCCCTGCCGGCCATTGCTCTTCTTAAGGCGATATTGACAAAATATAAGGGTGAGGACCAGGGATAAAAGCATATACCATGGGAACCAGCCGATGGAATTTTGAAAGGCGAGATCTTCAACCGCCGATTGCGGCCAGTCGGGATGGACTGTTGCCTCTGTGGTTCGTTGCGAGCGCATCAGCGTCGCGAATAAAAAGCCGATCATCCCGTAAGCAAGATTAAAGGCCATACCTTTAAAGCTCAGTACCGTCGCCCGCTGCTTTGAGGCGGTAATCCGATTGAGATAGTGACTGGTAAAAAAGGACACAAACATCAAGGCGATAAAGATCAGAGTCATCGGCAGCACGCCCCAGTAGGGAAAAAAACCGGTGAGGCCGATAAGGCCGGCAAGGCTGATGCCGGAAACCCACCACATATTGGCCGTTGGCGAGTTTTTTTCAACCATATATTCGGCAATTTTTGGCGTCAGCAGGCCAAGCAGGGCAATAGCCGAGCCGATTATTCCGAAACTGGCCTCAGGCAGCTCAATCAATCGGTAGTACTGGCTGGTCATGGTAACTATCATGCGCAGAATATGATCGTAACACATGCCGAAAAGGATGACCGTCAGGGCAAAGGGGGTTTGGGCTATCCACAAGCCTGCCTGCCAGGTCATCTTCAAGGCGGTAAGCGTGTTGAAATGAGTATCTTCCCCGGCCTCTCTTTCTTCGGTCATTCGCAGCGCGACAATAATTGTTAAAACAGCCAGCACCAGGGTCAGATAAATCGGAAAACGCATCGTGGTCTGTTGCGTCACCGTCATTGAACTCCCCAACCAGCTGAGCACCCGGTTGACGACACTTGGATCATAGATCAGCGCCCCGAGGGTTACGGTGACAATAGTCCCTATGGAGCGCAGCCGCATCTGCAGACTGAGCACTTTCGGCCAGTCGTTGGGGTCGCCGTGGGTGACCAGGCTGTCGTAGGCAATGGCCTCGTCCGCCCCGCTGGCCATCGCCTCGGCCAGCCCGCTTAGCACCCGATTGGTCAGAAAGGCCCAGAAAATAAGGGTGCTGTTGCCCAGGGGGATAAAAGCAATAAGGGCCATCTCGAGGAGCATCAAGAGGGAGGTGGTGACCAGCAGATATTTACGACCGAGGATATCGGCCAGTGCCCCAGAAGGTACTTCCGCGCAGACGATGGTAATCGCCCAGACCGTATTCAACATGGCGAACTGCTCGATAGTCAGGCCGAAATCGAGAAAGAGAATGGTGAAGACGGGATAGTAAAACCTGGCATTGAAGAAAACCCGAAAGGCGATAAACAGTCGAACGTTGGCAATGACAAAGGGTGATGATGCGGCCGACATGTGGTTTCCTTTTCGGAGTTGGTGGGGGCGTCCCTCGCTATGGTGCATATCGACGGGCTGGCAGAACCGACTGGTCGGTGCGTGACAGATGCACTTCTATTCTTCTGACCAGCATGGAAAGAAGCAGACAGAGGACCAGATACATCAGGGAAATAGTCAGGAGATACTTTTGCGGGTCAGCTGCTCTCTTGCCATCTCCGAGATAGTCCTGAAATCAATTTTACCGCTGCCCATTTTCGGTAGAGATTCCCAGACGAGAAAAATTTTCGGCAGGGCAATGACCGGGAGGTATGCCGCCATCTCCTTGAGGACGACTTTTTCTTCCAGTGGTGTTGTCACCACCGCGACGATTCGTGCTCCTTTAATGGCATCGGGGATCTCAACTACGCAGCAGTGCGCGTCTTCGGGAATGAATTTTTCCAGCACATCTTCAATCTTGACCAGCGAGACCATCTCGCCGCCAATTTTAACAAACCGTTTCAGGCGGCCGACATGCCAGAGATACCCGTCTTCGTCAAGGTTGCCCATGTCTCCGGTATCGTACCAGCCGCGGCGAATATGCAGGGAGGTCTGTTCAAAGTCATTGAAGTATCCCTTCATGACACTGTCGCCTTTGACGAGGATACGACCGTCTTCGCCTCGGGCACACTCCTCACCGGTCTCGTAATTTTCGATGCGCACCTGGATACCGGGAATGGGCTTGCCGACACTGCCGGGACGATTGGCTACCATGGTGTTGGTGGAAATAACCGGGGAGCATTCGGTGGCACCGTAGCCTTCGAGTACGGTAATATTGTGTTTGGTTTTGAAGCCATCCCGCAAGGCCTCCGGACATTTATCGGCGCCGGTCAGGGCGATGCGCAGCGTGGCAAAGTCACCTTTTTCCGATTTGCGCAGGTAGCCCCAGAAAAAAGACGGGGTGCCGACCAGGCAAGTTGCCTTATGTTCTCTGGCAATTGTGCAGACCTTCTTAAAGTCAAGGGGGTTGGCGTAGGTGATCATAGTCATGCCAAACGAGATGGGCACCCAGAGATCGACAGTCAGGCCAAAAACATGAAAAAAGGGCAGAGTGCATAGAAAGATATCGTCGCTGGTAAAATCAAAGATAGGTGAGACTGATTTGACGTTGGCAGCAATGTTCTTATGGGTTAACTGCACCGCCTTAGGGTCTTTTTCACTGCCGCTGGTGAACAGGATAACCGCCGTGTCGTCTTCATTACCGCAATGGACTATTTTTTTTATAATGGCAGCGGGCAGTGTTGCCGTCAGAGCTGCTTTAATCTTCTGGCTCGAAGTAATCGAAGCCATTATTTCTTCGATATACATCATCCCGTCCACATGGGGACACTCGATTTTTTCCAACAATGCCTTGGAGGTAATGATCGTCCTGAAGTCACATTTACCCTGGGCATACCTGGCGTTATGCTCCGCCCCCGTCGAATAATTGATCATGACCGGTGTCCGACCGCTCATCAGGATGGCGATCTTGGCCAGAATGCAGCCGGCGGAGGTAGGCATCATCAGGCCGATAAAGCCCGGATCGAGCCGGCGAAAGATACGGCACAGCAGCAGACAGGCAATCAAGGATCTGGAATAGGTCAATTCCCGGTTGGTGGTCAGATCATTGATTGCCGGTTTCTTCGAGAATTGCTTGGCAATGTCGATAAATTGATGATGTAAAAGCACCGTTTTCTCCCAAAATTGATGGCGTCAGTTCTTCAGGTCCAGTTCTGCAAGATCGGTTATCGATTGAGGCATCTCTTTTTTGACCTGCACGCCCAGTTCTTTTAATTGTTCGGCCTGAGCGATCAGGTTGCCACGACCACGGGTCAGTTTTAACAACGCCAAATCGTAGGTACTGTGGCAGGTGGCCAGCTGTTTGCCGATCTTTTCCATGTCTTCCACAAAACTACGGAATTTATCATAAATAATGCCCGCCCGTCGAGCGATCTCCAGTGAATTCTTACTCTGGTGTTCAAATTGCCAGATATTTTCAATCGTTCGCAGAGCTGCCAACAGGGTCGTTGGCGTTACAATAATAATATTTTTGCCGAGTGCTTCAACAAAAAGAGTGTCATCTTCTCTGAAGGCTACGGAAAAGGCCGCTTCGATCGGCATAAACATCAGGATAAAATCCAGAGAATGGATGCCGGACAGTTCGGGGTAATTCTTATGGCTAAGCGTTGCAATATGCTCCCGAATTGCCTTGGTTAGTGCTGTAAGATGGACTTGGCGTAGGTTTTCATCGTCACTGTTGATATATTTTTCCCAGGCGATTAAGGACACCTTGGAGTCGATGATTATATCTTTTCCTTCCGGCAGGTGGACCACCACGTCCGGCTTGAGCAGGCGGTTGCTGTTATCGCGAAAGCCACCCTGGGTATCGTATTCCAACCCCCGGCGCAAGCCGGATTTCTCCAGGACCCGCTCAAGAACCAGCTCGCCCCAGTTGCCCTGGATTTTGGTGTCGCTCTTTAAGGCATTGGTCAGGTTGACAGCTTCTCTGTTGACCTGCTGGTTGAGGTCGCGAAGCTGAACTATTTCACTTTTCAGGGACATCCGTTCCCGGCTGTCATGGCGATAGATCTCGTTAATTTCCTGTTTGAAAGCAGTCAGTTGATTATTAAAGGGCTGCAGGATAGCCTCAAGCTTTTCCCGGTTCAAGTCGCTGAAGCGGGTACTTTTTTCATCAAAGATCTGCTGGGCCAGCGTGGTAAACTGCAGGCGTAATTCTTCCCGGGCATTTTCCAGCAGCTGCAGTTTTTCGGCAGCGTTTTTTCTCTCGTTGGTCAACAGGGTGATGAGTTTGGCTTCCCGGATAGCCAGGCGGTTATGCTGCTCCAGCGCATCTGAGGTTTTTTTTTCGGCTGTCTGCAAGTCGCCGGCAAGATTTTGTTGCTCATTGCGCAGTCGGTAGAACTTTGCTGTCAAGAAAAGCGAGATCGCCAATAACAGCACAGTGGTTATGCTCAGCAGGAGAACCAGGGACTGCAGGGAGAAGCCTGGGGGCAAAAAACCCTGCAGCAAGACCATGAATGCTTCGGCGAATTCGTTCATTCCCAGCTCAGCCGAGCGCCACGTCGAGCGTCATCATAATGGCAAAACCAACCATGACCCCGATAGTTGGAATATCGGAATGCCTGCCTGCCTGCGATTCAGGAATGAGTTCTTCGGCGACGACATAGATCATTGCCCCGGCTGCAAAAGAGAGGGCATAGGGAAGAATCGGCTGCATGACGATAACGGCTGCGGCACCCAAAACGCCGGCAATCGGTTCGACAATGCCCGAGGCCTGGCCGTAGAGAAAACTTTTCGTGCGTGACATTCCTTCTCGACGTAAAGGAACGGAGACAGCAGCGCCTTCGGGAAAATTCTGGATGCCGATGCCGATTGCCAGGGCAATGGCACCGCCAAGTGAGGCCGCAGGATGGCCTGCGGCAGCGGCGCCAAAAGCCACTCCGACCGCCAGCCCTTCCGGAATATTATGCAGCGTTATCGCGAGCACCAAAAGCACCGAGCGTTGCCAGCCGGTCTTGATGCCTTCGGCATCCTTTTCCGGAAATCCCGGATGGAGATGAGGCAGGATTTTATCCGCGCACCAGAGAAAGAGTCCGCCACTCAGAAAGCCGACCAGCGGGGCGACCCAGGGAATCCCACCCCTGGTTTCAATCATTTCGATGGCCGGTGCCAGTAGCGACCAGAAACTGGCGGCAATCATAACCCCGGCCGCACCACCAAGTAGTCCATCCATCACTTTCCGATCGATCTTTTTAAAGAAAAAGACCATGGCAGCCCCCCCGGCTGTGAGAAACCAGGTAAATAAGGTCCCGACCAGTGCCTGCATGATGGGGGAAAATTCAAGAAACCATTGTTCCATGGGTACTCCTTTTAGGGGACTATAGAGCCCAGGGTTTATCTTTACCCCCAAGAATATGCATATGCAGGTGAAAAACCTCCTGCCCGGCTTTTGCACCGTTATTAAACACGATCCGAAAGCCATCGCCGGTGCCGTTTTCTATGGCCAGTTGCGATCCGATGCGGATCAGCTTGCCGGCAAGTTTGTCGTCGGCTTCGGTCACATCTACCGGAGCCGCCAGGTGTTTTTTGGGTACGACCAGGAAATGCACCGGCGCCTGAGGCGATATATCCCAAAACGCCAGAACATCTTCGTCTTCATAGAGTTTTTTGGCCGGGATTTCACCGGCGATAATCCTGCAAAAAATACAATTATTCATTATTGGTGACTCCTTAGAGAGTTAGAAATAATGTGCTTAGGCTTTTTCAAGTACATTATTTCGTGAACGAACTGATACCCCTCAAGGGGGTACTGAACTGAGTCCCGCAAATCTTTTGGGCGGGATGAGAATTTTGCTTGAGCAAAGCATCCCAAGCTTCTCAACGGAACCCTATAATCCGCCCATTATAGAAATTACAGGTAAATAGAAACTGCATCTATTTGTATTTGATACAACTCTGTATACAACACCATGCAGTTTTCGTAAATGGGTGGCAGCAAACATGACCGTTTTTTCGGGGAAAAACAAAAAAAAGCCATACAACAAACGTGTTGTATGGCTGTAAAGCGAAGAAGAGGGGAGGAGCTAATAAGCGGACAAACAGTTTTTTCTCCTCACTTCGTATAATTAAAAGTAAGTTGTTTCTCCTTTTCATCGACAAAAGCTTCTCCACCTTTGCTTAATTTGCCGAACAGGATCTCTTCGGTCAGGGTATCGCCGATCTCCTTCATAATCAGACGTCGCAATGGTCTCGCGCCATAATCAGGGTCATATCCTTTCTTAGCCAGATATTTCCGGGCCTGATCGCTGAGCTTTATGCTGACCCGTTTTTCGGCCAGTTGTCCTTCCAGCTCGCGGATCATTTTATCGACCACAAGTTCAGTCGCCGCGTTATCAAGGGCACTGAATGATACGATGGCGTCAAGCCGGTTGCGGAACTCAGGGGCGAAGAGTTTGTTGACAGCCGTCTGGTCCTTGTCTTTTTTGCCGGTAACAAAACCAATACTGCGACTGGCCATTTCTCTCGCGCCGGCATTGGTGGTCATGATGATGATGACGTTGCGGAAATCCGCTTTTCGTCCTGAGTTATCGGTCAGAGTCGAGTGATCCATCACCTGCAGAAGAATCGAAAATATATCCGGATGGGCTTTTTCAATTTCATCGAGCAGGAGCACCGAATAGGGATGCTTGCGAATAGCTTCGGTAAGCAGACCACCCTGGTCGAAGCCGACATAGCCCGGTGGGGAACCGATTAACCTGGCTACCGCGTGTTTCTCCATATATTCACTCATGTCAAAACGTTCGAAGTGGACATTGAGCGTTTTTGCCAGTTGTCTAGCCACTTCGGTTTTGCCGACGCCGGTCGGTCCGGCAAAGATAAAACTGCCGGTGGGTGAATCGGGGTTGCCGAGTCCGGCCCGCGAGCGTTTCACTGCGGTGGTTACCGCTTCAATAGCTTCATCCTGGCCGAAGACTACTTTCTTCAGATTTGTCGCCATTGCTTTCAGTTCGGAAATCTCTGAATGGGAACTGCTCTTGGCTGGGATCCTGGCGATGCGCGATACTACCTTCTCGATGTCAGTAATCTTAACCATGGTTCCCTGTCGCCCTTCGAGCCGGAAGAACGAACCGACTTCATCCATGATGTCGATAGCCTTATCGGGCAGAAACCGTTCGTTGATATAGCGATCTGACAGTTCGGCCATTGCTTTGAGCGAACTCTGCGAATAGCGGACATCGTGATGTTTTTCGTATTTGTCTTTTAATCCCTTTAATATCAGATGGGTATCGTCAACCGATGGTTCTTCGATATCAATCTTCTGAAAGCGTCGGGACAGCGCCCGGTCTTTTTCAATCTGGTTCTTGTATTCCTCATAAGTAGTCGAGCCGATGCAGCGCAAGATACCCGCCTGCAGCGCCGGTTTGAGAAGGTTGGAAGCGTCCATCGAGCCGCCGCTGGTGGCACCTGCCCCGACAATGGTATGCATCTCGTCGATAAAGAGGATGGCGTTTTTTTTCTGCTCTATTGCCGATACTACACTCTTCAGCCGCTTTTCAAAGTCGCCGCGATATTTCGTACCGGCCACCAGGGTGCCCATATCGAGCAGGTGGATATCAACATCTTGAAGCAGATCCGGTACTTTTGCCTTGTCGCCTTTGGTCCTGGCTACTTTGTCTTCGTAAATACGCAGGGCAAGTCCTTCGGCCATGGCAGTTTTACCAACCCCGGGTTCGCCGACGAGCAGAGGGTTGTTTTTCTTGCGCCGACATAATACCTGCATGATCCGGGCGATCTCTTCATTGCGACCGATAAGCGGATCGAGTCGGCCTTGGGCGGCGTAATCAGCCAGATTAACGGTAAATTCTTCCAGCGCCTTGGCGTCTTTCGTACCCTTTTGGGGGTTGGGCCCTTCCGGTGGCGTAGCAAAAGGTTCCTTTTGCAGGCCATCCGCCGGTAGTTCATGGGAGATGAAATTCACCACCGCCATCTTGCCAATGCCCACCGAAGTCAGGAAATAGACGGCATGGGATTCCTCTTCGGAGAGAATGGAAACCAGCACGTCCCCGCTATCAACCTGCTGCTTGCCGCAGCTCTGCACATGGGCTACCGCCCGCTGCAGTACCCGGTTAAAGGCGATGGTCTGGGCTGGTTCCCGTACGCCGCTGTCGGAGAACTTGGGAATTTCCAGAAGGAAAAATTTTTCCAGACGTTCTTTTAAGACCTGAGTGGAGCCACCGCATTCATTGATTATAAAACTGGTGAGCTCATCGTGTAGGAGGCCATAGAGCATATGCTCGACGGTGACGTACTCATGATTATGAGTTTTCGCCTCTCTTATGGCCATTATCAAAGACTTTTCTAGTGTTTTACTCAGCATAATTTCCGCATATAGTTGGGTAAAAGGGTTCTTTCACCTATTAGACTGTTTCCATGGAACAACGCAGTGGAAACTCGTTTTTTTTCGCCAGCTGGTGCACCACCGAGATTTTTGTTTCGCAGATTTCCCGAGTGTATATTCCGGCGATTCCTACCCCTTCGTTGTGAACATTAAGCATTATTCTTGTCGCGTCATTGGCTGACTTGTGAAAAACAGATTCAAGTATGGCAATAACGAATTCCATGGAAGTATAGTCATCATTGTGCAGCAGCACTTTGTACAGCCGGGGTTCTTTTATCTTGGTAGTATCTTCAGTAAGGACTGATCCTTCTCGACGATTTTTATTTTCTGCCATGGTTCTGCTGTAATACGTATGAAATAACAGTTAAATTTGTTGGTGTCATAAGAGCTAAGATTCTCGATGGTTAAGTAGATACGCGTAGACTTCGAAAAGCTTCATATTCGAGGCGTGTGATTTTCACTCTAATTTCGGCGTACTAGAGTACGTCGTAATAATAGTGAAATTCGCAACAACAAAGAAGATGAAGAGTTTTTACGACTCCATCTTGAATAACATCTACCATAATAATAAATTCTTCATTTTCAATAGACCATAAATTTGCTATCGGGAAAACTTGGGTGATCCTTGCAGCATGGTTATAAAAAGTTCTTCCAGCACGAGTCGGGCCGGTACAACGGAGCCTTTGAGGTCAAATTCGGCGTTCAGCAGTAAGCTCATCCAGCGTTTCAGGCCGGAACAGGAATAGTCGGCGGCCTTGGTAAAACTCATAAACAGGGCATAGGGATGACCCTGCAGTAGTTCGCTCCACTCTCCCTGGGCTTTCAGCTCGGGAAGGTAGCGGCCTTGAAATTCTTTGGCATTCATCCCACGACGCCAGGCTGGGGCGGGGCGCAGCTGCATTGACCGATAGAGCAACTGTTTTCTCAGATAATTGCGCATAGTGGCAAGGATGGCGAGGCTGTGCATGCCCTGCTCCAACAGTCGAGACAACAGGATCAGTGTCCTGGCCAGCTGTCTTTTACCGAAAGCATCGGTCAATTCATAGAGGGCGTCTTCCCGGTTACGGGCGATCATGAGGTCCACGTCGCTGCGGGTGATCAGCGGCCGCTGGCCGACAAAGTGGGCCAATTTTTCAATTTCCATGACCACGGCTACCGGATGAAAACCAACGCGCTCAAAAAAAAGCTCCGCCGCCGGGGCCTCGATTTTTATGCCGAACTCCTTCAGGGCTTTGCCCATCATTTCCTGCAGGACGGACATTTGTTCATTTACGGCGGCGGTGTTTGCACCAGAGGCCACAGAACAGTCGATTATGGTGCCTTTTTTCTTGATATAGGTAAACAGTCGCTGGCGTTTATCCACGGTTTCCGCAGTCAACAACAGAATGTTTCCGCTGGGAAGTCCCTTGTCAAAGGCAGCGATATAACGATCAACCAGACCGGCTGCGTTGTCTTTGGCTGCTTTCTGTGAACCCGCGACAAGGTTGTCCGCCCAGGTGAGGGATTCGGAGGGTTTGTCGAAAGCGAAGATCTTTTTCCATTCTTGCGGGGGTATTTCGGAAAGGGGGGTCGGCCCGTCGATTGGCAGATCAACCGCGGCGACCATAGCCTGGAGATGGCGAGTGGCAGGCCCCGGGCGACCAGCATCAAAGGTTTGGACTGCCTTATTCCATATTTCGGCCACGACAGTTTTGCTGTGGAAGATGCGGCTGTCGGCAACGCGATAAATCTGTCGCCCCGGCAGCAGGCTGTAACTCATCAATCTGGCCAGGGTCTGGCCGGGATCTTCCCGGTCGCCGTCAACAGTATGCACTGCTCCCGGCTGCCGGTCAAGGAGCACGTCCTGTAGGGCATCGGCGGCCTCTTTGCAGAGAAAACGTTCGCCGAAAAAGAGATATACCTGCGCATCCGGAGAAAAATTTCCTTGCTCAATCTTCGCCTGAAGTTCTGCTCGTTTAAGCTGTACCATTGCTATTTGAAGTTTTTATGAGAACGTCATTCTTTTAAGGGTAGTGGTTTTCGCTTGGTTTTCCAAGTTTTCAATTGTAAAACTGACCAGAAAAAAGTGTACCACGCAACGTAAACCTTTATCAGCATAAAGAGTGAGATGTGAAATTACCCAGACGAAATGATCCCTGCTGGTGCAACAGCGGTAAAAAATATAAAAAATGTCATCTACATACTGATGAGCTTGGCAAAACGTGTCCCCCGGGTTTTAAAACAGCTGTTGGGAGAATTCCGACAGTCGTGGCCGGCAGGGTTAGCCCGGTCAATTCTGTGCCGGACCATATTGGTCGACCGGAGTATGCCAATACCGGTGTCCCCACCACGGCAAGAGCGTCGTGTAAGAAACAAAACCTCGATCAGATTGAGAGGATGCGCCAAGCAGGCAAGATAGCCCGCGAGGTTCTCGATACGGTCCTTGCCCAGGTGCGGCCCGGGGTGACCACTGATGCCCTTGATAAGATCGCCCACAACCGAACCATCGACCTGGGCGCTTACCCCAGCCCATTAAATTATATGGGTTTTCCCAAGTCGATCTGTACCTCTGTTAATGAGGTGGTGGTGCACGGTATTCCCGACAGCCGGGAGTTGGTTGGAGGCGATATCATCAACTGCGATGTGACTGTATATGCTCATGGTATGCATGGGGATTGTTCGGAGACTGTTTTTGTCGGCGAGGTAGATGAAGATTCCAAAAAATTAGTCGAGGTCACCTGGCAGTGCCTGTTGCAGGCCATCGACCTGGTTCGACCGGGGCAGCATTTCAACGCTATCGGCACGGTCATCGAAAAGCTGGTCAAGGAACACGGCTACAGTATCGTCCGTGAATTCACTGGTCATGGTCTTGGTGAATCCTTTCATATGGCCCCTTATGTCGCCCATTTTTTCGAGCCAAACAATTCTACCGTCATGGAAGAGGGTATGACCTTTACCATCGAGCCGATGATCAATGCTGGATGCGCCGAATGTGTCATATGGCCGGACAAATGGACCGCGGTAACCCGTGATCTGGCCCGAAGCGCCCAATTTGAACATACCCTACTGGTGACGGCAGAGGGAGTGGAGATTCTTACCGGCGGGCGAAAGCCCTGGTTTATGAAGTAGTGATGGCAGGCAGTGTTTTGCTGCCGATTACATCAACCGTTGCTCCTGATCTTTGGGAAAAGAGCGATTACCGGCAAGGCGAGAAGGGGAATCACTGCGATAGAGGTGAGAACCGGGCGGATAGTATATATATCGGACAACTTGCCAACCAGCGGGGTGATGGCGCCGCCGAGGCCGTAGGCAAAACCCATCATCAAACTGGCTACCATCGACCGTCCCTTGGGTGCCAGGGTCTGGGCCATGGTGACACCTAAGGGCAGTGGTGCCAAAACGAAAGCGCCGGCAAGGGCCGCACCGACATACACCCAGTTGCCTTGCAGTTGCATCAGCAGCCAGAGGGCGGGAGCCATACCCAGATAAGAAAAGATAAACACCGGTTTGAAGCCGATGCGATCGGAGAGATGGCCGGATAACAGGCCGCTGATAGTGCCTGATACAACAAAGAGAGAATAAATTGCCCCAGCCGATACCACACTGAACCCCTCCCGGACATAAAGTACCGGCATAAAGGTTAGAAAAGACTGACCGACTATGGCCCGCAAGAGCATGACCAGCCAGATTAAGGCAACGATCTTCCAGACGCTGCCAAGGCTTTCCTGCAGCGCACTGAAAAAACCGGCTCGATTCAAGCCCTCGCTTTGCGGTGCTGGTATGACCTTGAAGAGATAGGCCAGGACCAGCAGCCCGGCCAGCATAGTAAAAGGCATGGCGGACAAACCAAAATTAGCCACATACCAGGTGATAAGAAGTGGACCGATTCCAAAGGCAAGGGTGCCGCCGGTATTGAACACCGACATGGAAAAACCGGCTTTTGAACCGGCATATAAAGGCACCATGCCGGTGACCGAAGGATGATACATGGAGGAGCCGACCGAGCCAAGGGCAATGCACAGCAGCAGGATCCAGAAATTCGGGGCGATTCCTGCTAAGGGGACAAAGACAATGGTCAGCGATAATCCGACGAAGATAAAGGCCCGGGTCGGATAGCGATCGGCAAAATAGCCGACGGTCGGTTGGATAATAAAGGCTAACAGGCGCATCGTCCCGGCGATAATACCGACCTGGGTCAGACTGAGCCCAAGTTTATCGACAAAAACCGGAAAAAGTGGACTGATGAAGGCGCTATAAAAATCGCCGGTGAAATGAATAAGTGTCAGGGCAAAGAGGATTTTCAGGTTGGCGGACATACTGGGCACCAGGGATGTTTGGCAAGTCAGGTGCTGGCTTACTGCAAGATGTTAATGGATATGGTGAAGAGATAGAAACGGAAAATGACATCTATAAACCATTGAAATGGCATATGCACGTTTTAAGTGCTGCCGCCGTCGAAATCATGGCCAATACCTCTTTGACACGATTTAAGAACCCTCAACGAATTTCAAGTTGTGGGGATTATGCCTTTGTCCCTGGACAGACTCGCTGAGGGTGGAAAGTTGGGCTAGATCATTGGGCGTGAGCTGAATTTTCAGCGCACCGAGATTATCCTGTAAGTGACTCGGTCGCTTCATGCCGGGAATAGGCAGGATATCCTCCCCTTGGCTCATGAGCCAGGCAAGCGCGATTTGAGCTGCGGTGCCGTTTTTTGCCCGCGCCATAATTTCCAAAGTCTCAACCAGAGTACGGTTTTTTGCCAGATTTTCTGCAGTAAAGCGGGGCATCTCTCGACGATAATCCCCCTCGGCAAATTCCGAACGAGATGTTACCTTGCCGGTTAGCAAACCACGGCCGAGCGGGGAAAAGGCCACCAGGGCCGTGCCAAGTTCCCGGCAGACGGGAAGCACCGTACGTTCTGGGTCTCTCGTGAACAGACTGTATTCTGACTGGAGGGCAGCTATGGGATGTACAGCTGAGGCCCGGTGAAGGGTTTCGGCCGAGACTTCGGAAAGACCGAGATATCGGATCTTCCCCTCACGGACAAGATCTGCCATGGCACCAACGGTATCTTCAATGGCTACTCGTTCATCGCGTCGATGCAGATAGTAGAGATCAATCACCTCCGTGCCAAGTCGTCGTAAACTTGCTTCGCAGGCAATCTTTATTCGTTCCGGACGACCATCAATGCCTACCTGGCCATGCTCATCCCCGATGAAACCGAACTTGGTCGCTAAAAAGACGTCCTGCCGGCGACCAGCCAATGCTCTACCCAATAGTGTTTCATTGTGGCCGTCGCCATAGACGTCGGCGGTATCAAAATGGCGTATGCCGGCAGCCAGAGCCGCCTCAATAGTGGCTATGGATTCTTTCTCATCCGCTGGACCGTAGGCATTCGACATCCCCCAGCAACCAAGACCCAAAGGAGGGGTGCAAAGGCCTGCAGGAAGTTGGCTTCTTCTCATAGTAGAAGGTCTCCATACTCTCCGGAAAAAGGTGGTGCAGTATAGCCAATGTCGAAAATTTCGTGGCAGTCAGGACAGATAAACAGCCATCTCACCACCTCGCCATCTGCCTGGAATATGGAATGAAAACCATCCTGGTAACCGCAGATAGGACATACCCTGAATTCATCCTTCACTTCTATCTTATGCACATTGTTTTTCATCATTCAATTGCTCTTTGAGTTGTGTGTTGTTTTTCATTATCAGAATTTGATCAGCTCGTACTCTTGGCTACCGAAACCCAGTTCGTCGGCGTAATCGAGCTGGAATCGATAAGGAATGTCATGCGCCAGCTGGGCAAACGATTTTCCAGCCTTTTCTTCTATCAGTTTTAAAGAGGCTGCGTCCAAGGCGACAGGGTCTCGGGATACCAGAATACCGATATCAGGTATAATTTTTTCAAAAGTATGACCCATGCAGTCGCAATCTTTGGAGATTCTCGTCAGGACATTGACAAAGAGGCTTTTGTCGGGAAAAAGGGAACACATTCCCATGGCATGTTCGACCACTTTTTTTTGTAGATCTTCATACGTCGCTTCCCAGTTATATTTTACGGCGCTAAAGCGGCACATGGCCAGACATTCCCCACATCCGATACATTTTTCACTATCGATCAGTGCCACATCATCGTTTAAGGTTATGGCCTCTTGCGGACACCATTCGACGCAGGTACCGCAACCGGTGCATTCCTTCACGATAATTTCCGGTTTAGCTGTGGAATGCTGTCTCAGCTTTCCTTTACGGCTGGCACAACCCATGCCGAGGTTCTTCAACGTTGCGCCAAAGCCGGCGGCTAAATGGCCGGTAAAATGAGACACCATTACCAGGGCATTGCACTTGGCAAAAAGTGCTGCGATATGTACATCGCTATAGATCTTGCCCTTTATT
Source organism: uncultured delta proteobacterium (assembly GCA_963796255.1). Taxonomy (GTDB): domain Bacteria; phylum Desulfobacterota; class Desulfobulbia; order Desulfobulbales; family Desulfocapsaceae; genus Desulforhopalus_A. Next base: position 132,257 of record CAWCLE010000011.1, on the reverse strand, counting down.
GGCACAATATGGTCTTGATCACCGAAGAGGCCATCGGCCATGATGATCGGCATTCCGGTCGAGGCATAATCGAATCCTTGACTTTGGGCGTGGGTGATATGACTGATGGCGTCACTTCGATTCCCTTTATAAAGGGTTGACGTTTCGGTGAGAAAAGGAACTCCGCCATGCTCTTTAATGCTTTCTCCGAGCATTTTCAGATAAAGGGAGCGCACATATCCAAGCTTATGAGATTCCCCAAAATGGGTTTTTACGGCAGTGATATCTTGGTGAGCAATGCAGTCGAGCAGGTTTTCGCTGGCAAGTAAATTCCTCAGTTTGGCGCAGAGAAGTTCGTCTGATTCGTTATCATATGCTGCGATGCAATAGACTTTTTTGCTCATGGAAATCCCTCTGGATAAATAATGGATAATGGGTGATAAACTCTGCTCGGCCAGAAAAAAAATAGATTTGGTACCGGCGAACGTTTATGTAATCTATGGTCATTCTTTGAGTTGTTTGGCGCGAATAGTTGCAAACGATATGGACTATAGTAGGTAATTAGTACGGTATGGATCAGGCGTTGGTCAAGCACTTTTATATCAACAATATGGAGGGGACGATAGGAACTGGAAGAATGTAATGGCGGCAATGGTATTAAAAATCAATTTCTTGACGCATAACTCGACTACCTCCAATAACACCTGGCGATATACTGTTAGAGGAATTTCTTGAGCCAATGGGAATCTCGCAGGCCCAATTGGCAAAAAATCTCAAGGTTCCGCCCAACAGAGTCATTCAGATTGTCAATGGAAAACGCGAGATAACGGCAGATACTGCACTTCGACTTGGCCGATATTTTGGCATTGAACCGGAATTCTGGTTGAATTTGCAACTTAGGTACAATATGAAAATTGCTAAGGAGAAATCCGGAAAACAAATCGAAAGAGAAATAATTCGGTGTACGCCGGCGGTCAATACCATTGAGCATTCAAGTGCTTGAAGCCAGATCCTCACAAAAACAAATCCGATTAACAAGGTCATTAACTCAGAGTGCAACGTTGATTGGTATAGGTTTGCATTGGCAGGTTTGGTTTTCAAGTATCGATCAAGGGGCATCAGTAGGTTTTTATCTTCACCCATCTCTAACGACAATGTCTGGCCTCGGCTATTACTTCAGGCGTCAAACCTTTGATGAATGAAACGTTCTGTTTGGCACGATTTTCAGATGAATTGTCCATTTGAATTGACAGCAACAGCGATGCCAAACCAGCAACTTTATCTATTTTCACCCCCTGGCCGCGCAAGATTAAGCGCAATATTCTTTCATGAGAAAAAAATTCATCTTAAAATTACCGCCAATCTGGCCAATCAACTTGATCCATAACTTTCTACAACCCTAGTTCAGGATGTTAATATCCATCAGCGCATCAAGGTTGCCCAACGCTTTTTGCCTTTCCAGGGTACCGTAGCCGATATCGCCGGCGCTCAAAGAGCCGCCAGGTTGGAACGGATAATCTGGGATGGTCTCAAAGAATTTCTTCACGAAGCCCTGCGCAGGAACCATTAACCACATATTGTCGGCGTACCACCGCACATACATTTCGGATTCACGGTAGGCACTTTCAAAGGGGTCAGCCCTCAAGTTTGTGATAACCGGCCATGCAGGAGTTTGTCTATAGGCCTCGTTAATCGCGCCTTTCTCGATGGCAAACGCAATTTTCCAGTCATCTACCCGTATCGCGTTCAGCATACCGCCGGCCGAGAAATACATGATTTCTCTTCTAGGACCCTTCTTCTCTTTACCTTCAAAATACGGTTTGAAGGTATAGCCATCGAGGTGCACCCGGAAATTTTGGCCGTTGGCCTGATAACCGTTTTTTGATGCCAGTTTTTCTTTCACATCAGGAACACCGGCAGCGGCCAGTAAGGTTGGCAACCAGTCTTCCTGGCTCATGGTATCGTTAATGATGGTTCGGGGCTTGATCGTACCGGGCCATTTGACCATTTGCGGCACTCTCATACCACCTTCCCATGTGGTGCCTTTCTCACCGTAGTATGGCGTGGCACCACCGTCGGGCCAGGTAATTTTCTCAGCGCCATTATCTGTGGAAAAGATGACAATGGTATTGTCCTCCACTCCAAGCTGCTTGACTTCTTCGAGGAAGCTGCCGACCATGTCGTCGAGCTCTACCATGCCGTCTGGATACAGACCGATGCCGGTAATACCCCGGTATTTTTCCTTTAGGCGTGTCCACACATGCATACGGGTGAAATTCATCCATACAAAGAAAGGTGTGTCGGCTTTGACTGCGGCGGCCATAAACTTTTTCGCTGCACCACCAAACTCGGAATCAACGGTTTCCATACGTTTTCTGGTCAGGGGACCCGTGTCTTCAATTTTGCCATCCGCGTATGAGTGAATGACGCCACGCGGGCCGAATTTCTGGTGAAACTCCAGATCTTTGGGGTAATAGTACGTCTCCGGCTCTTCTTCGGCGTTCAAATGGTAAAGATTGCCAAAAAAATCATCAAAGCCGTGATTGGTGGGCAGGTGTTTATCCTGGTCGCCCAGGTGATTTTTACCAAACTGTCCCGACGTGTAGCCCTGGTCTTTGAGTAAATCCGCGATAGTCGGCGCCCAGTCAGGTATACCCTGTGAACTGCCCGGCATACCAATGGTTAATAAGCCAGTTCTGAACGGCTGCTCGCCCAGGATGAATGATGACCGCCCTGCCGTACAGGACTGTTGCGCATACATATCGGTAAATAAGGCGCCGTCATCGGCGATGGAGTCAATATTGGGTGTTTTATAGCCCATGCCACCGCAAGTAATTTCAGGACCTAAACTTCGATTCTGGAGGTGTTTTTGTGGAATTGCAGAAAAGACAACGGGGATATCTTGAAAAGATCACCGCTGTGACCAAGCACAAATTCCAGTGTCGGCGGGCTATATGCGATTATCAGATCAATTTTTATCCTGGAAAACGTGTGATGGTATAAATCAACTAATAGCTGGTTATGTATCTTTTCGGGATTGCGATAGTAATCCATATACTCGAAGAAATACTCGATATCAAATTCCGTGCCTGCTTCTAAACTCGATTTAATTCCTTGTTCTACCCTGGCGAAGGCCGGCTGATCACTCTGGCCGTCAAAAATTACAAGAATCCGCTTTTTTTCTTTTGGTTCGTTTCCATAAGCCGGGGAATGGAATACAATTGAGGACAACGATACCAGCAGCAGCAAATACAGCGTGCAGAAAAGACTCAAGCCTGCTAGTGACTGCCATCGGGATAGACTATTTTTCATGATGGACTCGTAAAAAGTCTTCTGCTCCGTCATTCCCGCGCAGGCGGGAATCCACAACGTATTGAAATAACTATTAAGAAGTTTCTTTTGGCATGTCCCTTTAGAATCCTTCTATTTTCTATAGAGATGCACGGCCAAAGGGCTTCAGCTTGAACCACAGAGCATAATACCGGCCATGTTATTTTTTGACAAAGTCTGATCTTGCTGAATAAAAGTAGCGATTTAAATCAAACAGGCCTCCTTGTACCGGTTGGTCCTTGTTAAACCGGTCTTGAAACCAGTCATAATGCTCCCAGAACTTTTCATTGGCCCGATTGATGCCATATTTATTAAAGTGCTGCATGGTTTTTTCATCTATTGTATCCAAATGAGACAAAAGGTCGAAGAAATCAGGCAGATCATTCTGATGGATGTCAATGAAGTAGTTAGGGTAAGAGCCATAAAAACCAGGGAGGAAATCAGCCTGATCTTTATCAGGATTGAGTAAGTCCTTCTCTGCGAACAAAAAGTCAACATTGTCATGCCAGCGATTGATAATCATTGAGACTACGGCGTCAGTGCCGTCATTTTCGCGGATCCGGATGTAGGCTATATTGGCATTGAAGCCATGCACCAATTTGAAAAATGCGGTTCCGGGTTGAGATACTGACCGAAAAGCTTGAAGGTAATCGGCCAGAGTCGCGTATTTGGCTGGTAGGGGCGGATACTTGGCACCCGCCGGCAGGTAGTTGACCTGGTCGAAGCTGATTTTGGTCTCCGGCCGGATGTGACTATGAACTACATGTTCTATAAATTCCTGTTCAGGGACGTCCGTTTCGTAGGATATTTTTGTCGGAATTCCAGCGTCATAGTAGCGGATGTCTTGTGGCTTTACACCCATGTTCCAGTTGTCCACCATTTCTTGTCTCTTTTGTTCCGGCATGAAGCCGAGAAAAGAACTCTCACCTTCTTTGCGCAATCCATCCATATAGAGACGAACGGCGAGTTGATGGCCAAGGGTGCCGTAAACATCAAAACCGGCAACCAGTGCATAGTAGAGACGTTCAAAGAGAGGATAATCCATAACCCACATGGTGCGGGGCAGACCGCCAAGGACGCCTTTGTTTACAGAAGCACTGTCAAAGTGGCGGTAAACCGTAAGCAGAGGGGCATCCGAAGGGGTGTTTCCCTTCCAGATGCTGTCGTACCCCTGGCCTGAATAGTAAAGAGACATATAAAATTCCTGCCGTGCTTTATAATAATCAAGATTGGCCTTGTGATACTTATTGTTGATAAGGTCGATAACAGGAAATTCACTGCCCAGTTCGATGGGCATAATCAGGTTGTCTTTCTGCAGTTTTAGAAAGGCGGGATTAAGGACACTCAAATCATGATCTGGGTCCTGAAACATGACCCAGAATTGATCTCGGATGACATCCACGGCTATCTGGCCACGGCATACAGGTCCACGAATAAAGGTCATGATTACGTACAGGGAATTGTCCAGCAGAAATTGATATCTGGAACGTGGTGGGATTTGCGCAAAGGAGACAAAAGGATTTGCACTCTCTTTTGGCTCATAGCCCATCAGATGCGGTTCTTCCAACCATTGTGGCTCGATAAATAACTCTTTAAAACGACTCAGTTTCGTGTCGTCAAAGTCAAAGACCATATGGGTTTTGAGGACAATGGTCGAGTGGATTTTGCGAAAGCGGTAATAAAAGGTCTTCACTGCCGGATCATCATAGGGACGAATGGTGTCAATCAGATCGACCGGGCTGCCTGGTGGGGTTTTGGATCGAAGCAGCTCGAAAAAATCCCCGGTATCTGTGCCGAACTTTATGTGGGCAAGAAATAAATGTTCAAAGAGGTAGCGGGCTGTCATAGAGTATTTGGGATCCTGATTGTTTAAAAAGGTCTCCCATTTATTGATTTCAGCTACATCGGCGTTCATTGGTGCGGTCAGTTTTTCCTGCTCGGCGGGGGATGGTCCCTTTGCCCCTTGGGCAAGCCAGCCAGCGATCAATTCAAATTCATCCTGTTTGAGTGGCGGAAATCCAAAAGGCATTCCCCGATTAGGGTGTTCCGAAAGATAGCCATTAAGTTCAATACTGGTGGCAGAACATGTCAAGTCTTCTGCCTCAGAGTAATAGTCGCCCTTGGTCTCCGGATTTTTCATCTTGTGATTAAGGATCTGGAGCATAAGTGAATTGTTCTGTCCACCCTGGACAGTGCTTTCAGTGACTGTGTAAAAGTCCTTCTTACGCCATTGCTCAGTGGTCTGGGCATCAATGAATAAGCGGGTGGGGTCCATGGGTGTTAAGCGAGTGGAGTTGTAGATCGCTTTTTTGGTACCACCTCGGTCAACGCCTTCGTATGAGTTTAATTTGAGCTGGCAGGGCGAATTATAGCAGGAATGGCAGACTGCACAGCGTTTATCCAGGATGGGTTTGACCTCATGGAGATAGTTTATCGGACGGCTGGGAACCTGAACGAAAATTGGTTCGGGAGCTTTTATAGAACAGCCGACAAGCATCAAAATCAAGAACATGGAAAGCAGCAACAGTGTTTTCATAATGTTTTTCCTGGAATTTATTAATCAGTTCGTAACCGAACCGTCGCAGCTCAAGTACCTGCAAGGGGTACTTACATGAACATCCCGCAAGTGGGAATTGTAGAGTCCCTCTCTTTTCAGTTGGTTCGTGCCTTATTCCTGAAAATCTGCAACAAAAAACAAGAAATCTTGGGAGTGTTTTGAAACTGTGAACTTTAAGTGACCACCAGGCACTTATACCCCCTTGTGGGGTTTTAGACTAATGTAAATTTCGATTGAGCAGCTTACTGGTCACTCACCCGGCTTCCAGGTCTTGTCGAACCAGCTCTTCTCGGGCCCATACAGGCGAAACACCGCAGCCCAGCCACTGCCGGGAAAGGTCTGGACCCAATTTTTTTCATGCCCCTTGGCGGGCGTCGTGATCTTCTCCGGGATCGGGGTCGTCATCTTCATCTTCGGGCTTTTTTCGGACATGCGCTGGTAGTGAACAACAGGCCGGCAATGACAGCGCCGGCCAGGCTGATGGTGGTGTGGGGAACGTTTTCATCGGGACTACTCCTTGTTTGTGCTTTTGTTTTTGCTTGTGTGTGTTTACACTGCCTCGGATGGCTCTTAATCCGGGGCAGTCTCGACGGACGAGACAATTACCGAATCCGTTTCACTCCGCCTTGATCACCTTTGGATGGGTCCTCGAACCATCTAAGCGCGGCTTCCTTCGGCCAATAGAGCCGCAGGATAACCCAAAACGAGACCTTGGGCGCAGGCAACCAGTTCGCTTCCTTGTCTTTTCTGGGAGACTCTAAGGCTCTTCCACTGAAATGGAGTTACTGCTTCCGGGACAGAAATTTCACCTGATACCCCTTGTAGTCCTGGAAGAGATGCGGTATAAATACTCTTTTTTCTAAACATTCCGAGGATCAGCAGGCAATCGTGATCAGCAGCAGCCACATCCAAGAAAGAGCCTTCACTGCAATTGTGTTCTGAACAGTACATGCGGTGTTTTTTTCCTTCCAGCCGTATCTCGATATTTCAGTTTGATGGCGACAACATACCAACAACCACTCCATACAATGCTTGATGCGGTGATATCTGCCGTAAAAAAGCACCGCGCTTCTGTTGCGCTCTGGGCTCTTCCCAAGCGACCAGGCTGGAGAATGATTGTTTCATTTCAACCCCTTGGTGTTGTTGCGGGGCAATCGCTTATCGGCAAAAGGGGCTTTATTTTCAGTCCGTTCAAGGCGCCTGATACCGGCCACCGCTATGACCGTCTTTCTTTTATCGAGTGTGAGGCAGAGCTGGTCCTTGATGAGAGTGGGTTTACATTGCACTGGCCTGGCGATGTCGATTCCCTCACCCGGCGGGCTTTCGAATCCTGCCTGAACCAGCATGTTTTATCACATTCCCGTTCCTATCATACAGACGACAGAAGGCACGGAGGACCGGCCTTACAAGACCGCGGCCATTTTCTCGCCATGGTCCGCAAGGCGATCATCAAAATTAATGAGGGAGTGTTTGACAAGGTAGTGCTGGCACGTAATCAGCTTGTGCAACTTGCCCCCTCCACGAGTTGTGCTGATATTTTTTTCTCTCTTAAAAGACTCTATCCCGACACCCTTGTCTCTCTGGTTTCCACCCCGGAACACGGCACCTGGGCAGGTGCCAGTCCAGAACTTCTGCTTGAGGTCGACTTCCATGATCAGGCGCATACCATGGCCCTTGCCGGTACCAGGCAAGTGCAGTCAAACGGGACAATGCCGGCTTGGAAGGAAAAAGAATATCATGAACACCATGTGGTAAACGAGTACCTGCAGGGCGTTGTGCGCAGGATGAACCTGGGTGACTATACGGTAGACAAGGTACGGTCGCATCGGGTCGGGGACCTGGTCCATCTCAGGCAGGACCTGCAATGGCAGATAACGGGATTCACCATGGAAAAAGGGATGGAAATGATCAAGGCCCTGCATCCTACCCCCGCTGTTTGCGGCCAACCTAAGGAGGCGGCGACAAGATTTATCCAGAGCCACGAAAAATTTTCCCGTGACTACTATGCCGGGTTTCTGGGACCGGTGAATTTTGAGTCGAAAATCGCCGCCTTTGTCAATATACGCTGCATGCGACTTGGCAAAGAATTGGCGGAGCTCTTCGCCGGAGCGGGAATCACCGCCGGTTCGGTACCGGAGCATGAGTGGGAGGAGATCGATGCCAAGCTTCAAGTGATGCAGGACGCCCTGCTCGACGGACGCCGGTCGCGACAAGAACTCAACGCCGGGGTATCCTTATGCGTTGCCCGGGATTAGCGATCGCCGGGCTCTGTGCCGAGAAGGGTATCCGGCATGTCGTGATCTCCCCGGGCTCCCGCAGCGGGCCGCTGACGGCAGGGTTTGCACGGTGCGGGAATATTACCGTCCATATCTCCCTTGATGAGCGCAGCGCCGGTTATCTCGCCATGGGCATTGCCCAGCAGAGCGGGACGCCGACAGCCCTGGTGTGTACCTCGGGAACCGCCGCCCTGAATTATTGTCCCGCCGTCGCCGAGGCTTATTACCAGCAGGTGCCTCTCGTCGTAATTACCGCCGACCGGCCGCCGGAATGGATCGACCAGCAGGACGGCCAGGCTGTTCACCAGCCTGACGTTTATGGCAAGCATTGCAAGAGATGTTTCAACCTGCCGGTGGACACCGAACACCGGGATGGGCAGTGGCATTTTTTTCGGTCGATTTCCGAGGCACTCAACCTTGCGGAAGAGGGGCCGAAGGGACCGGTGCAGATAAATGTTCCGATCCGCGAGCCGTTCTACGACGCCCTGCTGAGTGGGGATGGCAGCCAACCAGACTACCGGATCATTGAAACAGTCGGTGCAGACCTGGCTCTCGCCCCTGCAGTATCTAACGAGCTGCGGCGACAAGTCGGACGCGCACGGCGAATTGTCGTGCTGGTGGGACAATCCTGCCGGTGCAACACCTTTCGTGCCCTGATCGGCCGCCTCGCCGCAGCCGGTAGAACGGTTGTCGTGGGCGACGTTCTTGCCAATCTGCAGGGGATCGAGGGCGTCATCCACAGTGCGGACGGGCTGTTGAACAACACTCGCTGGTCTCCGGATCCGGAGTTCGATCTGCTGATCTCCTTCGGCCGGTCGGTACTTTCTAAAAATCTCAAGAACTATCTAAGGTCCTGCCGGATACAACAACATTGGCATGTTCAGCCATATGGGCAAGCGGCGGACACCTTCCAAAAATTGACACGGGTGATACGCCAGGAACCTGTCGATTTTGTAAAAGATGTGCTCTTAACTTCCGAAGGACAGCAGGACGAGAACAGCGCCGTTGATCAGCATTTTATACATATGTGGCAACTTCTTGGTGAAAACTCAGCTCAGCTTGCTGGCGATTTTTTCCAGCAGCCGTCGGAAAAGAAGGAACAACGTTTTGGTGAATTTCAGTCAATATTCCGTATTATGGAGGCACTCCCCCATGGGGCCGTTCTCCACCTGAGCAACAGCATGACGGTTCGATACGCGAGCCTTGCAGGAATTGGCGGCGGCGTGGCCGAGGTATTTGCCAACCGTGGAACTTCCGGCATAGACGGCTGTCTCAGTACCGCCCTCGGTCATGCGCTGGCAGATCCGGGGCGTCCACACTGGTTGCTTATCGGTGATATCGCTTTTTTTTACGATCGAAATGCGCTGTGGCGCACTGACTGGCCCGACGGCAGGATACCTGCAAATTTCACCATCGTCGTAATCAACAACCGCGGCGGCGGTATTTTCAACATGATCGGCGGGGCACGGGACCTCCCCGAGGCCGAACGTTATTTTGTCTGCGGCCACCGCCAGGAGGCGAAGCGTACGGCAGAAGACTCTGGTCTCGATTATATCCGTTGCACCGACGATGCTGCTCTCTCATCACTCCGGCAGCCGGCAGCCGGCAAACCGAACCGTCCGAGGCTGATTGAAATTTTCAGCGACAGGAAGGCTGACAGGGAGGTCTTCTCCCGGTTTCAAGCCTTTTGCAAGGCATACTGATTCGGCGTGGGACAATCGTCATCCAGTTATCTCGATGATGTGGCTGCAGTCGGCCGGAAGCCGGTCGCAATAAAGAGTAACAACCTGTTTATCTGGGGACCGCCATGTACCGGGCCAAGTGGAAGAAAAAATCGTTGAAGTTTATCAAACCGGCAGGGACCTCAAGGGGAGTGCTCTATGCAAAGGACACCTGGTATCTGCTCCTTTACGACACGGGCTCCCCAAGGCTCCTTGGCATCGGCGAGTGCAGCCCCATAGCCGGACTGAGTGTGGATGACGTGACCAGGATCGAGCCTGTGCTGAACGAGATCTGTGCCAGTATAAATCGTTCCCCAGACGATGCCGGAGCGGTTACCGATGATTTTCCCTGCGTCCGTTTCGGCCTGGAAGCAGCTCTTCTGGACGCCCGGTCTGAGCACAACGGCATTCTCTACCCTTCGGATTTTACCGCAGGGAAAACAGGGATACCTATTAACGGCCTGATATGGATGGGCGATATCGAGTTCATGCAGGCACAGATCGACCAAAAGCTCGCCGAGGGCAATTCCTGTCTGAAACTGAAGATAGGCTCGCTCGATTTTGATTCAGAGTGTGAAATCCTGCAGAAATTAAGAGCCAGGTATGATCGACGTGATCTTGAATTGCGGGTTGACGCCAACGGTGCCTTCCAGCCGGCCGAAGCCCTCAAGAAACTGCACCGGCTCGCACCATTTGACCTCCATTCAATTGAGCAGCCGATCAAGCCCCGCAATTGGGAAACCATGCGCCGCCTCTGCCTGAAATCGCCCGTACCGATTGCTCTCGACGAGGAGTTGATAGGGATTGACGACCATGAGAAAGGGACCCTGCTGTCAGCGCTGCAACCACACTATATTGTTTTAAAACCGTCGTTGCTTGGTGGTTTTGCCAGGACGCGGCAGTGGATCGAACTAACGGAAGGCAGGCAAATTGGCTGGTGGGTGACCTCGGCTCTTGAGTCAAATGTCGGCCTGAACGCCATCGCTCAGTGGGTCGCCGGCATGGATACGAAACGGCCGCAGGGCCTCGGCACCGGGAAAATCTACAGTAACAACATCGACTCACCTCTTTATATGCAAGGGAGCGTACTCGGGTTTGACAACACCAGACCATGGGACTATTCGGATAGCACCTTCATGGATGCATTGCAGGACTGACAGTGAAATTTACCGGCCTGATCATAAACGGAACACACTACAGCAACCAGGAACTTATCGGCTTGGCAAAAAAAGGTGATCAGCTGCCGAAAGAAAAACAATGGCTACAGCCGCTGTACCGATTCATCGGGCAATGGCTGGATGATTCGCCGACGGTGAGACTGCAGACTTCAGGCTCGACGGGTGAACCGAAAATTATTATCGCACCGAAGAAGGCCCTGATAGCCTCGGCACAGGCAACCGCTTCTTTCTTTCGGTTTAAGAAAGGGGATACGATTCTTCTCTGTCTGCCGGCAGATTTTATCGCCGGCAAGATGATAATCGTCCGGGCCTTCATCTCCGGTCTTAACCTGTTTGCCATCCCCCCATCTACAGATGCACTCCACCTTCTGGGCCAGGCGGAAATCAAACTTGCCCCCCTTGTTCCCATACAACTCGAGAGGCTGTTCGACGGCAGCTACCCAAAGAGTGATATTGCCGGTATTCTCAACAGGATCGAAAACATTCTGGTGGGCGGGACGGCCTTGAACAGCTCACTCTATAACTATCTCGCATGCTCCGCCCCACCATGTGACTGCGCCTGCTATGTGAGCTACGGTATGACGGAGACCTACTCGCACATCGGGCTGCAAAAGATCGACGGAAAGGTAAAAGAAAAACTGTTTACCGCCATGGATGGGGTCTCTTTCGCAGTCGACCACGAGGCACGGCTCATAATAAGTGCACCCCATCTGGGAATTGACCGACTGGTCACCAATGACATCGCCCGTCTCCACTCAGCGACGCATTTTGAACTGCTTGGCAGGGCTGACAACGTGATCAACTCGGGGGGCTTGAAAATTTTCCCGGAAAGGGTCGAAGAAAAACTGGGACAGATCCTGCAGAATTGTCGCTACTTCATCCACGGCACCGCCGACCCCGTGCTGGGACAGATAGTTACACTTTTTATTGAGTCCGCCGCCGATAAGAGTATCGAGTCTGCCGCCCTGCCGCAAAAAATCAGAGCAGTGGTTGGCGAGTATGAGAATCCCCGGAAGATCGTCCACCTCGAACGGTTTTATCTCACCTCATCGGGCAAGATACAGAGGCGAAAAACCGTGGAGAGTGCTGATTGTAAATAAAACCTGACAAGGAGAAGATTATGGTTTCTGAAATATTTCACGAAGAAGACTGGAACCCTGTTACAGCGTTTGATTTTGAAGATATTACCTACCATGAAGCAAAGATAGGCAGAACGGTCCGGATCGCCTTTAACCGGCCTGACTGCCGCAACGCCTTCAGACCGAAAACGGTGGATGAACTCTATACGGCGATGGATCACGCACGAACCAACTCCGGCATAGGGGTGGTTATTCTTACCGGTAACGGCCCCAGCCCGAAGGACGGGGGCTGGGCATTCTCCTCGGGAGGAGACCAGCGGGTGCGGGGTGCCGACGGATATCGATATGAAGAGGAGAGCGGTGAAATCCCGACAACGCTGGGTCGTCTACATATACTGGAGGTGCAGCGGCTGATCCGCTTCATGCCAAAAATCGTCATGGCGGTGGTTCCCGGTTATTGCGTCGGCGGCGGCCACTCCCTGCACTCGGTCTGCGACCTCACTCTTGCCTCAAAGGAGCATGCCGTGTTCCAACAAAAGGATGCCGATGTAGCCAGCTTTGATGGCGGCTACGGCTCTGCCTATCTGGCGAAGTCAGTGGGGCAGAAACGAGGTCGGGAAATCTTTTTTCTTGGCCTGGAGTACAGTGCCCAGGACGCTTTTGACATGGGGATGGTGAACAAGGTTGTCCCTCATAAAGAGTTGGAGAAAGTTGCTCTTGAGTGGGCCTGTATCGCCAACGAAAAATCACCCACCGCCCAGATGATGCTGAAATACGCCTTTAACCTGGTCGACGACGGCATGGTGGGCCAGCAGATCTTTGCCGGAGAGGCTACGCGTCTTGCCTACAATACCGAGGAGGCGGTTGAGGGACGAAACGCTTTTCTCGAAAAACGAAAAGCAAACTTCAAGAAATTTCCCTACCACTATTGATAATCGACAGACCGTCCGCCCGGCCCATCCTCGCCTTCTACTCAAGGCAGGTGGGTCGTCGATACTCCCAGTAAGGTGTCGGTTGTCGCAGTTACAGAAAAAGTGGGTAAGCCGGGTTATCCGTCTCTTCTTTGTAGCGATAGCCGAGGGCGTCAAGTCGTTTCTCCAGCTCGGTATCTGCTTTATCAGGACATTCCAGGCCAATCAGGACCCGGCCGAAGTCGCCACCCTGGGCACGGTAATGAAATAAAGAGATATTGTGTCTGCCGCGGGTTGCCTCCAGGAAACGGCTCAGCGCACCAGGAGTTTCGGGAAACCAGAAACGGAACAAGCGTTCGTGCAGGACCTCATTTGATCTCCCTCCGACCATATAACGGATATGGGTTTTGGCCAGATCGTTGTCGGTGATGTCGATATTTTCATAGCCGGCTTTTGTGAGCTGGTCGGCAAAAGTAAAGCGCTCTTTTTCGTTGCGGGTCGAGATGCCGACAAAGATATGGGCGCGCTCTCTGCTCGAGAGTCGATAGTTGAATTCAGTTATATCCCGTTCGCCGACAATATCACGGCAAAATGCTTTAAGACTGCCGGTTTTCTCCGGGATGGTTACGGCAAAAAGGGCCTCTTGTTTTTCACCGATCCTGGTCCGCTCGGCGACATACCGCAGTCTCTCAAAATTCATATTTGCCCCGGAATTGACGGCGATCAGGGTCTGTCCGGTGCAACCCGTTTCAGCAATATATTTAAGGAGGCCTGCCATCCCGAGGCCCCCTGCCGGTTCGACAATGGAGCGGGTGGCCTGATAGATTGCCTTGATGCCACCACACAGCTCGTCGGTGCTCACCCTGATTATTCTATCGACATATTTTCGGCACAGCTCAAAAGGTAAGGCGCCTACCTGGCGAACCGCCACGCCATCGGCAAAAATCCCTACGGATTTCAGGCTAATCCGCTTATTTTCGGTAAGGGATCGGTGCATGGCGTCACTGTCCATGGGTTCCACGCCGATTACCTTGATTTCCGGGCGCAGGGTTTTGATATAGAGCGCTATCCCCGAGATAAGCCCGCCTCCCCCTACCGGGACAAATATCGCATCCATTCTGCCGGGATTCTGCCGCAGCAATTCGACGGCAATAGTCCCTTGACCAGCGATCACCAATTCGTCATCAAAGGGATGGACGGGGACCATACCCATTTCCAGCGTAAGTTGCTCGGCATGGACGGCCGCTTCTGAGTAGTTGGCGCCGACCAGAATGACCTCGCCGCCAAGACCTTGGACGGCTTCGATTTTAATTCTCGGGGTTGTCTTCGGCATAACGATCAGCGCCCGTATCCCAAGTTTGGCGCCGGCAAAGGCCACCCCTTGGGCGTGGTTGCCGGCCGAGGCGGTAATCACCCCTCTTTCCCGCTCGGCAGGAGTCAATTGGGCAATTTTATTGTAGGCGCCGCGTAACTTGAAAGAAAAGATCGGCTGCTGGTCTTCTCGTTTGAGCCGAATACGGTTGTTGAGTTTCGTTGATAGGCTTGTTGCCTCATCAAGCGAAGTTTCAATGGCTGCTTCGTATACCCGGGAGGTGAGGATCTGTTTAAAAAGTTTCTGCAAGTAAAAACCTCGATCAGAGAGCAAGAAAAGGGCAGAGAAAGAAAACGTTGTACTGCAGGAACCGGATCTTCTTCATAGAGACTGAGAAAGATCCGGTCCAATCGGTGTTGCGCCTGTTTACCTGAGGCTTTCGTTGATCATCTGCAGGGCATTGTTGCCGGGGCAGAGATCCACTTCACTCAGGCTGTTCAAAGGTCTGAGGGAGGAATTAATAATATCATGGGTGTCGCTGATGTCCTGATTGACATAGAGCAGGCCGGTGAGCAGCCTGCCCCTGGCTTTCTCCAGTTCCAGGTTATTGACGCATTTTAATCGATCAGTGACATCCTGGCTTGCATCGGACTTATGCAGATGAATGATGCTGCCATCGTGCATTACCACCTCTTGGCTCGATCCTTCGGGGTAATGCGCCAGGATCTCCTGCTGCAGGGGCACGAAGTCGAAGGTATTGGTCGCCTCGATATGTTCCCGGACATATTCATAACTCTTGGTTGAGGTCGAGGTGTTATTAAAGGTGACGCAGGGGGAGATAACATCGATAAAGGCCAGACCGTTATGGGCAATAGCGCCTTTGATAAGTGGCACCAGCTGCGCCTTGTCACCGGAAAACCCCCGGGCGACATAACTGGCGCCGAGTTCGATGGCCAGCTCGCACAAATCAATGGAGTTATAGGGATTAGGCTTGCCTTTTTTGCCTGCCGAACCTTTGTCTGCGGTGGCCGAATCCTGACCTTTGGTCAGGCCGTAGCAGCCGTTATTCATGCAGATATAATTGAGATTGAGGTTGCGGCGCAGGGCGTGGGCAAACTGGCCCATGCCGATGGAGGCGGTATCGCCGTCTCCGGAAATGCCGATGTACAGCAGGTCTCGATTGGCCATATTGGCCCCGGTGGCAACCGACGGCATGCGGCCATGGACGGTATTGAAACCGTGCGATTGGCTCAGAAAATAGGCGGGGGTTTTCGACGAGCAGCCGATGCCGGACATTTTGGCGACCCGGTGCGGCTCTATTGATAATTCGAAACAGGCCTGGATAAGCGCAGCGGTGGTCGAATCATGACCGCAGCCGGCGCAGAGCGTGGAGATTGCTCCTTCATAATCCTTGCGGGAATATCCGGCCGAATTGGTAGTGAGTTTGGGATGGCGGAAAGTGGGTCGTTCAAAGCTCATGCTTTTTCTCCCTTGGTGCCTGTGGGTTTGGCCGGTTGATCTTTTTCCAGCAGGGACCGGATGTTATCGGTGATGAAGTCAGCGGTAATGGGCATTCCGTCGAAGAAAAGAATGGACTGCAGCTTTTGCGGCGACACTGCATTTTCCGTCATCAGCAGGGTGCGTAACTGGGCGTCGCGGTTTTGCTCGACAACAAAGATTTTTTCATGCCGGTCGATAAACTCGATAACTTCGTCCTGAAAGGGAAAGGCGCGGATGCGCATGGTGTTTATTTTCAGTCCGTTTTTCGCCAAGCGACTGATAGCCTCATATGCTGCATGGGTCGTCGTCCCGAAAAAAACCACCCCGATAGTGGCTTGCGGATCCCGAATCTTGATATGTGGCTCGGGCATCATGGTTCGGGCGGTCTGCCATTTGAGTAGCAGGCGATTCATTCCAGCCTCATAAATCAGACTGTACTCGGTATAGGCGGAGTACTCGTTGTGTGAAGTGCCCCGGGTAAAATAGGCCCCCTTGGTGGGGTGGGTTCCGGGATAGGTCCGATAGCAGATGCCATCGCCGTCGACATCGAGATAGCGCCCCCATCTTTCTTTCTGCTTGTCTAAGTCTTCGGCGTTTAATACCTTGCCGCGATCATATCTGCGGGTATCGTCCCAGCTGAGCGGAGCACTGACATGGTCGTTCATGCCAAGATCGAGATCACTCATGATAATAACCGGCGTCTGCAGCCGCTCGGCCAGATCAAAGGCGTCGGCCCCCATATCGAAGCATTCCTTTGGATCACAGGGAAAGAGCAGCACGTTCTTGGTGTCACCGTGTGAAGCATAAGCGCAGGACAATAGATCGGACTGTTGGGTACGGGTCGGCATGCCGGTGCTGGGTCCTGCTCTCTGGACATCAATGAGCACCACCGGGATCTCGGCAAAATAGGCCAGGCCGAGAAACTCGCTCATCAGCGAAATTCCCGGCCCGGAGGTGGCGGTAAAGGCCCTGGCGCCGTTCCACGTGGCACCGATGACGATACCGAGCGCCGCCAGCTCATCTTCGGCCTGGATAATGGCTACTTTATGCCGTCCGGTGTCTTCTTCGGTGCGCCATTTGTTGGCATACTTTTCAAAGGCTTCGATTACCGAGGTGGATGGCGTGATCGGATACCAGCCGGTAACCGTGGCCCCGGCATAGATGGCGCCAAGGCCAATTGCCGAATTGCCGTCCATCAGGATCTCGTCTTTGAGCTTATCAATCTTGCGCACCGAAAGTTTGCAGACCCCCTGGTGATGCTCTTTGGCATAGTCGTAGCCAAGCTCCAGGGCCTTGATGTTCGGTTCGGCCAGCTTGGGTTTTTTCTTAAACTGCTGCTGGATCGAATCAGTCAGGACAGAAAAATCCATGTTGAGCAGAAAGGCCATTGAGCCGACGTAAATAATGTTGCGCAGCAGCTGGCGTAGTTTTGGATTGGTAAATTCATCATTGCACAGTCTGGTGAAGGGAATACCTATCACGGTAAGGTCGTCGCGGGTAAATTCTGCCGACAATTCCCGAGTCGAATCATAGATAAAATAACCGCCGGGCAGCACTTCCATATAATCGTTGTAGAGGGTCTGTCCGTTGACGGCAATCGACATATCGACCCCGCCCCGGCGGCCGAGAAAGCCGTGTTCGTTCACCCGCACTTCATACCAGGTTGGCAGCCCTTGAATATTGGAGGGAAAGATGTTTTTTGGGCTGACCGGGATGCCGAGACGAAAAATCGCCTTGGCAAAGAGATTGTTGGCGCTGGCCGAGCCGGAACCATTGACGTTGGCGAAGCGGACGACAAAGTCGTTGATACTCTCGATCTTGTTCATTTTTGACCTGCCAGTGCAGAGTTATAGGTGAATTGCATCATTTCCCAGGACGAAGTCGGGCAGCGTTCGGCGCAGAGCCCACAGTGCAGGCAGACATTTTCATCTTTGACCATGACCCGACCGGTCGGCAGGGGTGGAGAGACGTAGAGCGATTGACTGTGTACGTCAGCCGGCGCAAGGAGCCTGCTGCGTAAGTCTTCTTCATCTCCATTTTCAACAAAATTGATACAGAATTCCGGACAGATATCAACGCAGGCATCGCATTCGATACAGGTAGAATGGTCAAAAACCGTCTGCACATCGCAGTTGAGGCAACGCAAGGCTTCTTCATGACCGGTTTTTTTGCTGAACCCCAGTTCCACTTCAACTAGCCGGTTTTTTAGGGATTTAACCCGGTCGACCGTCGGCACGGCATACCGTTTATCGTTTGAGACATGGCTGTTATACATCCAGTCCTGAATACCCATCTTCTGGTTGACCAGATTGGTCCAGGGTGCCGGGCGATCATGGAGATCCTTGCCCTGACAAAAAAGATCGATGGAAATTGCCGCCTGATGCCCGTGCGCTACCGCAGTGATGACATTTTTCGGGCCGAAGGCGGCGTCGCCGCCAAAGAAGATATGGGGCACGGACGACTGAAAGGTGGTCTGGTTGAGTTCAGGCAGGCCCCATTTATCCATCTTTATGCCCAGCTCCGGCTTGATAAAGGGAAAGGAGTTCTGTTGACCGACGGCAAGGATGACCTGGTCGCAGGCCATATAGACCAGAGGCTCATCACTCGGCAACAGGGTACGCTTGCCGTTTTCATCGTAGTCGGCAGTCATTTTCTGGAAATGCATGCCGACTAACCGGCCATCTTCCATGACGAAATCGACCGGCGAATGGTTGTCGATAATCGGTATTCCCTCATCTTCGGCATCTTCAATCTCCCAGGGGGACGCCTTCATGTCGGCTCGCGGACTGCGGACGACCATCTTCACGTCCTCCCTGCCGAGCCTGCGGGCCGTGCGGCAGCAGTCCATGGCGGTGTTGCCGCCGCCCAGCACCAGAACTGTTTCCGGCGTCGATTTTACATGGCGGTATAATACCGAAGCCAGCCATTCGATGCCGATAAATATATCAGCATCTCCTTCCACCCTCCCGGGCAAATCAGGCAGATCGCGGCCTCGGGGAGCTCCGGTGCCAACAAAAATGGCATCATAATCCTTATCAACAATGGTTTTGAGGTCCTCGACATAGTGGTTAAAATGGCTGGTTACCCCCATATTGAGGATGCGGTCGACTTCTTCGTTGAGCACTTTTTCTGGCAGGCGAAAGGATGGCACCTGGGTGCGGATAAAGCCGCCGCCTCGGGATTGGTCATCGTAGAGTTCTACCTCATAACCAAGTGGCAGCAGGTCGCGGGCAACGGTAAGAGAAGCTGGACCGCCACCGATCAGAGCAATTTTTTTGCCGTTTTTTTCTGTGGGCACCTCCGGCATAAAATCGGTCGCTTCACTTCTAAAATCAGCGGTAACCCTTTTTAAGCGACAGATCGCCACCGGTTTTTCCTCGACCCTGGTCCGACGGCAGGCGGGTTCGCAGGGTCGGTCGCAGATACGGCCGAGGATGCCGGGAAAGACATTGGAAATCCAGTTGATCTTAAAGGCCTCATCATATTTACCTTGACTGATCAGTCGAATATATTCCGGTACCGGGGTGTGCGATGGACAGGCGTACTGGCAGTCGATGACCTTATGAAAATATTCAGCATCTTTAATGTTGGTCGGTTTCAAGAAGGGCTCCTCTCCAGTCTAAAACACGCTCTGGATATCAGGTTAATTTTTGGCGGTGCCGGATGGCAGGATTCGCACTGCACCCTTGTCGGCGGAGGCGGCAAAAAGCGCGTAAGCCTGCAATGCCGTACTGATCTCTCTCTTTCTGTCAGTCGGGGTAAAAGCGGCGGCGCCTTTGGCGAGTTCTTGTTGTCTTCGATTGCCGAGCTCCTGTTCGCTGAGAGCAACAGTAATGCTTCTTGCCGGGATGTCGATAGCAATTTTATCACCATCTTCAAGTAGGGCTATTGCTCCGCCTGCCGCGGCTTCCGGAGAGATGTGGCCGATGCTAAGCCCCGAGGTGCCGCCGGAGAACCGGCCGTCGGTGATCAGGGCGCACTCGGCTCCGAGATGGATTGATTTCAGGTACGAGGTGGGGTAAAGCATTTCCTGCATGCCGGGCCCGCCCTTAGGGCCCTCATAGCGGATGACGAGCACATCCCCGGCCTCGATTTTACCGCCTAAAATGGCCTCGCAGGCACCCTCCTGCGAGGAGAATATCCGAGCGGTTCCGGAAAACTTGAAGATTGAGGGATCAACGCCGGCGGTTTTGACGATGCAGCCGTTTTCGGCGATATTGCCGTACAGGACGGCAAGTCCGCCATCTTTGCTGTAGCAATGGGTTATATCCCTGATACAGCCATTTTCGCGATCAAGATCTGCTTCTTTGTACATGGTGCTTTGTGAGCCCAGGACCAGATTCAGCCCGGCACTAGCCGGGGCGCTCAGGTACAGCGTTTGTGCTTCTTTGCTATGGCTGGTGTTGGTAATATCCCAGCTATCTAGCGTTTTGCGCAGGCTCGAACTGTCCACCCGGTGCACTGTTGGGTCGATCAGGTCCGCCCGGTCCAGTTCGCCGAGGATGGCCATGATGCCGCCGGCCCGATTGACATCTTCCACATGGTACCGCGAAGACGGTGAAACTTTGCAGAGATTAGGTACCTTGCGGGACAGGTTGTCGATATCGGCCATGGTGAAATCGACACCTGCCTCATGGGCGATAGCGAGCAGATGCAGGACCGTGTTGGTCGAGCCGCCCATAGCGATATCCAGGGTCATGGCGTTCATAAAGGCGCTCTTGGTGGCGATTGAGCGCGGCAGGATCGAGCTGTCTTCGTGGTCATACCAGGCTAAAGCCATGTCGACAATACGTTTGGCGGCGCGCTCAAAGAGCAGTTTGCGATTGGCATGGGTGGCGACCACCGTGCCATTGCCGGGCAGGGCCAGGCCGAGGGCCTCGTTCAGGCAGTTCATGGAATTGGCGGTGAACATCCCAGAGCAGCAGCCGCAGGTCGGGCAGGCGTGGCGCTCCACCCGGTCGATCTCTTCGTCGCTTATCTGGCTGTCGGCAGCCATGACCATGGCATCGACCAGGTCGTAGCGTTTGTCGCCGTCAACTCCAGCCTCCATCGGGCCGCCGGAGACAAAGATGGTCGGGATATTCAGGCGCATGGCGGCCATCAGCATGCCTGGGGTGATCTTGTCGCAGTTGCTGATGCAGATCATCGCATCGACGGTGTGGGCGTTGCACATATACTCAACGCTGTCGGCGATCAGATCCCGTGACGGCAGGGAGTAGAGCATCCCGGCATGGCCCATGGCGATGCCGTCATCGATGGCGATGGTATTGAATTCGGCGGCAAAGCAACCGGCCTTGGCGATAATCTTTTTCAGATGCTGGCCGATTTCATGCAAGTGCACATGACCGGGGACAAACTGGGTAAAAGAGTTGACAATGCCGATTATCGGTTTGCCGAACTGCTCTTCTTTTACTCCATTGGCCCGCCACAGGCTTCTGGCTCCGGCCATTCTGCGGCCTTCGGTGGTGGTCGCGCTGCGTAAGGGAATTGCCATTATAATACTCCATTCTATCTTCAGTCCGTAATGGAAAGAAATATGTCGAAAAATGAAAAAAAACTTGCAACCTTCTGTGGATTATTGAGACAATATATATGAAAACAGGTGGTAGTGCACAATTTTTCAAGGAAATATAATGAAAAAGACCGAAATTGATTACTGGATAGCGGCAATGTTGGAATCGCACGGCAACGTCTCCGATCTCAATATAACTGTGGGCAAATCTCTGCAGGTTGAGTCGGCTGGACTGCTTGTGCCGGTTGCTGTCACCCCGCCGGTAACCGAACTTACCCCCTTTCAAACTGAAACCTTCGCCCTGAATCTGATCGGCAATAACCGCAGATTGCTGAAAGACCTGGTGGAAAACGGTTCGTGTGATTTATCTTATTCTCTTTCCGATAAAGCCAGATTCAGGGTCAATATTTTCACCCAGAAGGGGTATTTCACTACCGTCCTCAGAAAGCTCGAGACCGAAGTGCCATCGATTGAGGGCATGCAGTTCCCCGATGCCTTCGGCAAGATGGCCGCCGATCTGAATGGCTTGATTCTTTTTACCGGCGCCACCGGTACCGGAAAAACGACTTCGCTGGCCGCCTTACTCAACCGGATCAACCACGAACGAGCTGTGCATGTAGTGACCCTGGAAGACCCTATCGAATATGTCCATGAACAGCGGAAAGCGACCTTTAACCAGCGGGAGCTGGGCAACGATTTCAGTAGTTTTGCCGTCGGCATGCGGGCAGCTTTGCGGCAGGCCCCAAAAGTCATACTGGTCGGTGAAATGCGCGACCGTGAGACTCTAGAAATTGGTTTGACTGCCGCGGAAACCGGGCATCTGGTACTGTCGACCCTGCACACGATCGATGCCGGTCAGACCATTAATCGTATCCTCGGTATGTTCGAGCAGGATGAACAGCCGCAGATCCGTAACCGGCTGGTCGATACCATTCGCTGGATTGTCAGCCAGCGTCTGCTGCCTCGGGTTGGTGGCGGCCGGGTCGCGGCGATGGAGATCCTCCGCACCAGTCTGCGGGTGAAAGATCTCATCTTGAACGGCGAAACCGAAGAAAAAACTTTTTATGATATTGTCAGCGAAGGTTC
The DNA here is from genome assembly GCA_963796255.1 of uncultured delta proteobacterium. Lineage (GTDB taxonomy): Bacteria > Desulfobacterota > Desulfobulbia > Desulfobulbales > Desulfocapsaceae > Desulforhopalus_A. The sequence continues at coordinate 109,816 of CAWCLE010000011.1, read as the reverse complement.
GGCTCTGGACATGCGGACCTTTGACCAGCATATTTTGGAGCTGTACAGCCGTGGTGTAATAACCGAAAAGAGTGCGGTTACCTACTGTTCACAACGGGCTGAAATGAACCGCGGGCTCGATCGTATCAAGGCGGAACGGGGAGAGGCAACCACCAGTCTCACCGATCTCAGCATGGAAGAAGAAAAAGAAGAAGGGTATGGCTACTACGGTCGACGAGGGTAATAAAAAAATATGAAAGTAAACTGTCCGAATTGTAATAAACAGCTGAAGTTGACCGAGAAGATAAGTGCAAGTGTGCGCCAACTCGGGTCTGGTCAAAAAATCAAGGTTAAATGTGTTCACTGTGCCGTCCCTTTTAGTCTCGATGCGAGTAGCCTGACGCAAAGCCATCCTGCCTTGGACGGATCCAGGTCAGGGGCAAGGATCAAGCCTCCGGCTCCTCCGGGTATCGAATGGTTGACCGATGGCAGTTTTGCAGAAAAAGAAGTGGTCGAAGACATCCCGAGGGCGTTGGTATTGATGCCCGAGTCAGTAAATCGTGAAGCAGTGGCGCTGGCCGCCACCGCTGTCGGTTATCGTGTTGAGTATGCCCTTCTCCCGGAGGAAGCGATAGAAAAGATGCGATTTGTCAATTACGCGGCGGTTTTTCTCCATGACCATTTTGAATCACAAGGCATCGACAAAGGGGTTTTTCACCAGTTTATGCGGGAGTTGAATATGTCCCGCCGTCGCTATATCTTTTACGTGCTGATGGGGAATCAGTTCCAGACCCTTTATGATCTGCAGGCCATGGCGTATTCCGCCAATCTGGTGGTCAACGATGCCGAAATTCCGTTTATCGGCACGGTACTGAAAAAAGCGATTCCTGAATTCGAAATCCTGTTCGGACCATTGATGGAGGAGTTGCAGGTCGTCGGCAAATAGAGTACATTGCCTGTTGTCGAGCTGTGTTAATCCCCGTCCGAACGTGATACCCGCTTAATCTTCGTTCGTTTGCACCACTCCTCTAATCTGGTCGCAGTATGATGCGGCCTGTCTTTATTGCCTTTTATCTGGTACAGTTGGGGACTAATTTTGTCTGGTCTGTATCGGACAGGTTCGACCCGATTTTTACACCAGTTGGTTCGGAACTACTAGAAACTACTAGAAATTACCATTTAGGTTACCCGCTGAGTATAATGAAAAAAACCATCCTTGCCGTAGGAAGAAAAATCAGGAGTATTGCCCAGGCCGGTAGACATCGGTACACCAAATTATTTGCTCGTTCGCATCCGGTAGCAGGTAAAGATCAACCCTTGCCGACGAAGAATATGACGGCAGATACTCCGCAAGAGAGCACCCGGACAAGAGAAATATCTGACAAAGAAGCTCTGTCGGCGGCCAAACAGGGCAAGTATCGATCCCCGGATAAACCGCATCAAAAAGCGGCCTGGAGTCTTGATGATTTCCCGGTCACCCCGGTGGAAGGAAAAAGCCGTTTTCATGATTATCCCATCGCTTTGCCGGTGATGCGGGCGATTGCCAAACAAGAATTCGAATATTGTACCCCCATTCAGGAAAAGGCCCTGGAAGTTGTTCTGGCCGGCAAAGATCTGATCGGTAAAGCCAATACCGGTACCGGCAAGACGGCGGTTTTCCTGATCTCTATTTTATCGAGGCTGCTCGCTGAAAAAAAAATCGGCAAAGGCAATGTGCGGGCGCTGGTGCTGGCACCTACCCGCGAGCTGGTCAATCAGATAGCCAAAGAAGGACTGGTCTTTGCCAGATACTGCAAGCTCTCGGTCAAGGCGGTTTATGGCGGGGTCGATTATCAGAAACAGATGGACGCGCTACAGAATAAGCAGTGCGATATCCTCGTTGCCACTCCCGGTCGGCTTATTGATTTTATGAATAAAAGGGTTGTTGACTTGAGCAGTTGCCGGATTTTGGTGCTTGATGAGGCGGACCGGATGCTCGATATGGGTTTTATTCCCGATGTGCGGCGCATTGTCGGCCGTCTGCCGGCCAAAAAAGACCGGCAGACTATGCTCTTTTCTGCCACGGTTTCAGAAGACGTGCAGCGCCTTGCAGCCCAGTGGAGTGTGCAGCCGAAGGTCGTCGAAGCGGAACCGGAGCAGGTGGCGGTCGATACCGTCGAGCAGTTCGTGTACCTGGTGACGGCAGAAGAAAAATATGCCGTCTTATATAATCTTATTCTACAGAATCCGGACGATCGCATTATTGTTTTCGCCAATATGAAAAACGAGACAAAGCGTCTGGCTAACCGGCTGCAGCGCAACAATATCGACTGCGTCCTCTTATCCGGTGACGTTGACCAGAATAAACGGATGACCAGGCTGGAAAATTTCCGCTCTGGCAAGGTCAAGGTGCTTGTTGCCACCGATGTCGCCGGGCGGGGTATCCATATTGAAGGGATCACCTTCGTCGTCAACTATACCCTGCCCTATGAACCGGAAGATTACGTCCATCGCATCGGCCGGACCGGCAGGGCCGGCGCCAACGGCAAGGCAGTGAGTTTTGCCTGCGAGGAAGGATCGTTTTACCTGCCGGCTATCGAGGAGTTTATCGATAAAAAATTTGCCTGTGTTCTGCCCGAAGAGACCCTGCTTACTCCCCCACCCAAAGGCCAGGATCGGAAAATCGAGTCTGACGGCCGTCCACCGCGCCCCCAAAAAAAGAAGCCCGGCAATCGAAATTTTCCTCGAAGCAGCAGAGGGAGAGTAAAGAAAACGATTTGATCAAATTCTTTTATGCAAGAAGTTGTTGTCCTATCGTTGAAAAATTGCTATAAAGTGTGGTTCGTGTATCTGCAGGTTGCTCCCGTTTCGGGTGTAGCCCATTTCTTTTTACCTTTTCGCCAGCCATGACGCATAATGCGCGAGGGTAAAATAACCTTAACCACTTGGCCTCTGGTCTACAGGAAGAGTAAAATCCATGACAGAACAACTTAATCAATCAACCCAGGACAGCAGTGAAGAGATGAGCTTCGCCGATCTCTTTGAAATGGAAGAAAACAACAAGGTAGTCGCCGTAGGAGATGTGGCCATGGGCACCATCATCGGCACGGTGGACGATTATCTCCTTGTTGATGTTGGTGATAAAGCGGAAAGCTATATTGCCAAATCCGAATTCCGCCTGGAAGATGGTGAGGAAATCAAAATTGGTGACGTGTTCGAGGTGTTCGTTGAGCGACGTAAGGAAGAAGGTGGACTCCTCCTGTCGAGAGAAAAAGCTATTGCCATAAAAGTATGGGAAAGAATTGCTGAGATTCAGGAAGCCGACGAAACAATTTCCGGTAAAATCGAAAGCCGCGTCAAAGGCGGTATGTCCGTTGATATCGGGGTTCCTGCCTTTTTGCCGTATTCCCAGATTGATCTGCGGCCGGTGAAAGATCTTGACGCCCTGATCGGCGACATGATGGACTTTAAGATCCTCAAGTTCAATAAAAAGAGAAACAATGTCGTTATCTCCCGCCGAGCCATTCTCGAAGAAGAACGTAACAAGCTTCGCGAAGAGATGCGCTCCAAGCTCGAAGAAGGCCAGATCATCAAAGGCGCCATTACCAATATTACCGACTACGGCCTGTTTATCGATATGGGCGGTATGGATGGCCTCTGTCATATTACCGATCTTTCCTGGGGACGTGTTTCCCATCCGGCCAAACTCTATAAAGTCGGCGAGGAGCTGGAGGTCAAAGTCCTGAAATACGACAAGGAACATGACCGCGTTTCCCTCGGTGTAAAGCAGTTGCGTGACGATCCATGGGCGACGGTTACCGAGAGATATCCGGTGAACCAGACCACCAAGGGAAAAGTTGTTTCCATTACCGATTACGGCGTTTTTGTCGAGCTGGAGGAAGGCGTTGAAGGGTTGATCCATGTCTCCGAGATGACCTGGTCGAAAAAACCGCGTCATCCATCCAAGATGGTTTCCGTTGGTGATGAAGTTGAGATCATGGTGCTCAATATCGAGACCGAGACCAAACGCATCTCCCTTGGTATGAAACAGCTTCAGCCTAATCCCTGGGATCTGGTCACCGACAACTATCCCGTTGGCTCAGTTATTGAGGGAAAAATCAAGAATATTACTGATTTCGGAGTATTTATCGGGATCGAGGAAGGCATTGACGGCTTGATCCATGTCTCTGATCTGTCCTGGACCGAGCGGATTAAACATCCATCCGAGAAGTACGCCAAAGGTGAGACCATCCAGGCGGTCGTTCTGAAAATCGATAAGGAAAATGAGCGATTTTCCCTTGGTATTAAGCAGCTCGTACCCGATCCATGGCAGGCGGCTTACAACAACTATCCTTCCGGAACCGTGGTTGAGGGCGAGATCACCAACGTCACCGATTTTGGGGTCTTCGTTAAACTCGAAGAAGGAATCGAAGGCCTGGTTCATGTCTCCGAACTGAGCAAGGATAAGGTCAAAACGCCGGTTGGCATGTACCAGGTCGGTGATACCTTAAAGGCCATTGTTATCAACGTCTCCGCCAAGGATCGCAAGATCGGTCTCTCCGTCAAGACCCTCGAGGGTGATGATGAAGAGGTTGCGGTAGAAAAATTTAAAAAAGCCGAAAAGGTTGCTGCCGAATCAGCACCCTCCACGTTTGGTGATCTGCTGAAAGCGGCTGCCGAGGGCACCGATTCTAACGATAACGACTAGGAGCTCGTCGGATTATGCCTTTTCCCCCCATCTCAGCGTTATTTCCCAAAATTAATGCTCGCCATATTAGCTATATGGCTGTGCTTAATTTTGGAAAATGCCTCGATCTGGGGAAAAAATGCTATAATCCGACAGACCCCTAGGCTAGGAACTCAGCCTGAGCAACGGCTGTTGATGCAGCTGAAAGGTTGTCTTGCCTGTGATCCGGCAAGGCAACCTTTTTTTATACTTTCCGGGGGACAGATTTATTTAGTTTTCCTCGGTAACACACTGATTATAAGTTATTTTATGTTGAAAAAAGATCTAGTTGACAAAGTGAGTGGTGAACTTTCCATGCAGAAACAGGATGTCAGCCTGGCGGTCGATATCATGCTGGAGACAATGGCGGCAGCCTTGGTAGAAGAAAGACGTATCGAGCTGCGCGGCTTTGGCAGTTTTTCGGTACGATCGCGAAAACCGCGTTCCACCAAAAATCCACGAACCGGCAAAATCATGGACATTCCCGATCGGAAGACCCTGCATTTTACGATGAGCAAGTCGCTGAAGGAAGCACTTATCAGCGAAAAGGACTGACGTCCCCTTTGCCAACTCGGAGAACCTCCGGGATATCGCTGGTCAGATCGATGACCGACGAGGGGTCGGGGTAGATCGGGCCGCCATCGACGATAAGCTCGATTCTGTTGCCGAGGTACTCTTCAATGGCATATGGTTCGGCGAGCAAGGTCTCGTCGTCCTCAAGCTGGACACTGGTATTGACGATGGGATTGCCCAGGGTTTCGAGCAGCAGTTTACTGATGGGATGGCCGGGTACCCTGATGCCGACGGTCTTTTGTTTGGTGGCCATAATCTTGGGAACCAGCTTCGTTCCGGGCAGAACAATCGTATATGGACCTGGCAGGTTTTTTTTCATCAGCCGGTAGGCAGTATTGGATACATGGGCATATTGGCTGATATCGGTCAGATCGCAACACATAAAGGAAAAAGGCTTACCTTTTGGTCTTTTTTTTAATTGAACCAGCTGCTTGATGGCTTTCTGGTTAAAAAGATCACAGCCGATACCGTAGCCGGTATCGGTCGGATAACAGATTATCGCCCCGTTTTTGAGTACTTTGACGACCTGTTCAATCAAACGAAGTTGTGGGTTTATCGGGTTGATTTCCAGCAGCATGGCAGTAATTTTTCCTTTGTCCGTATAAGATGGACCATTCGTCTTCCTGGCACGACAAATCTTCGTTTGTCCTCGTTTGCATCATAAAAAAAATGACATTTTTTCTAAAGATGCTTTACTGTTCTACATTAAAAAATTAAAGCATAATGTGAATTTTTAAAGGCTCCCAGGGCGCCCCTTTTTAAATTCAGTCCCCTGATAAGGAGGGAACATGTTACCAGATCAAATCGAAACCGCACTTACATTTGATGACTTATTACTCGTACCTGCTGCATCCGAAGTTTTACCCAATGAAGTGAACCTGGAAACCCGACTGACCGATACTATCTCCCTTAAAATTCCGCTGGCCAGCTCTGCCATGGATACGGTTACCGAGCACCGAACGGCCATAGCCATGGCCCGTGACGGTGGAATCGGCATAATTCACAAGAACATGACCATCGAGCAGCAGGCGATTGAGGTCGAACGGGTGAAAAAATCGGAATCGGGGATGATTATTGATCCGATTACCGTTACCCAGGACCAGTCTGTTGCAGAGGTGCAGGAGATTATGAGCACCTATAAAATATCCGGTTTGCCGGTTCTGCATGAAGGCAAACTGGTGGGCATTGTCACCAACCGGGATCTGCGCTTTGTTTCCGATGATGGTCTGCGGGTGTCCGACGTAATGACCTCAAAAAACCTGGTGACCGCAAAGGTGGGCATTGATCTGGCGCATTCCAAAGCCCTGCTCCACGAATATCGCATTGAAAAACTGTTGGTAGTCGACGACTTAGGTGGTCTGAAAGGTCTGATCACTATCAAGGACTTAGAAAAAATAAGAAAATATCCCCAGGCTGCCAAAGATTCCTTCGGTCGTCTGTTGGTTGGCGCTGCACTTGGCGTGAGCGATAACATTGAGGCGCAGGCAGAAAGACTCCTTAAAGCAGGGGTTGACGTGGTTGTTGTGGATTCCGCTCATGGTCATTCAAGGGGGGTGCTGCGAGCAGTCGCCCGGGTGAAGGCGGCCTTTCCTAATCTGTCGGTCATTGCCGGCAATGTGGCCACGGGAGAGGGCACTGAAGATCTGATCAAGGCCGGGGCCAACGGTGTCAAGGTCGGCATCGGACCGGGATCGATCTGCACTACGCGGGTCGTGGCCGGAGTCGGCGTCCCACAGATGACTGCCTTGCAGAAATGTGTCAAAGTTGCCAATAAATATAACATTCCGATTATTGCCGACGGCGGTATCAAATATTCCGGCGATCTGGCCAAGGCCATTGGGGCAGGTGCCAGCACGGTCATGCTAGGTAGCCTCTTTGCCGGTACCGATGAAACCCCGGGCGATACGTTCTTGTATCAGGGGCGAACGTACAAAGGATATCGGGGGATGGGATCGCTCGGGGCAATGAGCCAGAATCAGGGTTCGGCGGACCGCTACTTTCAATCGGAAGTATCTGCTGCTGCAAAACTGGTACCGGAGGGAATAGAAGGCAAGGTCCCTTATCGCGGACCGCTGTCAACGGTAATTTACCAGATGATCGGTGGCCTGCGCTCTGGTATGGGCTATGTCGGTGCGGCAACGATTGCCGAATTGCAGCAGAAGGCTCGGTTTGTCAGGATTTCAGCTGCAGGTCTCAGAGAATCCCATGTTCATGACGTCATAATTACCAAAGAAGCGCCGAATTATAGAACTGCATAACTGAGATCTGGTTCCCATGTGCCACATGGGAACGGTTGGCGATTACCCAGAACGTACCGGACTATTGAAAAGAGATAGGAAAATCCATGGATATCCACAGTGAAAAAATAATCATCCTTGATTTTGGCTCACAGACCACCCAGCTGATTGCCAGACGGATCAGGGAGCAGAAAGTATACAGTGAAATTCATCCTTTCTCCATCTCTCTAGAAAAACTTAAAGAGCTGAAACCCTCGGGGATTGTCCTCTCCGGCGGTCCCTGTTCGGTCTATGACGCCGACGCCCCGCATTCCGATGCGCAACTTTTTGCTCTTGGCGTCCCGGTTCTCGGCATCTGCTATGGCGCACAATTAATGCTGCAGCAACTGGGCGGTAAGGTGGAAAAGGCTGAAAAACGAGAATTCGGCAAGGCGGAACTGACCATCAAGGATACCACCGGACTGTTTGCCGGCCTGGAAATAAATGGGATAGAACATCAGGTATGGATGAGTCATGGCGACCGGGTCGAAATCATTCCCGAAGGGTTTGCTGCGACCGCCATAAGTGATAATTCACCCTTTGCCGCTCTGCGCCACAGATCGCAGCAGTTTTTTGCCGTTCAGTTTCATCCGGAAGTGGCGCATACGCTTATCGGCACCGATGTGCTGCGTAATTTCATCTTTGGCATCTGCAATTGTAAGCCGGAATGGACGATGCATTCATTTATAGAGCAAAACGTGCAGCTTATCCGCGAAAAAATCGGGTCAGACAACGTTATCTGCGCCCTTTCCGGGGGGGTCGACAGCTCGGTGGTAGCCGCGATTATTCATCGGGCAGTCGGTGATCAGCTCACCTGCATTTATGTCAATAACGGCTTGATGCGCACCGGGGAGACCGGATCGATTCTGCGCTTTTTTAAACAAAAGAGCAAACTGAAGGTCATTGATATCGATGCCACGGACTACTTCCTTGGCGAGCTGGCCGGAGTCACAGACCCGGAGATTAAACGCAAGCGAATCGGCCTGGGTTTCATCAAAATATTTGAGGAAGAAGCAAAAAAAATTGGCAAGGTAAAATATCTTGCCCAGGGGACGCTGTACCCTGATGTCATTGAATCGGTCAGTTTTCGTGGCGAAGCGCCAATCAAGTCGCACCATAACGTGGGCGGTCTGCCGGAAATTATGCAGCTTGATCTTATCGAGCCGTTGCGTGAATTGTTCAAAGATGAAGTTCGCGAACTCGGCCTGGAACTTGGTCTGCCCGAGGAGGCAATCTATCGCCAGCCGTTCCCGGGGCCGGGGCTTGGCATCCGGATCATGGGGGAAGTGAGTGCTGAGCGATTGCGCATTCTGCGGCAAGCCGATGTCATTGTTCTGGAAGAGATGCGTAAAGCCGGCTGGTACCGCAAGGTCTGGCAATCCTTTGCTGTGCTTTTGCCGATCCAGACGGTCGGTGTGATGGGGGATGGTCGGACCTATGAGCATGTTATCGCCATTCGCGCTGTTGATTCCCGCGATGCCATGACTGCCGACTGGTCCAGGCTGCCTTATGAAATATTGGCCGAAATCTCCAGTCGGATAATAAACGAGGTACGCGGCGTTAATCGAATCGTTTATGATATCAGTTCGAAACCACCGGCCACTATTGAGTGGGAATGAGAATTGGTGATGCCATGCTGAAAAGCGGAATCTATGTCGATGCGGAAAATATCCGGATGTGCGGCGGATATGGCATGCGTTATGATGTGCTGGCCGAGCTTGCCAGTGTCGGCAATTCCACCCTGCTGCGGGCCAACTCCTATTTGGCCGAAGATCGCGAGCGGACCAAAGACGATCCGGAGTATCGACAAAAGCTTTATCGGTATCATAGCGTCATCCGTCAATGTGGTTTCAAGGTTATCAAGAAGTATGTCAAACACTTTGTCGATGACGAAGGGATATTGACCACCAAGGCCAATGCCGATATGGATCTGGCCATCGACGCCCTGCTCCAGGCGAGAAATCTCGATCGGATTATCCTGCTCACCGGGGATGGCGATTTTATTCGCCTGGTACTGGCCCTGCAGAATATGGGCTGCCGGGTGGAGGTGATCGGCTTTAATAATGTCAGCAATGACTTAAAAGAAACTGCAGATAGCTTCCTGTCCGGTTTTTTGATTCCCGGCTTGCTGCCGATAAGCGGAGAGAACAGACGGCGCGGTATTCCGATCAATTATAATGTGGACAGGGGGTTTGGCTTTATGCGGTACTATCGCCTCACTCCAGAGGGTCTCTTGCCGCAGTCGGTGTTTTTTCATTGTTCAAAAGCACCGGATATTAACGACTCGCTGTTTCTCGACTCGGCAAACATCTTTGAATTTACCATCGTCAAAAATCCGGACAACAGTGGCCGGACCGAGGCATGGGATATTCAATCTATCGATGCCTGATGGAGTGTTCATTAAGCCGGCAGAGAAGTAATTTTATCTTTGTGGCAGGCGATACCCGGCAAGAGCTGCAGGGGAGGATTGCCGATGGTGGCTGATCGGATTCTTGCCGACGTGCTTGATGCTTTTTGCCGGGATCTTGCCTGTTGTTCCGTCAAGCCTCTTGGTTCCGGTAATATTAACGATACGTACCTGGTCCACTCCGCCGGCCGTTCTTTTGTTCTGCAAAAAATCAATAGCAATGTTTTCCGACAACCGCAGCGGGTGATCGACAATTTTCAAAAAGTTACCGCGCACCTGATTAATAAACAAAAGCGGGGAGAAGGACAGCTACAGGTGGCCGAACCGGTACTGACGAAGGATAAACAATTATCATATCGTGACGAGAGTGGTTCGTTGTGGCGGGCCCAATCCTATATTGCCCATACAAGTCGGCCTGTCCTCAGCAGTGGTCAGCAGGCGTACCATGTCGGGCAGATCCTTGCCGTTTTTCATCGGCTGATCGCTGATCTTGATCTACATGGCTTTTACGACCCGCTCCCCGGCTTTCATCATCTACCGCAATATCTGCAGCAGTATGATGAGGAGTTGTACGAAAGAGGCATCGGGCCCGGGGCAGAGAAGGAACTTGACGTATGCCTGGCGGCGGTCGAGAGGTACCGGGTGCAGGCAGCAACGCTGGAAAAGGCCAAAGGTGCCGGTATCCTTAGCCTGCAGCCAATTCATGGTGATCCTAAAGTGGATAATTTTATCTTTGACGAGCTTGGCCACGGCGTTGGTTTGCTCGATCTTGATACGGTGGCCATGGGGCTGGTGCACTATGATCTTGGAGATTGCCTGCGTTCCTGCTGCAACCGCGCAGGTGAAACAGCAAAAAATACTGATCCTGCCGCTTTTGACCTCGGCTTATGCCGGGCATTGTTAGACGGGTATTTTTCCGGTCCTGCGCCGCTTTTAACACTGGAGCAGCGCGGCTATATCTTCGATGCGCTCGTGCTTATCTGTTACGAGCTGGGGCTGCGTTTTTTTACCGATCATCTGCGCGGCAACCCCTATTTCAAGGTCCAACGGGATGGGGACAACCTTACTCGAGCGCTCACCCAGTTTTCGCTGGTCGATGCTGTTGGCGCGCAAGAAAAGCACATTCGGGCGATGGTGTTGACTGCAGGTCACTGAGCCCCCATGCTTTCGATTGTATAAAGATACTGGCCGATGGAATCGGCCAGGTGGGGCTGGAGGTTAATAAATTCGATGCCGATACGGGCTTCAGCTGAATCTATCTGGATATTTCTCACTCTGCCGTTGATCTGCTGTTCTTCTTTTATTCCCGGCAACAGGCAACGGAGCAGCACTAGAGTGTGCATATCGATCTGCGGCAGAGGGATATCGTTCTTATGCTTTATGAGATACAGTCCTCCAGTGATGCTTAAATCGATAAGGGTGCCATATAGCTCCGGCTTTCCATTGATATGGAAAGTGCTGGGGATAAAGATTGAGCTCCTTTTGGCTTTGCGCAGTTCATGATAATGGATAACTCCGGGATATTCGAAAAAGAGCAGCTGGGATGGCGAGTCGATCGCCTTGAGCAGTTGCGACTTGAACATCCAGACCCGACCTTTATGGACATATTTCACAATGACCCGCTGTTCCCCGCCGACCAGATCTTCCATGTCGGATGAAGGCTGGGGGTTGGTAACGATCAGATAGTTGTCCCGCAGCATACCGACCATAACACTTTCAAAGAGCGAATCCAGGTGCGGAAATTCGAGTTCGAGCCGGGAGCCGATTTCCAGAGGAATGCGCTTGCCCAGTGTTGACAGATGTTGTAAAGGCAGTTGCAGTTTGTGCGTCGAAGTTGTTTTGGTGTGTTGTTTGTCCCTTTCGTTACCAAGACGAAAGGCTTCCATGATTATGGAAATAAGGGGTTTGTTGATCTGCCGCTTCCTCTGACCGTTGTAAAAACGAATTTGGATGATGGTCTCCTGCCATGACAGAATCAGATGCGCTGCCGCCTCCCCGGTAAAGTTCTTGGTCTCTGCGCCGATCAGGACGCCGTCTTTTATATAGAGCTGGCCGGTTTCAAGTTGTTTGCTCACCTGAAGAGTGCAGGTCTTTTCCTCTGTCTCGAGCATTTGCAGCAGACTGTGGATGGGAATGCCTTTGACTGTGCCGCTGGTTGCCGAATCGAGTAGTTCGCCGGCATGCTGCAGCAGACAGGCGGTGTCGACCGGTTTTTCTAGACAGTGACTGGCCCCGCATCGCATGGCCTCTTCCGGAAGAAAGATATCCCCTTCGGATAAGGCAATGCAGGGAATATAGGCAAAGGTATGGGTGAGCAGGGAGAAGTCCTCCAGCGAGTTGTTTTTCGGCAGAGACAGATCGCAGATTGTTAGATCAACCTGCTGCTGGGACATGATGGCAATGGCGGCTCGTTCATCTCTTGCGCTCAGGATGTTGATTTCTTTTTGCCAATGCTCAAAAAGATCAACCAGGGCTTTTTGTTCGACAGCTTCACTTGCAATGATAATAACGGTTTTCATGGGAATGCGAACTGTGGGTTGAAGTCATAAAGAGGCGTATTTTTCGGACCGCCTCTCATAGTATGCAGAAAAATGAAGAGAAAAGCAAAGGCCTTAGTCACCGAGTAAGAGATATATAAAGACCGCAGACGAACACGCTTACTTGCAAAATCCGGCCATGGGTGCTATTACTTGCGCTCTCTTACTTTCTTGCTGAACTCATCAATATCAAAAGTATGTACCTCATGGACAATATATCCCCATTCACCCTCCATTGCAGTTCTTCGGAATGTGCGGCGAGAAGAGGCGAGGTTCATACCAGTCATGGTGTTTTCCAGACCCCGGTCTTCATGCCGGTGGGAACCCAGGGCACCGTCAAGGCAGTGACCCCGGAAAACCTGCTGGAAATGCAGGCGCAGATCATCCTCGGCAATACCTACCATCTTTTTATTCGGCCGGGTCATGAACTGATTGAGAGTTTCGGCGGGCTGCATAACTTCATGAACTGGAAGGGCTCTATTCTCACCGACAGCGGTGGTTTTCAGATTTTCAGCCTGCAGGAGCTGGCCACCATCAGCGAAGAGGGCGCGGCGTTTCGCTCCCACCTTGATGGCGCAAAATTATTTTTGAGCCCGGAGCAGGCTATCCATGTCCAGCAGTCACTTGGCTCTGATATCATGATGTGCCTGGACACCTGTATTCCGTATCCCGCCACGCGCGATCAAGCCATCAAGGCGACCGATCTGACCACCCGCTGGGCCAGGCGCTGTCGTACGGCGCACAGTAAGAAAGAGCTGCTTCTTTTTGGTATTGTTCAGGGGGGAATGTATCCGGACTTGCGCCGGGAGCATGCCGCCGCTCTGATTGATATCGGTTTTGACGGCTATGCCATCGGTGGGCTCAGTGTTGGAGAAGAAAAACAGCTTATGCATGAGATGACCGAAGCGACGGTGCCCAGCCTGCCGCATGCGTATCCGGTGTATCTGATGGGGGTCGGGACGCCGGCTGATCTGGTAGAAGGTGTCTGGCGCGGTATTGATATGTTCGACTGCGTCATGCCGACCAGAAATGCCCGAAACGGCTCGCTCTTTACTTCAAACGGCAAGCTCTCCATCAAGAATTCCCGCTTTCGTGATGACCATCGACCGCTTGACGAGAATTGCCGCTGTTATACCTGCAGAAATTACAGCCGGGCCTACCTGCGGCATCTTTTTCAGGCGCGGGAGATCCTTAGTTATCATCTGAATACCATCCATAATCTGCATTACTATCTGCATTTGATGGCCGATATTCGTCAGGCTATCGAGACGGATAGTTTTGCCCAATTTCGTGCAGATTTTTATAGCAAGCTCGAGCCTGAATGATTACCATGGACACATACTTTTATTAGAAAAAGAACGATAAACTCGTAAAATACCAATTTTCAGGATTAATTTTTTTTAAAGGAGTTGTTATGACAGGAATTGCTTATGCCGCCGCCCCTGCTGCCGGTGGAGGTTTTGGTGCGGGTGGTTTTGCCTCATTTATCCCACTTATTCTTATCTTTGTTGTTTTCTATTTTCTGCTGATCAGACCGCAACAGAAACAGGCTAAACTGCATCAGGCTTTCCTCAGTGATTTGAAAAAAGGCCATAAGGTAGTCACCAAAGGTGGTCTGCACGGTGTTATTACCGCGGTGGCGGATACGGTTATTACTCTGGAAATCGCCAAGGATATTACCGTTAAGGTTTCCCGTGATGCAATAAGCGGTTCCTTGAATAAGGATGGTGGTACTGCGCCGGCTAAAGACCTGAAAAGCTCCGGCGGCTGAGGTATCAAGGGCTGTTGATATTTTCACAGGTTGTGGAGAAAGATTAGAGAGCCGGATTGCCCAATGGGTGATCCGGCTTCTTCTATTTTGGGAGCCAGCGGAAAAGCGGTATGGCGGGCAAAAAATACTATGCGGTGGCGATAGGTCGCAGCTCGGGTATATACACCGACTGGGCGAGCGCGGAAAAACAGGTCAAAGGCTTTGCTGCGGCAAAGTTCAAGAGTTTTTCAAGCCGGGCGGAAGCTGAGACATGGTTAGTGAACCCCGTTTATCAGAAGAAAGAACGATCAAGAGCTAAGGGACCTGCTCCCGGGCGCGGGTCGGCATCGCCCCATGATCCGGCAATAATTATCGTTTATACTGATGGCGGCAGCATTAATAATCCCGGCCCCGGCGGCTATGGCGTGGTCATTGAAAGAAATGGCGAGCGGCAGGAGTTATCTGGAGGCGTTCGTCATACCACCAACAATCGCATGGAAATGATGGCCGCCATTGTCGCCTTAAGAGAACTGCAGAACTGCCGTAAAAAAATCGCTCTCTCTTCCGATTCCAGCTATCTGGTGAATGGCATCACGAAAGGCTGGGCAAAAGAATGGCAGAAAAAAGGCTGGCTGAAAAGTGATGGCCAAGCGGTGGTGAATATCGATCTCTGGCGGGAACTGCTCGGCCTGCTTGAGGGGGTTGATGTCACCTTCAACTGGGTAAAAGGACATGCCGGCAACGAGCTCAATGAGCGCTGCGACCAATTGGCGACAGCCGCCGCCCGGCAGGCCGATCTGGTGGCTGATGTAGTCTATGAAGAATCGATGGTGAGCGGGGTATAAAACAGTGGCGAAAGAGCTCTTTAAAGGTTCGATCTTGTTCGGGCCGGTACCGGCAGTACTGGTGACGACAGTTGATATAGCCGGCAAGGTGAATGTCTTTACCGTCGGTTGGACCGGGGTCGCTTGTTCCCATCCACCGCTGGTGACCATTGCTGTGCGCCGGCAACGGCTCTCCTATGAAAATATTAAAGCCACCGGGGAATTCGTCATTAACCTGACCACCAGGGAGATGGTCAAAATGACCGATTTCTGTGGCTGCCGATCCGGGCGTACCGTCGATAAAATCAAACATTTCGGCATGGAGTTGGAACCTGGCAGCAATATCGCGGTGCCGTCGCTCATAAAAAGTCCGGTCGCTCTTGAATGCACCGTACATTCGGTCACCGAACTTGGCAGCCATGATCTTTTTGTCGCCGAGATTGTCGGCAATAAGGTGGAAAAATCGCTTATTGACCAAAATGGAACTATTCAGTTGGGTAAAGCCGGTCTGTTGGCCTATTGTCACGGTGAATATTTCTCCCTTTCCCGGCAGCCTCTCGGCACTTTCGGCTATTCCGTCGCCAAAAAATCGGTGCGTCAGGCGAGGCACCAAAAGAAGTATGGTCTGAGAAAGAGCAAGACATAAAGATCTTCAGATTTAAGGATACTTTTGCAGAATCCAGCTTAAGCCTCGATTGCTTCTTTTTTACCTGGAATCTAAAATTTTTTGAAAATAATAACGATTTTTCAATAAAATCATTATCTTTGGTGATGCAGGATTGTAGGGAAGGGTGCTAAACCCGTTTATTTGCTCTCTTCATGCAATTTTCCAAAATGAAAACAAAAAATTCATTATTGACGAGGTGATTTCTCAGGTGGATTTGGGGAGATACATGAAATGGCGGGTTTAGCACCCGCCCCTACAGAGCAACCAGGCCATTAGCTTTTGACATGCGTCTTGCGTTTTTCGACATACTGAAAGAACACCGGAAAGGCGACAAAAAACGCGACGCAGATAATATATTCAATCCCCTTGATGTGGGTATAGAAATCGACCATGGTGTGGATCGGTTGAATCATCCCGCTGGCAACCAGGTAGTGCCGCATCAGTTCCGTTACCTGCCAGTTAACCTGATGCAAGCCACCGAACAATGCCGCGAGTGCCCATATCCCAAATAAACCGCCTGTTCCCGCCATCAATATTTTGACGGATTTTATTGCCTTTGTAGCCATATCTTCCTCCTGTCGCGTTGGGGTTGATCTGCTGTGCCGTTGTATCAGACGCCGGTGATTGCCGTAATATACCCTCGAAGCATGGCCATCGGACCAGCACTTACCATGGCGCTGACAATGCAGGAGATTCCCCAAATGCCAATCAGGGCACAGATGGCTACACCTGCCTTCATGGTAAAGCTCATGACTTCGTCGGCAAGATCTACCTGAACTTTCTCTTTAGTGATAATCGGCGTATTCATGGTGTCCTCCATCGGTAAGGGTTGAGGTGTCGCTGGTAAGCTTCACTTTCTCTTGGAGTTGCATGAGACGTGCCGGAAGTATGTTCTCAGAAAAGTTGTTGTCTATTTTTGGTAACTATCTGTAATAAAATGGTTTATTAATATTGTGTAAAATGACGCAACGTACTTCTTGGCCAGCAGATAAAGTATTTAACTAAAAACTGTTGTATGGCGGGAGCAGGCTGTGCAACAGAGCTACATACCTGTTGCACAGCCTGCCAGATAGGTGTGATCGAAGTTATTTCCCAGTGGATTCCTGCCAGTCAAAGACAATTGGCAAGCGATATACGATAAAGCGGTAAACAATGAAATAAAGGGCATAGAGGGTGATGGTCAGCCAGATTTCCTTCCAGTAGGGGACATCCTGGTAGAGCTGGTAATTGAAACAGAAGATTGCGGTATTCAGGCGATTCCAGACGACGCCGATGACGGCGATAAAAGCGGCAATCCGTACGACCCGCACCGATTCATTACGGACTCCCCAGGCAAAAAGGCCCATCGGCAAAACCACGCCGATACCTATCTCGATAAGATAATAAAAACCCCAGCCGGTGAGAAGGAGTTCCCATTCGTTGTCATGGGCGATAGCCACCAGTTTAATGACCAGATAGGTGATCATGGCATAGGACGCACCTTTGGCCATACCCAGGGTCATTTGGGTAAGGTTCTCCCTAAAGGCTTTGCCGCAGCGCCAGTGCATAAAGCGGTTGATCAGGGTTGAACTGACAATAACCATGGACAGCCCACCAAAGACTGCAGAGCAGAGGAAGTGAATCCATAGAAACTCGGTGGACAGCCACAGAGGATGGAGTTTGGTGGGAGCGTAATTAAACAGTGCGCCCAGGGCGCCTTGATGCAGCGTAGAGAGAATAATTCCGGCAATCGTCAGACCCAGTCCGATTCGTTTTATGTAGATTTTCCAGGCGGGTCGCCCCAGCCATTCAAAGAAAGCGGGGAGCAGCTCGGCGATTTGCACTGAGAGATAGGTGGCGACATGCCAGGCGACGAGAAAGAGCACCGCAGCAGGGCCAAGGGAGACGAACATTGGGTAGGCCAGCCGCCACGGCATGCCCAGATCCACCTCCAGATAAACGACGGCAAAGAAATAGCCGAGCAGACCATTTAATAAGGCCAACCGTTCAATCGGGTGAAAATCTTCCCGACCAAAAAGCGTCACCGTGGTGCCCAGCAAAAAACCTGAAGCCGATAAGGGCACCATGCCAAAGAGGCCAAAACCAAGGAAAAGGCCCCATGGATAATCGTTGGAGGCATGAGTTACCGAACCAAGGCCATATATATAGCGTTGGAGCAGCAGTGGCAGCCCCACCGCGAAAATGACCAGGAGCAGCCAGTTCACGGGGTTGCGTCGTAATTGCTGGACATATTGATTGGTCGTTAGACCAAGAAAGAGTTTTTTGTGCAAGCTCCACAGAGCTCCGTCGGGCCGGCTTGAGCCACCGACCGGTAAAGAGATTTCTTCAGAGATCAAGGTTTTCATTGGTTATCCTCCTGCCTGGAGTCCTCTTTTTTTTCCTTGGCCTGCTCTTTTCTTGTTGCCAGGAGATGAAAACCGACAAACAGCGCCGGCCAGATAGTCAGGACCATCGGCACTATTCCTAAGAAATTTTTGACGGAATCGAGAATCGGCGCATGGGGCACGGCCATATCGAAACCGGCCTGCTCAAAAGGGACGGGAGACAGGTAGAGCCATGAAGTGCCGCCTGCCTCATATTCTCCGTAGATATGGTCTTTATACTTGCCGTTGTTTTCTTCAATTCTGCGTCTGCCGATTTTGATCAGCTCGGCACGTTTACCGAACAGCAGCGCCTCCTGCGGGCAGGCCTCGACGCAGGCGGGCGGTTTGCCGTATTTCACCCTGGTATCATAGCAGAACCCGCACTTCATGATCTGCGGGTTGAAGGCGCTGGAGTATTTGAAGGTGGGAATATAAAAAGGACAGGCGATCATGCAAGTTCGACAGCCGACGCAGACATCCGGGTTGTAGATGACCGCCCCCTCGGGGGTCTTGGTGTAGGCATTGACAAAGCAGGAGGAAAGACAGGCCGGCTCCTGGCAATGGTTGCACTGCACCTTCCGGTAAAGAGGATGGTCAATTCCCGGAGGATCGTAGCGGTTGATCACCGTATAGCGGGTTTCGTCGGTGCGGCGCTGTCTGCCGTGTTCCGCCGGGGCAAATACCGTCATATCGGTATAAGGCTGCTCCGGCTCGGGCAGCTTCTGTTCTGCCCGGCAGGCCGCCTCGCAACTCCTGCAACCGACGCAGCGACTGAGGTCGACCAGTACGCCCATACTGTCCGGGTATTCTTTTATATCATGCGATTTTCCGGTTTTAGGGCGTAGCAACAGGGTGGCGAACGTTCCCAGCACTCCACTTGTTAAGATGGATCTTCGGCTTATTTTCATTGCGGACTCCTCTCTTTTTCTTTGGTACTCAGTCAGCGACACTGGTGTTTTCGAAAAAACGTTTTTGTCCCCTTAGGGGTGAAGACGTGGCAATCCAGACACCCGGTGGGGCCGTCCGCTATTTGATGACAGCCAAGACACTGCAGGTGGAGTGCCCCTTTTATTCCCGGTTTGTCGATATGATAAACTGCGTTTGCCATATTCTCGGCAAGCGGGGCGGCAGTCGCCTGGCTTGCCTGATGACAGCCGGAGCAGGATACGTCGTCACTTGCCTCGGAGGTGGCATGACACTTGGCGCACTTGGCGTTTTTTGGCCCATCGCCGGTAGTGTGGTGATGGCAGGTATTGCAACCGTAGAGTTCAGTGTGCATTTGATGATCGAAATCTACTGCAGTGTAGAGTTCCTGGAGAAAATCAAGGGTAACATTTTCTGGCGCATCAGTGCTGTCCATCGCCATGGCCTGCCCAAAAAAGGTGCCGAAAACGAGCAGCAGGACCCCACCCAATAGGGTGGCCTTTGGGGTTGTTTTTGTCATGCCGGTATCTCCTCGATGTTATTGATATCGTTGTTTTCATCCTGTTGTGAGCTCAGATAACATTGCATCACGATCTCCATCTCTTCCGCATCAATCGTTTCGTTGATTAACAGTACTTCGGCCAATTCGTGGATAAGGCGATTGTTGCTGCGCAGCAACTTCTCCGTTTCGGCGTAGCAGTCATTCATGATTCTTCGCACCTCAAGGTCTATTTCCCGGGCTGTGGCTTCGCTGAAACTGCCCTTTGTCTCGGTACTGCCAAGAAACTGTTGTTGTTTGCGACGATAGACCGTCGAACCGATGGCGCTGCTCATGCCCCACTCAGAGACCAGACGGTTGGCAATATCGGTTGCCGCGGCAATGTCATTGGCTGCTCCGGTGGAAAGATGATGGAAGACAATCGCCTCGGCGACCCGTCCGCCGAACAGGATCTTGATTCGATTGAGCAGATAGGTCAGCGAGTAGGTGTAACGCTGTTCAATGGCAATCTGCTGGGTCAGGCCAAGGGCAATGCCCCGGGGAATGATGGTAATTTTATGCAGCCCGTCGGTTTCCGGCAGCAGGCGGGCGACGATGGCGTGACCGGCCTCGTGATAGGCGATTATTCGCCGTTCTTTCTCATTGATGGCCGCGTTTTTTTGTTCGAGCCCCATAACAATTTTATCCTTGGCCTGCTCAAAATCACTCATCTCCACCGCCTGTTTTTTTTGTCTGGCGGCAGTCAGGGCTGCTTCGTTGACCAGGTTGGCGATATCGGCACCACTGAAGCCGGGAATACCCTGGGCGATTACCGTCAGGTTCAGGGTCGGGGCAATGGTCACCGGGCGGGTGTGTACTTCAAGAATTTTCACTCGGCCATGGAGATTGGGCAGGGAGACGGTGAGTTGCCGGTCAAATCGTCCCGGCCGTAAAAGAGCAGGATCAAGGACGTCAGGTCGGTTTGTCGCGCCGATGAGGATTACCGTCTCGTTGCTGGAAAAACCATCCATCTCAACCAACAGAGCGTTCAGGGTCTGTTCCCGTTCTTCATGAGATCCGTTGCCGCTGCTTCGCCTGCCGCCGATAGCATCTATTTCATCGATAAAGACGATGCAGGGGGCATTTTTCTTGGCCAGCTTAAACAATTCTCGAACCCTTGAAGCCCCCACGCCGGCAAACATTTCGACAAAATCCGAGCCGCCAATGAAATAGAAGGGTACCAGAGCCTCCCCGGCGATGGCCTGGGCCAGTAAGGTTTTGCCGGTGCCGGGTGGTCCCTGGAGCAGGACGCCTCTGGGGATGCGTCCGCCCAGGAGGTTATATTTTTCATGGTTTTTCAAGAAATCGACGATTTCCATCAACTCCTCTTGTACTTCGTCGATGCCCGCGACATCGGCGAAGGTTTTCATATCCGCTGATTCGGCGCGGAACTGGAAGCGTTTTTCCCGCCATCCTGGAGATCCGGAAAAGGACTGGCCGGCAAAAAACTTCCACAGGGCAGCGAGAAAAGCGATCAGAAAAAACAGCGGCATCAATTGCTCGAACAGGCTTGGTGGCGGCTCGGTAGTGATAGTCACCCCGGCTGCCAGTAAGGATGGCATAAGAGTTTGAAGATCCGGCGAAAATGTTGTAAATGTCCGACCAATCGTATCTTCGCCACGGATTTCATCTCCTTTAATATGCACGAGAGTGATCTGATTGCTTTGCAGATCCGCTAAGAAATCGGTGTAGCTCCGCTCAGGGGGGGTCGTTTCCGACAGCCAGACGTTATAGCCGAGGACGCCGAAGATGCTGAGGACTAATAACAGTAAACCGGCCTGGGTCCTGTTTTTCATGAAACCCTCGCGCTGGTTGCTGCTTGAGCAGAAGTTGATAGGTCGTCAGTCGAGGCGATCAATCCCGTCAGCAGATGATCGAGAACTGCCAGGCGGTCAGGCCAAAACGCAGTGTTATGGCGAAAACAGAATTCGTCCAGATAGCTCTGCAGATACCCGGTATCGATTGCCCCGTGGTACAATGTGTCCAGCCAGCTCGCGGTTTGCTCAAGAAGAGCAACGGCCTCGGTCAGCTGTTGTGGTTTTGGGGCGACGAGGGTATACGATGCGGTATCGCAGTGATCAACATCTGTCCGGCGTTTGCTGTGGATCAACAGAACGGCATCTCTTGCCACCAGAGTATTGACGGCAGCAGCACGGTTCTCAGGCGAATTTTCGTCAAGTGCGAGCAGCCTGACCCTTACCGATTGTGGCTTTTCATGGTCAAGTTCCAGGGCAATTCCGACATCGACTATCGGCATATTCGGCATGGCTGAAATTCGCAGGGGTAAAACGTCAAAAAGAACCGTACCGGAACACGGAGCAGATTCAGACCGCGATGCACCGCGCCGAATCTTCTGGAGCCAGCTCCAGGCAGTCTGATAACAGGTCAACTCCATCTGGCGCTGCAACTCTCGTGCGCTTACTCCCGGTTGGTGAAAACAAAACTGAGCGGCCACCCGCATCCAGGCGACCAGATTTTTTTTGCTGCCATGCATCAAGGTATGGGCGGTGATGGATGTCTGCTTTCGACAATATCGGCAGACTACCGTATAGGCAGGGGCGACATCACTCTGTACCCGCCTGCAGAATGGGCATTTGAATCCCCAGGGCCAGCGTTTCTGAAACAGATAGGTGACGCAGGCGTGTTCCGTGGCAAACAAGGTTTTTTGGGTATGTGACTGAAATGAAAACATTTTCTAACTCCCTTCCCGGTGATTGTATGCCGATACATCCTGTCTTGATCAATATCTTATTAGCATATGCGGTGCCAGTCCGGATAAGGCTTCGGATAATGGCCGATGTTGGTTGTTTAAGTGATTGAATTAATGTTAGAAAAAGATGATAAAGTGCCTGTAGCGACAAGTGATCATCGACTCACGGTTTTTGGCTATGCGACACAATCATCGATTTTGCTACAGATCTGTGGCAACACTTATGTGGTAATTTCGCCGCAAGCCATTTCAGTAATAAATTCAATTGTGCAGCTGCGAGTTATGGTTATAGTGTCAATCGTTTACGAAGTTGAATCAATTGAAGAGACTTTCAGGGATGGAGCGAATTAGCTCTTTCGGTAGAGGAGGAATTATTGTGCATTGGTTAGTTGTGCTGGACCCCATTGCGGGGCTGGTTTCGCATACGGATACGTCGCTCGCGTTAATCAAGCAGGCGCGGAAATCTGGGATCGATGTCGATACTGCGACGATTGACAATCTTTTTTTTGAGACCCACGCAGCGGTGCTGGCAACCGACGCTGCCGGCAGGAAAAAAGCTCGAGTCCTTGGCGATTACAGCTTGATTCTGATGCGCAAGGAACCGCCATATGACCTGGCCTTTCATTATGCGACCCAGCTGTTGTCACTTGCCGACACGCTGGTGGTCAACAGTCCGTCGTCGCTACGCGATTTCAATGAAAAGCTGATAGCCCTGCCTTTTATTGAGTATATGCCGCCAACCCTGGTCAGCTCAGACCCGCAGTTGATAGCCGATTTTATCGCAAGACACGGCACCTGTGTGATTAAATCTCTTGACAGCTTTCAGGGTAAATCGGTACAGAAAATCGACGCGACCGACCAGGCGGTGGTTGTTTCCTTTACCGCAGGAGGAAAGCAGCCGGTTATGGTGCAGGCTTTTCTGGAAAATGTGCGACACGGTGATAAACGGGTGATGCTGCTCGGCGATACGCTTCTTGGTGCCGTTATCAGGCGACCCAAAAAAGGCTACCATGCTAATTTTGCCAACAGCGATGCGCTGCAGACCACGCTTACCGCCAAAGAGCAGCAGATCGTAGCCGATGTCGGCCCCTGGCTACTCGCGCATGGCATCCATTTTACCGGTCTTGATCTGATCGATGAACAGCTGACCGAGATTAATATTACCTGCCCGACGGGTATAGTGCAGATATCTGCGCTTGAAGGACGGCACCTGGCCGAAGAAATCGTCAGCTATTTCGTCCAACTCATTCAATCATAGGTCGCTGTAAATCATGCTTGCTTTATCCATTGCCAACCTGCATAAAAAATATAAGGGTGGATTCGAAGCCCTGAATGGTGTGAGCCTCGACGTTCAGGAGGGACAGTTTTTTGGCCTTCTTGGTCCAAACGGTGCCGGCAAAACGACCACGATCGGCATTGTCACCTCGCTGGTGACGAAAACCTCCGGTACGGTGAAGGTTTTCGGGATTGATATCGATGACGATTTCCCTGCCGCCAAACGATTGATCGGCGTGGTGCCGCAGGAATTCAATTTTTCGATATTTGAAAAGGTGCAGGATATCGTCACCCAGCAGGCCGGTTATTATGGCATCGCCCGCAAAGAAGCATTGCAGAGATCAAAAAAATATCTGCAGAAATTGGGCCTGTGGGAAAAACGCCATGCCGCTGCCCGCGAGCTTTCCGGAGGAATGAAACGCCGACTGATGATCGCCCGCGGTCTGGTCCATGACCCAAAACTGCTGATTCTCGATGAACCTACTGCGGGAGTGGATGTGGAAATGCGTCGAGGGATGTGGGATTTTCTTCAGGAAATCAACCGTGAAGGCCGAACCATAATTCTTACTACCCACTATCTGGAAGAAGCCGAACAACTGTGTAATCAGATCGCGATTATTACGAGAGGAAAAATTGTCGAAAATACCAGTAAACGCGAGTTGCTGCGTAAGCTCGACAAGGAAACGTTTATTTTCGATACCAAAGATCCGGTCAGAGAAATTCCGCCTCTGGCCAATGTAGAATTTTCTCTCATTGATGAAACAACCATAAAAGTGACCAAGAACAGGACCCAGTCGATGAATCATATCTTTTATCATCTCAACGGCCTCAACATCGTGGTAGAAAGCATGCGCAACAAATCTAACCGGCTGGAAGAACTCTTTTTGGAAATGGTGGAATGATGCGGAGAAACTGGATCTCTTTAACCAGCATTGCCCGAAAAGAAATGATCCGAATTTTCCGGATCTGGGTGCAGACCCTGGTGCCGCCAGTGATTACCATCACCCTCTATTTTATTATTTTCGGCGGTTTTATCGGTTCGCAGCTCGGTGCTATAGGCGGCTATGATTATATGGCCTTTATTGCCCCCGGGTTGATTATGATGTCGATAATCACCAATTCGTACTCCAATACCGTGTCCAGCTTTTTCAGCACCAAGTTCCAGCGCAATATTGAAGAACTCATGGTCAGCCCGACCCCGAACTGGGTGACGGTGCTGGGCTATGTGTCGGGGGGGATGACGCGCGGACTGTGCGTCGGCATGCTGGTGTCGCTGGTCAGTCTTTTTTTTGTCCGGCTGCCGCTCTTTAATGTGCCGTTTATTGTCCTTTTTGCCTTATTGACCAGTTTTGTTTTCTCGCTGGCCGGGATGATCAATGGTATTTTTGCCAATAAGTTTGACGATATTTCGATTATCCCCACATTTGTTATTACCCCGTTGACCTATCTCGGCGGGGTGTTTTACTCCATTGCCCTGCTGCCGGAATTCTGGCGAAACCTGTCCAGGGTCAATCCGGTTGTCTATATGATAAGTGGCTTTCGCTATGGGTTTTTAGGCATTGCCGACAGTAATGTCTGGCTAGGGCTGGGAATGTTGTTGTTGTTTTCGGTACTGCTCTTTGGGTTCACTCTCTACCTGTTGCAAAAGGGAATCGGAATCCGAGCATAATTATTCTATCCAAAAAATATCGAAAGGTGAATACATGATTCAACTTTACTTGAGTGCTAATTGCCCGTTTTGCCAGAAAGTACTGCGGGCAACGCGAGAAATGGGGCTTGAAGAAGGGAAAGATTTTACTACGGTCAATGCGGCATCCGGCACGCCAGGGGCGGAGACGGTGAAAAAAGTCGGCGGTGACTATATGGTCCCTTTTTTAATAGATGGTGACCACTCTATGTATGAAAGCGAGGACATAATCGCTTATTTGAAAAAAAATGTTGTCCAGTAGTTAATCTCCCACAGATGTTGCGGCGGTGAAGATCACTCCTAATCTTCACCGTCACTGTATGCATATCGAAACTTCTTGTCGCGGATAGCTCCTTTCATTTTCGCTTGTATTTTACAGACGTTTCATTTCAAAAAAACAAAACAAAACAATTGTCACCAGCCAGAATATTGGAACAACGAGCCATTGTGAAACTCCTAAGGCTTGCGGAAGGCCGATTTTTCCGAAGTCATTCCAGGTAAGTATTGTCGATTTGAAAAATGGATACAGTTCTGCATAAAGTGCTGCCCCCGCAACCATGCCCAGGATGGCGAAGATAGCATGCCATCGCCCCTCGCCTAAAGCGCCCAGTGATGTCCCGGGACAAAACCCCATAATCGCCCATCCGGCACCAAACAAGGCTCCGCCGAGCACCACAGCACCGATATTCATTGGTTTGTGGCTTAAGCTAACCATGCCGATATTCGAGAGAAGGAGAATACCAATCATGCCAACCAGAATTGCCGAAAGCATAAATTTAAATATCGTCATGTCTTGCAGCAGCAATGCACCTATTTGTTTATCAAAGCGAAGAACACGACCTTTCTGCAGCAGAAAGCCGAACAAAACGCCGGTGATAAGGCCCAGCCATTGACCAGTATTCATGATGCCCTCCTGCGATAAACTATATGAGCGACCAAAACCCCGACGCCAAAAAAAAGGATTAAAGCCACAAAAGCGCTGACCGACAATTGCATCATTCCACTCAGGCCGTGTCCGCTTGGACAGCCATCGGCGAGACGCGCGCCCAGCATGGCAACAATTCCGCCTAAGAATGCCCAGACTGCTCGTTTTCCTATAGATGGGCCGAATCGCTTCGCCCAAATCGGCGGCACACTCTCTAGTCGAAAACTCTTATCCGCAAGAGAGGATATAAATGCACCCAGGACAATCCCAATAACCAGCATGAACTGCCAATCAACACGAACTTTTGTCTCAGTAAAGTACTGGTTCGCCGAAACATGATCGGCGGAAATTGTTTGTTCCAATAAACCGGCGGCACGGACAAACGTCGTTGATGCTCCTAAATAACTCGTTTTCCCCAGCAATTGGGTTGTGGCAAGGACGGAAAAGATTGCCAGAACGCCAACAAGGCCACCGGCGATATAGGGGCTCCATCCGCCATCATTTGTTTTTAGTTTCATTTTTTTCTCCTTTGCACCTCGGTCATATGGGGAAAAGATTAATGGGTATCACTTTCATTCTTAACCGAATATATTAACATCGATATGGAGTTCGCGCATTTTTCGATACAGGGTCGAACGATCAATATTCAAAATACGTGACGCTTTGGCTTTGTTGCCGCCCGCTTTTTTTAATGCCGCCACTATCTTTTGCGTAGTGGTCTCTTGTTCTTCTGTGGTTAAAGTAAACGCGCCAATGCGTTCTGTCTCCATATCTTTGCTGTTATCCACTTCAGAAATGATTGGCGATTCATCCGTGTTGTTCTCTTCCACCAGTTCATTGGGGAGTTCTTTGGACGAGATGGTTGTTCCCTGACAGAGGATGCAGGCCCTTTCCAGGGCATGTTCGAGCTGACGTACATTGCCCGGCCATTCATACCGGCACAAGTGTATCAGGGCCTGTTCGGAGATGCCGGTAATTTTTTTATGCAGTTTTTTGGCAAAACGGCCGATGAAGTATTCGGTTAAGAGAGGAATGTCGCCTTCACGTTCTTTTAGCAGAGGAAGGTGAATATCAATAATCAGCAGGCGAAAATATAAATCTTCTCGAAAACTGCCGGCCTTGACCTTTTCTTTCAGATTGACATTTGTGGCGGCGACCACCCGGACATCGACCCGCATCTCTTTATCACTGCCGACCGGATAAAATGTTTTTTCCTGCAGAAAACGTAAGAGACGCAGTTGCATGGTCATCGAAATATCGCCGATTTCATCCAGGAATAAGGTGCCGCCATCGGCCTGGAGAATTCTTCCCATCCGGTTTTCTTCGGCCCCGGTGAAGGCTCCTTTTTTATGGCCGAACAATTCACTTTCCAGAAGGGTATCGGTCATTGCCGTGCAGTCAACCATTACCAGCGGCTGATTACGCCTTGGGCTTTCCTGGTGCAGGGCGTGCACGGCCAGTTCTTTACCGGTGCCGCTGGCGCCGGTAATAAGTACCGAGGTATCGACGCGGCCGATGTTCTCGATAAGTAAATATATATTTTGCATGGCCGGGCTGCTGCCGAGCAGCTTGTGAAAACGGCTTCTTTTTTGCCCCGGTATTTGTTTTTTAGGGGTCATGTCCCGTATCACCAGCACGGCACCGGCCTGTTTTCCCATGCCATTATCGAGCGGGGAAATGCAGATGCTGAGTACCCTGCATAAGTCCCCGACAAAGAGTTCAACCCGGTGATCGGTCATCTCGATGCCGGTTTGCAGCACCCTGGCAACATCCTGGCTCAGCTGCGCCAGCACCTCTTTTTTACTGATACTCTGAAGATTATCACCCTCGTTGAGCTGTGGTTGAATGCTTGCAAACAGGACACCCGCGGCATGATTCATTTTCAGGATGCGTAAGGTGTGATCCACTGAAATGATACTGTCGGAGACACTTTTGAACAGGGTTTCCAGAAAAAAACGGTAGCGTTCCCGGGCCAGTTCCGCTTCTTTTTTGCCCTGTTCCAGATGGTATTGGCGAATAGCCAGCCTGGTGGTCTTGAGCAGAGCCTCTTTCTCGACCGGTTTGGACAGGTAATCGAATGCGCCCAGGCGGACTGCTTCCGACGCGGTCTCGATCTCGGGGTAGCCGGTTACAATGACTACTGGGCAGGTGACGCCCAGCTGCCTGAATCGTTTGAACAGCTCAAGACCGGAGTGACTCTCCAAAACTATATCGCAGATGATGAGATCAAACATCCGCGCTGAGACTGCTTTGACCGCCTCCGCAAAAGATCCGACGGCAATTACAGTTGTGTAGCCCGCGCGTTTCAAAAAAATACTGAAGGTATTACGCAGGCTGATTTCATCATCGACAATAAGGATTGCCGCTTCTGTCGGTGCTGTCTCCGTCATTCTCTCTCCCCGGCTGAAAGTACCCTATCCCTATTTATACGTGTTCATATCGCGAAAAACCACCACTGCCCCGGTGAGCATGCCGCGATCCCGGATCGGCGTGCTGACATATTCCACCGGGAAACTGGTGCCGTTTTTACACCAGAAAATATCTCCGGTCCTATAGTGGACGAGGCCATCTCGGTAGGCCATATAAATGGGGCAGATTTCTACTGGATGGGCCGTGCCGTCGGCAAGGGTGTGATGGATGCGGGCATGGTGGGTGTGACCGATCAGATCGTCCGGTTCCCAGCCGAGCATCAGGGAGGCGGCTTTGTTCATGAACGTTACCTTGCCCTTATTATCAAGACCGAGAATACCTTCACCGGCAGAGTCAAGAATCAAGTGCAACTGTTTCTGTAAGTCGCGGACCTCTTCTTCCGCCTGGATTCGCTCGGCAATCTCTCTATTTAAAGCCCCATTGACTCTTTGCAGTTCAAAGGTCCGTTTTTCGATAGTCTCATCAAATTTCGCCTGGATGCTTTGATATTCCCGTTTTTCTGCGGCTATTTCATTTTTCAGGTTATTGGTGATGGTTTTCTGCTGCTGCGCCGCGTAGCGCATGGTCGCAAGTATTGCGATGAGAAGAACAACAGAAAGGAGATATATTTTGACGATAAAGCTCGCTTTGTCGGGAGCTTGGTCGAGAAGGTGAAAGAGGGTGACCAGGCCGCAGAAAACTATGAATTCTCCGGTTATCACCAGCCATGGTGGAACTTGTTTCTTCATCATGCTCCTTGTTTAGCGTATAGGGTAGCTTTTCGGGTAGCCTGTAAGGTAGCCTGCAGTGGTAAATCTATGATAAATCGGGTCCATTCACCCAACTTACTCTGCACCCGGATATGTCCGCCGTGATCTCTCACCAGGCCATGACTGATGCTGAGGCCAAGCCCGGTTCCTTCACCTTTTGGCTTGGTGGAGAAAAACGGGTCGAACAGGCGGTCGAGGATTTCCGGCTCGATGCCGACGCCGTAATCGGTGAAGCTCAGCCTGATCGACTCAGTTTGTCCTTCTTTGTGCAGTTCCCCTTTGATTTCTAACCGTTTTGCCGGACAAGGTCGGGGGTATTTCATATTCAGAGCAAACCGGGCATTGCTGATCATATTCAATATAACCTGCTGTAATTGCTGCTCATTGCACATCATGGGCGGGATCGAATCGGCCAGCTTAACGGAACAGACGATCCCATCTTTTTTCAAGAGGTGGTCAATCAGCTGCAGGCTGTTGGCGATTATTTTTTGGATCGCCGATGGCGCCAGCACTTCTTCCCGACCGCGGGCAAAATCGAGGAGTTTGGAAATAATGCTCGCAATCCGTTTACTCTCGCTGATAATATTCGCCAGGTGTTCGTTTACCTGGCTGTCTTTTGGGTCATCGAGAATAATTTGCGCATAGTTGATGATGCCGTTGATCGGGTTATTGATTTCATGCGCCACCCCGGAGGCGAGTTCGCCAATTGCAGCTAATTGGGCAACTCGGATCGTCTCTGCGCGGAGTACCTCTTCTGCGGTCAGATTCCGGGCAAGCAGGAGTGTGGCGTTGCTCTCCCCGTTTTCTTCAACCAGGGGACTGACTGTCAACATATAGGTGCCATGCAGGCCATGCAGTTCCGTTTCCGATATCCGGGTTTGCTGGTGGCCGATGAGCTGTTCAATCGGACATTGGTTACCGCTGCTGTGGCCACCATGCAGAATCGCACAGATGTTTTGGCCGATCACCTCGGCCCGGCGCTTTTTGGCCGCGGCAAAGGTGGCCGGGTTTGCCTCAAGAATTGTATAATCATTAGAGACCACTAGGGCGGGATCCTGAATGGCGATGAAGATTTTCTCCCACCGCGCGGTAAACATGTTGAGTTGCTGGTCGGCGGCCAGACTTTCCGTTTCATCAATGCCGAGCATGACCAGGCCAACCTTGCCCTGGTCGATATTATGGCGGATAGATCCGTGCCAGCTGATAATACGCTCCGTACCGTCTCTGGTGAGAAGGGGAGCGGTAAAATTGATGTGGGCCTGGGTTTCTTTCAAGGTCTTCGAAAAAAGCTGCTGGAATTCGAGCCTTCTGCGGGGAGAAATCATCACATCGACCCAGTATTTTTCAAGAACTTCCTGTTCCTTATAGCCACTCACCTGTTCCGCTCTCCGGTTAAAGGAGACGATCGTGCCACAGGGGCTGATGCTCACCATAAGCGCTTGTATGGAATCGACAATTTCCTTGTTGAAATCCCGCTCGACCTTGAGTTTTCGGGCGGTATCCTGGGAAAAAAGCGCTAGTGCTATATCGTCAATTACATGACAGATAAATTCATTCTTCAGCTCACAGATATTGATCTGCTCGCGGCAGTGCATGACCACAAAACCATAGCTTCGATGCTGGTAACCAACCGGCCAGACCATGCAGTGCAGGCCGGTTGCTTTGGTCTGGGGATATTCATTTTCATCTAAGTGCAGCAATAAAGGTGCGGCAAAAGATCGAAGATCGCCCTGAAAGGATTTGAGGAGAAAGTGCGCCAGACTGTTTCTGGCAGATGCGTCGGCGGCAGGAGTGGACGGCGCAGAGGCAAACACGACAAGCTTGTCTTTTTCCTGGTCGATAGTGCCGGCCCAGACACCATTGCAGTGAAAGGCATCGGCCAGAATTTCGCAGCATCGCTGAAAAATGTACGAATAGCTTTGTTCTTCCGGGTCGCGCAGACTGTGCTCCCTGATGCTGGTCAGCATTCTGTTGCGGTGCTGAAACAATTTGAGGGCTTGTGCATCTCGCTTCGTCAGTGGTCTTGTCATTTCTCACCTCACAGAAGATGGTGGAGAATGTACATCCGGCCCGGTTTGCTGCATCGACTTGGCATTTACCTGCCAGTGTCATACGACCATAAAGTGACTCCTTTCGTCAAGAGTCACCAGCTTTTTCATCGAATTAGAGGGTATGGACGATGACGGAATTATGCTGGGTCATGTTTTTCGTTTCGTCGACGATTTGCCGGTGGTGGGTAAAAAGGATCACCTGGTTTCTGCCGGCCAGCTCGGCAAGGGCGTTCAGCGTGGCCCGTGCCCGCTGGTCATCGAAGTTAATAAGGATATCGTCGACGATAAAGGGCATTGGTTCGTGCGATTCAAGGCGATATTCCAGGGTCGCCAGGCGCAGAGCCAGGTACAGCTGGTCCCTGGTGCCGGAGCTCATGCCACCGACCGGTATCCGTCTGTCGTCTGGACGCATGCCGACAAGAACGGGTGCGCCTTTATCGTCGATGTCGGTGCGCAGGCCGGTAAAAGAGCCGAGGGTCATGTCGTGAAAGTATCTCGACGCGATGAGCAAAACCGGATCCTGATGTTCTTCCCGGTAGCGTTCGATTTCCAGCTGCAGTATTTTTGTGGCCAGCTTGACCAGCGTGTATCTCTCGGCCAGTCTCCTTATACCCGCCAGTTCCTGTTCCATTTCCTGGGTCAGCTCGGCGGCCCTGGCGCTGCCGTCCATTGCCGCAAGTTTATTGGTCAACTCGCCGATCGTCTGGGATATTGTATTGATTTCCGGGTGGATCCTCGCGGCGATATCGCGTCGCAGTGTGTCGATTTTGCCGGGGAGATCGTCGGGATTTATTTCTTCTGCCTGGCGGGTGATTTCAGCAAGAGAGCTACCGGCGCCAATCCTGGCCAGGGTGGCCTCGGTATCGGAAATTTTATTTTTGAGCTTTTGGTATTGATCAAATTTGGCCATGATCGCGGGCAGTTCTTCTTCTCTGCCGGCTCCCGCTATGCGCAGGATTTCCGCCATCTGGGTTGTCGCGCTGAGCAATGTCCGATGGATTCCGGTAAGTTCCGTCTTCAGGGAATCAATCTCCTCGGTGAGTTTGTCGTGGAGGGTACTCTGTTTTTGCGACCCACTCAGTAAGGTACGCAGTTGTAATATTGCCTGGTCAAGAGGTGCGGCGAGCTGCTCGGGGGCAACCTGGTGCAGCAGGGCATGTACGTCATTTTGCAGATGCCGTGCATCACGATCAATGCCGTCAATGCGCTTTTGCAGATCGTCGGCTTCTTTTACTTTGGTAAAACAGGTCTGTACGATATCGATCAATTCGCTCGCTTCAGCGGTTGCTGTCTCGCCGGGCAGGCCAAGGCCGGAGATGGTCGAATGCCACTGTTGCTGCCATGCCGTAAGAGATTCCTCGGCGGAGCTCAGCTGCGCTTGCATTTGGTTGATATTTTTCTCGGCTGCGGCGTGCCTTTCGGTAAGTCTTTGGCGATCGAGCTGGTCCTTTGCAGCAATCTCTAAAAAAGTTTCGGCAAAGGCCACTATGGGAGCTAGCTCTTCCCTGGCAGGTGCTGCCTGTTCACCCAGGGCATAAAGTTCATGGTGCAGGGCCTGTCTGAGTGTCTCGCGTCGCTGGATATTGTGTTCGATTTCCCGTTCTTTTTTTAAGATGTCGCCTGCTTTATAACGGAGTTTGTCTATTGCCGCCAGCCAGCCGCTCATTTCCTTTGGTGAAAGGGGATCGATGCCGACGGGCTGCCAGATGGTCCGCCAACTCTTATCCAGCTCCTGCTGCCGCTTTTCCAGCATTGACCTTTCTTGCGCCAGCTCGCTGAGCCGTAATTGCAATATCTCGGCCTGGACGTGCAAGGCTGCGGCTCCGGCAACTCTATCGGCTTCTCGGCGCAGACGGTCGGCGATACTATCAGCCTCACGGACATACGCTGCGTAGCCTTCGGCAAGCGGCAGGTGCGGGGCATATACCAGACTCTCCTGCGACACATCCTGGTGCTCAAGCCACTGTCGGCGTAAAAGCTGCCAGCCTTGTTCTCTTTTTTCCCGCGTCTCGAAAAGTGACTGCTCTGATGGAATTTCTCCGGCAGAACTGTTTTTTCTGATCTCGGCCAGGGTTTTGCGCAGCTCCTGCTCGGTATTTTTATGTTCTTTTTCAAGGCTGCGTCTTTCCTCACGCACATCACTGTATCGTTTATCCGCCTGCTGCAGTGTTTCGGCAAGAGGTAAGGGGAGTTCGACAAGCGTCGATATATCGCCCGACCAGTGGCCTAGACGTTTTAATTCCGCCAGGCAATCGTTTTTCCCCTGGTCGATTTCATCCCGGGTTTTATCCACCAGCGTGTCGATATTGCCTTCTTTCTGGGACATTTTTACCAGCTGGAGCAGTTTTTTGCTGTCCTGCACCTGCAGTAGGGTGGGAGCCGGCATCGCCGTTAACGCATCCATTGCCTCCTGCTGTTCCTGCTCGGCAATCCGGTATTGCTTTTTCGCGAGCAGCAGCTGTCGGTTGATGGCCGCAGAGTCTTCGCTTAATCGCTGCACACTCTTTTTCTTAACCAGCACTGCCCGCAATGGCTCAAGTTCTAATAGGTTCAGATCCGGTCGAACCCGGCGCAGCAGATCGGCCGCCTCCCGACGCAGACTAATCCGCATACCCTCTCTTTCCGGCTTGTCTTTTAAACCCTTGCGATATTCGCCCAGACGCTGATGCAGATCATCGACTTTCTCCGCCTGCGCCAGAAGGTTTTGGTTAAATGACAAAGCGGCCCGTTTTTCCTGGAGTTTGGACAGTCGTTCGCTCTCTTTTTGCAGTTGCAGCTCCGTCTCACGAATTGCCTGGACCACCTGGCGATGGTGTTCTCTAAAATCAGGAGGAAGAAGGGTAAGCTTGCCCAACGCCTCGAGTTGGGTACGGTAAGCGTGCAGCGAGGCAAGTTCCGGAATCGCCTGTTCCAGACGTTGCAGATGCTGCATTCGGCTATTTTCCCGCTCGCGCTCCTGTTCCAGTTCAGCGCGTTGTTTTTCGGCCGTTTGCAGGGCCTTGTGTAGATCTTGCCAGTCTTTACAGGAAAGAGCGACCGCTTTGGCTTCTTTTTGTAAATCCTTATATCTTTTTATGGACTGGTTGATTTTCGGCCGATGTCCAGTCAATTTGAACAGCTCCGCCGCTTCCTGGTCAAGGGTATCGGTCAGTTGCCGAAGAGACGATATTCCTGCCCCAGCGGCAAACAGCGCCTGGCCCACCTCTCCCTTCTGGGCAAGGATTTCCTCGCCGCCCTGGACCAGGGTCCCATGATCTATCCCATAAAGAGAAGCAAATATTTCCGGGTCCACCCCTTGGAGAAACCGGTTCAAGGTGTCGGCAGGCAGAGGGTTGCCCGCCTCGTCAATAATATCGCCGAGCCGTTTTTTTCGACGCCAAAAAATCAAATCCTCCCCATTGCTGTTGACCAGGCAGCCACCGACCAGCAGCTGATCGTAGTTATGCAGAAAATTATCCGGGGTCTGCTGGTGAAATCCGTAAAGCAAGGCTTTAAGGGCCCGCAGCGAACTGCTTTTTCCTGCTTCGTTTGGGCCGTAGATTATATGCAGGCCGGGATCCGGCGAATCAAATTGCAGAATCCGGTCGGTGAAAGGGCCCACGGCTTTGAGGTGGAGACGTTTTATTCGCATCGGGCCTTGCCGTGTTGGAGAAGCTGGGCGATCAACAGATTCTGTACTTGTTCACGCAACTCGGGGATGGATTCCGGGGATGGAAAGAGGAAGGATTCCCCGTCGATATGGATTTCCGGTGGCAATTTGCTGTGCAGGCCGGTCAGCTCCGGGACCAGTTCGGTGAGGGTATCGTCCTCGAGTTTGATTTTTTCGATTGTGCGCAGCAGGCCGGTAAGTGCCATATCCGTTTCGATGGTGTCCTCAGGGCGCACGGTCCGATTGGTGCGGAATGTGACTTTTTCCAGCCAGACATTGGTAAGCCCCGCGCCAATACCGCGGAACTGCTGGATCCAATGGGCAGAACGCGCAATAAGCTCAGTATGTACCGGACATTGACCGGTTAAAATCAGGCGTACCGCAAGAGGTTTGTCGCCGGCCTGGGCGAGCTCTATTTCCAAAGCCTGCTGGACCGACTCACAGACACTGCCGGTCGTCTCGCATGATGATAGATCGATCTGGCAGATCACCCAGCGCAGAACATCGAGGGGATACTCCTGCACCTCGGTGATACGGCCATCTTCTACCGTAACCAGGGTGGCGCCTTTGGGGCCGGTTTCCCGGATATGCCTGCCCTGGATATTGCCGGGAAAAACAATCCATGGGTTGCGGGCGACAATCTCGCGCCTATGGATATGGCCCAGGGCCCAGTAATCATACCCTTTTGATTGGAGATCATCGACGGTGCATGGGGCATATTCTGCATGCCCTTCCCGCCCAGTAAGCGAGGTATGGAGCAGACCGATATTAAAAAAACCGGGATCGTAACCGGGATACTGCAATGCCAGATTCTCACTGACCGCGCGGGACTTATAGCTTTGACCATGGAGGGTGACGCCAAGATCGTTCAGCCGAATAGACTGTGGTTTCTTTGCCGAAAAAAGGGTGACATTGTCGGGCAAAGGCATGGTCTTGGTGATCTGATTCACTGCGTCATGGTTGCCGGAAACGATAAAAACAGGTATCCCCGCCTTCTTTAGCATCCCCATGCGGCCGGCAAAGTACAGGCCGGTGTTATAGTCCTTCCAGTCAACGTCATAGAGATCGCCGACAATCAACACAAAATCGACCGCTTCCTCGATGGCCAGCTCAATACAATGGTCAAACGCCCGCCTGGTTGCCCCTCTGATCTGTTCCACCGGGGCATCCTCGTGGGACTCCAGACCCTTTAAAGGGCTATCGAGATGGATATCGGCAGTGTGGAGGAAACGAAGCATAGGTCTTGCAATACAAGTGAAGGGTACGTTTTGGATTTTTCGGGCAACAGGGCAAAACTATCAACAATTTCAAGAGCACGGAACAACTCCATAATTTTTACAAAACAGCAGGTTGTAAGTCAATAGCTATTCAGTCGGCAGAACAAAGGTCGGTCTATGACGGGGCCAACCCAGCCGTCAGGATAGGCTGGGGGTTGGCTATTGATAGATTAATAGACGGGATTGGCCGTGTAGTGCTTGCCGCCGTCAAAGCTGGTGAAGAAGATCTGAGGTGGCTTGGGCAAGCCGGCAATCTTCCAGGCTTTCATTGGGTCGATAAATTCCTCGGTTACACAGTCTCGGGATTCGGCGTGAATGTTCTTACAAACATAACCGAGAATAGGGAAAGAGGAATGTTTTAGATAGTATTCCCGGAGAAAAAGGACAATATCCAGTTTCGACTGGTCAAGTAAGTCAATGCCTTCACGTTGGGCAATGGCTTTGGCCACTTCTTCATTCCAATCTTCAGTTTGGGTAAGAAATCCATCTTCATCCAGATCAATGTGGTTATTTCCAACATGCAGTTGCGCCATGATGTGCCTCCTTTGAAATCGATAATCACCGATGGCGGGAAGCGATCGTGTAATCGATTTTCTCTACTACAATGTAGTGGCGAGGTGTCACTTGTCAATCGATTCGAAGCAGAAGATTCTTTGCTGTTCATCGCGAACAGAATTTGATAAAGCAAGGCAAACAGTATAGGATGAACGGCGCAAGAGGCAGGATTGCAAGGCGACAGACTCCAAGTGAGAGGAAAAAAGATGGACAGGATTGTGGCAAAATTCGGTGGTTCGAGCGTGGCCGACAGCAGGCAGATCGATAAAGTGAAGGCGATACTTGCGGCTGATTCCAGGCGCAGAATTGTGGTGGTTTCAGCGCCCGGAAAACGGGCTGCTGCCGAGGCCAAAATTACCGATCTGCTCTATCTCTGCCACGATATGGTGGCAATGTCCACTGATATCTGTGAGCCGTTTGGTCTTATTCGGGACCGGTTTGCCGAAATAGCCGGAGCATTGCACCTGAGCCCTGCGGTGGTGGATGAGATCGATCAATTCGGCAGAGAACTGGTGCACGGCTGCAGCCGGGATTACGCCGCGTCGCGCGGGGAATATTTTTCGGCCAGAATTATTGCGCAGTATCTGCGCGCCGATTTTGTTGATCCTGCCGACTACCTGCTGATCCGAGCCAATGGGATCATTGATCCTGAAAGTTACCGCAAACTGGGGGATCGATTGGCGGATCCGGCACCCCTTTATGTGATGGCTGGATTTTATGGTCATGATCTATCGGGCGACGTAAAAACTTTCTCCCGCGGCGGTTCGGACATCTCCGGCGCTATTGCGGCAAGAGCGGCAGGGGCGGTGTTGTATGAGAATTGGACCGATACCTCAGGTATTCTTATGGCCGATCCGCGGATCGTCGATAATCCTGCTGCTATTGACGAAATATCTTTTCGGGAGATCCGGGAAATGTCCTATATGGGCGCCTCGGTCTTTCACGATGAGGCTATCCTGCCGGTACAGGAGGCGGGTATTCCAATTTGCATCAAGAATACCAATCGGCCTGGGGATCCAGGCACCCGTATTACTCCCCGGCTGAGCGAACAGACCCTTGCGGCAACCGAAATTGCCGGTATTGCCGGGCGGAAAAATTTTTCAATGATCTGTCTTGAAAAAACGCTGATGAATAAGGAGGTCGGCTTTGCTCATCGCCTGCTGGGAATTTTCAGTGAGCAGGGACTGAGCTTTGAACAATGCCCATCGAGCATCGATGCGATCAGTGTCATCATCGATGATGCGAGTCTGCAGGGACTGGAGGAGATTATTGTCGAGGAGATCCATCGTCAGCTGCTGCCGGAGAAGCTGTATATCGAGAAAAATTTGGCCTTGATCGCCGTGGTCGGTGAGGGGATGGTGCGAACAGTGGGCATTGCCGCCAAGACCTTTACCGCCCTGAAGAATGCCGGTATCAATGTCCGGATCATCAATCAGGGGGCGTCGGAAATGAATATAATCATCGGCGTCAGCGGAGATGATTATGACAAGGCCATTCGCTCGTTGTACGATGCCTTTGTCGGGATATAAGGCCTTGATGGGGAGATAAGGCAAATCAAATGGGCAGGGTAATGATCTAAGAAAGGGCCGTGTTAGAGTGAAAAAGAGTGGGCCCGGGCAACCTCGATTGCCAGTTCGGCACGGGCATTGGCATCTTTCGCCAGGTTCTTTTCCCGACACCATTCAGGAAAGGTCGCCGGGTCGATAAATACTTTCATGACCTGGTCACCCCCTGCCTCGACTTCCGCTCTCTTTGCTTCGGCACGGGTAAGCCAGTCCTGATAGGTTGGCGGTAACTGTTCCGCGTCGTCAAAAAGTTCGAGGAGTTCGACATAGTGCTCCTCCTTATACCAGACCAAAGCCTGAAGCATCGGTTGCCTGGCTGGTTTTTCCTTTTTCTGTGCTGCTTTTTCTTTCAGTTTCGCTATGGTCTTTCCAGACCCGGTGGGCATTTTTTTCTTGGTCATCAATATCTCCTGGTAATGTGTTTGGCCCGTCCTGCTCATTGGTTACAGAAAATTTCAGTGGAGCAGCGGGGAGAAAATATAAGCTGTAAAAGTTCAGCGTAACCTTACACTCCCGGTGCAGAGTTTCAACCAAATCTTCTCATTTACCCACCGATTAACTTCAGGTATGCTGTTACGTGGCTGATTGGTCATTGCACCACTTACATACAGGTTCTGTCGTCTTTTTTTGAAGTGGCAGTAGATGTTGCAACAATATTTATGATTGAGTACACATTCCTATGTGTTTTTCATCGTCAATGTAGAAAATTGAAAGATCATTTTTGACATATGGATGGGTCAATGAAAATAACGGCTGCCGGCATTATGACCACAGACTTTCCCACCCTCTTGCCGGAAGCGCCGCTCACCGATGCAATTCGCCTTTTTCGCGAATCCTCTCAGCAAACCGGCCGGCGATTGTTTGGCATAATAGTCACCGATAAAAATCGACGTTTAGTCGGAATGCTTTCAATGTATGATATCCTGTTGTATGTGCGACCAAAACACATTCAGGTCTGGGGTGCCATGGAGGATATTGATGTTGTCGGCTTGATCGATCGCGCCTGCGGTCGACTTAAGTCCATCCTGGTGGGCGATATCATGACCCCCGATGTTATTACCGTTGGTCCGCAGGTTGATGTGCTGATGGTTCTCGATATCATGATAAAAAAACATGTCCGTAGGCTTCCTGTAGTAGAGGACAAGCGCATAATTGGCATGGTCTATATTTCCGACCTGTTCAAACATCTGCTGGAACGTATCGGCGATTGAGCGGGAATAGACCGGTCCGTGCAAAATCGGTGCGGGACTTTGTTACCAGCGGTCGCCGTTAAATGAGTAGGTCCTCGGAGCAGTTATGGCACAACTCGATACCCTCCGCAATCTGAGCGTCAGCCGGGCCATGCGCAGGCAGGTTATCTGTCTTGAGCAAAGTAAATCCATCGGTCACGGCATCAACATCATCATCAAGTACAAGGTCAATGCCCTCCTTACCGTCGATGCCGCACAGCAGCCCGTGGGTGTGGTGTCGAAAACCGATATCATGGGGGCCTATTACGCCGCTTTACCGATCGATTCTCCCCTTGAGCATATCATGGTGTCGCCGCCGCTTTTGTGCAAGGCGGGAGATTCTCTTGAAGCTGCCCTGGAACTGATGCGTAGCAACAGGGTATACCGCCTGTATGTTGTCGATGACCAGACAGAAGACCTCATCGGTGCTTTGGCGTACCCTGATATTGT
The DNA here is from genome assembly GCA_963796255.1 of uncultured delta proteobacterium. GTDB lineage: Bacteria > Desulfobacterota > Desulfobulbia > Desulfobulbales > Desulfocapsaceae > Desulforhopalus_A. Next base: position 69,721 of record CAWCLE010000011.1, on the reverse strand, counting down.
TGGGCTTCTGTACCAGTATTGCCGTCAGTGTGATTACAGCAATTTAAATCGTAAGAGGCAGACCGACAAAATTGATGTCGTCCACCGCTTCAAGGTCAGGGAACGGATGACCATCGGCGTTAAAAGCTTGCCCATGCAGGAATCATTGAACGTAGTCATGGAGACTCTTTCCGCCTATAAATTTGGGGCTATGCTTCTCATCGATGAACAGGACCGGCCGCGCGGAGTAATCTCCAAAACCGATCTGGCCCTCGCCTATAAGCGTGGTGTCGAACAAGATGCAATTGCCGAGAAGGTTATGAGTACGCCTGTTCATACCTACGACGCGGATGCATTGTTGGAAGGTGCGATAAAGAAAATGATTGTCGAGGATATCCATAGATTGTTCGTCCATGAAGGAAGCACCAATACCCTCGTCGGCGTTCTTTCCCTCTCGGATGCTGCCCGTGGCCGCTCTGGTTCATGTCATGGTTGTGTTTCGAGCCGCATCAAGATTGACGACCAAGAATAATTTCACCCGTATCATCGATCATAAATTGGTGGATTATATTGACGCCGACAGCCTATTCCCGGTATTCTATAAAGTTTTTTCACAAGATCTGAAAAGGTGGTTACATTTAGGTGCGAAACGATGTTGCCGGCGGGAGCAAAGCGTGATCAAATCTGCTTGATGCTTTGTCTCTTATTGTTAGTATTGATGGCGTTGTAAAATACTCTTCATTACAATTTTCGTAATTCTGAAAATCAGGTTTTTGCGAGATTATCATTATTGTTTAATTATGTTTTTAGGTGGTGGTTAAATTGGCCGATTTTTTAGAAAGCTGGACTGTTGAGAAGTCGTCGGAGTTGTATCGGGTGGCGGAGTGGAGTGGGGGGTATTTCCGGGTTTCGGAAAATGGCGATATGCTGGTGCAGCCGTCGCCGAAATTTCCCGACCGGGCAGTCTCTTTACCGGAAATTGTCGAGGGCCTGAAAGACCGTGGCCTGGATATGCCGGTGCTGCTGCGCGTAGAAAATATTCTTGATGCGCAAATTGCCGAACTCAATGAGACATTTATCGCGGCGATGAAGGACCTTGGCTATCAGGGAAGTTTCATGGGGGCTTATCCCATCAAGGTGAATCAGCAAAAACAGGTAATTGATGCCATGGTCCATTATGGGGCGTCCTATCATCATGGCCTGGAAGCCGGCAGCAAGGCCGAGCTTATTGCCGCTATGGGAATGATGGCGGACAAAGAGGCACCGTTAATCTGCAATGGCTATAAAGATGAAGAATTCATCGATCTCGCCCTGCATGCGGTAAAACTTGGGTTCAGGTGTGTGCTGGTGGTGGAGATGCCCAGCGAGCTGCCGCTTATCATCGAGCGGTCGCGGGTCTTAAAGGTTAATCCGGTGCTGGGAGTGCGGATCAAATTGTCCATGCAAGGGGGCGGGCACTGGGCTGAATCGGGCGGAGAGCGATCTATCTTCGGTCTGAATACCACCCAGCTGGTGCATGCTGTCGATCTATTGAAAGGCGAAGAAATGCTCGACTGCCTGCAGATGGTGCATTATCATCTCGGCTCGCAGATATCGAATATTCGCCAGATCCGTACGGCGGTCGGCGAGGCCTGCCGGGTCTATGCCGGGCTGGTGAAGGAGGGTGCGGGAATGCATTATCTTGATCTCGGCGGCGGTCTGGCGGTGGACTACGACGGTTCTCAATCCAATTTTCTCAGCAGTCGGAACTATACCCTCAATGAATACTGCACGGATATAACCGAGGCGGTCATGACTACCCTTGATGAGGAGGAAATCCCCCATCCGGTAATCATCACCGAAACCGGCCGGGCGCTGGTCGCCTATTATTCGGTCCTATTGTTTAATGTGCTGGATAAAACCGTTTTCGAGCCGGTTTCCTTGCCGGAAAAACTACCGGAAGATGGACCGCCCCAGCTGCTGAATATGCTTGAATCGCTCGAAAATCTCACCATCCGCAACCTTCAGGAAACCTTAAACGATGCCATTTATTACCGCGATGAAGTGCGCCAGCTCTTCAATCACGGTCAGATATCTCTGCGTGAGAGGTCGCTTGCGGAAAATCTGTTCTGGACTATTCTCAACTCGATTCTAAAGACCGGAAGAGAGCTGAAAAACGCCCCGGCGGAGATTCATGAAATTGAACGATTACTCTCGGATATCTATTACTGTAATTTCAGCCTCTTCCAGTCGCTTCCCGACAGTTGGGCCATTGACCAGCTGTTTCCGGTTATGCCCATCCATCGCCTCCAGGAAAAACCAACCCGCAATGCCATCATCGCCGATATAACCTGCGACTGCGATGGCAAGATCGATCGTTTTGTCGATCGTTTCGGGGCAAAGCGCTTCCTGCCGCTGCATGAGCTGAGAGAATCAGAGGAATATTATCTGGGCGTTTTCCTGGTGGGAGCCTACCAGGAAACGCTGGGCGATTTGCATAACCTGCTTGGTGATACCAATGTGGTGACGGTCAGTATCCGTGACAATGGCAAATATGATTTTTCCGGAGAACTTGAGGGCGATACGGTTGCCGATATCCTTTCCTATGTCGAGTATGATCCCAAGCGGCTGCTGATGAAGTTTCGTAAAACTGCAGAAACGGCGGTCAAGGAAGGACGTATTTCCCCACTTGAACGAAAAGAAGTGATGCAGGCCTATGAAGCAGGTTTGCGCGGCTATACCTATTTTGAACGGTAGGGAAAGGATTGATCGTCGTGAAAGAAGTCAATAAGAATGGAGGGGGATGATGGCCAAGGTTGTGATAATCGGAGCAGGCGGAGTTGCCAGTGTGACCGCGCATAAATGTGCAGCCCTGGCCGACGTTTTTTCGCACATTACCATGGCCAGCAGAACGCTTGCCAAATGTGAAGCCATTGCTGCGGCTATTAAAGAACGAACCGGTCGTACCATTGCCGTGCGGCAACTCGATGCGGACAATGTGGCTGACACAGTGGCGCTGCTGCGCGAGCTCCAGCCCGATCTGCTCGTCAACCTCGCCTTGCCCTATCAGGATCTGGCCTTGATGGATTCCTGTCTGGCAACCGGGACTGATTATCTGGACACAGCCAATTACGAGCCCCACGAGGAGGCAAAGTTTGAGTATAAATGGCAGTGGGCCTACCGGGAACGCTTTGCCAAAGCCGGACTCATGGCCCTGCTCGGGTCTGGTTTTGATCCGGGGGTGACCAATGTTTTTTGTGCCTGGGCGCAGAAACATCATTTTGATGAAATTCATGAACTGGATATTATTGACTGTAATGCCGGGGACCACGGGCAGCATTTCGCCACCAATTTCAATCCGGAAATAAATATCCGTGAAATCACTCAGCGCGGTCGCTATTGGGAACATGGCGAGTGGGTCGAGACCGATCCTCTGTCCTGGTCGATGAACTATACCTTCCCGGAGGGGATCGGCGAGAAAAAATGCTATCTGATGTACCATGAGGAACTGGAATCCCTGGTCATCCATCTGCGGGGCTTGAAAAGAGCCCGATTTTGGATGACCTTTGGCGAACAGTATCTGACCCATCTGCGGGTGTTGGAAAATATCGGCATGACCAGGATCGATCCGGTGGAATTTGGCGGGCAGCAGATCGTACCCCTTCAGTTTTTGCAAAAAGTATTGCCGGAGCCGGCATCGCTTGGCCCGCTGACCAAGGGAAAAACCTGCATTGGCTGCGTTATGAAAGGCATGAAAGACGGCAAGATGAAAAAACTGTACGTCTATAATATCTGCAGCCATGAAGAAGCGTATCGGGAAGTGGGTTCGCAGGCGATCAGCTATACCACCGGGGTACCGGCGATGATCGGTGCCAAGATGATGCTGGAAAAACACTGGCACCGACCGGGGGTCTGGCATATGGAACAGTTCGACCCTGATCCCTTTATGGATGCATTGAATCGCTACGGCTTGCCCTGGACGGCAGTTGAGCTGTGATGCGATGAATGGATATTTTGTCTATCGCTTTGATCCCAGGAAGGTGCAGACGCCTAACTATGTAATCGACGTCGGTCTCCTGCGGGATAACCTCAAGATTCTGGCCGAGGTGAAGGCGCAGACCGGCTGTAAGATTTTGCTCGCGCTGAAATGTTTTGCCATGTTCCGCCTCTTTGGCCTTATTGCCGAAACCCTCGATGGGGTTTGTGCCAGCTCTCCCCATGAAGCCCGGCTCGGCTGTGAAGAATTCGGCAAAGAAGTGCATACCTTTGGTGCGGCCTATTCTGAAGCGGATATGGCGGACATCTGCCGGACCTCTGATCATATCCTGTTTAATTCCTGTGCCCAGCTGCAACGCTTTACACCTATGATCAAGAAATATGCGGCCCACTCGGGTAAAAAAATTGCCCTTGGTATCCGCATTAATCCGGAGCACAGCGAGGGCGCAGTCGAGATGTATGACCCCTGCGCCCCGGCCTCCCGTCTGGGAATCAGGCGGGAACAGCTGCAGGAAGAACTCCTGAATGGAGTAAGTGGCCTGCACTGGCACAATCTATGCGAACAGGATGCGGACTGTCTCGAGCGAACGGTCAGCGCAGTGGAGAAACGGTTTGGCGATCTGATTTCGCGGATGAGCTATGTCAATTTCGGCGGGGGGCACCATATAACCAGGTCCGGCTATGACCTGGCTCGACTGGTTCGGGTTATCAATGCCTTCAAAGAAAAATGGGGGGTGCAGGTTTACCTGGAACCGGGCGAGGCGGTGGCCCTTAACTGCGGCTATCTGGTCAGTACGGTCCTTGATCTCACCCAGGCGGATATGGCCACGGCGATTATCGACAGCTCGGTGCCCGCGCATATGCCGGATGTCCTGGAAATGCCCTATCGACCACATATCATCGGATCAGGTGCTGCCGGCGAAAAAAAATACAGCTACCGGATCGGCGGCCTCTCCTGTCTGGCCGGGGATGTGGCGGGAGTCTATTCTTTTGATCAGCCTCTTGCCGTAGGTGACCCGCTGGTTTTCAGTGATATGGCTATTTACACCATGGTCAAAAACAATACCTTTAACGGCGTCAATTTACCGTCTATCTATCTTTTTGAGCCGGATGACGACCACTATGAATGTGTCCGCTCTTTTGGCTATGAAGATTTTAAAACCAGGCTATCGTAGGAGAAAATGGTGCAGCGAGATAATTTTCCTGGTTTTCTTGAGTCCGAAGTAGACCTGGACAGTGCAAACAAAACGGATGCCCTTTTTCATATAATTCCCGTGCCCCTGGAACAGACAGTCTCCTATGGCGGGGGGACAGCCCAGGGCCCCGGTGCTATTCTCGATGCTTCGCAGCAGCTTGAGCGGTGGGATGGCTTTTCGGAGCCGCTTATCGCCGGCATTAAAACAACCCCCTTTGTTGATTGTGCCGGTGACATCGCCACTTTTTTTGCGCGTCTCGAGAAAGTGGTTGAGGCAGTAGTTGATGAAAAAGGTATTCCCGTGGTTCTCGGCGGGGAACATACGGTCAGTCTGGGGCCAATCAGAGCTTTGCAGCGAACCTGTTCTGAGCCGATAGGTATTGTCCAGCTCGATGCCCATGCCGATCTGCGAGCCAGCTTTGAGGGTTCTCCTTTCAGCCACGCCTGCGTTATGCGTCGCGCTGTTGAGGAGTGCGGCTGTCGCTTGTTTCAATTTGGCGTACGGGCTCTTTGCCGGGAAGAAATTGCTGCCCGTCTGACCTATCGAGTGAACTATCTTGATGGCCGGGCGATTGCCTCCACCAACCTTGCCGAATTTGTTTTGCCGGATGATTTTCCGCAAGATATTTATTTGACCCTTGATGTGGACGGGCTCGATCCCTCGGTTATCGGGGCGACCGGAACACCGGTTCCCGGCGGGCCGAGCTGGTACCAGACATTGAGCTTTCTGGAACGAGCCCTTGCCGGCAGGAAAGTGCTCGGCTTTGATCTGGTGGAACTGGCCCCCAGGCAGGGGGATCTCGCTTCTGATTTCGCCGCTGCGCAACTTATCTACTCGGTAATGGGGATTATCACCCGTAATCTGGGAATACGGTAGGAGTTTGCCGGGCTTCCCATTTTTTAACAAGTCAATCAGGCGCATTATGTTCTTTAAACCTAGAAGTCTGCAACAGCGGACCTTGTTCTTTGTCTTGATCCCAACCTTTTTGTTGTTAGTTACTCTGTCGGTCAGCGGTTTTTTATTTGTCCGACATATTCTGTTGCAGCAATGGGGTGAAACGGCAATTGCCAAATTACAGCGAACCGCCCATCTCATCGATATGGAACTGCGCCGGCCCAAGGATTTGCTGCTGCTCCTGCAAACCGCTGGTGACGTGGATCTCGACCGGCAACTATTTACCCATATTATTAACCGGATAAAGGGCCTGGATGGAGTAGTTGGAGTGCATGTCGATTGGCCGACCAAAGACATCATAAAAGATGCTGTACCTCCCATGGAAATGCAGTCTCCCATGAAAATGATGCATCGATACAATTCGGAACGCTTTGAGGTCAGCACTCCAATATATAACAGTCAATTGAAAAATCGGACCGTGTCCCTGCTGTCATGGATAGAGAGCAGTGACAATAAGGTGGTCGGACGGGTAGAGGTGATCATCTCCTTTGACAAACTTATAGCTCAGATAATCAAAGCTCCATGGTGGAAAAGTAATAAGGCGTATCTTATTGATAGTAAAGAAAATGTATTGATAAGCACCGTTTCGCAGATGGGGCTTGAGGATTATGATCCCCAACGTTCTTTCGGTACGGTAAATGCTCTTGAAAAAGAAACTCTGGCGGCCATACGAAAAACTGATTCGGGGACAATCTTTGGACCCGGTTCCCCGCCGGAAGAGATCAGTGGTTTCTATCATCTCACTGAAGCACCCTGGACCATGGTTATCATGGCTCCTGGTGAAAAAGCACTTCAGCCGATTATCCGTTTCCAGCTATGGTATAGCGCTGCTTTATCGGTCGCCATACTGGTTATTCTTTTTTTCATCAGGCAGATGACGAGTCGGTTAACCTCAAGAATAAAAGAAGTTTCCGCTGCGGCGGATAATCTGGCCAACGGAGAATTTGGTTCTCCCCTGGTTATAACCAACAGGGATGAAGTGAGTGAGCTGGCGCAGAGTTTTAATGCGATGAGCGGTCAGCTCAAGCAACGACTGGCCATGAAAAAAGAGATTAATATCGCGCGAGAGGTCCAGCAGAATCTGCTGCCTGATGCTGGTTATAAAGCTGGCGGCATCATGGCTGACGGCGTCAGTCTCTATTGTGATGAAACCGGCGGGGATTATTTTGATATAATCACTTTTTCGGAAAATCCCCTGAAAGTCGGGGTTGTTGTCGGCGATGTGGTTGGCCATGGCATCGGGGCCGCTTTGTTGATGACCACGGTTCGGGCGCTGCTGCGTTGCCGGGTTTCTCAAGCCGGGAAACCGGATCAGGTAATGAACGAGGTGAACAGCCTGTTATGCCATGATACCAGCCGATCAGGAAATTTTGTTACCCTTTTCTACCTGGAAATAGACCAGCTGCATAAAACCATGCGCTGGGTTCGAGCCGGCCACGAGCCGGCCATGGTGTATCATCCCGCCCGGCGTGAATTTACCGAGATGCGAGGAAATGGCCTGGCGCTTGGAGTCGATGCCGCTTGGTGTTATGAGTATAACGAGATTCCGGTCGGAGATGAAGAAGTGCTTATTCTGATTGGCAGCGATGGCGCCTGGGATGTGGCAAACGCTGCCGGAGAGCCATTTGGCAGAGATCGTATCAGCCGAATACTGGCTGCGGGCAGCCATCTGCATCCGGATGTGATCCTTACAAAAATTACTGAACAGATCAAAGAGTTCAGGGGAGAAACCCCGCAAAACGACGATATAACCCTGGTTGTGGTCAAGATAAACCAACCTATCATTTCCCCTTAAAATCAGCAGAAACAATACCATAGCGCCGCATGATCCGCTGCAATGCCTGCCGTTCCAAACCACAGCCGGTCGCGGCATTGGTTACATTGCCGTCGTGTCTGGTGAGGAGATTATTGAGGTAGTCAGTAGTGAAGCGGCTGACAATTTCCGCCTTGGCGTCATTGTAGTCTCTGCTGTAGAGGCTTGCAAAATTGTTGGTTTCGGCCGATTCATTCCTGTTGTCCGGGGAATTGAGATCGGTGAGATCAACCCGCTCCCCGACAGCCAGCAAAACCATGCGCTTGACGCAGTTCTGCAGTTCCCGCACATTGCCCGGCCATTTTTGCAGATAGAGATGGTGGAGCACCTCGGGAGAGAAGACCAGCTTTTCCCGGTCATATTGCCGTTTGAACTGGGTCAGGAAATGATGCATAAGCAGCGGGATATCTTCCTTCATCTCGGCAAGATTGGGCATGACTGCATTCACCACATTGAGGCGATAAAAAAGATCTTCGCGGAATTCTCCCGCACGAATCTTGGCCTCCAGATCCTGGTTGGTCGAGGCGACCACCCGCACATCGACTTTTATGGTCTTATTCTGGCCCAATGGCTGGATCTCTTTTTCCTGCAGGACCCGCAGCAGTTTGGTCTGGATGGAAACCGGGATATCGGCGATTTCATCCAGCAGGATGGTTGACTGGTTGGCCTCAAGAAAAAGACCCTTTTTTTCCTGAATTGCCCCGGTAAAAGCGCCTTTGCTGTAGCCGAAAAGTTCACTCTCCAGAACGTTTTCCGGCAGAGCAGGGCAGTTGACGGTGATCATCGGCCTTTTCTTTCTGTTGCTCAGGTTATGCAAGGCCCGGGCGGCCAGTTCCTTGCCGGTGCCGCTTTCGCCGCGGATCAGCACCGTGGCATCGGTATCGGCGACGCGGGCCAGAAGATCAAGAACGCGTTTTAACGCAGGACTCTGGCCGACAAATCCCTCCGGTTGAGCCAGATCGCTCAGCTTCTCGCGGAGTTGCTCGTTGACCCGCAATAAGGCGGTTCGTTCCAGGCCGTTGCGGATCACCCGAACGATATGGTCTTTATCAAAAGGCTTTTGTAGAAAATCATAGGCGCCGTCTTTGAGAGCCTGAACGGCCATATCGATGGTGCCGTAGCCGGTCATGATCACCACCGAGATTGTCGCATCATGTGCCTGAATTTTTTTGAGCAGTTCCAGGCCATCGAAGTCAGGCATCTTAATATCGCTTAAAATCACCGCAGGCCGACACATTCGCAGCTGCTCCATTGCCGCATGTCCGGATGGCGCGGAAATAACATCGCAATCACATTTTTTTTTGATGACCAAGCGCAACATGGACAGCATGTCAGGTTCGTCATCGACGATCATTACCAGCTTGCGATTATCGCGCTTATCGATTCCTTCAGGTTTTTCCATCAGTGGCTTTTTGGGTAGTAAGATACTGAAAATACTGTTGGATAAATTTTCCTGAGACACTGTCGTAAAAACTTACCGCCGGTGGAGCTTGATCCGCTTCCCGGCCAAAAAGAGCCTGGTACACCTCTTTTGACAGTTGCGCCAGTTCTTTATTGAGTTCGGCAAGACTCTCGGCATCCGGGGAAAAACCTTTTAGTCGGCAATGAACAGGTCTGGATTTATGGAGCAGACAAATATTATTGTGCTTTAAAGGACAGCCTCCTAAGTGAGCCGGTTCGGTATCTTCTGCAGTGACCTCTTTTCTGATCCCCTTGGCCAGGTTGATAACTTCTTTTCTCTGTTCGGCAGACAGGTTGACATTCACTTTGTTGTTGAGGTAGAGCGCTTCAATGAGTTCAAGGGAAAAGGAGCGGTCGCACGGTTCTGATCCGGACTTGGCACAACATTCGGGGGAAGGCGGGGCGGTTAAGGCGTCTAATTTTTCCAGAAGGTGTTCGTACCGCGCATAGAATGTACTGAGATCGGCGCTGTTCCTGTTTTCCGGCGTCGGTTCACTGAGGGTCAACTGCCCTTCTTTTTTACCGAATTTTCGCAGGAGCCACCATTGCGAAAAATTTGTCGGATTGGCCCGGGTGGTTTTCAGCACCTTGCCGGCTTTTTTCATACCTAAACCGCGTCGGAGCAGATAGGCGGTGACGAAGGTACCGGTTCTGCCAATGCCGTGGTGGCAGTGCACCAGCACCTTTTTGCCGAGATAGATCGCTTCATCGAGCCATTCCAGGCCCTTTTCCATGTCTTCCATCTTCGGCGCGGTCTCGTCCGGAATGGGCAGCCAGAAGACATCGAACCCGGCATCTTTTTCAATGGTATGCAGATCGTTGAATTCGCCGCACAGATTGACGATAGCTACGATGCCCTGTTCCCTAAGGCTGGTGAGCTCCTCATAAGACATTGGTGCGGCACCCACGCCGAGATTTTTGGTCACCCAGGTGATGAGATAGCCGCCCATTAAGTCTTCTTATTCCTTTGAAAAGTCATATTTCTCCTGAAAAAAAGCCTCTCCATGGTTCCTATTATATTTTTATCAGTCAGGATCATCTCGAGCAGCCCGCACGGCACCGAGCAGCCGGTCCACCTGATCAAACTGATCTGCGGTCAATTTTGTATCATACCGCATAAGGTGGGCATCAAGCAACTCACCAGTTTGGTCAAAGGTGAAATGGAGTTGGGTCAGCGCCTTGGTGATCGGTGTTTTGCGGCACTGGCTGACCAGCAGGGTAAAATGATAGCTGAAGCGGTCTCACTGCGGTTATGTATCTTTGGTCTTTAAGGCCACAATCCTGGTATCGCCGACATATTGTTGGCTTTCAAAACCGGTTGCCGCAGTCATATCCTTAGTGAGTGCCGACATTTTCTGCATATTGCGGATGATCGTATCCATTTCGGCAATCATCTCTTCACTAGGGAGGTCGTCGCGTAACAACTGTGCTGTGCCAAGCGCAGCAAAAAGTGGACTGTTCAGCTCGTGGGCGGCTGTCCCGGCCATTTCGATGACCCCCTCAAGCTTCATTCTCGCCATTTTTTCCTGTTCCAGCAATTTCTGGTCAGTGACATCCCGAACTGCCTCGACGACAAAACTGACCGTGCCGTCATGGTCTAAAATCGGTGTCAAATGGCGCTCGAACCATTTGCGGTCGGTTCCGGTAGTAAGTTGGTCAAGAATCGTTAGCGCTTCCCCGCTACGCAGTACAGTACTGACCGGACAAGTGAGTGCCTGGCCACTCTTCCAGGGGGTAACAGCCTGGTAGGGACGGCCCAGCGCTTCCGCTTCGGTACAGCCTTTCGTCTCCAGGAAATGTTTATTGACCATGATCACCCGCTGATCTGGATCGACCACCAGCAGCTGCATCCACAAAGCGTCGAGAATGGTCTGCAGAAATCGTTCATGTTCTTCAATCTGGTTAAAAAGCAGGGTGATTTTGCGGTAGGTCCGGGCTTTTTCAATGGCATTGCCACCCTCTTCGGCGATCGTCACCGCAAAATTGATATCCATGGCGCTAAAGATGCGCGGCTCATCACTCAAGAGGCGCAGGACGCCGATGATATCCTGCTGATTACTGATCGGAATGGCTAGAATGGATTTAATACCTTCTTTTTTTATGGCTTCGTGGTAATCAACGCGTGGATCAGTTACGGCATCGTATATGGCGACCGGTTCCCCTTTTAATACCTTGAAAATTGAATCTTCCCGGCTGATACTGCCACGCGTTAAATATACCTGGGACACCCCGGCAGCAGCAACCAGCTCCAGGCGGTTAGTCGCCGGATGGAGCAGACGGATGGTACAGCCTTTCACTCCCATGATCCCGGGAAGTTTGTCGACGATGGTTGTTAAAATCAGCTCCAGATCAAGCGTGCTGTTAACCAGCCGGGAAATTTCCCGCAGTTCGCGAAAAAAATGCACCTGATTTTTCATCTCCTGGAACATGCGACCGTTGGCTATGGCCATACCGACCTGTTCGGCAAGAGACATCGCAAAAGCAATTTCCGCCTCGGTGAATTGCCGGGTATCTTTGGTTAAGAGGCGCAGCAGGCCGATGATTTGTCCCTTGAACAAAATAGGCAGGGACATGGCACTTTTTACGCCCTCGCGAGAGATATAACCACAGCTGTCGTGGTCGCAGGAGACATCGATATCGGTTCTGGCGATTGGCCGGCCCTGCATCAAGGCTGCCATTACCTCTTTGGAGTCGATCGTGCTGCGCGATAGGTACTCATCAGAAACTCCGCAGGCGGCACCGAGCACAAAAGTGTTTGTGCCGGCATCGAGCAGCCGAATGGTGGCGGCGTTTACCTCGAGCAGTTTCGGCAGACGTTTAACCACCAGGTCCATGACCTGCTGTGGATCATGGACCATGCTGATAAGACGAGTAACCTCTTGAAAAGTTTTAAGGAAATCACCTTCTTTGTGGTTATTTTCAGGCCGCATCCGTCTGCTCAGTTCATCGGTTTTTATTCTACTGTTTCAAGCGTTACCAGCTTCAGGGCATGCGTGGTACATTTGGCGATGCAGGCTGGTTGCAGACCGGCATCGATCCGGTCCATACACAGATCACATTTCACCGCCTTGCCATCATCGGGGTTTTTCACCGGGATTTCCCACGGGCAAGCCTTTTGACAGGCCATACAGCCGATACATTTTTCCTGGTCGATATAGACGATACCATCTTCTCGCTGGACCATGGCGTTGGTCGGACAGACCGGCACGCACAGCGGGTCCTCGCAATGGCGACAGGTGGAAAAGGTGATTTCTGTTTTTGGCACCCCGCCGATCATTTGCAGGGGGGTGCAGCTGATGTCGCAGAGAAAAGGGCCGACCGGCAGGTTTTTGTTCACTTTGCAGTGCACCATGCAGCCATAGCAGGCGATGCAGCGACGCGTGTTCAGGTGGATCATATATTTTTTCACAGTTCAACTCTCCTCTTGGTGTTACGGATACTCTTTTTCACATGGACGAAGGTCTCGCAGAGGTTGACGCAGCCACCTGCCTGGTCCCAGTTGTCGAGGGCACCGATCATCAGTTTCTGATCACTGATCCCAGCCCTAAAGCTTCGAGTCTGGCGAGGAATGTCCTTACCGAAGCCGTGGACGGTAAACACCGCCTCAGGGTGGACATGGTCGGTTACATGCGCCTGCACCGTGGCGCAATACGATCTGTCCGCTGAGGACAGCTCGAGCAAGTCGCCGGTCTGTACGCCAAGTTTTCTGGCTTTTTTAGTATGTATCCAGGCGGTGTTGGTCGGCATCAGCTCAGACAGCATGGGGTTGTTTATGGTATGCCCCTGGGTATGAACCGCCACCTTGCCGTAGATCAGGCGAAACATGTCTTTTTCAGGAGCTGGTGGGCTGACAAAGGGTTTGAGTGACGGGAATCCGGTTTTGGCGAGCAGCTCGCTGATAATCTCGATCTTGCCGCTGGGCGTCTTGAACTGGCCGTCGAGTTTGTCGCGGTCATAGAAAACCTGATCGGCCGACAACTCAATAAAGCCTTTGGCATCAAAGTCGGCCATAGTATAGCCGGTGGGTTCAAGCTGCCAGGCCCAGAGCTCCTCGATGGTCTTGAAAGGGAAGGTCTCCTCCAGACCAAGGCGACCAGCCAGCTCGGTAAAAATTTCCCAGGAAGATTTCGTGTTGTATTTGGGCTCAACCGCTTTTCTTCTTAGGGTAAGACGCGGTTTGAGACCTTTTTGCTGAACGATGAAATTATCTCGCTCTAGAAAGGTCGATTCCGGCAGAATGACATCACTGTACCAGCCGAATTCACTGTAGTTGGTGTCGATGGATACGAGCAGCTCACACTTATCCATGGCCCGTTTCTGCTTTTCGGGATCAGGCATGCCGGAGAACGGGTCGTGACGCATGGCGATCCAGCCCTTGATCGGATAGGGATCTTCGGTCAGCATACTGTTGATAAACAGATGAGCCAGCCCCGGTCCTTTTTCGAAATGGGTGTATTTCCAGCCGACCCCGTCGCCCCTTTTGATATCCGGTTTGGGACAGTCGATGGAGCGGATGCCTTTCTTACCGCAGTCGCCGGCGCCTTTCGGGATAAAGAGGCCGCCTTTTAGTTCGATGTTGCCCATCAGTATATTGAGGATATGCATGGCCCGGCTGGCATAAAAACTATCGTTATAGCGGGCCAGGTTCCAGCCTGGGTGAAAAATGACCTTGGGCCGATCGGCACCGATCTCTTCAACGAAGGCGAGGATGTCTTTTTCCCTCACCCCGCATTCTTTCGCGGCCCAGGCTGGAGTGTACTCTTCGATAAATGTACAGAGTTCTTCGAAGCCGGTGACATAGCGGGCCAAAAAATCACGATCGTAGTATCCTTTCTTGATGACCTGATGAATGACGCCGAGGGCGAGGGCATAATCGGTACCCGGGCGAACCTGGAAAAAGCGAGTCGCTTTTGCTCCGGTCATGGTCTGGCGCACATCGACATAGGTGAGGCGGCCGCCCTTATCAAGCATATCGAGGGTTTGAATGTTTTCGGCAATGCGCAGGGAAGAAAACATGTCGCGGCCAAAAAGAACCAGGTGCTTGGCATTTTTTATGTCATAGGCAAAACCCTTGCGTCCAACTCCGTTGATCGACAGACTGGCATGGTGGGTATTGCGGCCGCAGGTAGAGTCGTGGTTGGTGTAGTTGGGGGAGCCGTAGGCATGGATGAAGGCCTTGTACATCTGCTGCCATGGCCCGCCGCGAGAAGAGAGCACCACCGATTCCGGGCCGTAGCTTTTTTTGATGTCCTGCAGCTTACCGGCAACATAATCGAAGGCTTCGTCCCAGCTCGCTTCTCGCCAGCGGCCGGCGCCGCGGTCACCAACCCTGATTAATGGCTGCTGCGGCCGTTCATGGTCCTCGAGCAGTGCCTGTCCTGCCGTACCCTTGGCACAAAGGGCGCCGCCGAGTAAATGTTGATTGCCTTCAATCCAGGTAATTTTATTATCCTCGGACTCCACGCGAATGGGGCAGCGGACTGTGCACATGCCACAAATGGTGTAGACTGATTTTTTCATGCAAATCTCCTCGGTTGCTATTATTGGTTGCTATTATTACTTAGCGAGCACTTCTGCTACTTTTTCTTCCAATTCCGTTTTATCAATCGGTTTCACACAATATTCCCCGGCACCTAGTTCCATTGCTTCGCGCGCCGTCTCAATGGTCGGATAGCCGGTAAGCATAATTACTTTAATCTCGGGACGATGTTTTTTTAATTGTTCCAGGACCTGAATACCACTCATTTTTTTCAGTTTGATGTCGAGGATGGCCAGATCAAGAGCATTGTTGCGAGCGTAACCAATGGCCTCCTCTTCTTCTGTAAAGCTATGAACCCTATGGCCTTTTTTGGTCAGTATTTTTTTGACTAGAATCACCGCGTCGAGAACATCGTCTAATACTAATATTTCCGCCATAATATTTGTGCTCCTCGTTATGGATGGGTCAATGTTCACCGGCACCGAATGTGTTGTGTCTCCGGCATTCTTCGAGCTTATTTTTATGCACCTTTTATGCCTGTTACCGGAAGAGTCTGATGAAAATGTATCCATAATAAAATTATCATGATTTTATGGTGCGTTAGGCGTGGTTGGGAGGTGTTTTTTCAGAAAACACCTCAAGAGGAGGGCTCCTGGTTGTGCAACCCAAAAGATGCATGCTGGACTGATTCTCATAGCAGTAGAAGCACCGGTTAAGAGATGTTTCCGGGGCTTGACAGGAGGCTCGTCAGAAAAGAAAATAACGACACAATGCAACATCAAAGTTGCATTTTCGAGAGCTCTCTGTGCCCCGTATATGGCGATTCTGCTGGTGGGGAAAGGAGGTCTCCCTGCAATCGCCGAGTTGCGTATCTGCAACCAGACATCTCGTTTTATAATGATGGAGATGTCCGGCTCGGATATTATAGTAAAGAGTATCAGTTGGTCAGGGGGACGATGGTGATTTCCACTCTTCTATTCATCGCCATGTTGGAGGAGATAGGTCTACTTTCACCATAACCGACCGCTCGAATTCTCGCCGGGTTGACTCCTTGCTGGGCCAGGGCGTTTTTAACGGCTTCAGCCCGGCGAACGGAAAGCTGCTGGTTGTATTGTTCCGATCCGGTTGAATCGGTATGGCCACCAACCTCAATCTGGGTTTGATTGTATTGATTAATAACCCTGGCAACCCTGGCTATTTCCGTATAACCGCCCGGTAGAAGAACTGCTGAATCATGGTCAAAGAACGTTTCTGACTTAAAGGTGGCGGTGAGTACATCCTGATCCCGTTGGATGCTGGTGGCTTCGGAGCTGGCCATGGCATTGCGAAGCGCTTGTTCCTGGTTATCCATATATCGGCCAACCTGGTTTCCGGCCAGTCCGCCCAAAGCCGCACCAATTCCTGCCCCGATAAGAGTGCCTTTGGTATCCCGGCCAATAGCTTGACCTACTATTGCTCCCAGGCCGGCGCCTACGCCCGCGCCAACTGCAGTGCCCTGTTTCTGGTTGGTGTCCAGGCCACCGGCACAGGAGGTGAGGGAGACGATCAAAGCTGAACATACAGCAAAGTGGGTCAATTTTTTTTTCATTACTTTTACTCCAATGTTATGGCTGATTATTTATTTAAAACTGTAGCGCTTCAAGGTTGCTTTCGTACGTTTATGTATCATAATTATACAGGCCAGGCTTGTCCATGGATATAAAACGTTTTGAATACCACAGGGGAAGAAAATGAGCAAACCACTGAAGTATTTTTTGATAATTGTCGCTGCTCTTGGCGTATTTGTCGTCGTTGCTGTGGTAACTCTCACAGCCTTTGTTGATGTACAGAGTTATAAACCCAGGATAGAACAACTGGTTACTGAAAAGACCGGCTATCCATTGCGCTTGGGAGGTGACATCAACCTGTCTCTTTTCCCTTGGGTGGGACTTGGTTTTACTGACCTCAGGCTGGATAATCCGCAAGGGTTCTCCACCGAGACATTTATCACCATCGAGAGCTTCCAGGCCCGTTTGAAGCTGCTGCCGCTGTTGTCGCGCCATGTCGAAATAAGCAGTTTTGTCGTTAAGCGGCCCGAAGTAGTTCTCGATAAAAACGCCAAGGGTATCTGGAACTGGGAAAAACTGGTGCAAAGCAATAAACCGCCTGCGGCTGTTGCCGGTGTACCAACTGGTGCACCAGCTACGAGCAACGATAGCCAGCCGCCTCTTAAGGATACTGCATTTACCCTGCAGTCGCTTATGGTCGGCGAGTTTTCTATAAGCAATGGCCGAGTGCAGATAAACGATGCGGCCAAGTCCCTGCACCACGAGCTCTCTGATTTCAGCCTGCAACTGGCTGATGTTTCGCTCGATAAACCAATCAACCTGGCTATGGCTGCGGTGTTTGACGGAAAACCGGTAAAAGTTGCCGGTGTAGTCGGTCCACTGGGACAAGATCCCGGTGCCGGAAAAATTAATCTTGATCTGACGGTAGAGGCTCTTGATATCTTAAATATACAGGCCAGTGGTATCCTGGAGGATATCAAGCAGCAAAAACGCTACAATCTGGAGCTCACTCTCCAGCCTTTCAGCCCTAAAAAGTTATTTACAGCTCTTGGTCGGCCGTTTCCTCTCACTACTGCCGACCCGCAGGTTTTGGAAAATCTGGGCGTCAAAGGTACAGTCAAGGGCAATGCCGGCCAGTTGGTTTTTTCGGATGGCACGCTTCTTCTTGACGATTCCACCATTACTCTGGATATAACCGCCAAGGATTTTAGCCGCCCGAATCTGGCGCTGAACATGGCCGTCGATAGAATTGATCTGGATCGTTATCTGCCGGCGGGTGATGCGGCGGATAATAAGACAGTTGCGGAGCCAGGCCCGGTTGCGGCCGGAGAAGTCCAAAGTCCGGTTCCTGCAGCTTCAGGGAAAACCTCTTCGGGGCAGGCAAAAAATAACAGCACCATTGATTACGCACCGCTTCGAAAACTGGTACTGCAGGCAAGCGTCAAACTGGCAGAAATGCGGGTGCATGGTGGCAGTCTTGGCAATCTGGCGGTAAGTGTTACCGGACAGGACGGTATCTATACCATGAATTCTCTGGGGATGGAGCTTTATGAAGGGAAAATTGACGGGACAGGGAAAATAAATGTGCAAAAATCCATTCCCGCAACTGAACTCAATCTTTCTCTGCAGGATGTGCAGATTGGCCCGCTGTTGCATGATTTCGCCAAAAAAGAGATCATTGAAGGCCGGCTCAAAGCGCAGGTCGCTGTCAGCATGCAGGGGGATAATGGGGCGAGTGTTAAAAAAACGCTTAACGGCAAAGGAGATCTGCGTTTTTTAGATGGGGCACTGCTTGGTATCGATCTGGCGCAAATGGCGCGAACCATCAAGGCAGGGTTTACCCTAGAACAGCAGGGTGAAAAACCGAAAACCGATTTTGCCGAACTGTATGCACCTTTTACCATAACCAAAGGTTTGGTCAACACCCAGCAGACCACCCTGCGCTCACCTTTTATCCGGGTGAGTGTTAGCGGAGATGCCGATCTGGTCAGCGAGACGCTTGATATGAAGATAAAACCCACGATAGTCGGCACCATCAAAGGACAGGGAGACGAAGAACCGCGAGCCGGTCTCTCGGTTCCGGTCCTGGTGAGCGGCACTTTCAAGGCACCCACATTCGCCCCGGATCTTGAATCGCTGGTAAAAGATCAGATGCCCACTGAACAGGAAATTAAGGAAATCATTCAAACAGGCAAAATACCCCCGGAACGTAAAGAAAAATTTAAAGAAGATGTCGAACAGGCCAAAGAGCTGCTTAAAGGATTGTTTGGAAAATGACCATGATTGAGATTGGCCGAATAAACAGGCTTTGCGTAAAAGAAAAATGGGGCGATATCATCCTTCTAAATGGCGGCAATTTGGGGAATATCCTCTTAAAGGACAAATATCCTGATGAACGATACCAGCCGGGCGATGAACTCGAAGCCTTTATCTTTGTCGATAGAGAGCAGCGGTTATTAGCAACTACCAGAAAACCTTATGCCGTGGTCGGTGAATTTGCCACTTTACGGGTGGTCGCAACCGGTGCGGCCGGGGCCTTTATGGATTGGGGGCTGGACAGCGATCTGCTGGTGCCGCGCAGCGAGCAGCAGGAAAAGATGCGCGAAGGCCATTCCTACGTAGTGTATGTTTTGTTAAATGAAAACAATAAACGGATTATCGCCTCCTCAAAGCTCAGTAAATTTCTTGGTCTGCAGCCACCTGCATATGTGGAAGGAGAAGAAGTTGAGCTGCTCGTTTTTGCTGAGACCGCGCTGGGTTACGGAGCTGTTGTCAACAGTGCGCATGCCGGAATGATTTACAAAAATGAGGTGTTTCAGGAACTTGCCATAGGGCAACAGATGCCGGGTTTTGTAAAAAAAGTCCGGGAGGATGGTAAAATTGATGTCCGTCTGCAACCGGCAGGATATCAAAATATTGATGGCGTCACTCAGGCGGTCCTTGAGGCCCTCAAAAAATGCGACGGCACAGTTGCCGTCAATGATAAAAGCCCGCCTGAAGAAATCTACGCCTTGTTCGGGGTCAGTAAAAAAGTTTTTAAAAAGGCAATCGGCGCTCTCTATAAAAAAAGGCTTATTGTCATCGAGGGTACCGGCATCAGGCTTGCCGATTGATTGTCGCGATTAAGAGCCCAGGCCATGAAAGTCACTGATTGAATCTGGAACTGCTCTCGATAGCCTGATACAGGCGTTTCACCAGGGCTTGATTATAGCCATGTGAGGTCATATTGGCCCTAATGCGTCCTCGTATTGAGAAACCAAGCAGATACAAGTCGCCGAGCAGATCCAGTATCTTGTGGCGGACGAATTCGTCCGCATAACGGAGTTCCGTATTGATGACCTTGCCCTCGTATATGATGATATGGGAGTTGAGATATCCACCACCCACCTTGCCCAGCTTCTGGGCCATTTCAATATTTTCAAAGGTATTGAAGGATCGGGCCGGGGCTATCTCCCTGGCAAAAGACATTTTCTCAGGATTGAAAATAAAACTCTGTTCTCCTATGGGAGGAGGATAATCTACCCGCATGGCTATTTCGAAGCCATCAAAAGGTTCGGCATAGAGGTGTTTTTCCTGTTTCTCATCGGTCCCCACGCCGATTTTCTGACGGATGACCGCAACCTTGGTGAAAGCCGGCTGTTCGATGATCCCTGCCTGGGTTATGAGATCGCAGAAGTCCTTGGCTGAACCATCTACGTTTGGCACCTCATCGCCGACCTTGATGAGCACATTGGTTATGCCGCATACAGCAAAGATTGCCATCAGGTGTTCAACTGTGCGTACCTGCTGCCTGCTGTTAACCAACGTTGTCGAGTTGGCGGAAAAAGAGTTCGCAGTAGTAGATTGGGAATAATTTTCAAGCGAGGTGATATGGCCACGGATAGTCTGACCTTCGAGGGTTTGAAAGACAATGCCCTCATTGACTCCCAGTGGGCTGAGGATGATCCCTGTTTTGCGGCCGCTCAGCAGGCCGACACCGTTAAGGACGACATTCTCTTTGAGAGTCCGTTGCGGTTCTGGGGAATCTACTGTCTCCACCATGCCGGGGGGCATTAAAAGGTCGGTGCTGACGATCTCCGGTTCCCTGTCCGAAGGAAGAGGCCAGTTGATCCGAGAAGGCTGATGCAAGATGGCTGATTTCACCTTGTCGAGCAATACATCAAGATGCAGCGGTTTTTCCATAAAATCATAGGCCCCGGCCTTTATGGCGGTAACTGCCGTCTCGATACCGGCATGACCACTCATCATGATAACCGGCAGCTCCGGGAATCGGCCATGCAGGCGTTTTAACAGCTGTAAACCGTCTAAGCCTGGAAGCCAGATATCCAGCATCACGAGAGAGGGCATCACGGTATCGAGTCCCTGCCAGAAGCTCTCTGCATCCTGAAATACGACGACCTGATACCCTTCGTCTTTCAGGATGTTCGAAATTGTCGAACCAATATACGGTTGATCGTCTACAATGCAGATAGGATTCATAGCGCCCTTGTTCGAAATGCTTTTTTCACATGGTTTACCGTCAGTTTAGATGGCCATACCTTTGGCCACCTCTTGCTTTTTTTCTTCTCCCAGCAAAATACCGACTAATTCGAGACCAAATTCAATGGAGGTACCGGCCCCTCGGCTGGTGACGCAGTTTTGATCGAACACAACACTTTCCCCGACATTCTCTCTAGTTTTCAGCTGCTCGATAAACAACGGATGACAGGTGGCCTTCTTTCCTTCAAGCAGCCCATGGTGTTCGAGGACAACGGCAGGAGAAGCGCAGATAGCTCCGTAGAGTTTATTCTCGCTATTCTGTTTTTTTAACAATTCTGTAAGAGTGGTTGACTTCTGCAGATTTTCCGCACCTGGAATCCCACCGGGAAGAACAATCAAGTCATATGATTCATCGGCACAATCATAAAGCTTTTTATCGGCGATGACCATTACGTTATGCGATGACGTTACCTGCAGATTGTCGCCGATTGCAGCCAAATCGACAAGTGCTCCGGCGCGGCGAAAAACATCTACGACACTGAGCGCCTCAATCATTTCAAAACCATCAGCAAGTGGTACAAGAATTTTTTTTTGCATTACGGTCTCCTACTGCGTTTTGGTTAACGATTGCGGCCAGAGGATCATCTGCGTACAGCGAAAAAGAGCAATCTTCTTGCCGGATTCATCCGAATTGACTTCTGCATCCCATACTTGTGTTGATCGACCTTTATGTACCAATCTGGCAATACATCGCACATCATCTTGTAGCGCTGTGCCGATAAAATTGATTTTCAGTTCAATGGTCGTGAATCCTAGTGCTCCGGCAGGAAGATTGTTAACCGTTGCATAACCGCAAGCTGTATCGGCGAGTGCAACAACAGATGCGGCATGCAAAAATCCGTTCGGCGCGCAGAGTTGTTTCGTCACTTTCATACGTGCCGTCAATTCATCCAGTTTAACTGAAAGGATCTCAATCCCGAAAAGACCCGGCAAACAATCTTTTCCGAGCGTATTCCAAGCTTCTAAATTTTCAGGAGTTGTGAGTTGATGCACCATTATTCGCTCTCTTTGTTTGTTTGAGTACCCCATGGACAAACTTTAATGCATACGCCACAGATAAGAGGTGTGATATGAGGAAGATTACTAAAAACATCTCGTATTTGATAGACGCATTTTTCGAGATCTATTGCCTCTGATCGGGTGGAATAGTGGCTGTCGGTATTTACCCCGATGATTGCTCCAGCAGGACAATGCTCTTTGCATTGATTGCATTTTCCGCAGCTGTTTTTAATCGGTAAATCCGGCTCGAAATCAGCATTGGTAAGAACGGTAGTCAACCTGATCCTTGGCCCAAAATCCGGGTTAACAACTAAAAGGCTTTTGCCCTGCCAGCCTATACCTGCAGCTATTGCCACTGCTTTATGCGATATATATGAGGACCATTTTTCTGCATCGAGTATTTGGCTTGCAGGAATTGGAACTGCTTGAGCGCCATTCATCTGCAATAGATTTGTTACTCGTATAGCAATATCGTCAAGTAATGCATTTACTCGGCAATAATGTGATGAATAAAGAGGAGTGGGTTGCTTATCAATCTCATTCATTACTGAGTCAGAAAGGCGTATTGCAATGCTCACAGCTCTTGGATAACCATCTAAGAGATTTTTTGGGTCTGTGTCAATACCGGCCAGCTTGGAAGTGTCAGCCACACGGACAATACTTGCACCCATGTCTTGGATTTGCGTAATAAACTCTGTTTTATCGATCATAGATTTCACTGAATATTAACTTACACCTTATCAAAAAGTATTTGTCCCGCCTTTACTGCCTGCTTGCGCCAGTGCCGCCAATAACTTTCCGCCTGTTGCTCGCGTAAACAACGTAAATAGCGTACCCTTTGGGCAGCATTCAGATGTTCGTGAATCAATGGGAGGAGACCTTCTTCGATATTATATGCCATTTTATCAGGGGCAAGACACACCGGAACTATATACTCCGGTGGCAGATGCAACTCTTTGGCTATGGCCAGGCAAGCCCCCCGGATACTGTGTGCCTTGGCGTTATCCGGTTGTACGATTTGATAAGGCGGTTGCCATTCACGTACGGGTCGTAAGCGGTCGATATGCGTAGCCACTGCAATAATAACAGGTAAGGCTTGATTTGGACATTCCTGCTGGAAGTAATGGCGAACAGCCTGCAGTTGTTGGGCATCCATATGGCGGGCAGCCTGGGTTGCATCGCAGACCATTATTATGACATCTATGTTTTTCCATTCCCCCTTAAGGGTAACAAGGGTCTGGTCGTTCCATAACCCGCCATACCCGGCGCTATCTAGTATGATTGCTTGTTGCAAACCATCACGTTCGAGGAGGTAAGGTGTTATGCCTGAGGTCGTGGGCAAGATTCCTGATGCGCATTTTATTTCGCCAAACAAGGCGTTAATCAAGCTGGATTTGCCGCTGCTGACCTGGCCTAAAACCAGGAACCGAAGCGGTTCAACGGCTTGGTCTTGGGCCAGACTTTCGGATATATCTTTTTTAGAGGCGGAGCTTAAGTGTTCAGTTGGGACAATATCATCCAGGGTTAATTGCCCGCTGTAGAGTTCTATTGCGTAATAGCCGAGCTTTTTAATGTACGCGTTGATCAGGCGATTCGATATTTCAGCAGTGACGGTATGCAGTCCTTTGCTGAACAATAAGCCGCGAGCATGGGTCATCGCGGCACCTGGCCAATTAAATATCCAATTTCCAACACTGAAAACGGATTTGAAGTTTTTGGTGGTATCAAAAGCCTGCTTGGCACGCAGAAAATCCCCAAGCCGAACCGCATGGCTGCCAGGAATTTTATCGAGTACTTCATGCTGAATATCATTACAAACCAACATGATCAATTTAAGCAAATACGGCAGCGGAAACTCCAAAACAGGGCGCTTTGAATGGGCATGGAAGTGCTTCGCAACCATCGTCAACACTTCATTGGTCAACCGCAGGATCTTGTTATTGTCGGTCAATACATTGGCTTCTTTTTGCCAACGCTCGGCGAGAGTCTCGAGTTCCGGCCAGATCGACTGGGCTTTGTCGGGCCAATTCGGATTGGGCTGTACTGAAAATGTATCTATAAATAATGGCTTATTGGTATGTCTACGCCAGCGCAATAAGCTATACGACAGCGCAAAAAAAGCTGATAAAATTGCCATCCCCTGGTACAGCCAGTCGTGTTGCCATAGCCAGTAACCGCCTAACACCAGTAAAGCCAGCCAGGGAAGCAAGAATATTCCAGCAACTATCATTCCAAAGCGTGTTACAGGTACTAACATAACCTTAGTCCTTGTTGCTGAGATGATGACGCGCTTGGCTAAACGCTTCTCTGTATGCCTGTTTCAGGGTAGTTTGATCCGGCATTGCACCACGTTTGACACCATATAAATACATGCAAAAAACCTTGCCGAGCGCATAGGTCATTGCTCCTGAACCTGCACCTGCCACCGCCCAGCCATACACCGGGACAAGTTTTAACAGCTCTCGGCCTAAGAGCCCTATGCCGACACTTGTGCCCATTAATGCTGTAAATTCGGTATAAAGGGTGCGGGTCAGTTCCAGGCCATAAATTGATGCAATACTATGGAATAATTTGGCCTGCACTGTCAACACCAAAGGCAGTCCAGCTAGCGGTATCGCTCCGATCCCAATAGCAAGAAGAGCGTACCCAATAATATGCGGGTGGGCCTGTCGGGCGTTAAAATCCAGCAATTCTTTGTGTTGCTCAGTACCCCGCAATAGAACTATCATACCTGCCGGCAACACTGTTTCAATAGTGTCCCATAAAGCATGTAAACCATAATTTGCAGGCTCGAAGCCATCATCGGGCAGTGTGAAGTCAATGGGCACAAAATGTACCGGCAAGGATTTGAACCAGCCGCGTTGATACAGCAAAGCCTGTGCTAAGGCATGCGGCACTTGTGGCGGAAAAGGCGATTGTTGATAGGAGTAGGGGTGGATATGTTCAGAATCAGTTGCGGGATATCCTTCATGCAAAGTGGTCTGTGCCACAATGATAGGCCATTGCGGATGTTGCCTATGAATAGTATAAACGGCTGCAACCACTTCCGCCTGGTTCATATCCAAAGCCCGCATCACAACTATCAATAAATGCGCCTGCTTGGCACACCAGGCTAAATCTTCACTCGGATTGTATTTTGTTTCACCTAACCCTCTGGTGTCGAGAAAGCGCAGTATTGGATGGCTAGTTGATGGAAAATCATAAAACTGCGATCTTTTGGTACACGCCTGAAATCCATTGCCGATTTCAGCAGCATCGCTAGAGGTCAGTGCCCTTATCAAGGAGGTCTTGCCTGATTGCGTCTTACCCAATAACCAAAAAACTGGAATCGGCAGGCGCTGTTTCACCTCGTTTATTTTGGCGTCAACTCCTCCTGCTTTTGGAGTAAATATTGAATTTTTTAGAGATTCCCAAAATCTGCCGCTAATAAAATTCATTGTTTAATTATTTCGGTCCCCTTAATCCCTTTTATAGCGTCCCACCAGACGGTTCATGCCGATAAGGTGTGGCTCTGTCTTTTCCAGAAGCTGCCACAGGTTCAGTCCCGGTGCCAGTGCCATTGCCTTATCCAGTGCCAGTACCCAAAAATAATAATTGTGCAGGCCGTGCCCATTGGGCGGCATGGGGCCGTTGTAGCCGGTTTTTCCGAAATCAGTAATACCGTTGGTATACAAATGGGTGCCTTCATCCAGATGTGTCACATCTCCGGGAATATTATACAGCACCCAGTGAACAAAACCATAAGTACCTTTGCTGCTTACCAGCGGGGCATCCGGGTCGTGACAGATAACGGCAAAGGCCTTTGTCCCATCAGGCGAGTTTTCCCATGTCAACGCCGGTGAAACATCTTCTCCCTCTCCGGTAAACCTCGATGGTATTAGAGTATCCTGTTTAAATGCATCACTTTTCAACTGCATTTTTGTCGGTGCAAAAACCATGATGTCTCTCCTTTTTTGTCTTTGGTGTCTTCATTACGCAGCGATGGATCAGGGTACCGTTGGTTGCTTTTCCTGTCAACGGCCTTGCCTGTATATCTTCAAGCCGCATGGTTTTTATATAGTGTTTGTAATAGTTCACCGGAACGTATTAGGCAACCGCATAAATTAAAGAAATTCATTTTGCGTCTCAAATCTCATGCACCATATTACCTGCAGCAAGCCCACTACTTTTTGATAACCTTCTTGAGGATCTGGCTCAGCTCCTGCACCAGATAAGGTTTCTTAACGGCTGCTTTGAAGCCGAAGCGGATATGATTGGCCATGACCGGGTCATTGGAATACCCGCTGGAAACAATGGCACACACATGCGGATCAATGGCTGCCAGTTGGCGCAAGGTCTCTTTGCCCCCCATCCCCCCGGGCACAGTCAGATCCAGGATGACGGCATCAAAGGGTGTGCCGGCAGCAAGGGCTTCTCGGTACAGCACCAGGGCCTGCTGACCATCTTCGGATAGAGCGACCTCGTAGCCCAACGTATTCAGCATCACCAAGACCAGTTCACGAATAAAGTCCTCATCATCCATCACCAGTATACGACCGCTGCCGACCATCAAACTGTCAGGTACCTGGGGATTGGCTGCCTGCATCCGTTGGGCGGCAGGCAGAAGAAGGGTAAAGGTGGCACCCTCGCCTAAGGTCGAGTCCGCGGTCAACTGCCCATCGTGCCGGGCAATGATGCTGTAGGCCACAGCCAGACCCAACCCACTGCCCTTTTGTTTGGTAGTAAAATATGGGTCGAACACCTTTTTCAGATACTCCTTTTTGATGCCCGTCCCCTGGTCTCGAATGATCAGTTGGATGTAATCTCCCGGATCAAGGGCATACGGATTTCCGAGTGCAAGGGAGATATTCATGCCCCGAATCGCGACCGTCCCGCCGTCAGGCATGGCTTGATCGGCATTTATTATGAGGTTGTGAACCACCTGGGCGATTTGGCCGTCATCAACATCGGCGGGTCGTAAATCATCGTCAATAGTGAACTCGCAGCGAACATTGGAGCCGCGTAGGACGAATTGCGAGGACTCACGCACCAGGTCGTCAATGCGAGTGACTTGTTTGACGGGTGCACCGCCTTTGGAGAAGACGAGCAACTGCTGAGTCAAGTCTTTGGCACGCAAAGCCGCTTTTTCCATCTCACCCAGCGCCCGACTCACCGGGTGACTGAGCTGCACATCCAGTCTGGCAAGGGACAGGTTGCCGATGATGCCGGTCAGAAAATTATTGAAGTCATGGGCAATCCCGCCGGCGAGCACTCCCAATGACTGCAGTTTTTCCATTTTGAGCAGCTCTTTTTCCATTCGCTGCCGTTCGGTAATATTTCTAAACACTAGTACGATGCCAAGGATATCTCTCTGGTTGGCAAGGATGGGGGCACCGCTGTCGGCAATCAAAAATTCACTCCCGTCTTTGGCGATCAGCAGGGTATGGTTGGCCAAAGCAACCTTCTGGCCGGTTGAAATGACCTTGTCGACCGGGTTGGCACAAGCCTTGCGGGTTCGCTCATCGACAATCCGAAATACCTCCATGAGGGGTCGGCCCACCGCGTCGGTCTCCTTCCAGCCAGTGAGATCTTCAGCAACGGGATTCATGAGGACAATCCGGCCGTCGCTGTCAGTAGTGATCACGGCATCTCCGATGCTGCGCAGGGTAACGGCCAAGCGTTCCTTCTCTGCGGCCAGGTGTTCTGCGGCCCGGCGTTCTTCGGTAATGTCTCGTATGGTACCCAGCATATATTGCTCGCCACCGATCTCAAGAACGGTGCCGCATACGGAACCCAGTCGCAGCTCACCGCTTTTGATTCGGAACCGCAGCTCCATATCGCGAACGGCCCCGGCGCGTAAGAGCTCGCTTAAATAGTGATCACGTGCATTGGGGTCTGCCCACAGGTTTGGTTCTACAACACTAGAACGGCCGACAACTTCCTCCCGCGAAAAGCCGGTTATATGAGTGAAACTGTCGTTGACATCAATGATCGTCCCGTCTTTGATTCGGGTAATGATGACCGTGTCCGGGTTCAGTTGGAAGACCCGAGAGAATTTTTCTTCGGATTCCCTGAGCGCTTGCTCGGCCCGCTTGCGATCTGTGATATCGATCATTAGGCCCCTGAGACCGGCGGGATTTGCCCCACTGAGGTTCACTTTCGAATATATGATTACAGGAAACTCAGTGCCATCCTTCTTAACGGCACGATACTCGGCACTGAAGCGATGGCTCGAGTCAGTCATAATCAGCTGAATACGACCAGCAGCTCGAGCGCGATCCTTCGGCGCAATCATCTGTATCGCGTTCAGACCTGATGATAAATCGTCCTTGGTGTAGCCGAAGGTATTGAACCCATCATTGTTGACGAAGGTAATGTTCCCCGCCGCGTCTGTCTCGAAAACGATTTGTGGCAACATATCCGCCAGATCCCGGAATCGGGCTTCACTTTGCCGTAGCGCCTCGACGGCGCGTTTGCGCGTAACTGCAGTCCCGATTATCTCGGCGAGCGTACGCAACGGGATAAGTTCTTCCTCACCCCAGACTCTGGTGGAAGCCACATTGTCGAAACCCAGAAAGCCGGCCAATCTATTTTCTACCATAAGGGGAACGACGAGGGCCGATCTGATTTTCTGTGCCTCCAGAATTTCTTTTTCTGCTCGGGCTTCCGGCGGCAGCTCGGCTACGTTTTTCACATGAATGTTTTCCCCCGTCTGCAATACCTTCAACCACCAGGGAAACATCTCAAGGGGAAGGTTTTGCAGATTCTCGATTTCAGGGTTGACCCCGGGAGCGCACCACTCGTGGGTGTTGTTCATCGCGGTGCCATCTGGAGCAAACTGGAACAGGTAGGCCCGTCCGGCTGCACAGAAGCGTCCAATATCTGCCAGGCATGCATTGATGGACGTATCCAGTTCGGCTAGCGTCAAAAAACGCCGTGAAGCTTGAGAAATAATCCTTTCCAATGATGCTTTGGCAGCAAGCGCTTCCTCGACCTTTTTACGCTCGGTGATGTCTGTGTGAACGTTTACCAAACCCCGAACCCGCCCGGCCTCATCAGAGATAACGTAGGCACGCAAAAAGATGTCCAATATCCTTCCATCGGCGGTATACATCTGAACCTCACCGCTCCATTCTTCGTTAGCCACGACCGTCTCGAACACTTCAGAGCCTACATTGTTATCGCAGTAGAGCGACGCGGGAGGGTTTTCGCCGATATTCCCAAATAGGGCATCGAAGGCGGGGTTTTGGTACCAATGGCGTCCTTCCGGTGTCGAGATTCCAATGGCGTCCGTTGAGTTTTCCACGATTTTTTTAAATAGCTTCAGGTTCTCTTCGGTTTGTTTGTGCCGATCATCCGATTGCTCTATTGCCTTGACGCTTTGTTTACAATCCACACAGGTGGTTTTTTCAGACATGGCAGTGGCCTATGTTTTATGATTATTTTTCGTTACATTACTTGCATAATCCTTAAGAGCGCCAATTTTCCAGGATACGGCCTATATTCGTTAACGTTTGGCTGCAATAATGTATCCTTCATTCAGTCAGGATAATTATCCCATTCGAACAAAAATATCAAATATCTTCGAAGAGATGACTTCTTCAAGTCCATAGGAGAGACCTTAACTCCGACAGTGGTGTCAAATCTGAATATTGCTTATTAGACTTTTGAGGTCTGACTAGGCAGTATCCTCTGCGTCAAAAGATTATACCCTCTCTAAAGATTCTCAGGGAAATGCCGGTTATTATTTTAAAAATCAACTGACCCCTCAAAGAGACATTATAAAGAATGACAGGTTTTAAGGAGTACTCAGTTTAGTTTCTCATTGAGGGGTGAGAGACTAATATTTCCCAACTGGCGCGAGGTAGATTGTAAATTGATCTATGCCATCTACCTGGATCAATTCGTCCATTGCCTCCTGGTCGTAGGCTGCAATGGCACAAGTCCCTGCCTGGATCACCTCGCAGGCTAAATAGAGATTTTGGCAGACATGGCCTGCATCGAGAAGGATGACCCTGTGTGCTGCCTGCAGATAGCGCCACTCCATTCGATAAGGCACGGTTGTCCAGACAAACACCACAGCGCCGCTTGCGACAAATCCCTGGCCAAATACAGCCTGGGATAGCCTGTTTTTAAAATTATTTTCGGCAGCGTACATTAAAACAAGCTTATTGGAGAGAGGCAGATACCGATAGAGACCTGGGGGAACTGTTTCCACTCTGCTGATGAAAAGGTATGTCTCGAAACTATGTCTGGCGCCAGCTGACGGTACTGTGCGGAAATGAGAAGGCTGTTTCCCTGGGCTTCTTTGCCCCTGTGTTGCCCAAAGAAGAAATGCCAGTTCTTCAACTTTCAGGTATTCGTCACTATAGTTTCGCCTGCTTCGTCGATTGCTGATAGCGTCAACCAGATTTGTTTCTTTTATAGCAGCGCCCCAGGACTTTCGGTCGGGCAGACTGATACGGGGCAGGTGTTGATCGACCTGTTCCTCAAGGGGTGGAACGGGTACGCCTCTGCTCTGGTCACTCGCGCGAAAATCGATTGTTTTTCGGACACTGTCCTTTAAAAGATTACGCTGAGATCTGATACCATCCATAGAGTAGCTCCTTGCTTGCTATTTTGCAGAATTTGATCAGTCTAAACTCTCAAAAGCGATTGCCAAATATAATTGTATACCTGCCATCTTTGATGGAACATTGCAAGGTGCTATTAAGCGAGGAACTGTTAGTTAGTGCCTGGCAGAAAACCCCAAATTTTCAAAAACCCGTGGCAGCGCCGGCACAGTTAATGCGGATGGTCTTTCTTCCGACAGCATTTTTGCTCTTTATAATCTAAGCAAACAAGAACGATTCTCATTTACTGTGGTAGCTGAGCATAGCTCCGCCATCGATTTTCCGCCTCACCAGCCTGCTCTTCTCAGGCCGCTTTCTCGTAAGGTCCGCGTTTACGTTCAGCAGCCTCTTGTTCCTGCTGACGCAACACCGCACCCAGTCGCTGTATATTACGTGCCACCACCGCCATGGCAATGTATCGTTTAAAACCCCTGAGACCGTGATCGGGACATTTGTCCAGTCCGTGGACTTCAAGGGCGTTGATGGCCGATTCCACCGCCGAGTGTTGTTTGCGCAGATTGACAAATTCAGGCTCGCTTTCGCGCTCTTTATCAGCTTGCGAAAGCCTTCCTTTTTTGGGCAGCACCACACAATCAAGGCGCGATTTCAGTACTTCCTGATTGGCCGGGCTATGGAAACCTTTGTCCATGCTGACCGCACGTAACGTCGGGAACTTCTGCTTGGTTTCGCCCACCATGGCTGAAGACCACGCAGGATTTGCGGAATATCATCGCGTGATTTAGGATCCAGCTTTATGTCGGCGATAGCCAGTTCACCCAACTTCATTTGTGGTACGATGACTTTACGCATGAATTTTTCACCCGACGAAGATTTAGGGGTTGCAGTCGTTTTTCCTGCTGAGATGTCCTGCTAAATGATTTTGTTTAGATGTATATACCATAATAATCAACATGTTACATCATTACTCAACATCAGTCGCTATCTACGCTCTCATTTTCTTCGTTTATGCGCTATAATTGTATCGTTTTGATATTTATTGCACTTTTTAGTTTCCTTCCAGGCACTATTTATGTAACTATTCCAACTAAATCACTAAGAAAAAATTTCTAAATATGCTGGTTATTATTTCCAATTGCTGGGCACTGTTTCTGGGTATGGGACTTATCATGCTAGGAAACGGTTTACAGGCTAGCCTTCTTGGGCTACGTGCCTCTGCGGAGAATTTTGGCACAACTATTATCGGTTTGGTAATGTCTGGTTATTTCCTGGGTCTAATAGTTGGCTGCAATATTGTACCCAAAATGGTGGGGCGGGTTGGTCATATTCGTACCTTTGGTGCTCTTGCATCCCTGGCATCTACTTCGATACTCATGCATGCCATTTTTGTTGATCCCCTGGTTTGGTGGGTAATGCGTATCATCACCGGTTTTTCCTATGCCGGGCTCTATATTGTTGTAGAAAGCTGGATCAACGAAGCTGCAAGCAACGTTAACCGTGGAAAAATTTTAAGCTTTTATATGTTGGTTTCTCTTGGCGGAATGGCGGGTGGGCAAATGCTTCTGAACCTTTCATCTCCAACCAGCTTTGAGCTCTTTGTCCTGGTATCCCTTTTAATCAGTCTGGCTGTGGTCCCAATACTTTTATCAACAGCTCGTGCACCACAATTTGATGTTCTGGATAGTGTCGGTATTCTTCAGCTATACCGTGTATCGCCGCTGGGCGTTTTTGGCATGTTTGTAACCGGTATGTCGATTGGTGCATTCTTTGGAATGGGCCCTGTTTATGCTACCAACAGTGGTATGTCAGTTAAAGATGTCTCATTTTTTATGAGCATACTTATTCTTGGGGGCTTCTTGTTCCAATATCCACTCGGCTGGCTTTCAGATTTGATCGGCCCTCGTAAGGTGATTTTGTCCAGCTGCGTGGTTGGATCATTCGTTTCTTTTTTTGCTATGAATGGTACTGGTTATGGATTTTTATTCTTTACAATAGTTGTCATCTTGGGCGGTCTGACTATGCCTTTGTATTCCCTTTGCACTGGATATATCAACAATTATCTGAACCCCACCCAAATGGTTGCTGCCAGCGGGACTCTGGTACTGTTAAGTGCGATTGGAGCTGCAATCGGTTCACCCATTACCGCCTTAGCCATGGAGATATTTGGTCCTCAGGCGTTTTATGCCAGCCTCGGCTCAATGTTAAGCTCGGTCGCGGCTTTTGCACTATGGCGATCGACCCGACGTGCCGAAGTTGAGACTGGAGAATGGGGTGATTTTGTTGCAATGGCAACTACGAGTCCATTGACTGTATCATTGAACCCTGGTGTTGATCTGGCAGAATTAGAAGCTGCAGCAGATCAAGATGCTAGGGACATTCAGTTCAGTTTTGAAAAACTTGTAGATGTTCTTCAAAAATCTGATTCTGACACTTCAACAGACGAAAGGTAACGGGAATTTAAGTGACAGAAACTGTATGTGAGTCTATCTCATACAAGTTTAAATCTTAATCAATAAGAGATTTCATACAACTTTTAAATCCGAAAGCACCTGGCGTGCTGTGGGGATTTGCGTGATCGGCTGAGTTATCCAGACATTAATCTTGGTGTTGTTGTTTTCTTTTATGGGGGGTGGTCCGTCACCGGCCTGATGGTTTGCTCACATAAAGCAGTCAAACAGTATAGGAGATATCTTTACTATCGAAAATCAGAGATTCATTAGTAGCAGCAGTCAGTACCGTCATTCAAAATGGATCAATTATCATAACTGATTTCCTGGAATCATCTTCGACGTGCCCAAGGTCGTAGATGGTTGAGTGGTACACCAATCCACACACGAGAGTCAGTTACTCTCTTGCACGCTGCCTGACACCTTAATCGCCAGTCATGGGGAATAACATGAGACAACAATATGGTCAGGTTCAAGTTTGGAGAAACAGGAAACATCTTTAATTAGTAATCCCTGTGGTTGTTCATTATTGCCTGTTCCAATCTTCAACTTGAAGTTAGAAAGTAATCCCTTGCCGTCTCCGGAACGTGTCAATGAAAATGAGACACCATTTTGTATAAATTAAGCTCACTCGGTCAAGGTTGCAGGGAATAGCATATTGGGTAGTTAGTCAAGGTCAAGCCTCCGGTAACTCCGCTGCGCTGCGTTAACCTTGACTAACCTACCCAATATGCTGGACCTGTCATTAATCTTCAAAAAAACAAAATGTTATTTTGTTTTTTCAGGAAGCGACAAGACTTTCGGTGGATTAATCCATACCGCCTGTGGTGCTGGCAAAGGTTGCGGAATCTTGCCTTTGAAACGTTTTGGATGTTTTGCAAAAGCTGTTACAAGAACGGCGGTTCTCTTTTGAATGATCTCCTGATCCATGCCGTAATGGACATGTTCTGGAGTCAGCAAGCCAATGCCGGAATGCATATGCTCGCAGTTATACCAGGTGAAAAAATCTCGGCAAAACTGTCGGGCATCCTGAATGGAACCAAAATTCCCAGGGAACTCCGGGCAATATTTCAACGTCTTGAACTGCGATTCCGAATAGGGGTTGTCATCACTTACATTGACACAGAGGGTATCGCCAAACAGGCAGCACATCTTTCACTATCGACAGACATGGAGCAAATGAAAGCAATTTCTTGTAACCGAACTACAGCCGCCTTATCTCCCTAAATTTTCACCTCTCTTTCTCCTATTGCTTTTCTATAAAGCCGTTGCATTTCTGGGCCTGGTTGCAAGCCAAGGGATTTTTCGAATCTTTTGTGACATACTTCGTACAACTGGATTATATCAGTGTATCGACGTTCCGCCAAATAACATTGCATAAGTTCAATGTACAAATCCTCTTCCAACGGCGCATGCTCAAGCCCTTTTTGAAACACTCCGATAGCTTTTTGAACATCTGATGTAGATATATAATACTGGCCTGCTATCTTGATAATTCGCACAAATTTATTGTGTAATCTATCCCTTGGACCAATCACCCAGCTATCAGATTCACTTCCCAGAAAAACACCTTTGTAAAGATGAATGACTTTTAATGCCTTTTCGAGGTCTAGCCTGCTATTCTCCATTGGGAAAGAAAGCTGTTCAATTTCTCCAACATATCGTTCAAACGCCCATGCATCAATCCAACACAGGTTGTTGCTGATTGTCAACTCACCACTCTCCAGTATAATCGCACGGTTATTGGTTAACAGCTTACGCAGACGATACAGGTTCGTATTAAGCAATTGATGCTGCATATCGCCATCAGCATCTGGCCAAAGATCATCAGCTAATTTGGTTCCCAATACCTTCCTTCCCCCCCTGGCAATGAGAGCCTTGAGCAGAGCAAGAGGCTTTTGTTGGCTTTTGCCAGTGAATCGCAGAGGAGAGCTTCCGCAAACGAGCTCAAATCTTCCCAGGCAATAAATACGTACCGGCCAAGGCCACTCTGCCAATTTTACAGCATCGTTTGTTGGGGGTAACTTCCGCTTTTTAATGATTGATTTCACATACTCTTTTTCTATGCCGGCCTTTAAAGCCCTGCAACATAATTTGGCAATAGCTTGAGGTCGCCATCCTGGAAAGTTAAAATAGTTTTGCTCTCGTCCAATGATCAAGGCTGCTGCGAGACTCTCTATTCCTTCATGATGATCACGGTCTGCAAAGGCGAATTCAGCTTTGGCAAGCCTACAGCCAAATTCTACTTGTTTAGTTTGTATTTTATTGCAAATGGCCAAAGCTTTGCCCAGCTGAATTTTTGCTTCCTCTGCTTCTCTGCATTCATACAAAGCAAGTGCATACCCTAGGTAAGACGCAGCCTCGACCTCGGGACAGGCTGTTGTCAAGGCTAGGTTGACAGTAAGTTCACCGTGATGTCGTGCTTTTACGGTGTTGTTTGCAAGAAGGTTCCGCCATAACTTGACAAAATGAAATATTTGTGCGACATATGCACCTCTATGTTCCCGGTATTCTTCTATTTGTGCCAGCATTTCATCAGCCAGATCAATGTCACCGCAGCTGAGCGCACCACTTGCTCCATTAATAAGTATTAAAAATGACATGACATATATCCCGGTTTCATGAGCATATGCACGGGCTTCATTTGCTTTGGCAAGACATATGTCTGGGGTTCCAGCACGCCATGCTAAAGATGCCTCAAAGGTCATCAGCGTCAGTAAAGCCAAATCCGGTGTTTCTCTATGGTGTGCAATATTTCTATAGATTGCGATGAATCTTTCTGCATCGTTAAGCGCACCTGAAGAAAGGTTATTTAAAATGAGAGGAACAAGAAGCTGAAATTTAAGTTCATGACTGATGGTCTCTGTAAGCTCAAGTAAAGTTACAGCACGGTTTTTCCATTTTCCAAATTTAGGGTGGGCTGGCTGCCTGAGTGAAAGGGCATTGAGCATTGAGACTATCACACGAGCTTCGATATCAATGGACGGAAACGTCGGATACTGTACACACAAGATCTCTAGTTTTTCGATCCATTGGTCGTAAGGTTTAAACGAATCAAATTGATATCCTATAGCATCTCCCATACCGCTTATTGCCAAGAAAATACCGACAACATCCCCACTTGACTCAAAATTACGGAGTGCTTTATCAAAGCTAAACATTCCTTCTTCAGGATTACGAAGGGTATGGCACATTCCGCTCCAGTACAACAACCATGGGTTTCCAAGGTGGATCTGTTCAGGAATACTCAATAGCCAACGACCAATCATCTGAAAGCGCCCCTGGTGAAAAAGCCTTGATGCATGGCTCGTTATCAATCCACTGAGTTCATTCCATGCCTGGGCAGCGATAAGTAATTCGCCTGCCTCTTCAATTTGACTGGTTTCAATGAGATTTAGGGCGGTTCTTATACGCAAATCTCTGAGCTGATCTGAAGAGAAGGTGGTTATGCAGCGATTCACTAGAAATTCATGGAAAAGCTGATGGTACTGATAGATTTTTCCAGGGCGGTTACGCCGATTGATAAATCTATTGTTTCTGAAAAGTCTTCTCAGCGTGGAACTCGCAGTACTGTCTCCGGTCATTTTTTCTGCCAATTGAACATCAACAAAAGGTAAGAACGAGGTGTTCAGAAGCAGGTACTGGCTCTTTTTATCAAGTTGTTCAAATACTTCTTTTGTAAAATACTCAAAGATGTTCTCCTTTGACTGTTCATTTAATTTGTCCAGTGATGGGTGAACGGTGTCAGTGAGTTCCTCTATCTGGGTAACAAGTGAAAGGCCGGCTGCCCAGCCATCCGTCATGGAGAAGAGCTGTTCTACTTGCTCTGTGGAAACCGAAATATTTTGTGAGTTCAATATTGCTGAGAACTCATCAAGCGTCAGACGCACGTCATCCCAGCCCAAGCTTGAGAGCTCTCTATTGGCTTTGAGCCTAGAAAAGGCAGGAGGTGGAGGATTACGACTCAGGCATAATAAATTTGTACCTTGTGGAACCCTGGTCAGTGCAGCAAGCAGGATCGCATATATCCCGCTTTCTTCGCTCACCTTTTGACAGTTATCAAAAACGAGGACACTTTTAGTAGGAAGTAGATCGAACAGTTCAGTGAAAAAGTATCGACTAAACTCCTCAGGGGCAAGTTGATATTCCTGTGTAAAGTGAGGCAGTTTTTTCCTTCGTCGCGGTGCCGCCTTTTTCCCTGCAAGCCCAAGATAATGGAAAAATGTTCCCGGATCGTTATCATTACCGTCTACCTGATACCATAAACACGGCACTTTCTTCGATTCGATATAGGTACTTGCAAGAGTTGTCTTTCCTGATCCACCGGGAGCTGCAACCCAGACTATTTGTCGCGTGCGCAATGCTTCTAATTTTACAAACAACCTGTATCGGAAAAGGACCTCAGAAAGCTCCGGACGGCAAATTTTGGCAGGATAAAGAGTTTTCTTCATGGCATTCTCGGCTATCGTATAACATAGAAATAAATGTCTTTATATTATATGCATTTAGGTGACCTAAACACAAGAAAAGCCCATGAACTGTTCGGGGAGTTATTATTTTTATAATATGTAATCTTTTTGTGAGTTCACCTTCTATATACTCATACCATGGTAAAGAATTTGCACATCGGCCAGAAATACCTCTTTCGTCTATAATAGATCTATTGATAAATCAATTTTTTTCGAAAATACAGTCACGTAGATTGAAAAAATCAATTTTGTGTTTTTTAACTTGTAATCTTATTAAGCCGTAAGTCAAATGCCGTACATTAAGTTAAAAATAAAAACCACTATTTCAGGTATTTGCCGAGTTATCGCTAAATCTTTAATGTACGGCAATCAGTAATCGCCTTGATATACCATTTTAAAAATATTTGCAGAAAAGAAATAAGGCTTTTCTTGAGGAGGATTAGGAAACATCTCTCTTCATAGACCTTTTGTACGTTTTTTCAAATAAAAGCTTGTCGATATTGCCGGCCAAAGGCGTGCTGGGCTATGAAATCTTCCGAAAAGCTGAACAACTCGATGAAGAGAAGGCAATTTTGTTTTATGCAATTCTTACCTTGCTTTGTTGGCTTCCGTAATAAGCGCTAAATTAACAAAGATCAACGCTACCACCTACAAGAGCAAGATTACAAACTTATCTGGAACGATGGCAATAATGGTAACTCAGTCGTCTGGCTTGATTACAGTAATGCCCCCTCCTTTTGTATTGGCCCATCACAAAATTCTTGGGTAGCGGGCTTAGATGGTCAATTGAAGTACAATATTGATTCAGCCTATAATGATGCAGAAGAATTGTGGACAACCTGCCGGTGCAGTCAGGCCGACCCGCAGCGTTTACGTGACACTGCGGAGAAGGCGATTAAGTGTACCCGGAGGGCCATAACCCTGTACCAGGGACTTTTTCTCAAAGATCAAACTGGAACAGACCTGGTTGCTCTCTCCCCAGGAGCGTTTGCGAGCAAAATACATCCGCGGTATTGAAGCCCTGGCTGGATACTGGGAAGCCACTTCGGAGCCGCAGATGGCCATAGAATGCTCCGAGAAAGCCCTTGAGGTAGACGATCTCGCCGAGGAGTGCTATCAACACCTCATGGTCTGTCATCACCAGCTTGGGCGACCGGCCAAGGTCCTTGCAGTCTACAGCCGCTACCGTTCGGTGTTGGAAGCCAGACTTGGAATCGAGCCTTCGGCCAAGACCAAAACCCTCCTGGCAATTCTATGCTCAGGTCGACAAGGAACTTATAAGAAGTGCCTTGAGTCCGTTCCGTTCTCGTTCCTTCCGCAAAGTCACAAGAAAAACCTCTCCTGTGTCCCTGCTTCAGTTCTCAATGAACCCGCGTAATACCTGCGGGACTTTTCCTATCACCCAGGTCAATCCCTTTTTACAGATTTATCAAAGAACACAAGATTAGCGTAATTGCACACTCTTCCTTACTCCAAATGCAGTTTTACTTCAATCTGACCTTGTACCAAACCACCAATTTTACGAAGCCGCTTTTATCTCCTGATTCGAAAATGATTTATAACCGTCATTTTTTTTCGAATCTGTTAGCTATCCGTGAGGTCGAAACTGATACGATTAAAAAAAGGAGAGCAGCGAAATATTGCCGCAGCCTGTTGGCACAACTATATGTGATCTTGCATTTACCCTAGGAGCTTGTCCAACACGAACTTTGCGGACACAACGCTACAAATCTGGTTTGGCTTCGCGGGGGGACAAGAAATGAACAATGTCGAAAATGATGGAAACTGTTTCGAAGTACGATCACTGGTATCCTGGGATTATCCTTCTCTTGTAGCCATGTACGATGCTTTTGTCCCCAAGGGCTCGTTCAATGGTTTGCCTCCCAAAACCAAGGAAATCCGCCATAATTGGATTAAAGGAGTGATTAATGGCGGACCGAATTTTTTAGCATGGAAGGAATTCAAGGTTATTGGGCACGTCGCCATTTTGCCATATTATTTCACTCATATGGAGGCTGAATTTCTGATCTTTGTCAGTCAAAATTCTCGCGGCACCGGTGTGGGAAAAGCTCTGACAGATGCTATTATCGACATAGCGAAAAAAGATTATTTGAAAAAAATATGGCTGTCAGTAGATGCATGTAATTATCGCGCTATACATCTCTATCGAAAAGCTGGATTCAAACGTTGTTTGGAAAGCAGTTCCATGACTGAATGGGTGATGGCAATGGAATTTGATTACATATCGCAAGAACGGCAGACATGTAAAAATCCTACAACCCCGGTATTTCCCTTATCAAAAAACACCAGTTTAGAACATGTCAAAACGTTTAATGCTTGATGGGATTTTTCCAGGGCAGATTTTTATGAACTGCTTTGACTGTGCGTCAGCAGCAATATCCACAAAACCTGCCGTTTCAAGAGCTAATTCTTTGATAAACTAACGAAAGAAAACAGCTCAAAAAATCTTTGACAAAGGGGGTTGCATATGTTGGATCAAAGCGAACTTTTAATGGGAGTGGGGAAGCTTTTCATCAGAGACCTCATGGCTACTATTGCCATCCAGGAGACACACGCTGGAGAAGAAATTATTTTTCATGAAGGAGACCAAACAGTAAGTTTTTATACGATGATCAAAGGGAAAGTAAATCTGAGCCTAGGAACTGGACATAATGTGTATACGATCAGTACTCCAGGGGAGGTGTTCGGTTGGTCAAGTCTTGTGGAACGAAAGACCTATATGGCAACAGCAAAGTGCATTGAATCGACATTACTTCTGAAATTTGACCAGAATGATTTTCACAAGATGCTTCAGGCGCATCCAAAATGTTCTGTTATTTTCTACAAAAACCTTTCCAGGGCATTAGGCAAACGACTCTTGGCAAGTTACAGCCTGAATTTGGTCCAGCAAAAGCGGGAGAAAGACGTGACGGTTACAACGTTTGGGTAACCAAAAACCACTTGCCGGTTACCTGACTACAAAAACCGCTCAAAGGGCCGTCAAGAGATCGGTCTACGTTTTCATGAAAATAAATGGTTTGGGGAGAAATGAACAGTCCCCCATGTGGAAAATCCTCCGCTATGGAGCTCAAATCTTCCAATAGGAATACCAGATTATTAGATTCAGCGGCCTTAAAGATTGCCATATCCAAGATTTTATTTTGTAAAAAGATGTCCGGCTAACCTTCCTGTGAATCTGCAGGTACAAACGTTATCTCAACGGTAGAGGTTATAATTGGCAATGTTAACAATTCAAAAAATTTTTAAAGTTTACATTCTCCCTGTAAATCTTAAATCCTATCCCCTGAAAAAGTTGCTCCATTTTCTGAAAGCCGAATGCGTTGATAGATTTTCGTATCTGGCGTTCTATTTTAGAAGCAAAGCGGCTTCAGGTCCTGGCCCGGGCTGCTGTAATTTACTACCGTCTCTTTCTTGATGCCGATCTGTGTTGGTGGGATCTGCCGCTGGTCCTCCTGGGGGCTGGTCTCGAAATCTATTATGGTGCTATTGTCGGTTATGGCTTTTCCTTCCATACTGCCCATAGGCAATCAATTGATCCCAACTGGCAGGTGTTGAGGTTCCGATCTTCCCTTTAACGGAGTAGACATACAAACATCGCAGAATCAATTATTAGAAGATAAGATGTGCTCTGGAAAATGAAAATTATAGGCTCGATCTGGGCACTCATCTAAACGACAAGTGCCAGACAAAATGGCTAGAATCATTCATGATTCGTTTACAAGTTCCACCGCCTTGGAAAATGCCTTTTCCATGTCAGGCAAATGTGTGATGTCAGGTACTACCTGGATATACCGTACAATGCCATGTTTATCCACAATGATAATTGACCTGGCAAGCAAACGGGGACCGTCGAGCAACAGACCAACCGATCGGCCAAAGGAGCCTTCTTTATAATCCGAAAGATATTGAATATCTGTGAGTTTTGCTTCTTCTGCAAAGCGTATCTGGGCAAATGGAGTATCACGACTGATAGTTATACGTTTAACAGTTGGGGGTAGGGTATCACCTTCTTCACCCAAGTAGTGAGTCTGTGTCTCGCAAACCTTAGTATCAATTGAGGGAACGATACTAATCAACAGCACCTCCCCTTGGTATTCCCGTAGGTCTATGGATTTCATGGAAACTGCATCCACAAGGGCCGTTTCTGGTAACTGCTGTCCCAGTTGTATACCAGTACCGACAAGAGCCAATGTTTTTCCTTGCTTCTCGACATTGGTGCCAGGTGAAACACTTTCTGAGTCAATCGTGATTGCAGTCTGCTTAGGTGCGCAGGAAAACAAAAATAATGAAAGAATTAATAATAGCGCTTTTGAAATCAAGTGCTTGTGCATAATTAACCTCCTAGTTCTATAAATTTTACGGGTTCGCAACTGAACAGTTCCAAACACCGCATACTGGAAGGTTAATACGTTTATGACAACTGTCAAACAATCGCTATGACTGTTTTGGGAATTTTCAGATCAATTTGCTAAAGAAGATAGCTTGTAAACTCCAGTACATGGACGATAAAAGATGATAATGTCTTTATAAGTTATATAGAACACCCCAAAATCCATTTAAAACCATGAAATATTGCTGCGAATCGACCAACTTTTTACAATCGTATATGCGGTCTCAAAGTGAAGATTAGTACTGCCAAGACCAAAATGTTACCACCTTCCCCTGTGAAGATGTTTCCTGAGCAGTTTGCCTGTGATTATACCTAAAATATTTGCATTAAATGGAGCAGGCTATAGCCAAAGCTGCTTCCAGAGAATCAATAATTTTAATTGCTCCATTTCTGACCATCGTCGGCGTTGAAAGTACTTTCTAAGCAGTGCGGACAGCGAATCGACAGATCGTGTCGTGTTTCAGTTAGTATCTGTATTAGTTCACCGGACCGCAGTAAGTGACCACAGAACCCGGATCTGTAACCGTTCAACCAGTGCTCCAGTTTCGTTCAAGCAGGCCTGCGAGCTATAGTTGGCTATGTGAAGGGGCCTGATCGGACGAAAATGAAGTGCTGGTGAACGGTTACTAGTATCTTGCACGGTGCCTAACGCTCCTCCCGGAGAGATCTGTAAAAATAATCTGGAAACATCCTGGACATCAAAATACTCTTTTGATGTCCAGGTTTTTTTAGAGTAATCTTTATTTTAAATGCATAATAAAGACCGATAGGATAATAAATTATTTTTGCGCCAGATAGATTATGGTTGCAAGCCGATATTTTTATCCCCTTATACAACAACTAAATATTACCTTACTGACCAGCTGTGGCCATTGATCAAATTAAGAAAAAGAGCAGCGAAGCGGAGCACCAGCGACAGATGCTCGCCAGTTTCCGGCGGATATTCGAGGCGAACCCGGATGGCGTCCTCTGCGTCGACCTTGAGAGACGGATCATTATGGTCAACTTTACTGCCGCGTTGCTGTTCGGCTACCGCGAAGAGGAACTGCTTGGAAGCACGACCGAATGTCTCTACAGCAGAAGAGAGGATTTTCTGCGGGTGGGTGAGCGATTACGCAGTGATGCTGAAATCGTGCGCAAACCGTTTGAGGTAACCTTGAGGAAAAAGGACGGTACAGTCTTTCCCGCTGAAATCGTGGTCAATGTCGTCAAAGGGGCGCGGGAGGAGATACTCTGCTTTCTTGCACTGATCCGCGATATATCAGAGCGCACGAGGCTTGTGGGCGATTTGCGGCAGCTTGAGGTAAAATTTCGTACCGTTGCCGACTTTACCTATGACTGGGAGTGCTGGCTGCAGCCCGACGGCAGATTCCGCTACGTTTCCCCCTCATGTCAGCGCCTGACCGGGTATCCTGCCGAAAATTTTATGAACAAACCATCGCTCTTTCGCGATATCATCCATCCTGAAGATAAACCGCAATGGGATGAACATCACCTGGAATCCCGAGCAGAGGCCGCCCTGCGCGAGGTCCAGTTCCGGATTATCCGGGCCGACGGGGAGGTCCGCTGGATCGAGCATGCCTGCCAGCCGGTCACTGATGAAACCGGCAATCTGCAGGGGTTTCGCTCCAGTAACCGGGATATCACCAGGCGCAAGAATTACGAGCAGGATCTGCATCATGCACTCAGTGAGGTAAAACAGTACAAGGAGCAGCTCGAGGCGGAGAGTGAATATCTGCGCGAGGAGATGAAGCTGACACTGGATAATGATACCATCATCGGCAGCAGCAATACCCTGGAGTATATCTTCTTCAAGATAGAGCAGGTAAGCGACAGCGATACCACGGTGCTGCTGCTCGGTGAAACCGGTACCGGCAAGGAGCTGTTTGCCAGGGCAATTCATACTGCCAGCCCGAGAAAAGATCGGCCGCTGGTCAAAATTGACTGCACGGCCCTGCCGGAATATCTTATTGAAAGCGAACTTTTCGGTCATGAAAAAGGGGCCTTTACCGGTGCTGAAAGCAAACGGATAGGCCGCTTTGAACTTGCCGACAAGGGGACGATTTTTCTCGATGAGATAGGCGAGCTGCCCCTGGACCTGCAGCCAAAACTGCTGCGGATATTGCAGGACGGTGAATTTGTCAGGGTGGGGGACTCGAAGTCCAGGAAGGTTGATGTTCGGGTTATCGCCGCCACCAATCGTGACCTCTACCGGGACGTAATGAGCGGGCGGTTTCGTAAAGATCTCTGGTACCGCTTAAATGTCTTTCCCATCACTGCGCCGCCGTTGCGCGACAGGAAAGAGGATATTCCCCAGCTGGTTCGATATTTCCTCGACCGGCACAGCTGCCGGCAAAGAAAAAACATCACCACCATCCCGGTCGACGTCATGATGCGGCTGGGAAATTACCACTGGCCGGGCAACGTCCGTGAGCTGGAGAATGTTATCGAGCGGGCGGTATTCAATACCTCCGGTTCCACCCTCACCCTGGCCGATGAACTGCAGCCACCCCCCGGCATTACGGACAGACATCTTCTGACCCTGGAGGAGATGGAGCGCCGCTATATCACCGAGGTCCTCGAGCAGGCCAACTGGAAGGTCAGCGGCAAGGGCAGCGCCGCCGAGATCCTCGGCCTGAAACGCTCCACCCTGCGGGCCAGGATAAAGAAACACAGTATCCGTATACCCTAAAGAAAAAGTCACCGCGCCGCCCTCTTCCTTATATTGCTTCCTTTTTTCCGGAAAAACGAACTTGTGGCCATATTTGGCCGGAAAAGTCGTCCTGAAAATCCCCTGCACCATTCTTTTATCGGCTCCCTTCCTTGTGATGGTCAGATTAACATATTGTAAATAAAAGAATATTTTTATTTTATATCACAATGTGGGAGATTGGCATGGGTTTTGTAATATTCATTCTCAAAAAGCTGCCCATCGACACTGTAAAGGAGGCCT
Organism: uncultured delta proteobacterium; assembly: GCA_963796255.1. Lineage (GTDB taxonomy): Bacteria > Desulfobacterota > Desulfobulbia > Desulfobulbales > Desulfocapsaceae > Desulforhopalus_A. The sequence goes on along the minus strand of CAWCLE010000011.1, from coordinate 24,950 downwards.
ATGATTATCACCACCATCAAAATACATTGCCGAAAGGAAAAAAGAAAAGAGATAGTGCAGACGATAAAAGCCCTTACGGAGCAGCTGACAAAAGACGGGGGGTGCGTCAAAGCAGCCCTCTACCAGGACCTCGATGATCAGGACACCCTCTACTTTACGAAGGAGTGGCAGTCGAGAAAGAATCTGGAAAAATATAAGACCTCAAAATCCCTGGCCGTTCTCCTCGGACTTGAAACCCTGCTGGCGGATTCGGTGGAGATAAGACACGCTGTTAAGCTGTGAAGGCGGCAGGGGAAAGCTTGTGGGGTCCTTGAAAAAAAATTAACACCTGATTTTCTAATTTCGCCCTCTTGGGGTGAATTACATATATGAGCAAGTTAATCGCTCAACCTTTTTAAAATAAACGATAGCGGATAGAGCTGGTCGATTGGCTCTCCGTTGGATTTTTCGACATTGAAAAAGATTTTCTGTTCGTAATTTGGACAAAAATATCGATTCTTCTGGCAAACCTGCAGGCACTTTTGCCTGAGGGTGTTCCCATAACCAGGAAACCACAAAAATAATGGAGGGGACGACGATGAAAGAAATGAAAAAAGGATTTTTACCTAACAGGCGACAGGTTCTTAAAGCCGGTTTAGCAGCCGGGATTGGTATGGCGATACCATGGCGGTTTCTGCCGGCGAGGGTTTTTGCTGCAACCCAGGCGACCTGGTACTTGAGCGATCCCGCTAACCAGCTTAAATTTAATGAAATTGTTCCCAGATGCTCTTGATACCTGGATTTAGTTTACAATACCAAACCGAGGCATAAGATACAAAGTCGGATGTCGGCCAAACGATGCATATGACAGGCTTGGTAGACTCTCGAATGGTGTGACGCCAATCCCCACCACGGTCTGGGGATATGGAGATCAATGGTTTTTATCCACTTGGCCCGGTCGAACTTTCCAGGTGCGAAGCAACGAACTGCTGAGAGTGAAATGGGAAAACGAATTGCTTGACAAAAAGAAGATGCCATTGCCACCATTTCTAACAGGTAAGCATAACAGAAAAGGTGATTACCGCGGGCGATCTGTGATTGATACCAGTCTGCATTGGGCTTACAGTTTGCCAGGTTATACCGATTATTCCATCGCAAGAAAACGGCGTACCCATCGTACCCCACGTACACGGCGGCCACACCGATGCTCATCTTCGACGGCAACCCCGAGTACTTTTTCTCATCCCCGTTGGAAAAATAAGAGGTCCACAATGGCTGTCGACAAAACATACGATTATGACAATAGCCAGCCTGCTGGTACGATCTCTGGTACCATGACCATGCTCTTGGCATCACCACGGCTCAATGTTTACACCGGTATGGCGGGCTTTTACATCTTACGGGATAATTTTGATACTGGTTTATTTGGCAATTCGCTTGATTTGCCGGCCTTCCCATACGAGGCTGCCTTTGCCATCCAGGACCGCATGTTCAAAACCAGCGGTGAACTCTTCTATCCGGCCTTCCCCGGTGATCCGTTTTATCATGGCTTTATTAACGAGGAAGTGGCTGTTTTGCCTCCGGATCTCTTCCCTGATGGCGGTCCCACAGGCTTAGCAGAGTTTTTTGGTGATCATATGGTGGTTAACGGCAAGATCTGGCCGAAAATGAACGTCGAGCCGCGCAACTATCGTCTGCGCTTGCTAAACGGCTGCGACAGCCGGTTTCTGGCGATCCAATTTTGGATTGTGAGACCAGGGGTTAAGGAATTGCCGTACATCAATAACCAGCTTTCATTAGACTATGGTACAGTTGACACGACTAATGCAATGTCTTTACGATTTACCGTGATAGGGAGCGATCAGGGTCTTGCATCGAGCCCGACAACGGTCGATACTTTGTTGATAGAGACAGGTTCACGCTATGACATCGTCGTCGACTTTAGCAATGTACCGGAAAATCACCGGGTCATCATGAGAAATATCGGTGGCGATGAGCCTTTTGGAGGAGGTTTTGTTACGAATGTATTTGAGGAACCGCAGATTTATGAGTGCACCGACCGAATTATGGCTTTTGATGTAGTGTTGCCATTTGGTACATTGAGTGATGTGCGGGACGTCACTCCCACCGGAATAGATTTTGGTCCGATTGTTCCGGCAGGATCTGATCGTTTGCGTAAAGTTGCTTTATTCGAAGGCAAAGACGAGTTCGGGCGGCTGCAGCCGCTGCTGGGTACCGCCGAACCGGCCACCGACTACCTCAACAATCCCATAAACTGGCCGAATACGCCGGCTTACATTAATGCTGGCTTGGTCGGCCAGATGGAAGGTTCAATCGCCTGGCATAGCCCGACCACTGAGAATCCCGCCCTTGGAAGCACAGAAGAGTGGGAGATTTGGAATGCCACGGGCGACGCCCATCCGGTCCATCTCCATCTGGTGCATTTTGAGGTTCTTGGTAGACGAGAAATTGTCTGGGATTCCGCCACTGGGCGTGGTGAAAGTGATTATGGTCGTGTTGCTGATCCTAAAAATACAGCTAATGATCCAAATAGGCCGCCATTCCCCAAGAAAGACGGAACTTACCTGGTAACTCAGAATGTGGTTCAGCATAACGGAGAATTGGGGCATGGTTTCAAATTTCAAAATTTGACATATGGGGAGGATATTAATCCTTTACCCGAATATGTCGAAAACGCACCAAAAGACATGGTGACCGCCCTGCCGGGGCAGATAACCCGGATAAAAGCTCACTTCGACAAGCCGGGCCGCTATGTCTGGCACTGCCATATCCTCTCCCATGAGGACCATGAGATGATGCGGGTCATGCATGTTGGACCGGGAGCGTGAGATTGTCTCAGTTAACAGGGGATAGATCATGTATTACTCACTAAAAACTCAACAGTTCTGTCTGGTTATATGCTTATTGCTGCTGGTCTGCTTTACCTTCTGTCCTCCCCTCTCTTTGGGGGGTATAGACATGCAGCAGGCCGGCAGTGCACTTATGGTGAAAAACGGGTCACAGCGGTTGATCGGCACCGCCGTGAGCGGTGATCCTGCCGATAACTTTGCCATTATCGAGAATGTGGCAGACGGGTGGCAGTGGATCTACCGTGAAGGCGATCAGGTCGGGACGACGCTTATCAGGAAAATCCTGCCCGACCGGATTATTGTCGACAACGGCAGCGGCGAGGAGGTGGTGCAGCTGCAACGGTCGCTTACAGGGCATGGAGCGAGAGGTACGGGTGCTTCGTCGTCCATGGCGGCGGCTGTAAAGCCGCGGCACGATCCAGCCCAGAAAGGTGGCCCCAGGGATAAATACTATCTGATTAACGGCGAAGTCTTCACGAAGGTATTTGCCAACCCCGAGCAGCTGCAAAGTCTCGTCGATATGCGGCCGGGAAAAGGCCTCGGCCAGCAAAGAGGGGTGCGGCTCGGGGTTTTTGCCCCGGAATCTCTCTTTGCTGCCTTTGGCTTGCGCAAGGGGGACCTGCTCCTTGCCGTCAACGGGCAGCAAATTGCTGGCTCCCGGTGAGGCAGTGGCCATGCTGCAGACCATGCTGGCTGATGGCCAGGCCGAACTCAAAGTCAGGCGGCGGGCCCGTACCTACAGATTCCACCTCCAGGCAGAGTAATTTTTCCACTTTTCCACCTCCTGCTCCCTTTATTAACGAGCAGGAGGTGACCTCTAACCTGCATTTCTCATAGGTTTTTTTACTCCTCTCCCCGTAACCATGCTGAAATCGTGATGATAACTACTTGCTTTCTTTGGAGGCCATAAAAAACTCTTTATACCGAAGAGTCACTTGGATCGATGCCTTCATACGAGCTTTTTGTGGTAGTTTTTGCAATTTTCCCTCCCAATACCAATGGCAGTCCTTGGACTACCAACCAGAAGATGTCTCCTCCTGACCGAACACGCTTTCTGTGTTGAACAATATCTATTGGTAATCTTATATGAAAAACAGAAAGTTAAGACTATGTTCTTAATCAATTTGAACTTAATCATGGTCAAAAAAAAATGCCTGCAAAGGAGCATTCTTTCACTTAGTAAAATCAATGGGTATTTCCCAAAAATGTAGCGGTAAATGGAGCATTTGTGATTATCTCTGTTTCCAGAGAATCAACCGAAAAAATTGCTCCATTTCTGACCATCGTCGACGTTGATACTACTTTCTTAGCAGTACGGTCAGCGAATCGACAGCTCGTGTCGTGTCTCAGTTACTCTCTTGCACGATACCTAACGATGCTCCTGAAGTGTTCAGTGAAAATAATCTGGAAACATATTGGATGCGAAAATGATTTTTCTTGTCAGGGTTATCTTGGTTTTCGAATGGCAAACAAGGCTTTTTTATGTTGCTAGGTTTTTTAGACAACTTCTTCAGGACCTGCACAGGAGGCACATTCAACATGAGTCTTCCTTGCTTCTTCAATAATTTTTATGGGATATCTTAACCCTGCCAGAGATATCGGTTTGAATGAGTCTTCGGATCGACCGCCCACAAAGATTTGAGTCGGACTAAGCACCCATAAACAATAAAGGCAGGGGGTATTTGCCTTCTTTCCCCTGCCTTTCATTATGCAGTTATTACAACTCAACCATAGCTATAAAATATTACAATTCTATTTGAACTGCATCTCCAGAGTCTCAACATGGAACAAGTGGTTGATCTGTGAGTTATCGAAAACCGCTATGCCGAATGGGAATTTCTTGCCCATATCGGTAAACTGTACATCCTGGGTGTCGGCATTTTCGCCTTCGGTTTTCAGCGAACGCATAACTTCGACGGTCCACGTGCCATTTTCGTAATGGTTACGGGAGAGAATGTCAGCCCGGCCACCCATCAACGGGGAAATCTCAATACCGGGAACAATATCACCTGGCTTGAAATTGTCGACGAACGGGACCTTTTTGCTGGGAATGACGTAGTACTTATCGTCTTCATTGGGGTTCAGGTTCATAAACGCCGGTCCTGTCTTGTCGGCGTTGTCATTGTTGGCATAGCCGCCTCCATTGGGCGCGGTGTCATTTTTACGGCCCCATCCAGAATTCTGCTTAGGATCGGTATTGTTGTCGACATACTGATCATCGAACGCACCCAACGGCATCGTCCGGACGAATTTGGCATGCCACATGTCGATTGTTTCGTCGGCAGTTGCGGTATATTTTCGTCCGGGAGATTTGTCGCCAGGCTCATTGAGATGACAGGCAACCATACAGCCTTCCGCCTCGAATCCCTTGGTGCTGATATTCCAGAACATGGCAAACTTATCTTCATAATAGGTGTTGTCATGGCCAGTGTCGTCTTTGGCCTCCAGTTTCTTCCAGGTTCCGTCTTTCTGTTTTTCCCACGGGAAGCGGGCGAGGCTCTTGGTCGGATCCTTATAGGTAATGAGAAAATAGACGTTCTTGTCGTCGTAGAGCGACTTGACGACGACATCGGTTTTCGTCATGCCCTTGTACCCATTATTCGGGGTGTACGGTGTTTCATCAAGGGTGACGGTGATGGCTTTGGCCGAACTCCAGGCTTCGTCTGCCATGCCATCCAGAACGATGGAGGTAGGGGCTTTGGTGCTCACCAGGGTTTGATCTGCAGCGTAGGCTGAGCCTGCAATTCCCACGAGGGCGCTCAGAGTATAGATTCCGATCTTTTTCATACATTTCTCCTTGTTGAAGTTGAAACACGTTGGTTGTCAGACGATTCGTACAATTAGAATGTATGGAGATATAGCGGGTAATTCCAGATAAGGATTCATCACAGATGTTTGATTATTGTGAAGAAAACTTCACAAATAAAAACTATCCTGCTGGTTTATTAAGAAATTATCTACGAGATCAGCTTCAGCCAATCCACCATTTTTTCACCTTGGGGGGTCAGTAGATAGCGTTTTCGTCTGTCCTGTTCCACGAGTTTGTTGCTTCGAAGGTTTTTCAGGTGAAAATTAACTTTGGTATGGTCGCTTATTCCAAGTTGACGGACAATATCCATAAAACGCATCCCAGGCTTTTCAAATAACACGGTCAAAATCTGGCGTCGTATCGGGTTCGACAGGGAAGCCAGTGCTTCGTCTACATCAGGGTCGAGTTGCTGCTTAGTAAATTTAAAGGTTTCAAGATTTTGGCGAACAGAGACGATAAGTTCATCTCTTTTGAAGGGTTTTGCCAGATAATCGTCAGCACCTGTCTTCATTGCCGCGACGGCATTGTCAACGGTTGAGAAAGCTGTGATCATGATAATCTTGACAGTTGGGAATGTTTTTTTTGCCAGTGGAATAAGGGCCATACCTCCCATTCCCGGCATCATGTTGTCGACAAGGATTAAACGTGGGCATTCGATCTTCATTTTTTGAAGAGCTGATTCCGCTGTACTGCAGGCGATAACCGTGAATCCACTGTCTTCAAGAATTTCGACTATGCTCTCACGCAGATCTTCGTCGTCATCAATGATGAAGACTGCATCATTGGCCATCTTCACTCTCCGGAAAGGTTACTGTCACGACGGTCCCCCCATGGTCACTGCTGACAAGCGATATATCCGCACCGTGCTGCTTGATGATATTATAACACACGGACAACCCGAGACCAGTACCTTTTCCAACATCCTTGGTCGTAAAAAACGGATCGAAGATCTTTGAAATGTCTTTGCTCTGTATGCCTCTGCCTGAATCGGTGATTTCAAAAACAACATTTTTCTCTTTCGAGAACGTTTTCACTTCGATGTAGTCTTCTTCGGTACACGCATCAAAACTGTTCATGAGGATGTTGAGAATCACTTCCTCGAGTTTCCAGACAATACCGGGAATAAGCGGGACATCTTGTAGCTCAAGACAAATGATAGAAGAGCGGGTATGACTTTTCACAAGGGACAGCACACCTTGGATAACATCGTTGATGTCAACGGGTTTGAGGGTGGTCTCTTTTTCCCGGGAAAAGTGCAGGAGTTCCTTGGCTATACGTGAGGCTCTTTCCAGGTTACGCTCAATGGCCTCGAGCTTTTTGCGCCCCTTTTCATGGTTGCCGACAATATCTTTCAACATTTCAACATTGAGGGAAACGTTGGTCAGCGGATTGTTGATCTCGTGGGCGATACCTGCTGCGAGGATGCCCATGGAGGCGAGTTTTTCTGACTGGGAAAAGCGCAGTAGCTTATCGTTGATCAGTTCACGCTGTTCGAGACTGAAGACCGACATTCCCCGAATGGTGAAGAACATGATGCCGAAGGCACATGTTCCCCGCAGGAGAATGACCTGCACATTTAAAACTGGCACTATTGCATCGGAAGGGACCAGACCGCTCAGCACCGCGTAGCAGCACATGAACCCGCCGGCAAGGATGAAATTTTTGGCAACATTGGTTGAAAACGACCGCACAGTCCGGGAATAGAGTATCAGGCCGATACCTGACAGCATCCCGCCGGGAAAGGCGACAAACAATCGAACATTGACATCTTTGCCGCTACCGGCATCAGACCATATGGCAAAGAGGAGCAGGGTGAGGGCAACTGCTGCTACCAGCGATTTATACAGCAGGGGGGTGGATTGGAGCGACTTGTCGCCCAATAGAGCTATTATATTGATGAAAATTCCGAAATAGAGCAGGGAGAGAAAGGAAATGCCGACAACGATAAGGCGGAAGAGCGAGAACCAGCGAGTGATGATTTCCGGTTGGAGCTGCTCCAGAAGTTCTAGCCATTCATGAAAACCGTGAATAACGCCAAAAACTGCCAGCAACCAGATTATTCGGGCGATACCCAGTTCGCTAAGCTTGATATCCCGGGAGAGGATGGCGACTCCCAGGGTGAAGAAGGCCAGACCATACAGGAGATAAAGTATAAAGTTCCAGACCATTCCTCACCTGATCTTAATTTTTTATCCTGGTTTATTTCTTTTCTTCCCGCCAGGTAAGAATACCACCTTCAAGATATCGTGCACCCAGGTAGCTTTTCTGTAGAGCTTCTTCAACAGATTGGCTTACTCCTGAACCACCTTTGACGCACCAGACAACCAGCTCTTTACCAACCGGCAGTTTTGATTGCTAATTCTCGATTCTTGCAGGATCGTGTCACACCTGTAGGGTAAGATTTTTGCGCTAATAAAAAATCTCATCACAATCACCAAAAGGGCAAGCATATCTAAAGGTAGCGAGTTTTTTAGTAGACTGTTTCATCACTTTCCCCGCAACGAAATTGCTGAAATAGTAGCAATGCATCAGGCAGGACGTCGTGCCAAGCGCTTCGCTTGCTGGTCACAACCGGTTGCAATGCTCTTTTGCCATTATGGTCCACATCGATTCCTTGGGGAGAGCTGTGGCGGTCTCTGCAGTAGGAAGACCAAATTCCGCTTCAACAACAAATTGCTGTGCCTTGACTCGACTACCATCTCACTGTGGCTAAATATATGTCCCGGGGGCTCGATTTCGCAGGGCAAAAGGCGGTGTCAAGGTTCGGCTGATCAAACCAGGTGGCAGACCACGTTTTAATTTATTCAAAAGGTAATGCCGATTATCTTCAAGCGCATTTGAACTTTCCAAGGAAAAAAGATGTCTACTGGCAAAGATTACTTGAGGAACAATGTCAGAATTGCAACTTTTTCCTGAATTTTAAGATTGATCATGCCTCAAAAAACGCCAGAAAAAGAGCTTTCTTGATGTTAGTAAACTAAAGAAATTTTTCGGGAAATACAGCGAAAAATTGAGCATCTTGAAAATCGAGATGGTTCCAGAGAATCAACCGAGACACTTGCTCATTTTCGACCATCATCGGCGTTGATAGTACTTTCATAGTAGTACGGGTACCGATTTGACAAATCGTGCCGTGTTTCAGTTAGTATCTTGCACTTTGCCTGACACTCTTTACTGAGAATCCTGCAAAAATAATCTGGAATAATCTAGGACATCATAATGCTTTTTTATTGTCAGGATAATCGTTGAGTTTCTAAGACAAAAGCACCTTTTATGTTGTTAGGTTTTTCGGGTAACTTCTCTGTGACCTGACAGTAGTAACCTCTATTTCTATTAAATCTACAGATGACTAAGATTTGTACAGGTAATCTACGTGTAGTCGTGATACTTATGATACGGTATTTGCTGCCGCCACAATCAGATGTCCTTGAAGCTGATTGTGGACATTGCACCATGACACACTTATCTGTTATCCATCAGCAATGGCTAGCTCCAGCAGCTCATTTTTTTTTATCCCTTCAGTCCTCCCACTTTTTGTAGGCACATCATTAATCCTAGATTGGCCGAGGTATATCCCGTCCGGCAGATCATTTGCCTGAATACGGCAGGGCACAAATCTGTGCAGCGGGGTGCCGAAACGATCGCGATTTGTGCTTTTGGTAAGACGGTTGACGTTAACTCCATAAACCTTGCCATCATATAGAAGCCCAAAGCCGTGCGGTATCATGACCGTTCCTGGTCGTACCTGCTCTGTGATCTCGAGCTCTCCTGTTTCGCTGCCGGCTTCAGTTGTTATGCGCAGCTGCTGACCATCAACAAGATTCAACTTCTTCGCGTCTTCAGGGTGAATGGCAATGGCGCAGGCTCGTTTTCCCTCATTCCATTTCGGATCTCTCATGAGGGTGTTGGCGTTGTACTGCATATGACGCCCTGCCATGAGAAGAAAAGGAAATTCATCTGTTAACGCTATTGCCTCTTGTTCTTGCTGGGGGGAAAGGGAGAGTACTGCTGCTGCCATTTCTTCAATATATATTTCCAGTTTTCGCGACCTTGTTCGCAGACCGGCCATCGGTTCTGCGGTGTCTGCGAGTCCGAGCCAGATTCCTTGCGGATTATCGAGAACGGCGCGATACATGCGGTCTCCCTGGTCTGGCCCAGCAGCAAAGTTTGCCCGTACGCCATTTTCCTTGGCATCTCGCGGCAAGGTCATCAGCATTCCCCATAATGCCGCCTTGTTTGCGCTGCCCCATTTCACACCAAGGGTTTTGGCAAGAATAAATGGCATAGCCTTACGGATAGCTGGCTCCCCCGCAGCCCACTGCATGAGCTTTGCGCCGAATACGAGACGACCGCTTCCCGCAGCTTGATGAACGTCTTCCGGGATGTCAGGAATCAGACCCATTTTATCTGCGAGAAGAGTAAAGATCTGTGCGGGTTCCAGGCATTCACCGGGAGGATCCAGGGCTGGTTGCCTCATCTGGAAAAACACTTCAGGATAGGTCCATGGAAAGAAGGTCCCATCCCAACATTCGTAAAGAGAACGTGAAGGCATTACGTAATGGGCAAAACGGGCTGTTTCGTTCATGACGATATCGGTAACGACAAGTAAATCGAGGGCTGCAAACGCCTTTTCATAGGCTGTAGTGTCAGGATAAGATCTCAGGGGATTACAGCCATTGACGAGAATTGCACGTAAATGCTCCGGATGATCATTCAGTATTTCCTCCGGCACAACTGCAGGCGGATAAAAACCTGCCGCAGCAGGGAACATCCCGGTGGCAACCGTGCGCCAGACTTTCGAAGACCTTTCATCGGCATGTCCACCCATTGGCCGGATCATTCCTGGAATGACATTGCCTCCCCGAACTCCAAAAATTCCGCACAATGCTGCCAGGATCGTCAGAAGATAATAAGCGAGTCCGCTTTGCCTGTTCATATAGATGCCGAGATCAGGGTGCATGCACCAGCGTTTTGTCGTCAGTAGCCTGCAGAGTTTTTCGACTTGATCCTTCTCCAGCTGACAGACCTCAAGTGCTGCATCCACATCCAAGTCATTAAACCAGCCACGTATCGAAGCGAATCCCTCAATATTTTTTTTAATGTACTCTGTATTCTCCCATCCATTATCAAGAATGAGAGTAATCATGGCCTTGAGAAGCAAAGAATCCGTGCCAGGAGCAACAGATATGTGTATGTCAGCAATCTGAGCTGTCTCGCTCTTTCTCGGGTCCACTACTACCAACTGTTTGTGTGGATCCTTGGAAATACTTCTGAGTACTCTCGGAGCCTGTGGCATCTGATGGCTCTGTATGCCGTTCCAGCCCCAGGCGACAAGCACCTCTGTTTCACGTTCATCGGGAATCGTCAGGATATGTTGACCACCGAACACACGTCCGTTGACCCACCATGCGCCACTAAATTCCTGTCCGGCGGAAGAATAAAGATACTGAGAACCGAGCGCCCTTATGAGGCTGACACCAAACCCTGCTTCAAAATGTCCGCCCTGCATGCTGGCCCCCATATATGCTAAACTGCGTGGACCGAAGTCGGTACGAATCTGCAGTAGCTTTTTACTGATTTCCGCAATTGCAATTTCCCAGGATATTGGCACAAACTGGTCTCCAATTCGTTTCAGGGGCTGCGTCAACCTGTCCTTTTGATGTTGGTAATACATGACATTCATTCCCTTGCGGCAGACATATCCCTCGCTTCGCGGATTCTCCCTGTCCGGTCGAACTCCTGTCATCCTGCCATTATCAATGAGAATCTCCAGACCACAGTTTTGAGCGCAGAGTACACAGCTTGACTTTTTCCATTCTTTCATCGGCAGACTCCTGTGAGCACGGTTAAGTATTATCGTGTTCATGACAGTTTACACGTATGTTGATACTTTTGATGTACAGGTAAGATATCCGTTGCGTCATTTTATATAAAGTGGCATTTGTGACTAATATCGCGCAAAATGCGCCATAGGCGAAACTGCAAACGATGTAAAAGCTCTGCAGGGGAGAATTACTTGAAGTTTACTTTTCTTGTAACGGAAGATTGTTTCTATTCGGGAGTAATTGGCTTGCTCGACTCCTTTGGCGTTGCCAATCTCTGGCATCAGAAAATAAGAGGCTGTCGAGAAAATCTTTTTGAGGTGGAACTGGTTTCTATCAATGGTGGACCTGTCACTAGCAGCGGTTGGATCGAGCTTAAGGCCCACAAAACTATTCTAGAAGCTGACACCCCCGAATACATTATTCTGCCGCCGATATGGCCATCACCAAACATGGGCAGACATTTAAATCATTCAGTCAGGGATTGGCTTGTGAAGAATAACAAGGTTGCAGTCCCCATTGCTGCCGTGTGCACCGGTTCTTTTCTGCTTGCAGAAACAGGTCTGCTGGATGGCCGTCTGGCAACCACGAACTGGCAGTTCGCCAGAAAATTTCAGCATCTGTTTCCGAAAGTGAGACTCAAGCCGGAAATGATTTTAACGGAAGACGATGGGCTGATTTGTACAGGGGCTGCTACAGCCTACTTTAACCTGGCCCTGAGCCTCATTCAGCGGTATGGATCTGATGATTTGGCAAAAGTATGTTCAAAAGCTCTCCTTATTGAACCAAACCGAACGAGTCAGGCTCCGTATTTTCTCGAGCACCATAAAATAAAACATAATGATACTGCAATAATGAAAGCTCAGGGGTTCATGGAAGACAATTATAGAGAGCTAAAAGCAGTGAATGAAATTGCAGATTTTGTCGGCATAAGCTCCAGGCATTTCAAGAGACGATTCAAACATGCGACAGGGTACTCGCCACTTACCTACCTTCAAGACATCCGAATCGAACAGGCAAAGAAAAAACTGGAGTCAACACTGGACAGTATCGAAGAAATAACCCAACTGATAGGTTATGAAAACACCAGCACTTTTCGTAGATTATTCAAGGACAGGACCAGCCTGACTCCCAGGGAATATCGGGACAAATTCTCAAGAAGATTATGAATGAATACGTTACACAATTATATTTACAAACTACTGAGAAAAAAGATCGCACATTGAACGTTTCCAGAGTGTTTTTCAGACAAAAGAGAAGCAATATTAAGGTGCGAATTGGCAATATATAGACTATCAACAATGAGCCATGATTAGGATACTTCCTGACAGGGTAGGACCGGTTAACCACAAAGAATTGCTTAGAAATGGAGCAACTGCAAAATTGAGCTTACCAAAGACAATCTACAGTCGAGGTGTAAGAAAAAATTTAAACTTGATATTGAAAAATATCAGATAGTATCGGAACTACTACATCTAAGCCATTCCCTTGTGTCGCAACTCCTGCAATGCCTGATCCGATTTTCCAAGATCTCCAAGACCCATTGCTTTGAGAACTTCTGTTGTTTTGGTGTACTGGAAGTTCTTGTACTCGACTATCTGAATATGGTTGCCCCAGGGTATGATAACGAATTTAATTTTGTAACTTATATCACAACTGGTAAGGTGGAGTTTTACAGGAAACTCAGACAATATATTGACATCCTTTGAAATTTGTATATACATGTCAGGATAGCTTTCCTGTTAGTTCGTATATTGTAACTGGATGGCCGTCTCTTTAAGGTGATCCCGTTTAACTAACTTCCTAATTTAAGGTGACACAATGGGTGCAAAATCCTTGTTCAAGTTGTTCCTACCTGTAGCTTTTATCGTCGCATTTTCAACAACTGCAATGGCTAGTGATCCAATTAAAATCGGCATTAATGTTCCCCTCACAGGTTTTGCCGCGTCCGATGGTGAATCAGCTTTGAATGGCGCCAAACTGGCTGCAGATCAGATTAATAAGGCAGGAGGTATTGATGGTCGTCAGGTGGAGCTTGTAGTCTATGACGATCAGGCCAGTCCCAAAGAGGCTCTAGCCATCGCCACAAAACTTATCGAAAAAGACAAGGTCGCTGTAGGCGTGTCGTGCAGTTATTCCGGTGCCACCCGGGCTGCAGCCGGTGTCTATCAGGCTGCAAAGGTACCTTATCTTTCCGCTTACGCCATTCATCCGGATATCACCAGGGCAGGCGACTATGTTTTCAGAACTTCCTTTGTCGGCGAAGTTCAGGGCCGGGCAGGTGCCAAACTGGTTGGTGACATACTTAAGAAGCAGCGCGCGGTACTCATCACCCTCAATAACGATTTTGGCATGTCGCTTTCTGCCGGGTTTAAGGAAAAAGCAGGCGAATACGGTGTATCCATCGTCAATGAATATACTTATGCCATTAAAGATCGTCAGTTCGGCCCCATTGTTGCAAAAGTGAAGGCTGACAAACCTGATGTAATATATGCCACAGGTTATTTTTTTACCGCAGGTCCTTTGGTTACCCAGCTCCGCGCAGCAGGTGTGGATGCCACCATCATTGGCCAGGAAGGATTTGATACCCAGACCTTCATTGATATTGCCGGTCCCACTGCAGAAGGTGTTATTATTACTACCTCTCTGGGCAGGGATTCAAAATCTCAGGAGACTCAGGATTTTATTGCTCAGTACGAAGAGATGTTTAACCATAAAACCGATATGGTTGCGGCCTCCGGTCATACGGCAGTCAAGGTTGCAATAGATGCCATAAAGCGTGCCGGAACAACTGACAGTGCCGCAGTAAGAGATGCCATTGCCAAGACAAATCTGGCCGCATCAACGGGAACAATCTCCTTTAACAGCTTGGGCGAGATTATAAAAGACGTGCAGGTGCAGATCGTCAAAGATGGGCAATTTCATGATTTTGCCGTAATCGATGATACAAAACTGCTTGCTCCGCCTACTGAATAAAACGTAACGATGAGCCGGATAGGCAACATCCTGTCCGGCACATACCTGTCATTATTCTTTAGCGAAAGGCAGTGAGAGACGATGCTGTTTGTTAACCTTTGTATGCAGGGACTTCTGCAAGGCGGGATCTATGCCCTGATTGCCATAGGTCTAACTCTGGTCTACGGCCTGCTGAGAATTCTCCATGTGGCCCATGCCGGTCTTTATACTCTAGGTGGCTATCTTGCGGTGATTGTTACCAATGCAACCGGCAGTTTCAGCTTGGGTCTAATGACGTCTATGCTGGCCGTTGGTTTTGTAGGCATGGTCATTTACCGTCTGATCTATCAGCCTATCCTTGACAAACCACCCTTTGTCGCCCTGATTGCATCCATCGGACTTTTTATTGCTCTGGAAGAGATCTACCGCATCATATTCGGCCCATATGGCATTACTTTTGCGACTGCCCCCCTGCAGGGAACGGTCAGCTTTGCCGGTACCTACCTGCGTGAATCTGAAATTGGCGCCATTCTCCTGACGGTACTCCTGATCGCAGCTCTCACACTGTTCACCAGATACAGCCGAATAGGAATAGCCTGGCGTGCCACGGTCACTGATCCCGGGATGTCACAGAGTTTCGGGGTGGATGTGATGAAGGTCAGATACCTGAATTTTTTTATCGGTTCGGCAATGGCCGCCGGCGCCGGCTCCATGGTAGCCCTGATGAATAATCTGGTGGAACCGACCATGGGCAGTGTGCCGAGTTACAAAGCCCTGGCAATCATTGTTCTCGGAGGGCTTGGTAATGTGCGTGGGACTGTTATTGCCGCACTTGTCATCGGTATTGCCGAGACATTCGGCACTATATATCTGGGTGATTATCTCGATCGGGACTCCATTGCCTTTGCCTTTCTTATTCTGGTTCTGATGGTCAAACCAACAGGACTGTTCGCCAAGGGGTGAGAGATGGAATACGAGATAAGTTTACTCACGATGATGGGGATAAGCATCATTGGCGCCCTGAGCCTGAATATAATCGTCGGCTTCTGCGGCCAGATAAGTCTTGGCCATGCTGCTTTTTTCGGCATGGGGGCATATACCTCCGCCATTCTCACAAAACAGGGAATACCTTTTGCGCCGGCTGTGCTGGCCGGAATGCTTGTTGCCGTTATCTTTGGTATTCTGGTAGGCTTTGCAAGTCTTCGGGTGAGGCATGACTTTCTGGCGATTACCACAATGGGAGTTGCCTTCCTTTTCCTGGGAATCGTAAGAAAACAAGAATCCCTGGGCGGAGAGATGGGCATAGCAATGATCCCTGATCCCGGACTAGGCAAGGCCGGATATATGGTTCTGGTACTCGTCCTGGCCCTGGCCCTTGCTCTGTTCAGTGTCTATCTGAAACGAAGCTGGATGGGATTCACCTTTGAGGTAGTAGCCGATGATGAAGATACCGCAAATCTGGTGGGGATCAATGTTTCCTACTACAAACTCATTGCATTTGCCATCGGCACTGCCTTTGCAGGACTTGCAGGGGCTTTATATGCACACCATGTGAAGTTTATTGATCCGGGAAGTTTCAGCTTTGTCGAATCAATTACCGTCCTCTCCATGGTGGTCATTGGCGGAGCCGGTTCAGTCTGGGGAGTAATCATTGCCGCTGCGACATTAAGCCTCTTTCCCATGTGGTTTCAGTTTATTGATCAATATAAGCTGCTGGTGTATGGAGGTCTACTCTGTGCAATTATGCTTTTCAGCCCGGACGGATTGAGCGGCATTTTTACCAGATCTCTTGCATATATACGAGGAAGGCAATCCAATGCTTCGGGTTGATGATATAACCGTGATGTTTGGCGGCGTTACTGCAGTCAAAAATGTGGGATTTGAAGTGCAGAACGGTGAGATTCTCGGACTGCTGGGGCCTAATGGTGCGGGTAAAACCACACTTATGCGGGTGATCACCGGTACGGTAACTCCTGTTAGCGGCTCTGTCTCCCTGCTCAACATTTCCCTGGATAGAAAGCGCCCCCATGAACGTATTCGAGCAGGTATTGGACTTTCGCAACAGATTGTCCACCCTTTTCGTTCAATGACTGTCGTTGAAAATGTTGCCTTTTCTGCAGGCTATGCCAAGACCAGAAATCCGCTGCGCTCGATTTTGAGTTATACACGAAAAAGAGAGATAGCTAAGGCTCGGGAAATTCTCCAGCTTCTTGGCATCGATGAGGTTGCCGAGGCCATGCCGACCAATCTTCCCATGGGCTATCTGAAAAGGCTGGAGGTCGCCAGGGCCCTTGCCTTGCAGCCTAAAATTCTGCTACTGGACGAGCCTCTGGCTGGACTTAACCAGCTCGAAGCGAGAAAATTGGCCGACAAACTGCTTGAACTCAACCGGCTGGGTCAGACAATCCTGCTTATCGAACATAATTTGAGCGAGGTCATCCGTATCTGCAGTCGGATTGTGGTGATAGATAATGGCATCAAGATAGGAGAGGGTGAACCCCATGAGGTGATGCATGATCCGGTGGTAAGAAGTGCCTATCTGGGGGAGGGATACAATGCTGCGTCTTGACAGGATTAGTTGCGGATACGGTAATCTTACGGTTGTTGAGGATCTCTCGTTCCATATCACCAAAGGAGAAATCTTTGCCCTGATCGGTGCCAACGGAGCCGGTAAGAGCTCGACAATTATGGCCATAGCCGGCCATGTTCAGGTGAAATCTGGGAAGATCCTGCTTAAAGACCAGGATATCACCTCCGTACCGGTGACCGGGCGAGTCAAACTTGGTATTGCCATTGCCCCGGAAGGGAGGCGGCTTTTTTCCGATATGAGTGTCAGCGAAAATCTGGCAATGGGATGCTACTCTTTGCCCAAAAATCGGCTGGCCGAAAATCGCGACAAGGTCCTTGAACTGTTTCCCAGGCTGAAGGAACGGATTAACCAGCAGGCATCTCTTCTTTCCGGCGGGGAGCAGCAGATGCTTGCCATCGGCCGTGCTCTCATGGCGGAGCCGGAATTGCTTATTATCGATGAACTTTCACTTGGCCTCATGCCCAAGGTCATCGATCTCTGCTACCATGCCATTACCGCCCTGCGCGAACAGGGCGTGACTATTCTGCTCGTTGAACAGAACACAACCAGAGCCCTTGACGTGGCGGATCGTATCTGTGTGCTGGAATCAGGCCGTGATGTCTGGCAGGGAACAGCCGCAAAGGCCGGCAATGATCCTGAGCTGATCAAAGCCTACCTGGGTCTGAATCAAGGCTGATCGCCAACATTTTATCCGCTTGCTTCAAAGCGCTTGCATAACGATCGGATGAGTAGCCGTGGATTGCCGTGCCATTGGGTGATGGTAATAAATAATCGCTTTTTTCGGGTTTCCTAAAAAAGCCCGTTCCAACGAAAGACTATTTGATCTGATGTTTTAAAACTACCTTTTCAAGACAGGTTTTGCAATTATTTTGATTTCGACGGAGAAATCGGCAATAGACACAGCAAAACAAAACATTCTCCATCAAATATTTCTCAATTATCACCATTTTTTGACAATAGCAGTCCGTCACAGGTAATTTTATCCCTGCATCAGGGTGAACAGCTCCTCATATTCAGGCCTGCCATCATCAGAATGCGATACTAACCTGAAAATAGGATAAAGCGCATACTTTAAGCCAAAAAAACACCCCACAAGCACGGATTAGCTGAAAAACCGTACTTTTTTCTTGCCTTTTTTGCGTGCACGTATTAATTTTATGCGTACATTTTAAAGGGGAGTTTATTCATGGCTAAACCAATAACAGGAAAAACTCACGTCGGCGAACGGCGCGAGAAGCGTCCGAATGGCGATATTTACATCTATGAACGGATTACCGCCTACGACGAAAAGACCAGAAAGACCTATACAGTCAGTCAGAAGCTGAAGGGAAAAATCAAGTCGGGAGCACAAGAAATTGTGCCGACTCGTCCGAAAAAATACCAAGGCGAAGGAGGCATTGTCGATGCAACACGTCAGCATACCGGACTCACGGACATCCTGGAATGGGTGGGCAAGGTTTCCGGCATTGATGATGATGTACGTGCTTCATTCAGCGAGGGTGATGCGGCAAAAATGCTATCTATCGCACGCTACTGGATCGGTTCCGGTGGCAACACGCTGCCGCGCCTTGAGAGTTGGCAGGTGATGCACCCCCTTCCATATCGTGAAGGGATCACTGAAGACGTGTATGGCAATCTGTTTAAGGATGTTGGTCGCAATGAAGAAGGCGTTCAGTGCTATTTTTCAGCTCGGGCGGGACGTCTGGGAGAGTCTCCTGTGCTGGCATTTGACTCAACCACTATCTCGACCTACTCTGAAAATCAGTCGGAGGCGCGGCAGGGGTTCAACAAGGATGGCGACGGACTCAATACGATCAAGCTTTTGACCTTATATTCCGTGAAGGGTCGCGAACCAATAGCCTTCGCTAAGCAACCCGGCAATATCCCCGATGTCATATCCATTGAAAACACTCTGACACAACTCAAGTGTCTCAATCTGGAGAAACCTCTGATCGTCACCGATAACGGCTACTACAGCCAAAAGAACATGATGGAATTCGCCTTGCGCAATGTGAAGTTTCTGACCCTGGTTGATCCAAATATTATCTGGGTCCGCGAGACAGTTGATGCGCTCCGTGCAACACTGGCGGGTATGTCCAGCACTTGTCCGTTCGACCCGTCAATCTGCGGAGCAACTTCGCTCAGAATGCACCAGTTCACCCGGGCACGCCGGCGATCACGCAACGGCAAGGTCGCCGGTGAAAGAGAAACGATCTCGCGCCGTCTGTATGTGCATGTTTACTATTCACCCGACAATGAAGCCAAGAAAGAACTCGCTTTCCGTAAGGACCTGCTTGAACTGAAAGCGCAAATAGAAGAGGGAAAAACCGAGTTCACGGAATCAGCGCAAAAGAAAATAGACAAGTACCTGACCTGCTCAAGAAAGGGGCGCGGGGGGCAGCTGAAGGTGGGATTCAACGACAAAGCCATTACCGAAGCAAAGAAGTACTTTGGCTATTTCGCCCTTGTCAGCAATCAGGCCATGGACACATTTACAGCACTTGAAAACTATCGACTGCGAGAAAAAATCGAAGAACTCTTTGCGGTGCAAAAAGGGAGGCTCGACGGTGCGCGACCGCGCACATGGTACCCGGACAATCTGCGGGGAAGACAATTCACCCAATTTGTCTCGCTGAGCTATCACTGTTTCCTGACGAAAAAAATAAAGGAAGTACAGGTCAAGCTCAGGAAAAAAGAACCCGGAAAAAACAAACCACTTATCAAGCTCGAAAAGAAGCTGGAAAACTGGCTTGCGCAACGCTCTCTCGCTCAGATCCTGGATTGGTTCGACTGCATTGAAACCACAAAGGTACAGACTGTCATGGGCAGCTATCGATGGTCCACCGAATCAGTGGCCAGAGACAGGCTGCTCTTGAAGTACTTGGGAGTGGATACTAAATAGTGTACGTTTTAGCCTACTTTCAGGATATTATAGTGATCTGCTGCCTGAGGATAAAGTTACAGCGGTTAAAAAAATCGCCGAACAGTTCGGCAAAGTCGTCATGGTTGGCGATGGGGTAAACGATGCCCCCGCACTGGCGACCGCTACGGTTGGTGTAGCCATGGGAGTCGCCGGGTCGGATGTGGCGCTTGAAACTGCCGATGTTGCTCTGATGACCGATGATTTAAGCAAGCTCTCTTATCTCATACGGTTGAGCCGTAAGACAGTGGCCGTTATCCGTCAGAATATAGGGTTCTCAATTTTTGTTAAGATCATTTTTTTATTGGCAATGGTCCTCGGAATGAGCAGCCTCTGGCTGGCCGTCTTTGCAGATATGGGGGCATCCTTGCTGGTGACCTTAAATGGCATGCGCCTGATGCGGCAGGTATGATCACCGATTCGACAGCTTAGAAGGCAACGGCAGCTTTGCGGTTTACGTTGGCAGTGTTCGCCTTCACCAGAATTGAACGTAGGAAAAGAATATGGATACCCTTTCACTGAGATTGAGTAGGCCGAGCTACCAAACGGACACCGAGGGCTGCACATACCTTATTGATTGTGTCAAATCGAGGTTTGGCATTTGGTTTTAGCGCTTTATACAGAGCTTCACGGGTTATACCTGTAGATTTTGCAACTTCGCTCATACCCCGAGCTTTGGCTGCTACCCCTAAAGCATGGGCCAGTTCAGCTGCATCACCATCCTCAATCACCATCGTTATATAAGCAGCGATATCTTCTTCGCTCTTTAGCTGTTGAGCCATATCGAAATCTGGTAAGTCGGCAATGTGTTTTTTCATAATTCAATCCTCCAGCGCAGCTTCACGCTCTTTGGCTGTTGCGATATCCTTTTCTTGACTGCCCTTGTCTCCACCGCCAAGCATGATGATTAACGTATCACCTCGCTTGGTATAATACATCCGCCAGCCCGGACCGAAGTGCTCCCGCATTTCGAAAAGGCCTTGGCCCACAGGCTTTACATCGCCGAGATTTCCTCGCTGGGCTTTATCAAGGCGGCGGCTTAGACGAAGCCGTGTAATGCGGTCTTTTATGCGGTCCAGCCATTTATCGAATTCTGGTAGTGTTTTGACTGTATACATACACCAAATTGTAATCGTTCGAATACAATATGTCAAATAGGATGTGGGCCAGGATTTACCAATTCTTGAGTTTTAAAAGCGAACCGGTATATGAGTTTGCATTGAAACGAGTAAGATCGTATCTGTAAAGATTTGAATTGGCAGTAATAGGTGATAAAATTCACTACAGGGTATAGATGTTTCCTGAGTCTTAGAGCCGTCTACTTCTTTGGAGTTGGCCCTGAATAGAGCAACCGCAAAGTAGAGCTTAACCAAAGAACACCTCTCAAGAGTACAACAGAACCCCAGCGAGAGATATCTACTGTGGAGATAAGCAAGATGGTGCCGCAGAAACCTAACAACAAAAAAGCAATTTGAGATTTGAGCTTATCCATGAATCTATTTACCTCAGTCGTGGGAGGGAATATCTGAGCTTATTCATGTATCTCTCTGGTTCCGAAGAGGCCAAATGCCTAGCATGCTTTTACTTGCCGGCCATTCGAGATGTTCCAGAGAATCAACCGTGGCAATTGCTCCATTTTTGCTCATCCCCGGCGTTGATACTACTTTCAACTGCGTCTCAGTTACTATCAACCTCGTTGCCTGACTATTATGTCGAAGTGACCTGTAAATATTTTCTGGATTATTTTAGATTTCAAAATGCTCCATTTGGGACAATTTTTTTTTAGCATGATCCCGGTGCCATTTACAGGAAACATGTCAACCTGATCATCTTCTGGCCCTGTTTATTGTTGCCATGGGCAAGGTAAACAATGTAAAGTGAATGATATTAAGTTTTTATAAAGCTCATCAATTACTCATGATAGCAAACAGTATTTTTGCTATGTAATTGATTTGACGTCGGAACGATTTTGACAATTTCGGAGTTATCGAGAAACTATAGATTAACTTGTTAGCTACCCCAACTTTTCATCCGGTTCAATACCAAAGGAAACACAAGATGACAAAACGCACAAGACTCATCACGCTGGGGTGCATCATAGCGCTGCTTGCGTTTCCACAGATCCAAGCTCACGCCCAAGACAAGATCAGCGCAGCGGAGGCGCGTGCCATCGCCAAGGAAGCCTACATCTACGGTTATCCCATGGTGGACGGCTACCGCATCCAATACGGCTACTTCGTCGACAAGAAAGACCCCGAATACAAGGGGGCGTGGAATGAGATCCACAGCATCCCGCGCGTCTACACCCCGGAGGACAAGGCCATTCAGACGCCCAATTCCGACACGCCCTATTCCTTTATCGGCGCGGATCTCCGGACCGAACCGCTCGTTCTGACGGTCCCGGAAATTCCAGAAGGTCGCTATTATTCGATTCAGTTCATCGACGCCTATACGTTCAACTTTGCTTATGCCGGCAGCCGAACCACCGGTAACGAAGCGGGTAGCATCATGCTGGCTGGCCCGAATTGGAAGGGCGAGAAACCGCAGGGAATCAAGGAGGTCATCCAGTCCGAGACCGAGATAAACACCCTTATCTACCGCACCCAGCTTTTCGATCCGGCCGACCTCGACAACGTAAAGAGAATCCAGTCGGAGTACAAGGTGGAGCCGCTCTCGTCCTTTCTCGGCACCGCAGCGCCCACCCCCGCACCGGCCATCGAATACATCAAGCCGCTCAGCAAGGAAGAGCAGAAAAGCTCTCTCGAGGTGTTCAATATCCTGAATTTCGTCCTACAATTCAGCCCGACCGTTCCGTCCGAGAAAGAACTCATGGAGAGGTTCGCCAAGATTGGCATCGGCGCCGGAAAGACCTTTGATCCCAAGAAGCTTTCCCCTGAAATGAAGAAAGCCTTCGAGGAAGGCATCGGCGACGCCTGGAAAGAATTTGCGGGCGGTGCGAAGTTATTGGCGGAAGGTAAAATTACCGCCGGCGATGTCTTCGGCACGCGCGCATTCATGAAAAACAATTACCTCTATCGCTGGCTCGCAACCATGGGCATCTGGGGAAATTCAAAACAGGAAGCGATGTACCCTATTTATTGGACTGACGCTAGCGGCCAAAAGCTCAACGGCGCTAACCGCTATACTCTGCATTTCCCCAAGGGAAAACTGCCACCCGCGCATGCGTTCTGGTCGCTCACCATGTATCAGCTGCCGGAGAGCTTGCTGGTGGCCAATCCCATCGACCGCTACCTCATCAATTCGCCGATGTTGCCGGACATGAAAATGGATGCCGATGGCGGCCTCACGCTCTACATCCAGCACGAGTCACCCGGCAAGGACATGGAATCGAATTGGCTTCCTGCACCCAAGGGACCATTCTCATCTTACCTGCGCATCTATTGGCCAGAAGCAGCTGCTCTGGATGGTACGTGGACGGCTCCGAAACTGGAGATGGTGAAATAAGGAGAGACAAATGAACAAATCAAGACACGTACTTCTATTCGGCGCTTTATGCAGCGTCTTCGCTGTAGCGCTGTTAAGCGGATGCGCGACGAAAAATGACCCCATTGCGGCTGCAGAACAAGCCGATAAAAAGGCAGGCATCGCGGCACCTGGAATCGCCGAGACCAAGGCTATCGCCGAGGAGGCGTTCATCTATGGTTTGCCAATCGTGATGAACTACGCGGTGATGCAGGAGTTCTCGGTTGACAAAAACTCGGGGCAATACAAGGCGCCGTTCAACACAATGTATAACGATGCCGCTACCCTCACTTACAAAGACACGGCCGTCGTCACACCCAATGCCGACACGCCGTATTCGATGGTCTGGCTGGACCTGCGGGCGGAGCCGATGGTGATCTCGGTGCCGGCAGTGCCAGAAGAGCGCTACTACTCTGTGCAACTGATCGACGGCAATACCTACAACTACGGCTATATCGGTACCCGTGCGACGGGCCCAGATGCCGGTCACTATCTCGTGGTCGGCCCTGACTGGAAAGGCGAAAAGCCCGCGGGTATCAGGGAGGTATTTAAATCAACGACGCCCTTCGCGCTGACTCTTTTCCGCACTCAGCTCTTCAACGCCGATGACATGCCGAACGTGGTTAAAATTCAGGCCGGTTATAAAGTCGAGCCGCTCTCTGCCTTCCTCAATCAGCCCGCGCCCGCCGCAGCACCGAAGATCGACTTCCTCCCGGCTACAACGTCGGGAATCAAGGCGAACTTTTACGCCTACCTGGACGCCGCCCTCGAGTTCGTTCCCATCACCCCTGAGACCAAGGAGCTTCGTGGCAGGCTTGCCAGTATCGGCATAGGCCCGGGCAAAACCTTTGACTTCAAGGAGCTGTCACTGGAACACAAGGCCGTCGTTTTGGTGGCGATGAAGGAAGGCGACGACAAAGTAACGAAGTATCTCGACTCCGGAATGACAAACATCAACGGCTGGAAGGTAGGTGCCCTGTTCGGTGACAGCGCTTTCTACAACGGCGATTGGCTCAAGCGAGCCGCTGCAGCCATGGGTGGTATTTACGGCAATGATAGCGCCGAAGCCATGTATCCCATGACCCGCACCGATGCGGCCGGCAAGACACTCGATACCAGCAAGCACAACTACACAATTACCTTCCCGGCCGGAAAACTGCCGCCCGTGAACTCTTTCTGGTCAGTGACATTATACGACGGCAAGACGCAGCTCCTGACCAAGAATTTGATCAATCGCTATCTCATCAACTCGCCCATGTTGCCCGACTTGAAGAAGAATGCGGACGGATCAATTAGGCTTTACATACAGAAGGACTCGCCAGGTAAGGATAAGGAAGCTAACTGGCTGCCGGCACCGGATGACACGATTTACCTTGTGATGCGTCTCTATTGGCCGAAGATGGAAGCACCTTCCATCCTTCCAGCCGGCGCAGGAAGCTGGAATCCACCGGGAATCGTGCAGGCGAAGTGAATGCCGGTCTGGCCGCCGCGATCGCAAACCAATATTGGTACAACATATGAG
>CAWCLE010000010.1:0-305299 GCA_963796255.1 uncultured delta proteobacterium | reverse complement strand
AAAAGTAGTATGAACACGCCGGACCTTGGAAAAAAAGGGCAAATTAAAGGCCGCAAAACTGTTGGCTGTCAAGATTATCATGACGTTGGAAATTATTATCTTTTGAAAAATAATCGGCAAATCCAGCAGCTTTCGTTTATAATCCTCACCTGGAATTCGAAGCAGTTTCTTCGTGCCTGTTTTGAATCAATTATCAGAAAATGTTCTGAAGATAATATTTGTTTTGAAGTCATAATAATTGATAACGGTTCTAGTGATGGTTCTTATGAAATAGTAGAACAGTACCAAAAAAAATTTGTTGATCATTTTGCACTTATTCCTTTGGCTGCCAACAAGGGAACAACATATACACGTAACCTGGGCCTCAAAAAAGCACTTGGTGAATTCATTTGTATTCTCGATTCGGATACTGAGTTGGGCGAAGGCAGTTTGAGCGCAGTTCTCGATCGACTGGATTCTGATCCGAGAATCGGGCTTCTCCCCCATACCAAGGTTGCTGTTACCGGACGGAACTGTACAGAATAATCAGTCAAACGTTTTCCGACGATGTTAAATAAGTTGATGAAAATACCGAAAATCTTTTTTTTTGGTTTTAATATAAAAGACATTGATTTTTATGAAAACTTTCCATTTCACGGGGAACGCGAAGTTGACACTGCCATATCAGCTTGCTGGTTTTTTAGAAAGGAACTCATCTTGGATGCAGGACATCTGGACGAAAAGATATTTTATGCACCGGAAGATATTGATTTCTCGATACGGGTTTGGCAGGCAGGATATAAAATTCTTTATTTTCCTTTTTACACAGTATTGCATCATACTCAACAAATAACCCATAGAAAGCCTTTTTCAAAAACATCGATTAGGCATTTCATTGGATTAATTTATCTGTATCGAAAACACGGTGGATGGTTTTGTCGTCCAAAATTTGGCCAATCAAACTAGTACAGTATCTTCGGCTGAAAACCGTAAATGAGGACCAATTAGCCGGATGAGCACTATTGATAATGAAATAAAAGTTGAATTCGTTGAGTTGCCACCATACAAGGCTCTCGAGCAGGAATGGCTTTGAAACTAGAGTCCCGCTGCTGATGCCTCTTTTTTTATCTCCTGGTCCTGGATCGGTTGTTGGCTCGCCTGTTTACCGTCGCATATTCAACCCAAACTTCTTCCGTAGCAATACATCCATCTTTTTCCCTCGACTCCAAACTCTCGATTCTGCTCAGGTCGAAGTTTGGTTCAATATGCGACGGTAAACAGGCGAGCCAACAACCGATCCAGGACCAGGAGATAAAAAAAGAGGCATCAGCAGCGGGACTCTGGTTTCCAAAGCCATTCCTGCTCGAGAGCCTTGTATGGTGGCAACTCAACGAATTCAACTTTTATTTCATTATCAATAGTGCTCATCCGCCCAGTTGGCCCTCCCGTACGGTTTTCAGCCAGAAAATATGTACTAATTTTATTGGCCAAATTTTGGACGACTAAACCATCCACCGTGTTTTCGATAAAGATAAATTAATCCAAAGAAATGCCTAATGATGCTTTTGAAAAAGGCTTTCTATGGGTTATTTGTTGAGTATGATGCAATACTTTGTATAAAGGAAAATAAAGAATTTTATATCCTGCCCGCCAAACCCGCAGCGAGAAATCAATATCTTCCGGTGCATAAAATATCTTTTCGTCCAGATGTCCTGCATCCAGGATCAGTTTCTTTCTGAAAAACCAGCAAGCTGATATGGCAGTGTCAACTTCGCGTCCCTCGTGAAATGGAAAGTTTTCATAAAAATCAGTGTCTTTTATATTAACACCAAAAAAAGATTTTCGGTATTTTCATCAACTTATTTAACATCGTCGGAAAACGTTTGACTGAATTTTGTACAGTTCCGTCAGGTAACAGCAACCTTGGTGCAGAAGCCCGATTATCGGATCAGAATGCAGTGGATCGAGAACTGCGCTCAAACTGCCATCGCCCAACTCGGTATCCGAATCGAGGATACAAATGAATTCACCAAGTGCTTTTTTGAGGCCTAGGTTACGTGTATATGTTGTTCCCTTGTTGGCAGCCAAAGGAATAAGTGCAAAATGATCCACAAATTTTTTTTGGTATGTTCTACTATTTCATAAGAACCATCGCTAGAACCGTTATCAATTGTTGTGACTTCAAAACAAATATTATCTTCAGTGCATTTTCTGATAATTGATTCAAAACAGGCACGAAGAAACTGCTTCGAATTCCATGTGAGGATTATAAACGAAAGCTGCTGGTTTTGCCGATTATTTTTCAAAAGATAATAATTTCCAACGTCATGATAATCTTGACAGACAAAAGTTTTACGGCCTTTAATTTGCCCTTTTTTTCCAAGGTCCGGCGTGTTCTTACTACTTTTGTTTTGATTTTTTGATAGTTGGTTTCTGGTATACTTCTTACTCCTGTTTGCCTGCGCCGAGATAATAATAGCCATACCCTTTTGCGTAGGACTTCTCGAAGACACCTCCGGTATGGTCATTAAAAACGATACCGAATATCCTTTCCTGGCCAATTTTATCGATGACTTTTTGGATCTCCACTTTGCTCGAAACTCCTTGACGAACGACCAGAATCACACAATCAACCTGTCCCGCAAGTACAGCTGTCTCTGCTGCGACCAACAAGGGCGGGCTGTCAAAAATGATGATGCGGTCATAATACCTGCAGGATAATTCAAGGATGAGTGCACGCATCCGCGTTGAACTGAGTAGCTCAGCCGGGTTAACAGGAGGTTTACCACTTGCCAGAACAGATAACTTTTGCACCTCTGTCTTGCCTATCAGTTCTGACAGCGTCACATGATCGCTCAGGAAATCAACCAGCCCTGGATTCTCGGGCATACCAAATAACCTGGCAAGCGACGGTCTTCTCAGGTCGCAATCCACCAGCAGTGCGTGTTGATCCATTCCCTGGGCGAGAGATATACCGAGATTTGCCGCAATAAAACTTTTTCCTTCCCGGGGAACAGCCGAGGTAACTAGAATGGTTTTTATCGGTTTTCCGGTAGCAAGGGGATGCAGGATGCGGGAACGCAGAACTTTAAATACCTCAGGGAGAGAGAGATCATCGTAAATGGCCTTAAATAAACGCTTATTCCATCTTCTATCGAAGGATTGTGACGATTCTGCTTTTTCGTTCTTTTGGGAGATTGATGGCGGAGCTGGGGGTTGTTTTATTTTCTGTGGCTTTGGGACATCGTTGATGTCATTCCGTTCAATTTCGTTGAGATGCTCAACTTTTTCAAGTATTTTTGATAAGTTACCCATTTTGTCCCAGTAAAACTATTCTAATTTCTCAATTAACTGAGCTGATTGTAAAATAAATTCTACGCCGAATCTTGCCAAAATATCAAACGATAATTTGCCCCTGTTTCCAGAAATAAACAATCACGATGACAATGGCTAATCCCCAGGCCAGAAAAAAAATAGTCCCCAGTATGGTCCAGAGACGTTTTTTGGTGACCTCATCTTCTAATGGAAAATGTGGGACAGAACAGATAACTTCCAGTCCAAAAGTTTGCGCAAGCTTCGTTGGTTCCTTGAATGAGGTATCCAGGAATCCGAGTCCTATGGCCGCTCCCCCCCCAAGTCCGCAACCGGCCAGAAGGGCCATTGCCATAATTTTCAGAAAATCCGGCTTAACCGGTTTCATTGGCGTCTGTGCAGCATCGACAATTTTAAACTGACTCCCTTTCTGTTTTAGTTCAAGGTTAAGCGCTGATCCTGCCTGTAAATTCTGAGAAACGAGAAAATCATAATGCCGCTTTACTTCACCGTACTCTCTTGTTAATGCAGACCACTCCGCCTCTCGTATCGGTGCTGCAGCTACCCACTGCTCGTATTGTCTTATAAGGTTCTGAATATCTACCTTTTCTTTTTCCATTTTTTCGATATTCAGTCCGATACCTTTGATCTCCGTCTGAAGCTCAAGTATTGTACTGTCAAAATTATCATTGGTTCTGTTTGTATCTTTCTCCGTTGCAGGTTCAACAGTCTGTTCGAGATGAGCAATCTTCTTTTTAAGATCCTTGATTTCCGGGTGCTGGTCTGTGTATCGTCCCTGCAGCTCTTGCAGCTCTTTTTGCAGGCGTTTGAGTTTCATACGGTCGTTTTCAACTGGTACCGGCTGGTTGCCAGGTGACGTTTGAGCAGGGCCCTGTGTTAAGTTGGACAACATCTGGCGGCGATTTGCAAGTTGGTCTCTTGAGAGCACCCGGGTCCGCTCCAGATCCTGTATGGACAACTGGATACTCTGATACTGGGTCTGTAAGGAGGTCAACCTCGAGACATTGACAGCTTGCTGTTCCGGCATCTCATTATAATTTTTTAATTTAAAGTCTCGCATCAGCGCTTCTTTTCTGTCGAGGATCTCTTTGGCCATATTGAGTTCATCTTGAGTATAGGTGGAGGTTTCCGCCGCCTTCTCTTCACGATATTTCATGTTTTCTTGAATAAAACCAGAGGCTAATGCGTTTGTTACTCGACCAACCTTTTCGGGGTTGGTCGCCTCGTAGCTAACGATAAAGGTGTCACCCCTGTTAGCTGGCGTGATGCTGATTTTTTTGCGCATCATATTTACGACCTCTTCCATAGGCAACTGTCTCTCT
The DNA here is from genome assembly GCA_963796255.1 of uncultured delta proteobacterium. Classification (GTDB taxonomy): domain Bacteria; phylum Desulfobacterota; class Desulfobulbia; order Desulfobulbales; family Desulfocapsaceae; genus Desulforhopalus_A. The sequence continues at coordinate 300,665 of CAWCLE010000010.1, read as the reverse complement.
CTCTTCTTTATAAAGTCCCTCCTGGATAATAATCTTTTCAAGACTCGTCCTGCTTGTCACAATGTCCGACAAGGTGGACACTATATCTTTTATATTTGCCTCTTCATCCGGGGACATCTTGGCGGGATTCACCCTCTGTTGCTGATAATTCAACAAAGCAGTGCTCTCATAAGTTTTAGGTTGCATCAAATATATAACCACCCCTAAAGTCGTGGCGATAAGGATGCAGCTGACAATCAGAGCCTTTCTGCGTAGTAGAATCGTCAATAAGTTGTTTTATGTTTATCCCTTCTTCGGGCGTTTCTGCTTCCATCTATGAATTTGACTCCACTTTTTCACTTGAAATTAGTTATTTGCTGAGGAACTCAGCCAGGCAACGAACATAAGAAGAATTCAGATGCTTTTTCAAATAGTATCCTGATTGTACCAATTTTCCTGCAGATGTTGCAATTGAGTATATTAAATTACTATATCGGTTATATAAGACAACAATCAAGCTAAAGTTTCTTGTAAAGGTTCTTCCATATGAAGCGTGCTTTTGCTATTATAGTCAAATAGCAAGGTAATTTATTGCATTGAGAAGGATGGTTTATGGGAATTATACACTCAACCCTGAAGGACTGATTTTATGATTATTGACCAACACACCTTGACAAGCGGATTTAGTGCCACTGATGGCAGAAGTACTTTCGCCAAAATTTTCCTGCTTTTGATTCTCTGTGCAGTTCTTTTCAGCGCCTGCTCCTCGCCGGAAGAAGACAAACAGACGTACTATAATAATGCCCTTGAGTATATAAAAAAAGATGATCCGAAATCGGCTATCCTGGAGTTGCGCAATGCCATTCAGCTGGATGCAAAATTCGGCGAGGCCCGATACCAGCTGGGTTTGTTGTACCTGAAGGAGGGGCAGGCCAAGAACGCCTTTGACGAACTGATCAGGGCGGCGGACCTTCTTCCCGATAACCTGGACGCGAGTCTCAAGGTGGCTTTTTTCTATTTATTGTCCGATAAAAAAGAAGAGAGCCGCAAACGACTCGACCATATACTCGGCAAAGATCCAAATAATCGCGATGCCCTGGCCCTTTTGGCCCAACTTGAATTAACCGCCGGCAATTATGACCAGGCTCTGGCGGCACTTGAAAAAATCGGTGCAGGGCTTGATACGTCCGCCGAGTTGCAGAATCTGAAAGGGCGGATTCATGCCGCCAAGAAGGAATGGCCGGCGGCTGAAAAGGCTTTTCAGACGGCTGTCGCCGTGGATGGCGCCAACTTTAACAATTACAAGACACTGATACTCTTCTACGAGACGAGAGGAGAAAAAGACAAAGTCCAGAATCTTCTGGCTGAAATTGCTCAGAAATTCCCGGACAATGCCGGAGCCCACCTCCTGCAGGCCAGCTATTTCGGCAGAGCAGGTGAAGTAGAAAAGGTTGAGGCAGAACTGGCAAAAGTTATCGCCATTGAGCCGACGAACCCTCGTTATCGATTACAATTAGCTGATTATTTAAAGCAAAACGGCAAAAATGACCAGGCAGAGCACGTTCTGGTCAATGCGCGAACCGCCATACCAAACAACCCGGATATTACCGCAGCGCTTGCCACCTTTTACTTTGATCGGGGCAAATTTGATGAGGCAAAATCAATTCTTGAGGAGTTGCAGAAAGAAACACCAGGGCATAGTGGCGCCAGCCTGCTGCAGGCTCGTTTTCTGATGAAGGAAGGCAAGATACGGGAAGCCGTAACAATTTTGCAGGGACTGAACAAGGATTTCCCCAATTTGCCTGAGCCCTTTTTCTATCTGGGCATGGCCCATTACAGTCTTGGTGAAATCGATTTTGCCCAACAGGAAATTGCAACGGCAATTCAGAAAAACGGGCAATAATCCCCAATATCACACCTTCATGGGCGAACTTTATCTGGCCAAGGGCGCATTTGAAGATGCCAGAAATGAAGCGGCGAAAGCGCTCCAGCTCAATAAGAAAAATGTCCGTGCGGCACTTATCCTGGGGCGGGCCCTGATCGGCACCAAACAGTATGAGCAGGCGATTACCATCCTCACCGACATGAGAAGGCAGATACCCGGTAATACGGAAATCCTCGGTAATCTGGCTCTTGCTTCCCTGGGGGCTAACGACCCTAAAAAAGCTGAGGAATACCTGACCGAATTGCTGACAATCGATCCGGGCCATATACCGGCAGTTGCCCTGCTTATTGGTTTACAGCATAAGGATGACCTGGCTGGTGCCGAGGCCTTTGTTCGGCAACAGATTGCCAAGGTGCCAAAGGATTATCGGCTCTATCTCGTGCTTGGCGAACTTCTGGAAAAGCAGAAAAGAGATGAAGAGGCTCTTGCCGCTTATGACAAGGTGCAGGAACTCAGCCCGGAAAATACCCAGTCGATGCTGGCCGCTGCGAACTTGTTGACACGGCTGGGAAAAAACAAGGAGGCCATGGCCAGGTATCAGGCGATGGTTGAAAAAGATCCCAAGTCGCTGCCGGGGCATATGGGTATTGCCGCATTGTATGTTGCCGAGGGGAGCAATGACAAAGCCATCGAGCAATATGAAAATGTGCTGAAAATTAAAGAAAATTATCCTATGGCGGCCAACAATCTGGCCTGGTTAATTGCCACGGAACCGAACGGAGACCTCGGTAAGGCGCTGATGCTGGCCATGACTGCCAAAAAGGCTATGCCTGATGATCCCAGCGTCGCCGATACCCTTGGATGGGTGCATTATCATCGAGGTTCGTACGGCCTGGCTCTCTCTCAGTTTGCATTTGCTCTGCAGCACAGGCCGGGCGATCCGGTTTTTTCTTATCATCTGGCCTTGGCGCAGAACGGCAATGGTCAGAAGGAAGAAGCAGTGCAGACTCTGGTTAAACTGCTTGAGGGCAAGGTAGATTTTGCCGAACGGCCAAAAGCTGAGGAACTGTATCTCGAGTTACAGAAAATGTGAGCTCTGTCGGATCTAATCTGGGCACAAATCAATTGGTATTGTGTCCCCAGATTAAGACTTATTTACCGGTTTGATATATTAAGTTGTTGAACATGCTGATAATTGATGACATCATGATGTTCCATCAAGGAGTTTGGGGTTAATCTGTGCTTCATCAGCACGTAAAGGAGTGACAGCAATGTATCCACCAACTTCTGTGGTATGTCCGACCTCGCTATCTGCCGATTGTTCTTCGAGAACTGTCATTGTGATATCGGTGCCAGAAATGTTGCTCATTCCGAGTATTGCTGTGTCCGTGCCATGAGTACTTTGCATATCGGCCAAAATAAACGGGATGGTGGGGAATTGTTGATTAAAAAAAATTGTTGATCCGGTGTCGGAGAGGGTTTTTTCGGTTGACCCAACCTCGACCATAAGATCGTCCACTATGCCTGACCATTTTTCCATGGCAATGAAACAAAATGTTTCTTCAGCATGGCTCCCATCGTTGCTTTCTTGTTCCTGCATGGTGATGGAAAACCCCTGATTGGTAATAGCTTTCATCCTGAGGATTGCCGCATTGGCCTCGTTGACGGTCACAATCGATGATAAAACGACCGGTTGGCTAGGTAAGGCACTGGCAAAGGCCACCTGCTCGTAGTTGTTAAGGCCTGATATATTAGTGCATTCAGCAACGGCAAAGGTGTTGTCGGCTATCTGGTGGTGACCCCGTTCCATTGCCAGAAAGGAGATTGTTTCTTCTGGATGGAGACCATCTGCATAGTCCCACTCTCGGATACGGATGTCGAACCCTTGGCTGGTTAGATTTCGGATAGTCACTAAACCGGTTTCCGGATCGTTTATGGTTGTTGATTTGGCAACCAACGACGGGGAAGAAGCAAATTCGGTGCTGAAATCGACATGCTGCCAATCTGAGGTGACCAGTAATTCACCCAATTCGAAAGCAACATCACCGGTAACATTGACAATAGCATTATTTGATTCAGCAGTGCCAGGTACAGTGTAGACCACCTCGACTGAATAATCGCTCTCCTCGGTTAGTGAGTATGCTGTTGCCGAAAAATAGTATGTATATCCTTCCAGTAATCCTTCTACTGAAGCAATAATTTCGCCACCCACTGCTATCGGCAGGCCTACGTCAACTGTAAAATTATAATTACGACTGCTTGTGCCATAATAAATTTTGTAACCGGAAACCGGTTCATTGCTTGCTATCCAGCTAAAGGTTGCGTCAGCAGCATGTGCTGAAATGGTTGATAAGAAGATAAGACAAGTGGAAAAAATTATGAGTTGAGCATTTTTATAGATTGTCATGGGTTGTCTCTTTCGGCGACACTGCGCCCTAATTTTTCTGATGAAAAATGCAGGCCGGAGTCTTCACATAAAGTTTTTTCCGGATTCGTTTTGCCATTGTCGGGGAGTTTTTAAGGAAGATCCTTGGTTATAAAATCATAAAAGCCTCTAGCAAAGTTAGCGCCATTTTGTCGATCAGATTTTAACTTCTGACAAACTTCAAAGAGCTGGCCACTTTTGCTATGCGTATTTTAATAGCAGATCTATCTTTGTTTCTCGTGTTCTTCCAAAAAGTTGTCTGAGATTCAAGCAGCGTGATTTATGGCGAAATACAAAGTGTCCGGGAAATGACACAGGAACTTGATATGTCAGAAGTTGAGACATGACTCTTCAGATATCACAGTATCCCATGTATGTTTTAGGTAAAATAGTGGGTAAAATTTGCAGCAGTGGGTAAAATTTTGCGCTACAGACAACGTTTGCCATCACGACGATGCTGAAAAAACTGGGGACACAATATACTGGTCGAAGCCTTAGGGAGAATTGCAAATCCCAAGAGCACTGAAATCAGTATTGTGTCCCCAGTTTTTTATTTTTTACTGAGGAAGCAGAGCCAGAAAACCAGCTATTTCTTTGGTATGGTTGGTTTCGGAGTCTTTGGAGGCCTCTTCCTCAACCATAATTTCCATTCCTGCAACTCCAGCCTGGATAACCTTCACTGCGGCCGTATCACCACCATCTGTGGTTTGCATCCCGGCAAATTGGAAGGGGAGCTCAGCAAAATCCTGATTAAAGTTGATGGCAAAATTTTTGTGATAGACCGCGTCCGCAGTTTTCCCTACCTGAAAATGGATACCATTGGTTATACCGGAACCGGGCGTCCAGGCCAGGTATGCCACAGTTTCCACACCATGAACTTTTGCGTTGGCTTCCTGCTCCTGCAATCGGAATTCAAAACCGGTGGTGGAAATATTACGGACCCGACCGATAACGGCCTCAGGGTCATTGCTGGTAATTATAGAGGTAAAAACCACCGGAGCAACAGCCAATTGATTCACTAATGAATGGGTGGCGAATGTCGTGGCATTGGTGTCAAACAGCCCGGCCTCAATCTGGCTTCCGTCATCAAGAGTATAGCTCCCTTTTTCCATGACCAGGTAGCTGACGGTCTCCATTCCGTGGCCGGTTGTCAGGTAGTCGTATGCCTGAATCTGGATAGTGAAGCCTTGCGCGTCGACGTCACTTATGCGAATGACACTGGGGGCAGTATCGTTTCTGGTTATCGTGTTGGCAATGATTACCGGTTGACTGAACGGGCTGCTGAAGTTTACCCGGACGAGGGAACTGTCCACCATAATTTCGCCAACCTCAAAACTCAGGGAGGAGGGAGGTGTGGAAACTTCATTGTGAGGCGCGATAGCAATATATCCGCCAGTCTCTGTGATATGTGCAACCTCGCTGTCTGCTGACGTCTCCTCCACGACGACCAGACTTGCTTCGGCAGCGGACAGATTGTTTATGCCGAGAACTGCAGTGTCCCCGCCATCTGCACTCTGCATGTCAGCCAGGATGAATGGTTTTTCAGGGAACAGCTGAGTAAAAGGAACTGTTGTCGCCGTATTTGTAAGTGTATCATCAGTGGCAGCAACCTCGAATATAAAATTGTCAACCGTACCTGCCCACTCTTCCAGGGCGATAAAGCAGGTCGTCTCTGCAGCATGGGTACCATCATTGCTCTCCTGTTCCTGCAGGGCAATGGCAAACCCATCCCCAGTAATGTTTTTCATTCTCAGGGCTATCGCATCATGCTCGTTCTCGGTGACGACCGAGGCTAAGACCACAGGTTTTGTCGGCAGCGGATGAGAAAAATCAACCTGATGAAAACTGTTCAAACCGGAAACATTGTTGCAGCCTGCAATGGCTTGGACGTTGTCGGCCATCTGGTGATATCCCTGCTCCATGGCCATAAAAGTTACCGTTTCAGCGGGATGGACACCATCAAGGTAATCCCATTCCTGGATTCGAATGTCAAAGCCGGTGCTTGTCAGGTTTCTGATTCGGATGGTACTGGGCTCTACATCGTTCATTGTCCCGGCCTTGGCCACTACGGCAGGATTGACGAAGGCGGTTTCAAAGATTACCGGCTGCCAAGCGGAAGTAACCTGCAGCTCTCCGACCTCAAAAGCAAAATCGTTTGTCGGGTCATTATTAGCTGTTTCATTAATAATGATGTCGACTGTGCCCGTATTTGAATCCAGGCTGCCGTCACTTGCCTTGAAGGTGAAACTGTCATTGCCGGTGGCATCTGCAGTTGGGGTGTAGGTAAAGCTGCCGTTATCGGCGATGCTGAGGCTGCCTTTTGCTGGTGTTGTTACCATGAAAAAACTTATTGAATCTCCATTTGCATCGCTGGCATCGAGTTGACCGTTGTAGACACTTCCCTGGTCAAGGGAAAAGGCACTGTTTTTTGCTACTGGCGCATCATTGGTCGAGGTGATGGGGGTGATGGTGATAGTTACAATGGCACTATTCGAATCCGCGAAGCCATCGGATACTTTGAAGGTAAATGAGTCACTCCCAAAAGCGCCTGCCTGAGGCGAATATGTGTATGTCCCATCCTGGCCTACACTGGCAGTACCTTTCGTTGGTGAACTGACCAGGGAATAAGTCAAAAGATCACCATCACTATCTGTCGCAGAGAGTTGTCCTGAATGAGAAGTATCTTGATCAATCGTTATCGCTGCGCTGCTTGCGACCGGAGCATTGTTAACTGAACTTATTGTCAGGGTGACAGTTGCTGTGTTTGATATTCCCGCATCATTAGTGGCATTATAGGTGAAAGAATCAATACCGAAGTAATTGGAAGCTGGGCTATAGGTAAAAGATCCGGTCGACTCTTCTATTGTCAATGTACCATTGATTGGTTGGGTAACTGCCTTGTACACCAGTGTATTCCCATCAGGATTATCTACATTCAGCTGGCTGGAAACTTCGCTGTTCTCTGGTCCCTGAAGAGCCATATCATTGGCCGTTGGAACCGTTCCCGCCTCTGCTGCTAGTCGATATGTAATTGTCAGACTAGGGCGCATGTTACCATCGCTGTATTCTGATGCAGCAAAGGTACGGCCGGTTTCAGTGTTCGTCTCTTCTCCCTTGATAAGAAGACCGAAATTGACAGAAGGGTTACTCACCCAATCACGGACCATGGCAGTAATACTCCATGTTTTATATCCTGGGGTGGTGTCAAGATCAATTGTGTCTTCAGCTGCCCCAATGTCTGCCAAGCCAAGCGGAACGCTATCATATGTGGTGCCCGCAGCAACTTCGCTCCAGGAAAGGCCGGCGGCTGCGTTGTATCCTGAAACCTCTGAAATGACCGGATTTCGACCAGCTATACGGTGAACAGAATTGCTATAAACAGATTCACCATGGCTTGCGGTTTGATACAATGTGAGTGACGCCTCCTCAATGATTGCAGAAGAGGGGATTGAACTAAGATCGGCTTTTAGAATAATCGTGTTGGCAATTTTGTGTGGTGTTGGCGAAGACCAGGACCAGGTACTCACCGTATCCGAACCTTCGAGGATTGTGCTATTGATATTAGTGAAAGTTTCCTCAATGGCACCAGGCACATCGCTGTGGGTAGAATTTCCAAACTCCCTGGTTATTGCGTCCCCGGTCGGAACCTCAGGGACCGTATACTCCACCTCAGTAGAGTAGTCGCTCTCCTCGGTTAATGAGTATGCTGTTGCCGCAAAATAGTATGTATTTCCTTCCAGCAATCCATCTACCGATGCAACAATTTCGCCATCGACTGCTATCGGCAGGCCTACGTCAACTACAAAATTGTAATCTTGGCTGCTGGTTCCGTAATGAATCTTGTAACCGGAGATGGGCTCAGTGTTAGCTGTCCAGCTGAAGGTTGCTTCAGCTCCATGGGCGGCAAGAGCTGTTATTAAGAGCAGGAAGGTGGAAAAAATAAAGGTTTGGGCACTTTTACATATTGTCATGGGCTGTCTCTTTCGGTAACCCCGCTGCCTTATTTTTCTTTTTGAAAAACGTAGGCTTGAGGCTTTGCGTCACGCCCTTTCGGGAAGCGTTTTGCCATTGTCGGGAAATTTCCCAGTTCGATCCTTCTATAAAAATTTATGAAACAGTCTGTGCAAATTTGGTACCATTTAATATGTAAAAAAACTGGGGACACAATACTGATTTCAGGACTCTTGGAATTCGCAATTCTCCCTAAGACTTCGACCAGTATTATTGTGTCCCCAGTTTTTATGGTACCTGGCAACTGGCTGTTTCCAATGGACTACTTGATTTTTGTCTAATAAAAACGCGATGAACGTACATACTGATATCCAAATCATCCACGACCGCAACGGTGCTCCCGCCTTCGTGGTTTTACCTTATGCCGACTGGCTGGCCAGTCGTCTTCCGGAAGGAAAACCTTTTTATTCCATTTCTTCAGTGCAGTTTGTCTTTTACTTTCGTATCAAGCGTTGAGATTGGTAATGGTGAGCATCTTGGTAATTGATCTTTAGGTGATGTTTACTCTAGTGCCGTGAAGCTTTTTTTATCCACGTTGAAGCCCTCTGAGCCTTATCAACAATTACTGTGTGACGCTACACCTAGGGGTTATGCTTTGGGCCTGACATGATGGTTTCGTAATCTCTGCCGCCATAGAAAATATTTAAAATGCTTACCACCTGCTTGCCTTCATCAATAACAAAGGCTGCAACGGTTTTTTTATCAAGAGGATAAACTCTTAAATTTTCCATTAAATCATTTCGTTGTTGGCCTCTTTGTGGTGCCCTTTCTAAGGACTGACATTTTGTCCGAAGCCTTTCGATGTATGCCCATGCTCTTTCAGGAAAACCGCTTTGTTCTGTGATATATTCGTAAATACTCTCAAGGTCTTTGATAGCGTCTGGCAATAAATAAACACTATACGTTTTCATTAGATTGCTTCTTCATCCGTTGTTTGTGGAGTTTCTCTACACGCTTAAAAGCAGTATCGAGCGGCACAGGTTCACCGCTTTGCGCTGAATGTGCCAGACGTTCACGGATTAAAGAAATTCTTGTGTTGTGTTCTTCTTCTCTTTTTTGCCATAGCCTGATGGCTTCTCTGATGAGTTCACTTGTTGAGCCATATGAACCGGAGCTAACAATTTTTTTTATTGAGGTCAACATGTCCGGCGGCAAAGTGATTGTGATTCTTTCGGCTTTTTCTGGTTGCATATATATACCCTCCATTAAAGTATGATTAAATCATACTATCAAGGGTGATTGAAGTCAATTGCCCGTTTTGTGGCTTCCATTCAAACAAAATAATTCCTTCTGTCTAATAAGGGAAATACAGGCAACGGTAGCCACGGGGGTCATAGCCACGGGTCAAATCTTTATTCTTGACACATACTGCCGTGTCAAGAATAAAGATTTGACCCCCGTGGCTGGTCTAAGATTTGATCCCACTCCTACCACTCCTAAAGATCTATTTTATCTTTATGCTTTTAATGGTGGGAGCGGGTAGGGCCGGAGCAGGGGTGCTGTCTTGTGGCAAGACGGTGATCACCTGAGAAAAATCGCTTTCCGTTGTATTGTTAATAGCAGTGATGGCGAAATGATAGGTGGTGTTATTCTGCAGGCCGGTGATGGTAAAACCGGTTTTTTTGCCGACACTGATAGGGGAGGGGGCTTGCTGGGCCCCGGTTCCATTAAATGGGGGGCCTGCCTCGCCTCCCTTCTTATAATAGAGTTTATAGCCGGTCACCGGTTCCGGGTTGGCCGACCAGCTAAAGGTATAGTCCTGGGCGCGGGCAAAAGTGGCTGTGCTTGACCATAAGAATACCATAACAAACACAATAAAAAGGTGTGTAAAATTAGGGTGCCTGATCCAAATGCTTTTGGGTAGTGTGCACATTTGTTGCTCTCCGCCGTGATATAGGGATGGATCTCAATCTTTTCTGGAACCTTGATTCATCTTTCTATGATAAGCATTATGTCCCCATATTTCCAAAATGAAATTCCGTTTGCCCTCCGTAGGGGCGGGTTCTAAACCCGCTCTTAATCCACTGAGCTGGTTGGCTCATCGAGGAGAATGAACTGGGCATCCCGCAACTCTTGACACATCGAAATTCCAGAAGAATGATTTAAGGTGTTCGAGATTTAAGCGGGTGTCATCAACTATCAATTTGAAGTAACTGGTCTACTCAATATCACCATACTAACTATGAATACTTGAACGTGGGCGTTCTATATGGTATTCTTAAAATAGAATACTTTTATGGAGAATATAATGAATACTCAAAAAATTGCCATTAGCATGCCCTCTGATCTTCTCACTTCTATAGATAACATTCGAAAAAAGAAAAAATTGTCGAGGAGCAAATATATATCCTCTCTCCTGCGTGAAAAAATTTCGGCAGAGAAAAATATAGAAATCCAAAAAATATACGATGCGGTTTTTTCTGATGATAAAATCAAGAAAGAACAATTGGAAACATCACAATTTTATGAAGGGGCGGGCAGGGAAGAGGGTGAAGAATGGTAATCCGAAATGGTACAATTTACTGGGTTGATTTTTCACCTGGGAAAGGTTCTGAGCCCAAGGGAAGAAGGCCGGGATTGGTTATTCAGAACAATGTTCTTAACGACAGCAGGCTGAACACGGTAGTAATGGTTGCAATCACAAAGACAATGAAATTTGGTGACTTGCCGGGGAACGTGATATTAAAAAAAGGCGAGGCTAATCTCCCAAAAACATGTGTTGTTAATGTCACGCAAATTAAGTCCGTTGATAAAATGAGCATAAAAGAAGAGATAGGTACATTATCGTTAGAAAGAATCAAGGAGGTGCAAGCAGGCCTTCAATTAATATTGGAATTTTGATAATGGGGTCATAACAATGGGGTCAAATCTTTATTCTTGACACATACTGCCGTGTCAAGAATAAAGATTTGACCCCATTTGCTATTTGCTTAAAAGGAGAAGAATAAGATGACTGAAAAGGCTTTTCAGGATCACTATCCTGATGAATTCGCCAATTGTTATGGGTGTGGCAGACTCAATGCGGGTGGCTTGCAGATAAAGAGTTATTGGGACGGCGATGAGACCGTCTGTCATTTCACCCCGGACGCCAAATATTCTGGCGGTTTTCCGGGGTTTCTCTATGGTGGCATGATAGCCTCCCTGCTGGACTGCCACGGGGCGGCGACGGCCTCGGCGGCCAAGGCCCGGGCCGAGGACAAACCGCTTGGCCGGTTTGTGACCGCATCCTTGAAGGTCGATTTCCGGGCGCCAACGCCGATTAACACCGAACTCGAGATCCGGGGAAAAGTTACCGAAATCAAGGGACGCAAGGTCCTGATGGATTTGACTCTTTCAGCGGGTGGCAAGTTGTGTGCTGAAGGGTCGGCGGTGATGGTCCAGATTCCGGAGAAATAAGGTTAATGGGACGGCGGCTCAGTCATTGAACAGGTGCATTCGGGTATGACGCAGAGCCGGCAATTTTTCCCGGACATCTTCAAGGCGTGCTCGGGTAAGCTGTGCGGTGACCAGGGCTTCCTCTTCGCCCGAGCCGGCTAGCATGACCCCGAAAGGGTCAAAGATGGTGGATCTGCCGGCAAAGTTTGAGCCACAGAGGTTGGCACCGCAGATATACATCGTGTTCTCAATAGCTCGGGCCTGAAGCAGGGTGAGCCAGTGTTCTTCTTTCATGGGTCCGGCGTACCATGCTGAGGGAACAATGACGGCTTCTGCCCCTCGTAGGGCTAGGTTTCGGAATAACTCCGGAAAACGGAGGTCATAGCAGATTGCCAGACCGAGCTGTATTCCTCTTGAGGGTAAAGATTGGTGGTGGGGTGTCGCCACCGAGCATGCGCTCGGATTCACGGACATTTAAGGCATCAAAGAGGTGGATTTTATTATATCTTGCCAGCAGTGCACCGTCCGGGCCAAGGGCTACCGCGACGTTGGCGACCCGGTTTTTATGGCCCTGGGTTTTTTGCCATAGGCCGCAAATTATAGCGATACCATATCCTGCGGCCATTGCCGATAGTTCGCTGATAAATGGGCCGTCGATTGGTTCGGCAACCGTCGCCAAGGAGGTTCCCGCCTGCGGCAGGGCCATAAACATTTCCGGGAATACTAAAAGGTCGGCTTCGCGGGCGGCGGCTTGGATGAACCGCCGTGCGGTCTGGAGGTTTACCTTTGGATCCGGTGAGATAGTGGTCTGGGCAAGACTGACGGTTAGTTTGGTGTCCATTGGAGTAGGGGCACACCTGGGTGTGTCTGTTTTTTCGGTGAATTCCAGAAGGGCACACACTCAGGTGTGCCCTTCTGGAGGTGGTTACGAAGGGTTTTTATTACACAATCATCCAAGACTTGCTGGTACTACCAGTACCGGGACTTTGGTTTTTTTCATTACCGATTTTATATTGTTGCCGACGGACACCCCGGACAGTAGCCCTTCGCTGGCGCCCATGACAATCAGATCGCATTTGCTTTCCGCTACCTGCTTTATAATGACTTCGACCACATCTCCTTCCTTGACGAGAATCTCATAGTCGGCGATTATGTGGTCTTTATCTGTTTTTTGGTTTTCTTTGCAGAATTCACTGAGGGCTGTCCGGGCCATCTGTTTGGGTGTTACTTTGCCGATCAGGGCGTGCTTGGCTTCTTCCCGGTTGTTTTTTAATACTTCCAGCCATTTATCCTGACCAAAGAGGCTCGAAACATAGCCCTCGTAGCTGCTGGAAGGACGTCCTTCCATAACATGGAGCAAAATAAGTTTTGCACCAAACTGGGTGGCCAGCATTGCCGCCTGTTTGAAAGCGGCGCGACTGGCGGGGGAGAGATTGGAAGTAAAGAGAATTGTCTGGTATTGCGTTGTCATGGCCTTTTTTTTCCTTTTGAAACGTATATGGATTGCTGGTAAGCGTTTACCAAAATAAGACAGGAGCGATAGTCGCTGGCTAAAATTATTGCAAGTAAAAAAGAAAAAGCAAGCCCCACCCAAAAACCAGTTTTACTCCGTATGCCCCGGCTGTTTTATGAGCGAAACCGTCGTTCCCATTCATAATCTCGACCGGTAACCTTGTCTTCCATGCCGCGAATCCTGCGCTCCAGGTCGTCAAATTTTTTCTTCAGCCGCTGGGCGGCAGTTTTGGGCGAATGGACATAGCTGTCGTAAAATTCTCGCTCACCTTCGCTTTCTATCGGTTTTACCGGTTTGGGCTTCATAAAAAAGGCGGCTACCAGATAGACGCCGATGACCGGCCAGAAGCCGCTGAAAATAAAGACGACGACCAGGGCTATTCGTATCCAGAAGACGGAAAGGTCGAAGTATTCGGCGATTCCCCGGCATACTCCCAGAAAAACGCCGTTTCGTGAACGGTAGATGCCGCCTTGTTTCTCGTAATATCTTGTCATTTTTTATTCCTGTCCTTTTCCTGATCGTCCATCAGGATTGTTTCAAGGGATTCTATGCGCTCTTCCAGTTTTTCGAGGCTTTGATAGATTTCCTGGATGATCTTTGCTTCTTCGCTGTCGCTCGCCCCACTGGAATTCCGGTTACCACGGGTTTTAACGATGATGAGTATTGTCCCGCAGATAAGTGTTGCCAGAGCGATAAGAGAGCCAAAAACTATGACAGAGCTGATAATAGTGAACATGTTGTGGTAACTCCGATCCAGTGGTCGCTGGTTATGCCGTGGTTCGCTTAGATTGTTTCCGTCTTGCTATGGTGTTGGGCTGCTTTGATTCCGGCCAGTTCAGATTCAATTTCGTCATCAGCGGCGAGGTTGTCAAATTCTTCTTCGACCGTCGGCTTGTTCGGCATATTCACCAGGTCGGCCTCGGCCTCCATCTGTTCGATTCTGCTTTCCAGTTTTTCAAAGCGCGCCATGGTGTCGCTGTTGCTGCTTCGTCTGATTTCTTCCTGGGCCCGTTTTTTCCCCGACGCCCGCTTGTGGCGCTGCACCAGGATTCTCTTTTTTTCCTTGGCATTGTTGAGTTTGCTTTCCAATTCGTTGATATCTTCCTGGTATTGCGTGATGAGCCCACCGTATTCGGCCAGTTCGCTTTCAAGCGTGGCGGTTATGGTGGCAAAGCGCCTTTTTTCAATGAGCGCCTCGCGGGCCAGATTGTCCCGTCCTTTGGCTACGGCAAGCTCTGCCCGCTTCGCCCACAGATCTCGTTTGTCCTGCATCTCTTCAAGCTTTCGGTCAATTTTTTTACGAGCTGCGATAACTCCGGCGCACGATGATTTCAGCTCGATAAGGGTGTCTTCCATCTCGCTGATCATCAGCTTAATCATTTTTTCCGGATCTTCCGCTTTCTCGAGCATGGAATTGATGTTGGCACTGATTATGTCACTAAAACGGGTAAAAATTCCCATGTCTATCCTCCTGAAGTGTTGTTGGGGTGTGGTTCTGGTTTACCCTTGATATAGCAGGATGTATGCCTGTTGTATAAAATATTAAAAAGAAAAGAAAAACAAGCTGTTACGAGCTTGATTAATTTTTTGTTTTCACCTATAATTGCTAGTGTCAGGTAATTTTAACCAATAGTAGGTCAAATATGCAGGTTACATATATTGTCAACAACTAACGTTGAAGCCCTTGGGCAGTCGGAGATTTTTTTAAACTTTCAGGAAGCCCTGTCGCGTGTTGCCCCGGTCAATAGACCGGTGCTGTTGATTGGGGAAAGAGGTACCGGCAAGGAGCTGGCTGCCGGCCGCCTGCATTTTCTCTCCAAGCGCTGGCAGGGGCCTTTTATTACTCTGAATTGTGCGACTCTTTCGCCCTCGTTGATCGAATCCGAGCTCTTTGGCTATGAGAAAGGGGCCTTTACCGGCGCTGAAAGCCGTCGGACCGGCCGCTTTGAGGCAGCGGACGGCGGCACGCTCTTTCTTGATGAAATAGGAACTATCCCCCTGGAGGCACAGGAAAAGATCCTCCGGGTGGTGGAGTATGGTTCCTTTGAACGGGTGGGAAGCTCCCGTCCCGTTGAAGTCGATGTGCGCATCGTCGGGGCAACCAATGCCGATCTTGCCGCGATGGCGGAAAGAGAAAATTTCAAACGAGATCTCCTTGACCGCCTTTCTTTTGAGGTCCTGTTTCTGCCGCCACTGCGTTACCGAGGTGAAGACATCATGCTGCTGGCCAATCATTTCGCCACCCGGATGTCTTTTGAACTTGGCCGACAGGAGATACCGAGCTTTTCCGAGTCGGTGGTAGGAGCGCTCGAGAATAATGTCTGGCGGGGAAATATTCGTGATTTGAAAAATGTTGTGGAGCGGGCGGTGTACCGTTCGGAGGGGGGCGTTATCAAGGAGGTGGTTTTTGATCCCTTTATCTCGCCATATCAAAGCCCGTCGGTACCACGTGCAGAAAGTGCTGAAAACATCATCGGCACCCCTGGCCCGAAACTTGGTGCTGCAGATTTTACCCTGAAACAAGCCATAGTAGAATTCGAGAAAGACATGATGCGTCAGGCGTTAACCGGCGCCCGCCATAACCAGAGAAAAGCTGCCGAGCGACTGGGATTGAGCTATGACCAATTTCGAGGCAAGCTGCGCAAATACGGTCAAGCCGTTTTGGTGCATGAAGAGGAGCAAAAGTAATGGTGATGGTGTTGGGTAAAAAAGAGAATCGTGCGCGTACCTTGAATATAGGTGCCCTGTCTTTTGTCCTGTTGTTTCTTCTGTCCTGTACAGCTGCGACCAACAATAGTCAACAACAGCAGAGCAGCCACCTCCAGGCGGAAAACAGTATGATGAAAAAACGCCTGCCCTTGATGGAAAGAGAGAGTGATGTTCTGAAAAAGGAGAATGAGCAGCTTCGGGGCAAGCTTCAGGACTCGGCGGCGCAGAATAAGCAACTGGCAATGGATCTTGCTACCCTGCGTGAGCAGTATAAAAGTGATATGATCGTTGGCGAGGAGCAGATCCGCTCTCTTGAGGATACTCTGCAGAAAATTGAACAGGAAAACCGAGCAACTCTCGATATACTTCTCGCCGACAACAAAGTTTTACAAAAAAAAATGGACAAGCAGAGCCGGACGTACACTGATCAGCTGGCCATGCAGAAAACCGCTTCTGCGCAGCAACTGGAAAAGCTGATCAAGGAAAATGGCCAAAAAGAAGCAGAGCTGACCACCAAACTGACCAAGGCCGACGCTTTGGCCGCAGAATTGGCCAAAGCAAGGGAAGCATCTCAAGCGGAGCTTACCTCAATCAAGGCTGCCGGTTTAAAAGCCCGGGGTGAATACCTGGCGCAGATGGAATCGATCAAAACAACCAACGCTGAACTGAATAAAAAAATCGCTGAGCTGTCCCGTGATCTATCCCGCCAACAACATCCAGAGCTAAGCCTCCAATAATTCTTTATAAACAGAGTCCCATGCTTCTGCTGCTTTACCGTAAAATCTGCTGTATTTGTCTCTGCGCTGTGCTGCTCACGCCGTTGCTATTTTTGGATTCTGTTTGGGCACAAACGCCGGTATCCATACTGCTTACCTCCAATCTGCAAGGGAAGTTTTCTATTCAAACCGATAATCAGGACAGCGATGATCCCTTGCTCGTTTTGGCCCAGAATATCATCGATGAGCGCCGGAAAAAACCGGTCGATTTGTACCTTGATCTGGGTAATGCCCTGTATCCCGGAGTTTTGTCCAAGTATAGCTCCGGCTCAATCATGGTCGATTTTCTCGATTATTTTTCCTGCGCGGCGGTTTTAGTATCCTCCAAGGACCTTCAGGTCGGCATCAAAAATCTTCAGTTCATCCAGAAAAATAAAAAGGTCCGCTTTTTGTCGGCAAATATTTTCGAGGCGGACAAACCGCTCTTTTCTTCCTGGTTTGTAACCGATGTGGCGGGAACGCGTATTGCCTTTTTAGGTATATCCTCGCCCAAGGTACGATTCGATATGGCGGAAAAAGATCTCTATGATTATCGACTGCTTGCCGCACAAGAGGCTCTTGCGCCGCAGCTGCAGGAAATCCGGGCTGCCGGGATCAAGCATATCGTCCTTCTTTCCGGCCAGACTCTGCAGGATACGGCGCATCTGCTGGAGAGCTATCCGGAGATCCGGGTGGCGGTCTGTGGTGGCGATTATAGCGACCAGTTTTTAGGCGGCAAGGCCTCGCGGATCGATCTGGGTGATGGCAGATCGATCGTCATGGCCGACGAGAGTGTCGATTATTATCGGCTTGAACTTGAGCTTGACGACGTCCTGCAGGTACAGAGCTTCGAACCCAGGCGGGCGGTCCCTGTTGCCATACAAAGCTATGCCTATCAGGAATTTAAAACTCGCCTGACCCTCTGGAAGGAGAAATTCGCTGAAGAGGAAGGTCGCCTGGTCGCAAAGCTCAACGACATGGAATATGGCGTCAATGACCTCAGCTTTGGCCAGCTCCTGCGTGACCGGTTCAATTGTGAGCTTGGGGTGGTTGAAGAAAACACCATCAATCAGGTCTCGGTCAAGGAAGCTATCCGGCAGGCGGATTTTTTAGGGATGGTCAATCGGGACTATAATATTTTTCTTATTTCCTTGACCGGAGACGAAATAAAAACGGTCTATAGTCGGGCCGATGGACTGGTCGTCGCCGGTATTGATACCGGCAAAGATTTAGAAATTCAAGGCTCGGCAATAGTGGGTCCCCGAGTCTATCATATAGCGGCCTCGCAGCTGGCCATGCAGAAAATACAGCGCCTGCTTGGCCGGCAGATCGATTACAGTAACACCTGGATGACGGTTACCGACCTGCTGGTTGACGATCTGAAAACCCAGAAGGTTATGCTGCGTAAAGATTATGATTACCTGGACCGGCGTTTTCGTACCACGGTCGATGTCTACCTGTCCAACTTTGTCGACAACAGCAGCGTTACCAAAGGCGAAAATATCGAAACTCCCACCGGCCAACCGTCAAAAAGTTATACCAAATGGGGTCTGGAAGATACCGTCGATCTGACCGTTTACAATAAATACCATCGTTTTGTGTTGACTCCATATATATTTTATTCCCGTCAGGACGATGATTTAATGAACAATATTTTGCGCGGCATTTTTTTGTATGACTACAGCCTCTCGGATACCTTCCGGCCCTATAATAAGTTTCGTTATGATACGGTTGTTGAATCAGTTGATGGGCAGCGGCCGAGTTTTCTGCGCGAGACCATGGGCATCTCGGCCTTCTATAAATATGTCACCGGCAAGCTGGGCTTCGGGTTTGAAAAACAGGTCGAGGATCCTTCCGAGGCGGCGATGTACGGTATTGAACTTATCGTCGGCGCCCGTGTTCCGTTTCTCTCCCATTTTACCTATGCCTTCGATCTCGATTCCTTCACCGGTATTCTCGATGAAGATGGTGGTCAGTGGCAGACGAGAAGTGAAATTAATAACGGCATATCCGCTCATCTCAACAGCTATTTGAGCTTGTCGTTCAGATATAGATATTTCTTTTATAATGAGGGGTTAAGCGGAGAAAGTTATCAGAATTCCCAGTTTATCACCTCGTTGGATTTTACCAGCGACTGGAAGTTCTGGTAGGTTGGCTTCTATCAGCGGGCCTTATTTTTTTAAAATGCAGAGAGATTTGGATGTCTCTATTTACCATTTTCATGGCTTTTGTGGTATTGTTCGTGGTTGGACTCACCTGGTTCGTGGTCTATTATTTTGCCAATCCCGTGCTGGAAAATCCCGATGGTATCGCCAAGGTGGTGGGAAACTGCGGCGATACCATGGAGATTGGTTTTACCATAAAAGATGGCCGGGTTGCGGCCACCCATTATTGGACCAACGGCTGTTCGTTCAGCAAGCTCTGTGTTGAGGGCGCGGCGAATCTTGCCCGGCAGAAGACTCTAGCCGAGTTGCGGACAATCAATATGGTCACCATCATGGACCAGGTGGGACAGCTGCCCGAAACGCATCTGCATTGTGCGCAACTGGCGGAAATTACCCTGCAGCGCAGTGTCGAAAATTATCTTAAGCGGATTACGGAATCAGCAATGGTGGCACAAAGTCGTAATTGAAAATCATTCCCAGCTAAGGTATTCTAACCTTCTTTTAAGAGAGCTCATTTACAACAAAAGAAGGCAGTGTGCTTAAAGTCAACCATCGGAGAAAACAATGAATATCGGCGGACTGCTCCCCAATCATGCTCGGTATCGTCCCAATCATCCAGCCTTTTTTTGTGGTGAGGAACGATTTAGCTATAAAATGTTTAACGCTTATGTAAATAAACTGGCCAACGCCCTGTTGGCAAGAGGTCTGGTGAAGGGCGATAAGTTCGCCACTGTTTTGCCCAACTGCACGCAACTGATGGCGGCCTACTGGGCGGCGGCAAAGACGGGCCTGGTCATTGTCCCCAGCAGCACCATGCTCAATGAAAGCGGCTTATTCACCTTGTTGAAAAACTCCGATACCGCTTTGGTTCTTGCCGATGCTTCTTTTGCCGGGGTCCTGCAGACTATTAGGCCAAATTTGCCTGGCATTGCCGAGGATCGATATATTTTGGTGGGTCTTGACGAACAGATGCCGGGATTTTGCAGCTACCACGATTTTGTCGAACAGATGAGTGAAGAGAACCCGCCGGAGGTGCCTATCGATGATCATGATATGTACAATATCATGTATTCCAGCGGCACCACCGGCGCACCGAAAGGAATCGTTCATACCCACTATGTGCGGGCCATGTACTGCACCATTTTCGCTGCCTGCTGGCGAATGACGCCGGAAAGTGTCGCTTTGCACGCCGGGGCTATTGTCTTTAACGGCGCCATGCTGGATTTGATGCCATGGATGTTTCTGGGCGCCAAGTATATCCTTCATAAGAGTTTCAATGCCGAAGCAGTGATCGCCGATATCGAAAAAGAGCAGGTGACCCATGTGGTTATGGTCCCGGCCCAGATCATCGCCATCTTGAACAGTCCGGCCTTTGCTCCGGAAAAACTGGCCTCTTTAGAGATGATTCACAATGTTGGTGCCCCTTTGCTGCTTGAGTATAAACACCGCCTCAATAAATCCCTGCCTGGTCGTTTCTATGAGTTATACGGGCTGACCGAGGGCTTTATGACCGTACTCGATAAGCATGACGCCATCCGTAAAGTCGGCTCGGTTGGGGTGCCTGCGCCGTTTATGGAGCTGCGTATTCTTGATGTCGATGGGGAGGCGTGTGGAGTCGGAGAAATTGGCGAAATCTGCGGCAAAAGTCCGATGATGATGCCTGGATATTATAAACAGCCGGAGTTGACCGAAAAAGCCATTGTCGACGGCTGGCTGCATACCGGTGACGCCGGGTATGTCGATAATGAAGGCTTTTTGTTTCTGGTGGATCGTATTAAGGATTTGATTATCTCTGGCGGCGTCAACGTCTATCCCAAGGACATCGAGGAAGTCGTGGTCCAGCACCCCGACGTCCGCGATGTGGCGGTAATCGGGGTGCCGGATGAAAAATGGGGCGAAGTTCCCATTGCGGCAGTCGTGCTGGCCCCCGATGCGCAGGTGACTCCGGCGCAACTGATGGAATGGACCAACGCCAGAGTCGATGCTAAGTTTCAGCGCATCCGCGACGTCGTTTTCATGGAAACATTTCCGACCAATGTTGCCGGCAAGATGCTGAAAAGGACCATGCGCGAGCAGTACAAGGAAACTATAATGTCTCGCCGAGATATTCAGTAAATCTTTTCCATGACTTTTTATCGGCATCTTCGCGGTAGGATGGAGCACCGAAGACGGTAAAGGCATGGGGTGCGCCGCTGTAGGTGATCATTTCATGTTCGACATGATTTTCCTCCAGCGCTTTGGCAAGTGCGGCAAATTCGTCTAAAGTAACGGCACTGTCGGCACTGCCATGCAGGATCAGAAATTTGCCTTTGGCGGATGAATAATCCTGCCCTTCCGGGGTGGCAAGTCCGCCGTGAAAGGCGACAAAGCCTTTAAGGTCAGCGCCCGAGCGAGCGAGCTCCAGCACTGCCGCCCCGCCAAAACAATAGCCGACCGCAACAGCATTGCCGGTATTGAGCCCTTGCGCTTTTGCCGCATCCAGAGCACCGTTTAGTAACGTGCGCATTGTGGGTCGGTCTTTATATAAATCGCTGGTCTGCTTTTTTTTGTCTTCAAGCGTGGTCGGCCGTACTCCGGCACCATACAGGTCGGCGGCAAATACATTGTAGCCGAGATCGGCCAGCATCTGAGCCCGTTTCACTTCGTAATCGGTCAGCCCGTCCCAGTCATGGATAATAACAACCAACGGGGCATCAGGCTTGGCTTTCGCGACATATCCTTCGTAGGACCGGCCATCTACGGAATAGGTAACATTTTCACCGGCCAGGCAGCTTGTGCTGAAGAATGTTGTGCATAACAATAAAAATAGATAAGGCATAATGAATCTCCTTTGGTTGTTGTTTTCTTTGAGAAATTCTGCGGGGTAACGGACAGAGGGATGGATTTGCAGATGCCCTTTGCATACAAAAATATGTATGATGGTCAGGAAAGCAATATCGGTTGGCTATTAATCAAAAGACTAATTTTTCTTACGGCGGTGTCGGCGTTCACGGTAGTCCGGGGTGCTTGTTAAGGCTTCTACCTCGATCAGCATCTGCAGATAGATGGCGTAGCGGGCTGCATCGATCAGGCCCTTTTCGACCAGCTCGATAACCCGGCATTCCGGCTCTTCCCTGTGTTTGCAGTCTCTGAACCGGCATTCCTGCATGCCTGCTTTTTCAAAGCCGGGGAAATAGCTTGAGAGTTGCTCAGCGGAAATATCAACCATCCCAAAGTCATTAAAACCGGGAGAGTCGATCAATTCGCCGCCATCGCTGAGCAAATGGAGGGTGGAAACGGTGGTGGTGTTGCGGCCGCGTTTTTTGGTTTCGCTGATCTCCCCGGTATTCAAATTGATTTTCGGCAGTAGAACGTTGAGGATGGAACTTTTACCCCCGCCGGTCGGGCCGACAAAAATCCCTCTATGTCCCTCGCTGAAGAACGTGCTGAGTGGCTTGAGGCCGGTGCCGTCTTCGGCGCTCATGGTAAAAATAAGCACCGATTCCTGATACACCTGGTGGATGGCGGCCTGATAGTCGGCAAAGCAGGGAAGATCCGATTTATTGACCAGCAGTACCGGCCGCAGTTGCGCGGCCCGGGCTGAAACGATAGCCCGATCGATGAATCCGGGTGGAGGCAGGGGTTCACAGCAGACGACAATGCACAGCACATCAAGATTCGCGCCGACTATATGCCGCCCGCCCCGGGCGTCCATGCGTGACAGCTCCGAGCTCCGTTTAAGCCGGGTCAGGACATCCTCTTCAACCATCACCTGGTCGCCGACGACATGGCCGGAGTTGCGTTTCACCCGGATCATTTCGCGCATATTGTCCTCGGTAAACAGCACCTCGACCGCCACCCCGTAATGGGCTACAATAATTCCTGTTCTTTTGTCCATCATTTCTCGGTGGCTATTTTAAAGCCTATAAAGAGCAAAATCGAACCGGTACAACTATCAAAGACCCGATTGACCAAAGGACGCTGCAGCCATTTTCGCGCTTTATCGACCATGGCGGCCAAAACACACTGATACAGCATGGCGATAGAAAAATGGATACCGGCCACCATCAGGGACTGGAGCAATGGTGGTTTACTCGGATCGATAAACTGAGGCAGAAAAGCCATATAAAAAATCACCGTTTTGGGATTGAGCACATTGGACAGAAAACCTTCCCGGAGAGATCTTGAAAATAAAAAGCTGCCCTGTTCTGCCGCTACCTTACCGGCAAAGATATTTTTTCTGCCATCGACGGCTCTTTTCCAGCTGGCCAGTCCTAACCATATCAAATAGGCCGCCCCGGCAAATTTAAGGGCGTTAAATGCCCAGGCGGTATGCAGCAGGATGATCGATATCCCGAGCGCCGAGACGGTCGCATGGACAAATAAGCCGCTGCAGATGCCCAGCGAACTGACCGCCCCATCAATCCATCCGCCGCGCGCGCTGTTCCTGATGATCAACATGGTGTCCACCCCTGGAGTCAGGGTCAGCAGGGTAACAGCGATGAGACAGGTTACAAATGTATGGAGATCCATCATGATTGACCTTTGCGTGAAAAATTCGTTGCGATACTATACAGTTTTTTGTCCTGTTCGTATGGAGTATTTTATTCATGTGATCACTTTTTCACGATCAGCAGGACAGTGTGCTTCACACTTTCCCATGTGATGCCTATAATCTATGGTTAATCATCAATATCCACCCATAAAAAAGGAGCAATAATGTTACTGGATCTTTTACGTTCAAGAAGAAGCGTCAGAAAATATGCAAACAAACCTGTCGAACAAGATAAGCTCGAGCTGCTTCTCGAGGCGATGCTTCGTTCGCCATCTTCAAGAAGCCTGAATCCCTGGCATTTTGTAGTGGTTCGTGATCCGCAGACCCTGAGTGATCTGGCCATGGCCAAGCCCCATGGGGCCTCGTTTATAAAACATGCGCCGCTGGCGATAGTGGTATGCGGCGATGCCGAAAAAAGCGATGTCTGGGTCGAGGACTGCTCTATTGCCGCCCTGATCGGTCATCTGGCCGCCGCCGATCTTGGTCTGGGCAGTTGCTGGGTGCAGTTGCGCAAGCGCGATCATGATACTGCGACGACCTCGGATCAGTACGTTAAAAAGCTTCTCGGCCTGCCTGAGAGTCTCATGGTCGAAGCCGTAATCGCCATCGGGTATCCCGCAGAAGACAAGCCTGGTCACGCCAAATCTTCCCTGCTCTTTGATCGCTTAAGTTTTGATAAGTATGGCCAAAAGCAATAATAACCGACAGACTCTAGATCAGAACCATTAAGAGGTATCCCATGAGCTCGTATTTTAAGGATCAGGATCCCGAAGAAACCCAGGATTGGATTGATTCCCTCAAAGGCGTGATCCAGCAGGAAGGCGGGGAAAAAGCCGACTATCTTCTCGGTCGGTTAACCGAAATCGCCAGGAGTCTTGGCGTATCCACGTCGCCGGGGCTATTGACGCCCTATTGCAATACCATCGAACCGGAACGAGAAGACGCCATGCCCGACGATTCCCTTATCGCCAGGAATGTGGCCGCCTATGTACGCTGGAACGCCATGGCCATGGTGGCAAAAGCCAATAAGGACGGCAAGGGACTGGGTGGCCATATCTCGACCTATACCTCGGTCTCGGTCATGTACGAAGTCGGCTTTAACTGGTTTTTTCGTGGCCCCGAGGCAGAAAATGGCGCCGATATGATCTATTTTCAGGGACACAGCTCCCCCGGTGTCTATGCCCGCGCCTTTGTCGAAGGCCGACTCGAGGAAGAGCAGCTGCATAATTTCCGGCAGGAGGTCGGCGGCTGCGGCCTCTCCTCCTATCCGCATCCCTGGCTGATGCCCGACTTCTGGCAGTTTCCTACGGTGTCGATGGGTTTGGGACCAATGGCGGCGATCTACCAGGCCCGTTTTATGAAATACATGGACAGCCGCGGCCTGAAAAAAATGGGCGACCGGAAAGTCTGGGTCTTTGTGGGCGACGGTGAAACCGATGAACCGGAATCGCTGGGAGCGCTGTCGCTGGCCGCCCGGGAGAATCTGGACAACCTGATATTTGTGGTCAACTGCAACCTGCAGCGGCTTGACGGCCCGGTGCGCGGCAACGGCAAGATCATCCAGGAACTTGAAGGCCGTTTCCGGGGGGCAGGCTGGCATGTTATCAAACTGATCTGGGGCAGCGAGTGGGATCGCATCCTGCAGCGCGATACCGACGGTCTGCTTATCAAGAAATTCGGTACCATGGTCGATGGTGATTTTCAGACCATCCGGGCGCGTGGTCCGGAATACCTGCGCGAAAAGGTCTTTGGCGAAGATCCCCGGCTGATGGCTCTGGTTGAAGATATCAGCGATAAAGAGCTCTGGCAGCTGACTCGGGGCGGCCACGATCCGCGCAAGGTATATGCCGCCTATACAGCAGCCATGCGGCACAAGGACCAACCCACCGTCCTCCTGGTCAAGACCATCAAAGGTTTCGGCATGGGCCAGGCCGGGGAATCGGTGATGGTCGCCCATAATGTCAAGAAGATGGATGACGATTCGCTGCAGGCTTTTCGGGATAGGTTTCATGTGCCTTTGCAGGATGAGCAATTGGCCGATTTGCCTTTTATACGGCCGCCTGTCGGCTCTCCGGAAGAGGCATTTATCAAGGAGCGTCGGGCGGCACTCGGGGGGCCGGTTCCATATCGGGAAATTGTCCACCATGCCCTTGCTGCGCCGCCTCTGTCAAGTTTCAGCGCTTTACTCAAGTCGTCCAAGGAGCGAGAGCTGTCGACGACCATGGCTTTTGTTCGGTTGCTGGGCACGCTGATCAAAGATAAAAATGTCGGCAGTCATGTTGTGCCGATAATACCTGATGAGGCCCGCACCTTTGGCATGGAAGGACTGTTTCGGCAACTCGGCATCTATGCACCGACCGGACAGCTCTACGAGCCGCAGGATTCCGAGACGGTTTCCTGGTATAAAGAAGACCCGCAGGGGCAGATCCTGGAAGAGGGGATTACCGAGGCCGGGGCCATCTCGTCCTGGCTCGCCGCGGCTACCGCCCATGTCAATTACGGGGTGCCGATGATCCCCTTTTATATCTTTTATTCGATGTTTGGTTTTCAGCGGGTCGGCGATCAGCTCTGGGCGGCAGGCGACAGCCGGGCCAGGGGTTTTATCCTCGGCGCCACCGCCGGCAGGACGACCTTGAACGGCGAAGGGCTGCAGCATCAGGATGGTCAGGGGCTGCTCTTTGCCTCCGCCTATCCGTCATGCCAGGCCTATGATCCAACCTTCAGCTACGAGGTCGCCGTGCTCATCCAGAAAGGCATTGAGCGAATGTTTCAAGACGGCGAGGATGTTTTTTATTATATAACCCTGATGAACGAAAACTATCCGCATCCGGAGATGCCTGAGGGGATTGAGGACGCCATCCATAAAGGGATGTATCTCCTGCGCCAGGCAGACGGCCATGATGGCGATGAGCAGCGCGTACAATTGATGGGCTCCGGCACCATCCTGCGGGAGGTAATTGCCGCCGCCGAGTTATTACGCGAGGATTTTTCGGTGGCAGCGGATGTCTGGTCTATCCTCGGCGTCAACCAACTGCACCGCGAGGGAACGCTGATCGAAGACTGGAACCGCCATCATCCCGAACAGCCGCAGAAAACAAGCTATGTCGAAAAACAGCTGGCGGGACATGAGGGACCGGTCGTTATCAGCACCGATTATGTCCAGGCCTATGCGGAGCAGTTGCGGCGCTTTATTAAGCGTCCCCTGACCATTCTCGGTACGGATGGCTTTGGGCGAAGCGATTCCCGCGAGGTATTGCGCCATTTTTTCAAGGTCGACCGATACCATATTGTTGTTGCCGCCCTGAAAAACCTGGCCGATGACGATAAACTCCCGTACACTACGGTTACTGATGCTTTGACCAAGTATGGCATTAATCCGGAAGAACCCCACGCCCTTAACAGATAATACTGCAAGAACAAAACTTTCTAAGCCACTAAGGAGAAATCGAGATGGCCATCGAGAAAATTATCATTCCCGATTTTGGTGATGTGCAGAAAATTACCGTAGTTGAGGTTTTTATAACCGCCGGTGATAAGGTCGAAGAAGAGACCTCGCTGATCGCCCTGGAAAGTGAAAAAGCGGTAATGGATATCCCTTCGCCTTTTGCTGGGCTTATTACTGAGGTCCTGGTCAAGGAAGAGGATGTGGTCGCCAGCGGCGATGTTATTGCACTGGTTGATACCGGTGGCGACGCTGCTGCGAAAGAGACGGCGGGTGAGGAGGAAAAACCAGCCGACCAGAAAGAAAAAGAGACTGCAGATAAAGAAAAAGAGGCTCCAGCAGCAGCAAAAGAGATTAAAAAGACCGAAGATACCTCGGCGGCTGAAAAAGAGACTGACCAGGAAGAAACTGACCAACAGGCAGATAAGCTCGACGAAAAAATTCCCGAAAAAGCCGAAAAGAAGAAAGAACCGGTATTCCATGCCACTCCCTCGGTGCGGGCCCTGGCGCGAGAAAAGCAGATAGATCTGGCCGAAATCTCCGGAACCGGACCCAATAATCGCATCCTCAAAGAAGATATCCTTGGGGCAGGGCAGAGGCCTGGGGCAGCTCCTTTCGAGGAACAACCCCTTGAGGATTTCAGTAAATATGGTCAGGTTGAAGAGATGGCGCTCGGACGCATCCAGAAAATCTCCGGGCCGCAGCTGCATCGGAGCTGGCTCAGCATCCCCCATGTTACCCATTTTGATGAGGCGGATATTACCGAACTGGAACAATTCAGGAAAGAGTTGAATGCCACTCTGGCGGACGACCAGCCGTCTTATAGTCCCCTGGTGTTCGTTATCAGAGCGGTTGCCACGACTTTGCAGCAGTTTCCTCTGTTCAACTGTTCCCTGGTGCCGGGCGGTGAGAAGGTTGTCCTGAAGAAATATTATCATCTCGCCGTCGCCGTCGATACCCCCAAGGGGTTGGTCGTCCCGGTAGTAAAAGATGCCGATCAACGAGGCCTAAAGGATATTGCCTCTGAACTCAAGCGATTAAGTAGCAGCGCCCGGGCCGGCAAATTGGCTATCCCGGATATTCAGGGAGCCACTTTCACTATCTCGAGTCTGGGTGGGATCGGCGGCACCGGGTTTACCCCGATTATCAACAGCCCCCAGGTGGCTATCCTCGGCCTGTCACGAAACGCTATGAAGCCGACCTGGGATGGCGAACAGTTTAGGCCGCGTCTAATACTGCCTTTTTCGGTTTCCTATGATCACCGGATCGTCGACGGGGCGGAAGCAGCCAGGTTCTGCAAGGCATTGCGGATGAATATTGAAGATCTTAAACGAGTGCTATTATAGGAGTGGGCAATGAGTGAAACAAAGACATATGATGTGCTTGTTCTTGGTGGCGGACCGGGTGGCTATACTGCTGCCTTTCGCGCGGCGGACCTTGGGCTTTCCGTCTGTCTGGTCGAAAAAGAGCAGCGACTGGGCGGTGTCTGTCTCAATGTAGGCTGCATCCCTTCAAAAACCCTGCTGCATGCGGCAACGGTCATCGAAGAGGCTGCTGAGATAGCCGAATTTGGGGTAGATTTTGCGGCGCCGAAAGTTGATCTTGAACGGGTCCTGGCCAAGAAAAATGCGGTGATCGAACAACTCACTACGGGACTTACCGGTCTCTGCAAGGCCAGAAAAATTACCCGGCTCACCGGCAAGGGCGTCTTCGCTGATACCAGTACTCTAAAGGTTGCCGGGCCGGATGGCGAGCAGGATGTAAAGTTTACCGATGCGATTATCGCCACCGGTTCCCATCCCTTTAAACTGCCGAATATTCCTGATGACCCCCGCATCTGGGATTCAAGCGCGGCGCTTGAGCTGCGCACTGTGCCGCAACGCTTTCTTATAATCGGCGGCGGTATTATCGGCCTGGAAATGGCCCAGATCTACAGCGCATTCGGCTCAGAGGTTACTATTGTCGAAATGCTCGAGCAGATTATTCCTCCCGCCGACAAGGACCTGGTGCAGCCGCTCTTTCTGAAGTTGAAAAAGAAATATACGATCTTGACCAAGACCAAGGTTACCGCAGTCACCGCTGAAAAAGACGGGATTAAGGTCAACCTGGAGGGCAAAGATGCGCCGGAGAGCGCCGAGTTCGATGCGGTCCTGGTAGCCGTCGGTCGAAAGCCCAACACTGCCGATATGGGATTTGCAACCATAGGACTGAGCATAAGTGAACGGGGCTTTCTGCCGGTTAACGAGCGGCAACAAACCAATGTGCCACATTTTTATGCTATCGGCGACGTGGTGGGCGAACCGATGCTGGCCCATAAAGCCACTCATGAGGGCAAGACTGCCGCCGAGGTGATTGCTGGGCATAAGGCAGCCTTTACGCCGATGACTATCCCCTCGGTTGCCTATACCAATCCGGAAGTCGCCTGGATGGGGCTCACCGAAAAAGAGGCGAAACTGCAGGGTATCGATTTTGATAAGGGAAAATTCCCCTGGGGAGCCAGCGGTCGCGCGCTCAGCGCCGGGGCATCGGCCGGGGTGACCAAGGCACTCTTTGATAAAAAAACCGGTCGCATTATCGGTGCGGGCATCTGTGGCCAGAATGCCGGGGAGCTGATTCATGAAGCGGTTCTGGCTCTGGAAATGGGGGCCAATGCAACAGACATTAGCCTGACGGTTCATGCCCATCCGACCCTTGCCGAGACCTTCGCCTTTGCCGCAGAAATTGTCGATGGCTCGATTACCGATGTAATGCCGCCCAAGAAAAAATAGTGTTGATGGCGTCGTAAAAATTCTTCATCTTCTTCGTTGCTACAAAATTTCTATCATTACGACGTACTTTAGTACGCCGAAATGATAGAAATTTTGCGCGCCTCGAATATGAAGCTTTTTACTTAGCCATCGTGAAATTCGACTTTTTCTAGAGCCCATCTCTTTTGTATTACCAATTTGTACATCATGAATCTGACCGACGAACAGCAGTATATTATCAACCATTGCGGCGGCCATGCGCGGGTCAGCGCGGTCGCCGGATCGGGTAAGACTACAACCATGGTGGCCAGGATTGGTCACTTATTGCAGCTAGGTGCCACGGCAGATGCGATCCTGGTGTTGATGTTCAATAAATCGGCCCGTGACTGCTTTGCCGAAAAAATGCACCGCCGGCTATCGCCCAACGCCCGTCAATTACCCGAGGTGCGGACCTTTCATTCTCTTGGCATGCGGCTGGTCAACAGCTTTACCAGGCGGGGCGTATTGCCGCAGTATCGCCTGGTCACCGAGGAGTATATCCTTGAAAAACTCGCTCGTCAGGTAGCGGGTCAGGTGTATCGGCAGGAGGGAGAAAACGAGGGCTGGCTGGCAGGCGAAGAGGTGGAAGAATTTCTGGCCTTTATCGACCTGGTGAAATCGACGGTGAGTGACGCTGCGCAAGTGTTCCAGAAACAGCACCTGGCGTCGCGCTATGCCTATTTTATCCGGGCTTACGAACTCTTTGAAAAAGAGCGAAAAGAACGGAAGATCCGTTTCTATGCCGATCTTATCCATGAGCCGCTGCTGGCCATGTTGGCTGACGAAGCTCTTGCCGCCTGGGTGGCTGACCGGGTGGAGCATATTATCGTTGACGAGTATCAGGATATCAACGAGGCCCAGCAGCAGCTGTTAAAAATCCTCGCCGGGAACAGGGCGAAAGTGATGGTGGTCGGTGATGTCGATCAGTGCATCTATGAATGGCGTGGCGCCCGGCCGGAATATATCACCACCAGGTTTCAGCTCGATTTTCCCCAGCCGGATAATTACCAGCTCTCCTATACCTTTCGTTATGGCCATCAACTGTCTCTTGCGGCTAATCATCTGATTGCCGGCAATAGAAAGCGGGATCGTAAATTGTGCATCTCCCATGCAGATAATGGCAATACCGTCATACGTTGCCTGGAAGAGCAGAAAAAACACCCGGCTGTTGCCGTGCTCACCGAGTGGCGTCGCCAGGGCCGGGCCTTGCGCGAGGCAGTGGTGCTGGTCAGGCTTTTTGCCCAGAGTGTGCCGGTGGAGCTGGCCCTTCTCGAAGCGGGCATTGCCTATCGACTGGAGGGCAATGCCCAGGTCTTTGATTGTACCGAGGTCCTGGCCCTGACCGGTTATCTGCGGCTTGTTCTGGGGACGCTGGCCGAAGAGGAGCCGGCCGACCGGGAAAAAACGCTGACCGCCATGCTGAGCCAGCCGCATCTGGGCATCAAAAAAGAGGATATGGCGGCATTGGTGGCGAGTATCGCCGAAAAGCCTCATGCCGCCGTGGCAGTTTTGCGCGAATGGAGCGGATCGGACCTTCCCCCTTTTATCCGCAAAAGATTTGCCGAAGCGGCGGATAACTGGCAATGGCTGGTCGGCAGTTCATCTTCCGGTCGGGCCGATGTCTTGTTGAAAAGGATCGTCCAAAAGCTTAATCTCTATGATTTTTATCATAATTTTTCGGCCAGATCAGCTACTGCTGAAAATCGGGTCAAGACCTGCCAGGCCTTTATCGATTTCGCCGCCGGTCAAAGCCTGTCTGTTTCGCAGTTGCTTGCCAAGGTTGCTGCATTAAAAAACTCTGAAGACGCACCGGCTGAAGACACCTTGCTGATTACCTCGGTCCATCGGTCCAAAGGACTGGAATGGCCGCTGGTCATCCTTCCTGGTCTTGAGGAAGGGGCCTTTCCTTTTTACCGCGAGCGGGAGAGTGCGGCGGACGATCTGGAGGATGAACGCCGGCTCTTTTATGTGGCGCTGACGAGGGCTATTGACCAGGTGGTGTGTATCCATCCAGTCGATGCGGAACTGAAACGGTGTATCGCCAGACACTGCGGCAAGATTCCCGGTGTAACTGTGCGGGCCAGTCGCTTTTTATATGAAGCCAATCCCGGCCTGTCGGTCTGCCTGGGGGAGATTTTAGCCGATTCCGATGGGGACCGGAGAATAACTGCTGACGATACCACCATTGCCAGGCAGTATCTTGCGTCGGTTGGTGCAAAGGTGCACCTGATTGAGGATGTAAAAGAACCTCAAGCGGTCTTGCAGCCAACCGAAAAAATCCTGGAAATCCATGAAATAGGCGAAGGTTTACGGGTTTGGCATCAGGCTTTTGGCGCTGGCACGGTTATGGCGATTAAAGACCGAAAGCAGGGGCGGCTTACCGTGGTCTTTGATGAGCATGGAGAAACGGTGCTTTTGCTCGGTTATGCTAAGTTGCGTGCTTTGTCTTAGATGGTTTTGTGAGCGGTTGCCATGGGGACTTTCACCTATGCGCACTGGTAGTATCCCGGAAGAGCTGCATTATTTTCTGAGTCTTGATACCGGGTTTGCCATTGCCTGTCTTGATCGAGTCAATAGCCACAATGGGCACCACTTCCCGTATCGACGAAGCGAGAAAGGCTTCATCAAACAGGCGGATTTCATCTTTATGCAGATGCCGCTCAACGATGGAGAATTCCTTATTTGCAAGGTTCAAGACCACCTGCCGGGTAATGCCGGGAAGGACTCGGTCACACGGCGGAGTGATCAGCGTGTCACCTATAAAGGCGAAAATATTTGAGGTCGTTCCCTCCAGCACGTAGCCGTTTCTATCGACATAAATCGCCTCGATGGCCTGCTGGTTCCGTGCTTCCGCCTGGCAGACGATGGCCGGAATATAGTTGATGCTTTTTGCCCCGGGCATAAAGCGGTCGACATGGCTGGTGATAACCTTTACGCCTTTAGTATACCATTCAGCCGGCATCGGCTTGACGCCGGTGACCATGACCAGAAGCCTGGGCGAATCGCCCGGGGTGATGCCGTCACTGCTTAAACCACCGGTGACCACGATGCGGATATTACTCTCTTGATGGTGGTTGCGGGCTAAAGTCGCCTGCACGATCTCGCCAATTTCTGCTGTGGGGTGGGGCAACTTCAGGCCGATCAGGCGAGCGGAGCGTTCCAGCCGCTTGAGGTGGTCGTCAAGATGGAAGGGGACGCCATTGTAGGTCCGTAAAAAATCAAAGACGCCAAAACCCCGAATAACCGACAGGTCGTTGACCGATATCTGCGCCTGCTCGTCGGCGACAAATTGGCCATTTATATAATAGATATCCATTATAACTCCGTTCGGTTATTCCGAAAAAGGCGGTTCAATGCCTTGTTCCCGGCAGTCTTGAATATGTTTTTCAACCGTCTGGCGGAAATTTTCCTCTAATTCGGCAAAGCTCTGTCCAGTATAGGCAAGGTCTTCATCGATAAATAAAATCTTGCCAAAGAGCGAATAATCTGTGGTATTTACCTTGATGCTACCATGGTAGCCTTTGTGTACTATGGTCTTCTGAGCCAACTTTTTTCTCCTACTTTAATAAATCATAAACAGCATCCAACACGGCAATCCTATCTGTGGGGTCTTTTTCTTTCATAGCAAGGCCATAGTAAAGGAGTCGGGAAAAACTGCAAGATTTTTGTAGAGTTTCGGTAGCGATCTCTTGCCAACCATTGTGCATTGTTATCAAAAGGTGTATTGGGATGGCATGAATTCTGTCTATTCTGGAGATTTTTATGATCGTACTCAACTCACTGTTTCCCATTTTTGTTCTGCTGCTGCTCGGCTGGGGCCTGAAAAAATTGGGCTTGACCGATAGCCTTTTTCTGAAAACCAGTGACCGGCTTATCTATTATTTCTTTTTCCCGGTGATGTTGTTCTGGAAAATCGGCGGCGCTTCTTTTGAACAGGGCATTGACTGGAATTTCTGTTTTGCCTCGCTTTTGGCTCTTTTGACCATGTTCGGACTCAGCACTCTGGTTATTCAATTATTTCATATATCCCCTTTTCAGGCCGGTTCTTTTTCCCAGAGTTGTTACCGCTTTAATACCTATATCGGGGTGGCCGTTATCCTTAACAGTCTTGGGGCGGAAGGGATGAAATACTTTGGGATCATCATCGGCTTTGCTATTCCGCTTATCAATGTCTTTGCCGTCTCCCTGCTTATCTGGTTTTCCGGAAGAGAAATCGGTATCAGAAAACGTATCGCGATTGCGGCCAAAGCCCTCATTGCCAATCCACTGATTATCGGCTGTCTGGCCGGGATTGCCTATTCCAGCCTGGTTGGCGGCTTTCCCGTCTTTATGCATAATTCTCTCAGTTTGATCTCCATGGTTACTCTGCCCCTGGCTCTTATCTCCATCGGCGGCAGTCTCAGCTTTGCCGGGGTCAGGGGGAATTTGTCGCTGTCTTGTCTGGCGGCATGTTTAAAACTCATCGTTTTGCCGGCAATCGGCTGGCTCTATTTTTATCTCTTCAACGTTACCGGCATTCCCTTCAAGGTCGGGATGATCTTCTTAACCCTGCCCGCTTCTACCGCCATCTATGTGCTTTCCTCGCAGATGCACAGCGATACCGAACTCGCCTCTTCAGCCATTGTTCTCTCTACTCTACTCGCTTTTTTCTCGCTCTCTTTTGTCCTTTTACTTTAATTTTACCAGGCATCACATAATACTGGTTCTTAGCTTGGCGCTGACATATAATACTCAACAGATAGAAGACAGACTCCTGGGGGAAATGAATGACGACGTTGCACAGAACCTGAAACAGGTAACGAGCGAGGAGAAAAGAGCGTTACTCCAATGCCACAATAAAGGAGCATATTCAAGGAGTATATTCATGAGAGGAACCTATGAAGCGTATATATTAGTAAAGGTAAAAGACGGCAAGAAATATGTCTGTGCCCTGAACCGGCAGAAGGGCGATAAAGAGGACTTAGGTCGTTTAAATCGTAAAGAAAGGCAGCAATATTTAGAATATCAAGTCATCTGGAACTGATCGAACCGCTGTGCAAGACGGGCTTTTCTCCAGAAATTTTTCAACTGGGGAAAAGTCCGTTTTTTACACCATCAAGGAAGTGCCTGTAAAATCTCTTCAATTTGACCGATACTAGAGGGCTTGGAAATTGCCGGCAGCGCCGGACTAACCGCGATTCCCATGGGGCCCATGGGAACGAAAAACCCCACTGCGTTGCAGTGTTTCTCCTTCACTCCCCTAAGAGCTGCATGAAAGCATGGAACAACCAGCCTTGTTGCGGGCCCATTCCGGACGTTTTGCCGCAAAATGTTCCTTTTCCGGCTGCTGGTCATAGGGCTTGCGCAGCAAATCGAGCAACTCGCCGACCATGGCAAAATCGCCGGCTTCAGCTTTATCGATGGCCTGCTGCGCCAGATAATTGCGCAGGACGTATTTGGGATTGATTGTATTCATTTTTTGCCGGCGCAGTGAATCCGGCAGCTGGTCTCGCTGGAGTCGCTCCCTATATAGCCGCAGCCATTTATTCAGACGCTGTCGATAGCTACCGTTTATTTCTTCCTTATTGTAGTGTGCCTGCTCAAGAAAAGTCGGCAGCTCGTCTGCATCCGACAGCTTCGTATCGTTTGAAATTTGCGCCAGATTCCTGAAAAAAATAGTCATATCCGTTTCAACAAGCTGCAGGATATCAATAAGTTCGCCAATAAGCGCATCGTCGCTCTCGGGCGAAAAATTGATTAAGCCGAGTTTAGCGGCCATCATCTCGTTCCATCCGGTGAGAAACAGGGAGTTGTAGGTCTTGAGCGCCTCCTGTAGAGGCTCCACCGCCTGCACCAGCGGATAAATGGCATTGGCCAGTTGGAGCAGATTCCATTGGCCGATATGCGGCTGGTTGCTGAAGCAGTACCGCCGACCGTGGGCGTCGGTGGTGTTGGGGGTCCACTTTGCGTCATAGCCTTCGAGCCAGCCGTAAGGGCCGTAGTCGATGGTTAGGCCAAGAATGGACATATTATCGGTGTTCATCACCCCGTGGACGAAGCCGACCCGCATCCAATGGATGATCATTGCCGCGGTGGTTCGGCAGATTTCCTGGAACCAGTTGATATACGTTGCAATTGATGGTGACCCAAGATGAGGGAAGTCGGTGCGGATGGTATAATCAACCAGCTGTTGCAGCAGGGCTGTTTCGCCTCTGGAGCTGAAGATTTCATAGTTACCGAAGCGAAGAAAGGACGGAGAGACCCGGCAGACCACCGCCCCCGGCTCGTCTTTCGGATGGCCATCGTAGAACATATCCCGGGTTACCAGTTCCCCAGTGGTTATAACGCTGAGAGCACGGGTTGTTGGAATTCCCAGGTGGTGCATCGCTTCACTGCATAAAAATTCCCTGATTGACGAGCGCAGCACAGCCAGCCCATCGGCACTGCGGGAATAGGGGGTGGGGCCTGCGCCTTTGAGCTGGAGAATCCACCGTTCTTTTTGTTTGTTGATGACCTCACCGAGGTTGATTGCCCGGCCATCGCCCAGCTGCCCGGCCCAGCTGCCGAATTGATGGCCGCCGTAACACATGGCAAAAGGATCCATGCCCGGCAGCAGGGTGTTGCCGACAAAAATATCCCTGAATAACTCGGATGTGCATATATCATCCGGCAGATCGAGCAAATCAGCCACTTCTCGGCTGCAGGCTACCACCTTCGGTGCGCTAACCCTGGCTGGCTTGACCCGTGAATAGCAGGCATTGCTCACTTGGCGGCGAGAGTTATCCGGCTGTGGGTCAGCCGGAAGTTGGTCAACAAAAGTATTATCGAAAACAAGGGATTCGAGTTGTGGGTCGCGAAGCGGCATGTTCATCAGCTAATCCTTTTTCAGTTGATGGTTTCGTAAAAAGCGATTTTCAAAATTGCTCCGTAGGGGCTCACCTATGTGTGCGCCCTTCTCAAATTGATCGAAAAAATACTCAGACACCAGTGAGTCCATACGGAGGTGGTAATGAAGAGTTTTTACAAATTTTTAATCGTACACATAACACTAAGCATGCCACTATGTGACGGCAAGAGTGAGTCTTTTACCCGGAAAAAGTTGCCGGTTAACAGGACAAGAGTTATGTATAGTAATGGCGCGAAGTAAATTTATAACAATGTCGTAAAAAAATAATATTTGCGATGGTTAAGTAAAAAGCTTCATGTTCGAGGCGTGTGAATTATACTATCATTACGGCGTACTAGAGTACGTCGTAATGATAGTATAATTCATAACAACGAAGCAGATAAGCGCAGACTTCGGATGAAGAGTTTTTACGACACCATCATATCGATTGGAGAGGGGAGTTATAGATAATGGTGGTAAGAATTCTAATTGCAGGTTTTGCGTCTTTTGTGGCGGGACTGAGTTATCTGACCGGGCTGGCGCGAATGATGACTGGATTACTGCTTGGCTTCAGCGCGTTCTGTTCCTTTTTTTTCGGCGTCCTTTTTGTCTTGCCGATAGATGCCGATCGAGCCTTTTTCCCGGTATACAAGCAGGTTCCGGCGTGGCCATATTTCCTGATAGGGGTGATTCTGGCGGCCATTACCGTGGCCCTTTTTATGCTAAAGACCAGACCTGTCAACGAAGAGCAGGTCTCTGCCGTGCATTTCAAATACCTTCTCGGCGGCATTGGCGGCTATCTGAGCAGCCTTTTTCTTTCTTCTATCTTCTGGTTTCCTTCCGATGCCAGGCGCTTGTCGGCCGACCCCGCTTCGTTGACGAGAGACGTCCTTATCGGCACCGGACTTTTTCTGGTCGGGGTCGCCATCTCCTGCTATCTTTTCTACCTTGCGTCAAAAGGCAGCTCGGAAAAGCATCCGGATCTGATGCGGCGATTTGTCCTTGCTTTCTTCACTTTCTTTCAATTTGATAAAATGCCGGTTCTGGTTGCCTATCTGCTTATCTACTCGCCGGAAACCGAGGTCGGTTTTGCCAATATTGCCGCTCTCGCCCTGGTTTCCTCCATCCCTGTCGCTCTTTTTCTGTTGAAGACTACCCTCGATACGAAAGAGAAATGACCGAAAGTCTAGTAACTGAACACGCTGCGGCCAAATAACGGCAGGGTGGCCGCCAGATCCCCGGCGAAAAAATAGTCCGGAAAAGGTGCGGCGTGCGCGTAATCGTGAGTGGAAAGTGCCTGTTCCTGGTTGAACTCATAGATCAGCCCGCCGCGCTCCTTGACGGTTATGGGAAGTCCCGCTGCCGGATACACCTGGGCTGAGGTGCCGATTACCAATAACAGATCGCATTCGCCAATGAGTTCTTCAATGGTCGTGAGACTCCGGACATTTTCGCCGAACAGGACCACATTTGGTTTTAGCGGCGAATTACAATGCTCGCAGGCCGGGACTTCCCGCATGGCATAGTGATCTTGGGTGACCGGGATAAGTGTCTCGCAGCGCAGGCATTGCAGGTGTTGATGGTCGCCATGAATCTCCAGCACATTTTTACTGCCGGCTGCCTGGTGCAGGTTGTCGACGTTCTGGGTCACCAACCCTTTCAGAAAACCTTTGTGCTCAAAATCGGCCAGTACCAGATGGGCCTGGTTTGGTTTTTTGCCCAACAGGCCTTTGCCCATCTCCCGGTAGAGCTGCCAGGCTTTTTGCGGGTTTTTAAGAAAAACGCCCAGCGTTGCATATTCCTCTGGCGAAAAGATGGTCCATATTCCCCCAGGACTGCGGAAATCGGCGATCCCACTGTTGACGGAGATCCCCGCTCCGGTGAGTGCCACCGGGCAGGATGCCGACTGGAACCTCTCAACCGCTTCGGCGAGATATTCGAGCTTGGTGCGGGGGATGATGGTTTTCATTTCTTGCCGGTTTTGGAGCGGACGGTTATTCTTTCGACAACCTTGCGGTAATAGTCGTGCTGGCTGGTTATGCTCGATGCCGAGGTCCGCTTGGCATCGATTTTCATCATGAGGATATTGAGTTTTTTCATCTGTCTCAGTCGTTCGTGCTCGTCTTCGGTGCAGGCGATCAGATCTTCGAGTTTTTTGATCTCTTTGCGCTCCTCTATTTCCGGAGGAAGATAGCCGCTGTTCTTCAAAATTTTATAGGCCATTTTCAGATCTTCCGGGACAAACCGATCGTCTTCCAGGGGCAGGGGTTTGTTTTTCCATTTGGGGGAATTAAGGTCTTTCTCCCGCATGGCCTCGGCTATTCTCTGCTCGGCGATAAATGCCAGTGAATCCATAAATTCCTCTTCTTAAGAAGTTGCTCGCAACACAGCCTGCAGCCATTGCGAAATATCATGAATCTGTTCCGGGCAAACGGCGTGTTCCATAGGATAGGTCAGGTATTCGGCTTTATAGCCTTGCCTGGTCAGATGGTCCATCGACCTGCGACCGAGCTGTTCTGGGACAACCGGATCATGGAGGCCATGATGGATCATAAGGGGAATATTTTTATTGATTTCGCTGAAGTCGCCGACGGCGGTTGCCAGGTAAGTGGACATGGCGAGCAGGCCGCCCAGCGGTTTTGCATAGCTGAGTGCCACCTGATAGGCCACCGCTCCGCCCTGAGAGAACCCGGCCATGATAATTCTTGTGCTGTCGATGCCTCGTTCCAGCTCGCGATCGACAAAGGCATTGATTGCCTGGGCGGATTGCATTAAGCCGGCAACATCAATTTCTCGATCAATTTCCATCGCCACGATATCGTACCAGGCAGGCATAACAAACCCGCCATTGACGGTCACCGGCATGCTTGGGGCATGCGGGAAAATAAACCGAATGGCCAAGTCTGCCGGAAGGCCCAACTCCGGGACAATGGGGGCGAAATCGTTGCCGTCGGCGCCGAGTCCATGCAGCCAGATGACGGTACTGTTCGGGTTGGGCTGGGTTTCAAGTTCAATAGCCGGGAGGAGTGTCATGGTTTTTTATTCAGCCATCGTAGATTTCAGGTTTTTATGAGATTGACACTTGTAAAGTATCCGGGATTGTCACAGACAATGCCATATTTCTACCATAACCATTTGGCATTGGGCTATAAAGGGATTATTTTTTCTCATTTGGTAATCAGAACATTTATCCATGTCTGTCGCTCGCCCCGCAGCATTGATAGTGATTCGCTGAGTTCCAGAATATGGAGTTGGGAAAGCCCTCCCAGCAGGACCTGCATGGCAGCAATGGAATAATTATTGAAAAAACGCTGTTTTTGATCTTCTTCCTCGCTTTCGCCCTGTTTAAAAGACATATACCAGATTCCCCCTGGTTTCAAGGCATTGGCGATCCTGGTTAAAGCCTCCTCAATTCGGGATTTGGGGATATGGAGCAGGCTGGCACAGGCCCAGATCCCATCATAGGTGTTTTTCTCGTCTATTTCTTCGGCTTTTTTAACCAAGACAGGTTGCTTAAGGTATTGTTCGGCGCAGGCAGCAATTTCCTTGACCGGGTCAATGGCCACTATTTGGTGCCCCAGCTCAAGAAAAAATCGGCTGTCGCGCCCGGAACCACAGCCCAGATCAAGAATCAGGCTGTTGGGTGCGAGAAGGTCAACAAAGCGTTGGCGCATGGGTGCAATAAAATCCAGATCGACAGTTTCCCGGACATACTCCTGGGCATTGTCGCGATAAAAAGTGAAGGTCGCATCCACTTGTGGGTCTTCGGCCAATTTGATAACCATCGAAAATATTAGTACCTTACTCCAGAAAGCCTGTAAGAAAAAACAAGAAACCCTGGAGATGTATTTGAAATTAAGAACTGAAATGATCCCCCAAGGTACTTATACCCGAAGGGTATCATTAATAAATGCGGCTCTGCCGCTTTAGGTTTTTACGAAGTTGTCATTTTTAAAAATACGGGAAAATGGTATCTTCTTGATTTATACTATCAAGTCTTTAATTATATACCATAAAAGCTTTTCATAAAAGTATTTCTACAGAGGAGAAAAAGATGACCATGCAGGAATCTCTCAGTGTGGAATTGAGAGTCGCGATGAAGGCAAGAGATGTGGAACGAACCGGAGCAATCCGTATTTTAATCGGCGAATTTGCCCGGCAGCCGGAAAAAATATTGACCGATGAACAGGTCATTGCCATTATTAAAAAATTGATAAAATCAGAACGGGAGCTCCTGGCCGCTCAAAAGCAGAAAGAGTCACCTTTTCTGACTATCATGGAAGGCTATTTACCCAAGCAGGTCAGTGAAGCAGAGATTTATGCCTGGGTGGAACAGAACATAGATTTTTCCACTTTTGGCAACAAGATGCAGGCAATGAAGCCGATCATGCTGCATTTTGGCAGTTCAACCGATGGCAATACTGTGAAAAAAGTATTACAGCAATTCTGATGGCGTCGTAAAAAAGCTTCATCTTCACACGCCTCGAATATGAAGCTTTTTCCTTAGCCATCGTAGAAATTTTTCATCCGAAAACTGCGCTTATCCAAGAGAGGAGGAATACTGTGTTTCGAATAGTTTTATTTTTAGCAACCAACCTGGCGATCTTGATTTTGCTGAGCATCGTTATGAGTCTTCTTGGCGTTGATTCCAGATCAACCTCGGGATTGCTGGTCATGGCCGGATTATTCGGCATGGGCGGATCATTTATTTCCCTGGCCATGTCCAAATGGATCGCCAAAAAAGCGACCGGGGCCGCGGTTATCCTTCATCCAGCCAACCCAACGGAGCAATGGCTCGTCGATACCGTGCACCGTATGGCTGAAAAAGCGGAAGTGGGCATGCCCGAGGTGGCAGTGTACAACTCTCCGGATATGAACGCATTTGCCACGGGGATGAATAAAAATTCCGCCTTGGTCGCCGTTTCCACCGGGCTGTTGCAGAATATGTCCAAGAGTGAAGTTGAGGCGGTTCTTGCCCATGAAATGACCCATGTGGCATGCGGTGATATGGTGACACTTTCCCTGATTCAGGGGGTATTAAACACCTTTGTCATCTTCTTCTCCCGAGTTGCCGCGAACATTATCAACAACTTTTTACGCAGTGATGAAGAAGGTGGCGGCTTGGGATTTATGGGCTATATGGCGGTCACCATCTTTTTGGAATTTGTTCTTGGCCTGTTTGCCACCATTATTGTCATGTGGTTTTCTCGAAAAAGAGAGTTTACTGCCGATAAAGGTGCAGCGTATCTCACCAACAAGGAGAACATGATCAACGCCCTGCAGCGGCTTCAGGCCCACCATGAGCCGTCGCATCTGCCCGACCAGGTGGCAGCTTTTGGTATCCGCGCCAAAAAAGGCGGTATGGCTGAGCTGTTCAGAAGCCATCCGCCGCTGGAAGAAAGGATCGCCGCCCTGCAAAAACTTTAAAGGCGTGGGGAAAGCCTTATCTGCGTACGTTCCCATGGGCCCCATGGGAACCAATATCCCATGCGTTGCATGGGAATCTACACCCTGGTTATACCCAATATCGTATGCCAGATATCATCCTGGTTCCAGCGTTTCAAGATAAGCACCGGCTGAGTGGCGAGAAATGTCGCTGATCTTTTCTGCCTCACTGCGCAAAAGACCGGACAGGACAAACCATTTCTGGCTGAGAAAACCTTCCGTTCGCACCAAATCCTTCATCACATCGTAGTGAATATTGGCGACCAGCAGGTCGGTGGCAACGCTTATGTGCTCTTCCGCCCGGCCATTGACCACCAGGATGTGTTCTTCCAGGTGATTGAGGCTGACATTCAGTCGGGCGGTCTGGGTTGCCAGATAATTATAGTCAACAGCGATAATTTTATCACAGCCCAGTTTTCCGGCGGCAAGGGCCAGAATGCCGGTGCCCGTGCCAAGATCGAGCATGGTCCTGGTCTTCTTGCCGGAGCAGGCGATGTCGATGGCCTCGAGGCAGGCCTGGGTGGTCGGATGGGTGCCGTTGCCGAACACCACTCCGGAGTCAAGGGTTATGGCGATGTCGTCGGTACCGGGTGATGCCTTAATCCAGGTGGGGTTCAAGAGAAAACGGCCGATGCGCACCGGCTCTATAATGCCGCCCTGCCATTCAGCATAAGTCATCTCATATTCATCGAGCAGCTTCAGCTGGGGAAAATCACCCAGGACTTCCAGTACGCTCTCTTTAGCCGGCTGGGTAAAAAAGAGAAAGCTGAAGTCCTCTTCAACCCAGTTACCGATAAAATTTTTCGCGGAAATGCTATGCAGTGCGGGGACAATGCCGTCGATATAATAGATAAACAGCAGGGTATCCGGTCGAAGAAGGGGTCTAGGATGCATGGTAAATAAAGAGTTTTTATGAAGCCATCAATA
Organism: uncultured delta proteobacterium; assembly: GCA_963796255.1. Classification (GTDB taxonomy): domain Bacteria; phylum Desulfobacterota; class Desulfobulbia; order Desulfobulbales; family Desulfocapsaceae; genus Desulforhopalus_A. The sequence continues at coordinate 257,849 of CAWCLE010000010.1, read as the reverse complement.
TTTTATTTTTTTCAGGAAGCTTTGCATTTGCCTAAGCATACTCTTTACCTGATCGCCGTCAATTGAGTCGCGTGTCCCTCCGGCTGCGCCGTCACAAAGTTCGAGCCAGGCAATGACCGCTTTATTGTCCTGTCGCTCGTAAAGCTTTTTCTTATATGCCTCCCCGGTCAACTGCAGCCCTTTCTTGGGCACGGCTTTGCCCTGGATGTCATTGTCCAGCGGTATTCCCCTGGCAAGACAAAGGCTGCGCAGGTGTTTTTCGAGAATGGCACCGGCGATCACCGCGGCTGCCCAGGGGTTGCCCTGCTCCGAGTGTTGCGTGGCAAGGCGCAGCATATCCAGTAAGATATCCCGGGAAATGGCTCCCCCGGCCGTTACCAGCCAGTCGCCCTGCAGCTCCCTTTTTGCCGCCGTAAGCATACCCACCCCTCTTCTGGTGCGGCTCGATGTATGGTGGGTGACTTCGGTGCGAAAGCCCTGGTAATACGGGCTGAGCTCGCCGAACACCCGGCCGAGAAAGGACAGCGCGGAGATTCTGAAATCGTGGAATTTCTGCTCGTTGACCATGGATTTTGCCTGGCTGTCACTGCTTTCCGTGGCGAGGACCTGTTCTCCCATGGTGACTAAGGTGTTAGCCTGTGCAATAAGCTCTTCTTGGTTCTTCATTTTTTCCAGTCTGGGGTGAAATAAGCAAAGGGATGGATTTTTTTATTTCACCCATATACCCGGTAAAAGTCATTTTGTCACGCCCGGTTCTGGCTCCCATGCGCTATGTAATGCCCCGATCTGGTTCCCATGGGCCCCATGGGAACCCGTTACATGAGTCAATCAACCACCAGCCGCAAAGCGGTGCAATTTTTCAAGGTATCCAAAATAAACGACGTCTTCACATTCTGTATCCCCGGAATCCCCGACAGCTTGTTATTGACGAAATCGGTATAACTTTTCATATCTTTAACCACAACTTTCAACAGAAAATCAACTTCGCCGGTCAATTGGTGGCATTCAAGGACCTCATCCATTTGCGTCAGTCGTTCCTTAACATCCTGAAGCGAAGAAATCTGGTGATGGCTCAGACAGACCATGACGATGGTCTGGATGTCAAAGCCCGCCTCGTGCCGGTCGAGGATGGCCACATATTTTTCGATAATCCCTGACGCTTCCAGCCGCCGGACCCGCTCCAACACGGCAGGGGGTGATAAACCAATCTCCTGGGCGAGTTTGGCATTGGTGATTCGGCCATTTTTCTGAAGAATATTAAGGATCTTTTTATCTGTTGTTCCAAGCATTTTTCTATTAGATTGATGTCTGATATGACTATTGGTAATGATCAAATGAAATGTAACGAATATTCTTCAAAAATAAAAGAGTGAGCTGAATTATATTAGTACCTTACTCCAGAAAGCCTGCAAGAAAAAACAAGAAACCTGGAGATGTATTTGAAATTAAGAACTTAAATGATCCTCCAAGGTACTTATACCCGAAGGGTATCATTAATGAATGCGGCTCTGCCGCTTTAGGAGAATCTCAAGCCATTATGTTCATACCCTTTTTCTATACAATAAACCTATTAATCTTACTTTTAGGTCTTTTAGGCTTTCGCAAAGGCACTGCTGAACGAATTTTTTCCCTTGCCCTGATCCAGACACTCCTGATCTTGCCTCTGCTTGCCGGTGAATATTTATACTTGGTCAATCAGTGGCAACTGGAGACAATCCAGCTAGTCCTCTTTTCGGAAGTTATTTTTGCTCTTATATGGGTATCTTTGGCGCTGCGCATGAAGCCGGCAACACAAGCTTCTGCTCGAGCTTCAAGGCGCCATTTCCTGATCGAAGTTATCCTTGGTGCAGGATCAATAACAGCGACCGGGTATTTTCTAGCTTCTCTTGCCACTTTAGAAATATATGATACCAATCTGTCTTTTACTCTATACGGTCCAGAATTTTTTTTATCTCTTTTTGTTCTTATGGCGGTGCTCTATTCTGCCTGGCGCTTGGAAGAATTCTGGCGTTCCATGGATGGCGCGCGACGCTGGGAATATAAATTTCTGGTGGTCGGCGGTTATCTGGTATGCGGAGCAATGGCCTGGTTCAGCTCCTATCGGCTTACCTATCTCGAGATTGAGCAAAGTCATCTGCAACTCCTGTCGGTTCTTTTGTTTTTTGGGTGGGCGATGATACTCTACGCGGTGGTCACGCACCGGTTGCTTAACCGCAAGATCTTCGTCTCCCGAAAGATTGTTTATGCCTTTGTTGTTCCTTCTCTGCTGGCTGCGTATCTGCTCGGTTTTGGCATAGTTACGCTGCTTATACGGAGTTTTGGGCTGGAGATGTCCTTTGTCCTGAAATGGTTGTTTCTGGTTTTGGGCTTGGTGGCGATTGGACTCTTTGCCTTCTCCGGGAAAATACGTCGTCGGGTTCATTTTTTTATCAGCACCCACTTCTATATCAATAAATATGAATACCGGGATGAATGGCTGGCCCTATCGCAGCAGCTCCAGGGGGCTTCCACCGAGGCGGATGTCATAAGAGCACTTCGTGAAGTGCTTGCCGAGAGCCTCTATACCACGGAAATATTTATCTGGCTTGAAGGGAGTGATTCCTCCCGGGGCTATTACCTGGTTTCTGCTAGAAAAAATACCGACACCGGGAATTATGAAAATGATCTTGGACCAAACGATCCCCTGGTCTACTATCTCCATAGTCATTACTATTTCGATGTTAATGAGAAAGAACCGGACCAGGCATGGCAGGAGGCGAATAAAAACAAGGATTCTCTTCTTGCCGGGCTGAATCTAAGCCTGCTTACTCCTATCTCAATCGGCAACCAGCTTACCGGTTTGATTGGTCTCGGGCCTGAGTTTACCGGCGGCAAATATGGTCATGACGACTTTGATCTGCTTACCGCCCTTGGCAGTCAGACGGCTTCGGCGTTGCTGGCGGTGCGCATGGCTGAAAAACTTGCGCATACCAGGGAACAACAGGCCTGGCATCGACTCTCAGCCTTTGTCCTCCATGATATCAAGAATGCGGCGACCATGCTCTCCCTGCTCCAGGAAAATGCCCCGGCACATATCCATGAACCGGAGTTCCAGCAGGATATGCTGGAATTGGTAGACGACGCTTTGCGGCGGATGGGCAGAGTTGAGCAGCGTCTGGGGGCATTAAAGGATGAGATTATACCGGAGTTGCAGTCTATTGAACTAGGCAGGTTTTTGCAGGATTTTGTTCGCAAGAAGAAGAAAAAACTCCCTTTGATGGAGATCAAGATTGAAGGCTCAGAGGAAATACAGATAAACAGCGATCCTGATCTTCTTGGGTCCATCCTGGAAAATCTGTTGCTTAATGCCTATGAGGCACGGGAAGAGGGCGCGATAGTCCGGATTAGAATTGGCAGGGATGATGCTGATCATGCTGTTGTCGAGATCCTTGACAATGGTCCGGGCATTTCGGCGGATTTATTGCCGGATGGTTTATTTGAGCCCTTAAAGACAAGTAAGGATGGAGGCAGCGGTATTGGTTTATGGCAGGTGAAAAGAGTGGTGACCAGTCTGGGGGGTACTGTCTCAGCCGGCAACAATCCGAATGGCGGGGCACAGTTTGTGATCAGGCTGCCTCTAACCGTTGGTGTCGAATAATTTAACAGGTTGATTTATCTGATAGATGTATAGAGAACGTAACAAAATTAGCTTGATTTCGTCGTTTATCAGAGGCAAAAAGGGGGACAGACCACGTTTATTCGTCACCTTTCTGATTTAAACTAAGTCAGCCTTTCTACTACAAAATCCACGTGGCAGTAAGAATTCTCGCAGAACAACGAACAAACCGACGAGGATAACTGGAATGCAAAGTAAGCAAGAAGCGGCAGCGGAAATAAAAGAGCGTCGTCTCCATCAGCGCATAATGGCTCCTGAACGGGCGCTGGTTGCGCTGTCCGGTGATACGAGAAACGATAACCAGGTAAATGTCCCGACAGGCACGACACGAAAATCGGGGTTCACCAGATAGCGCATCAAAAAAGAGCGCCAAAAAAGTTCTTCCATAACTGGTACTACCAGAGAGGCACCGATCAGTCGGATGGCAATGAGTCCGATTATCCCGGATTGTGATTCGGCGAGGGTATAGGGATTAAAACCTGCCCCGTTGCTAACACATCCGACAAAGGGTGGGCATATCAGCGTACCTCATACCAAAAAAGAGGGTAAAGGATTGTTACACAAGCTGCACAAACAGGCCGGAATCGAATAGGAGAATAAAGACATGAAATTAAAATACCCCATTGCCATTGAGCCAGGTGACGAACAAACCGCTTTTGGCGTTGTCGTGCCCGATCTTCCAGGCTGTTTTTCTGCCGGTGACAGCATGGACGAGGCAGTTGACAATAGCAAAGAAGCTATCACGGCAGGGATTGAAGTTGTTCTCGATGAAGGCGGAAAAATACCGACTCCGGGAAAGTTGTCGGATCATTTGAAGAACTCAGAGTTTACAGGGTGGTTGTGGGCCGTGGTCGAGATCGACGGGGTTTTGCTCGATGATTCGTCCGAGCGAGTCAATATCAGTTTGCCCCGCCGGATACTGGCTCGCATTGACCGGTATGCTGCCGCCCACGGCGAAAGTCGCAGTGGTTTTCTGGTCAATGCCGCCTTGGATCGTATTATTCACGAGCAAGCATAATTGGTCGGCATCGAGGAAAAAACTGGAAAAGCCATTGCACTGCATTATAGCTTTTCAGTGGTGAGACCTGCTGGACAGATACTTGCAAGGATAGCGCTAACGACAACGATTGGAGGTGTCGAAATATTTTACTATAAAGTGCTGAGAATAGATGAAGAGAATAATTATTACACTGATAACAAAATGTTGCATCTTTGGTATCAGAATTGCAAGTAATTGAGCGGCAGCAATAATTATCGCAGAATTATGATCAAAGCGACTAGGATATCTGGAATGCAAAACATGCAAAAGGCGGCAGCAGAAACAAAAGAGCGTCGTCTCCATCAGCGCATTATGGCCCCTGAAGGGGCGCTGGTAGCGCGGCCCGGTGATTATATCGGCTTACCCTATGACCTAAGCGATATCAGCATGGGCGGGATGGCTTTTTTATATGTGAACGACCAGCCACTGAAACTGACTGACATTCAGATGGATATATATCTGGATAAGGATCCGCAGATCGTCGGGCTGCCGGTGACTGTTGTTGCCGACCAAAAAATTGAAGTGTATTCGCAACTCATCAGGCGTTGCGGCGTCCGTTTCGGGGAGTTGACCCAGGATCTTTGGGTGCAACTGCAAGCTTTTATCAACGGTCATGCTGCAAAGCCTGAGTAAGCTTACTTACGTTCTGTATCTGTCCAGATATGGGATAGATACATAAAAGATATAAAAGATCTACCAGAACGTCCAATTCCCTGTAGACACCACATAAATCCCCAGCCCAAGATTGGTAACCCCATGGGCGACGATCACTCCTTTCAGGTTTTTCTGCCGGATCAGCAACAGCCCATATAGCAGCCCGGCAATTATGCCGACAAGTATCCTATCGTGCTCCAGCCCAAACAGGATCGCCACGGCGAGAAAAGACAGCCAGGTAAACGTACCGACAGGCACGGCACGAAAATCGTGGGTAACCAGATAGCGCATCAAAAAAGAGCGCCAAAAAAGTTCTTCCATAATCGGCACTACCACAGAGGCACCGATCAGTCGGATGGCAAGGAGTCCAATTGCCCCGGCTTGTGAATTGGCCAGGATATAAGGATTAAAACCTGCCCCGTCGCCTAGCTTATAGAAATATTGTTCCGGCGCAATCCAGATAACCAATACCAGTAACCCACAGCCAATAGCGAACAGCCATTCGCCCAGGGAGAGAGCGACAGAGAAATCGTCTTTATACCTGTCTCGCCAGAACCAGAGCAAACCACCTACCAGGATGGTTTTGCTGATATAGAGAAGAGGAACCAGGCTGGGAAAAAACCGCGCGGGCTCGGTCAAAAGTAAAAACAGAACAAAGGGCAACACATAGGGGAGCCAGGCCTTTTTCTGCAATTCTTGCAGTCGATCACTTAATGGTATCATGTATTGGGATTTATATCGTATTTTTTTAAGAGGTCATGCAGGGTCGGTCGGCTGATTTCAAGGAGTTTGGCTGCCTGACTGATATTGTTGCCGCAGAGGGCCAGGGCCTGTTGGACGGCTTTCTGCTCCGCTGCTTCGCGGGCCTCTCTTAAGGAGGGGAGTTGCTGATCTTTGAGGTTTGCAGGATCTGTTTCAAGCCCAAAATCTGCGGGGTGGATACATTTATCCATTGTGGTGCCGAGGGCCCGGCGTACCCGGTTTTGTAGTTCCCGAACATTGCCTGGCCAGTTATGGGTGGAAAGTGCTGCTATGGCCGCAGGCGAAAATGATGTGCCGGGTCGCTGCATTTTTTGGGACTCTTCCTTGAGAAAGTAATGCGCCAGCACTAATACATCTTCGGGGCGATCCTTGAGATCAGGAATTCTCAAGGGGACAACATTCAAACGATAGAAAAGGTCCTCGCGGAATGTCTTCTGTTGCACGGCCTCTTCCAGATTAATATTGGTGGCTGCTATTATTCGCACATCAAGTTGCAGGGTTTTTGTTCCGCCTAGTCTCTCAATAGTTGATTCCTGGATGACCCGCAGGATTTTCACCTGCAGCAGTAGAGGCAATTCGCCAATTTCATCTAAGAAAATAGTGCCGCCATCGGCTTGTTCGAATTTGCCGATCTGGCGGCCGGCGGCCCCGGTGAAGGACCCTTTTTCATGACCGAACAGCTCGCTTTCCAGCAGGTTTTCCGGGATCGCCCCGCAGTTGATGATAATCAGCGGCTTTTCCGCCCTGGTGCTAAGGCTATGTACCGCATGTGCCGCCATCTCCTTGCCGGTACCGGTATTGCCGGTGATCAGCACCGGATAATCTGTTTTGCCGGCGTTTTTCAGCCGGTCGAACACTTGGTGCATAACCGGGGCGATGCCGATCATCCCGCACAGGGATCCACTTTGGCTGCTTTGCGACTGCAGCCGCCGATTGGCATCTTCCAGTTCCTGGATCCGATAGGTGCGGGCGAGAATGATCTTAAGTATTTTCAGATCAATCGGTTTGGCATAAAAATCAACGGCTCCAAGGGCGATAGCCTTCATTGCATTATCATCTTCGGCACTGCCGGTGATGACAATGACTCTGGTATGGGGGGCAAGCGATGCGATCTCTTCCAGGAGGGCAAAACCCTGCTGCGGGGTATCGGGGTAGGGTGGCAGGCCTAAATCAAGTGTCGCTAACGGGAAAAGACCGGAGGCCAGGAGTGGTTTTGCCTGTCCGGCATCGGCGGCAATAGTGATGTCATATTCGTCGTCCAGGCCCCAGCGCAACTGTTTGGCTACTGATTTTTCGTCTTCAATTACCAGGAGTTTCTTTTTCATAGGCCGGAAAAATCGATTTCTGTTGCAGATTGATTTTTAATGTGTCAGGAAGAATGATATCAAATTTCTCTGTGAAATAACAATTGATTCGATGGAAAAGAAGCCGCTGCAATTACTCTTCAGCTTCACCTGACTGGTCTGAATCTTCTTTGCCGCCGTCTGTATCGTACAGCCGTTTGGCGGCGAGTAATAAAAAAACAACGCTGATCAGCGGGGCAAAAGTCGGTGTTGCCTGGATGAATTTTTCGAGGGCGGGATTGGCCGGATGGAGATCCGGGAGCACATATTTCAATGTGCAGTAACTGCCGACGGCCAACATGACAAATATCCACCAAGGCAGACTATGCGTTGGGCTGGAAGAGGGTGATTTTTCTGTTGGCCGATTTTTCATGGGGCTTCTGCCAATACCAGCTCGACCATCTCGCGCACCTGCGCATTGGGATCGCCGGCCAGTCGACCAATTTCAGTTATGGCCTGCCTGGTGCCGATTATTCCCAGCACCGACACCGCTTCTCCCCGCAATAAAGGTTCCTCGGATTTGAGGAGCCTGATGAGCGAAGGAATTGCCAGCGGCAATTTGTCAGGTTGAATTGCCTGCAGCTCTTCAAAAAGAACCGAGACACCGAGGCGCACACTGAACCGCTCATCGCTGAGGATGTCTCCGGTCCAGCTATAATATTTTGGTTCTCGGCGGAACATTGCCACGATATTTTCGACGTGCCCCTGATCGAGAAAGTCGGCAATGACTTTTTTTAATTCCTGGTCGCTGACTTCATTGGTCGATCGGTTCATAGGGCATGCCGCGTGTTATTTGAATGGGAAAAACCACAAAATTACAAGAGTTGTGTGCATCACAACTTGCTTTGATTTGAATGGAAAGGCAAGGTAAAAAATGTGTTTTTCTATTACGGCTAATGATGATCTTTTGGCACACCACCACAGAAATAAAAGGGCAAAAAATGCCATTAATGGAGCAGATTTTGCGCACTTTTAGGGTGTTACGAAATATTCCATCACCGGGTGATCTTGGTAATTCTCTGATATAACATAAAAAAATATTTGCACGCTTCCGGCACATCTTATGCAATAATCATTATCAGAAAAATCGTCTATTGACCCTGGCGTTAGGGACAATAGACGATTGAATGAAAAAGTGATAATGATGAAAAATCGTATATACACTCGTGTCGCTATCGCAGTCGTGTCGATACTTACTGTTCTCTATGTTACGCCCGGCTATGCTTGGTATTATTATGCCGGCGCCGACGACCGGGTGTGGGAAGAGATCAGCTCGGAAAGGGAGACGCTTCCCGTCGGAGCGGTCATTTCATCTTTGCCCAATGGCGCACGAGCAATTTTTATCGAACAGACGCAGTATTTCGTGTCCGGAGAAAACTGGTTCGTGCCGATCATTAATGAAGAGGGCATCAAATATCAGGTAGTATTTGCCCCGGTGTAACAAACAGCACGCAACCGAAAATCTCCGGTAGTCTCCCTTTCGTAGGATTGTTCCCCCCATCAGTTTCCATATAATATTCTGCCTTCCATATTTGTTTTTTGAATTTTACAAAATTGGCATGAATTAACAAGCGTGCTACTCTTTTGTAGGATATTGTAAAAAACATGCTATTCATCACAAAAAACCGCAAAATCTGTTGCGTGTGCTGTGGTTATCAGCTAGCATATTGGCTTCAAAGAGTGGGGCCAACAGAGGCGTTCCTTGAGTGTTTAAGCTGCTCAAGGTAACTGTGTTCCTTACCCTTTGTGTGATCGTATGCATCCGCGTAGTATGGACAATGATGGAGCCATGGCCCTTACTGATGAGGGCAGTTGGTTTATGCCCATGGTCACTCGGCGTGGTTAACTGAACCAAAAAGCAGTTTTACAAGGGAGGGAAAAAGATGTCGACGCGAAAGTTTTCTATTTTTTCACTGATGGTTGCAGCAGGTATGACGCTTACGCTCTGTGGTTCAGCGGGAGCCGCCGAGCAATCGATCAAAATTGCTACCCAGTCACCGTTGTCCGGCGATCAGTCGGTCATTGGCGTAGACATTAAACGAGGTGCTGAACTGGCTCTCGAGCAATTGAGCGGTCCCTTGGCGGAAATGGGCCTGAAGGTTGAACTTGCTCCTTTTGATGATCAGGCTAACCCTGATACCGGTGTTGCCAATGCGAAGCGTATTGTCTCTGATCCGGCAATTCTGGCCGTTGTCGGACACTATAATTCCGGCGTGCAGATCCCTTCTTCGGAAGTGTATCATAGCTCCGGTCTGGTCAACGTTTCCCCGGCCAATACCAACCCGAAGGTGACCACCCGAGGCTATCTGGAAGTGAACCGCATCGTTGGTCGTGACGATGTTCAGGGCGTTGTCGGTGCTGATTTTGCCCAGAGTAAAGGCGTTAAAACGGTCTTTGTCGTTCATGATAAAACCGCTTATGGTCAGGGCATTGCCGAGTTCTTCAGACAAAAAGCAACGGAGAACGGCATGAAGGTTCTGGGCTTTGAAGGAACCGAAGAAAAAGCCAATTTTGACGCGCTGCTGTCCCCGGTTGTTGCCGGTAATCCTGATTTGGTGTACTTCGGCGGCATGGCTTTCCAGGCTGCGGTTCTATTCAAGCAGGCTCGCGAGCGAGGCTATGAGGGTATGTTTCTGAGCGACGACGGTTTTGACAGCTCCGATGCAGCTAAAATCGGCGGTGACACCTTAATCGCCGGCGCGGGAACTTTTTATTCAACCGTTTCCGGTCCTGCCTCAGTATATGAAGGAACTGCCAAGTTTTTGAAAGATTTCCAGGCTAAATACAATTCCACCCCGCAGCCGTTTGCCGCGCAGTCCTATGACTGCATGGCAATCAGCTTGAAAGCTATTGAAAATGCGGCAAAAGCAAATGATGGTAAAGTTCCGACCCGTAAAGCTGTCGCTCAAGCTGTTCGTGATCTCAAAGATTTTAAAGGTATTACTGGAACCTTTACCTTTAATGACATCGGCGATCCCGAAAAAGCCCTCTATTTTGTTATCCAGGTAGAATCCGCAGACCCAGTTAAATGGAGCGAAAATAAGATTGTCAAGACTCTTGAGATTGCCCCTCCCAAGTAAAAAGATTTCTGTAACTCCAGCCCCGGCTCTTTGTTTATGCAAAGAGCCGGTCGATTTTTAATGTAAGCGAGTGAACATGATACGATTCCTGAAGCGCATAAATGTGTATGAACTGGTGCGACCTGTGGGGCAGATGGTCGCTTTTTCCTTAGGCAGTGCTGCTTTTATGTCGGCTATTGCTATTTCGCTTGCCTTAGCCTTAGATGGTACTGCTGTCGGTGCGAGCCTGATGGATAAGTACAATGTCAGCCTGTATACTTATACTCTTCTCAATCTTCCCCAGGTTATTATCGATGGTCTCACCATCGGCTTTGTCTATGCGGCCATTGCCCTCGGCTACACCATGGTGTACGGGGTGCTTGAGTTCATTAACTTCGCCCATAGCGAGATTTTCGCGGTCGGCGCCTTTGTCGGGGTGGAATTTCTTATTGCCCTGGATGGTATGGGTATTCTGTCCGGCGCATCGCTGGTCATGGCCTATCTTTACCTTATCTTAGCGATTTTGCTGGGCATGGTAGCTGCGGGCGGGCTGGCGGTTGCCGTTGAGCGGATTGCCTATCGGCCCCTGCGGGGGATGTCTCGGCTGGTGCCGCTTATCTCGGCAATCGGCGTCTCTTTTCTGCTCCAGGATGTTATCCGGCTGACGGAAAGCCTGACCAGCGGGCAGTTCAACCGCATCATGCCCACCTTTGGCAATTTCGACAGCCGCATTATTTTTGGCAAGATTGCCATGGGCACCTCCAAGCTTACCTTGGGTATTTCCGTCAAGTCGATCATCGTTATCGCCTCGGCGGTGCTGATGCTGGTGGGGCTGAATTACCTGGTCAATGCTACCCGGGTCGGTAAAGCGATGCGCGCGGTTGCCCAGGATCGGCCGACGGCAAGCCTTATGGGTATCAATGTCAATCGGATTATCTCCCTTACCTTTCTGGTCGGTGGTCTGCTTGGTGGTGCTGCGGGGGTGCTCTATGCCCTTAAATTTACCCGGATCGATCCCTTTGTCGGTTTCTTTCCCGGCCTGAAAGCCTTTACCGCTGCGGTTCTCGGAGGTATCGGCAATATGACCGGGGCGGTGCTTGGCGGGATTGTTCTCGGTATGCTGGAAACCTTTGCCGGATCGTATATGGGTGTGTTCACTATGGGAGCGGCGGGCTCGGAATACAAGGATATTTTTGCCTTCAGTATTCTGATCCTGGTCCTTATTTTCCGGCCCCAGGGGCTGATGGGCAAACATGTCGTGCAGAAAGCATAGGAGAGTTTCATGATTGCGTCGTTCTTGAAGGGATTGTTTAACCGGGTAAATCGGGGTTTCTGGCCGTATCTGATCGTCGTCGGCCATATTGTGGCTGGTAGTTACCTGGTCTATACCCAGCCGCGATCCAATCTCGCTTTTCTGGTGCTGATGACCTCCTTTATGTCCCTGTACTTTTTCACCACCAGTCTGCGTTTTAAGCTGATTGCCGGAGCTCTCCTCGCGTTGATTATCATTCCGATTGTCGGAGCGAGAAATATCTTTTATCTGGAGGTTATCTTCCAGATAAGTGTCTTTGCCGCCTTGGCCCTGGGCCTGAATATCGTCGTCGGCTTTGCCGGCCTGCTCGATCTGGGCTATGTGGCCTTTTATGCAGTCGGTGCCTATCTCTGGGCATTTTTCGGCTCGCAGCAGTATTATGTGCTGCACTTCGCCCCAGGTACCCAGCCGGCGGACCTGCCCTTTTTGTTACCGGGAGATGCCTTTTATATGTTTTTACTGGTCGGGGTTATAATCGCCGGCATTACCGGTATTTTTCTCGGGCTGCCGGTGCTGCGGTTGCGCGGCGATTATCTGGCGATTGTCACCCTCGGCTTTGGCGAAGTGATCCGGGTTTTAGCTAATAACCTCGATAAACCGCTTAATTTTACCAATGGCCCGCAGGGCATCACCCCGATCCAGCGGCCGTCAATGCCGGATTTTGTGGTCGACTGGTTTAATTCCATTTTCGGAGGTGTGGTCGGCCACGACGTCAGCCCGGCGATTATGTATAACCTGATGTTCTATATTTTCGCCCTGATCGTCATCATTATTATCATTTTTGTCACTCGCCGCTTAGATGACTCGAAACTCGGCCGGGCCTGGACAGCGGTACGTGAAGATGAAACCGCGGCTATCGCCCAAGGGATTCCCCTGGTGAAGATGAAGCTTGCCGCCTTTGCCGTCGGCGCTTCTTTTGCCGGGGTCATGGGCGTGCTGCTGGCCGCCAGTCGAACCTTTATCAGCCCGGAATCATTTTCTTTTATGCAGTCAATCGGCGTACTCACCATGGTCATCCTTGGTGGCGCGGGGAGTATCCCCGGGGTTATCCTCGGTGCGGCAACGGTGACCATTCTCAACCTCCAGGTGCTGCAGGGATTTTCCCTGTATCTCAACGAGCTGCGCCAGAGCGATGCGGTTATCCCGATTATCAATTTTGCCTGGAAAGATCTGTCCAACCAGCTCGATCCGGCAAAATATCAACGGATGCTTTTTGGTCTTATCCTGGTCTTGATGATGATCTTCCGACCTGCCGGATTGATTCCTGCTGTCCGGCGAAAGCGCGAAATCGAGCTGGAAGAAAAATAAGGAGAGGGTGAGACAATGGCATTGCTTGAAATTAACCATATGACCAAGGTATTTGGTGGCTTAAAAGCCATCAGCGACGTCACCTTCTCTCTGGAACAAGGGCGGATCGTCTCGATTATCGGTCCCAACGGAGCCGGCAAAACGACCTTTTTCAATACCCTGACCGGCATCTATAAACCCGATGGCGGGACCATCACCTTCAACGGCAAGTCGCTGGTCGGACTCAGACCGGACCAGATCGCCGCGCGTGGCATTGCCAGGACCTTTCAGAATATTCGCTTGTTTCCGGATATGACGGTCATCGAAAATATTCTAGTCGGCATGCATATTCACTTCAAACAGTCGCCGCTTCAGACCCTTTTTCGCCTGCCCGGCTTTAAAAAAGAGGAAGCCGAGGCAGAAAAAAAGGCCGCCCGCCTGATGCTGTACGTGGGGCTGAAACGAGTGGAAAACGAATTGGCCAAGAACCTGCCTTACGGCGCCCAGCGCCGGCTGGAGATCGCCCGGGCCCTGGCGGCGGAGCCGCTGCTGCTCCTGCTCGATGAGCCGGCTGCCGGGATGAATCCGCAGGAAACGGAGGATGTTGTCCGATTATTCCGCAATATCAAGGCGGACATGGGCATCACCATCCTGCTTATCGAGCACGATATGCGGGTGGTTATGAATATTTCCGAAGATATCTGTGTCATGGATTATGGGGAGAAGATTGCAGAAGGGACGCCCCAGCAAATCCGCGCCAATACGCGCGTTATCGAGGCCTATCTGGGCCGGGGCGCAGTCGCCGGACAGCATGAGGAGAAGATGCAATGAGTTTGTTGGAAGTTGATTCGATTCATAGTTATTACGGCCAGATCCATGCATTAAAAGGCATATCCGTCAAGGTCAACGAAGGGGAGATTGTCACCCTGATCGGCTCGAACGGCGCGGGCAAGAGCACGATCCTGCGGACTATCTCCGGGATGATGCATCCTAAAAAGGGCAAAATTACCTTCAACGGCAAGGATATTTCTAAAAAAGAACCGCATGAAATCGTCTATTCGGGGATGATCCACGTCCCGGAAGGGCGGGGGATTTTCCCGACGCTGACGGTGAAAGAGAACCTGGAAATGGGCGCGTTTACGGTGGCCGATACCAGGCTTATCGAAGAACGGATGGAGTACGGTTTTACCCTTTTTCCCCGGTTAAAGGAGCGTATCGATCAATTCGGCGGCACCCTGTCCGGCGGGGAACAGCAGATGCTGGCTATCGCCCGTGGTTTGATGATGGATCCGCACCTGCTGATGCTTGACGAACCGTCTATGGGGCTCGCGCCGATCCTGGTTGAGTTGATCTTTGATATCATCAAGGACCTCAATGCCAAAAAGGGGACGACGATTCTGCTTGTTGAACAGAACGCGCTGATGGCTCTGTCCATTGCCCACCGTGGGTATGTCCTGCAGACCGGAGAGATTACCGTGACCGATACGGCGGCCAATCTTCGCGATAATGAAGAAGTTCAGAAAGCCTACCTGGGTGTTTCCTGATAGCGTCGTAAAAAATCTCCATATGCGTCGTTGCTCCAAAATTTCTACCATTACGACGTACTCCAGTACGCCGAAATGGGAGAAATTTTGTACGCCTAGCCTATGAATTTTTTTACTTAGCTATCGTAGCTTACCGCAATCTGCTCGTTCTGCAGATCCATCGCTACCAGGAGGGCGTAGTGGCCGTTGTGCTGCAGCAGTTCTTCATGGCTGCCCTGCTCCACGATTTTGCCATGGGCCATGACCACGATATGATCGGCGCGCCTGATCGTTGACAACCGGTGGGCGATCACCAGTGACGTCCGGCCGGTAAAGCTGTCGGCGATGGCCTGTTCCAGGATGTTTTCCGATTCGGTGTCGATGGCGGCGGTTGCTTCATCGAGGACTAAAATCGCCGGATCGCGGCACAGTACCCTGGCAAAAGAGAGCAGTTGTTTCTCGCCCGTTGACAACTCGAGTCCTCCTTCCCCAAGAATCGTATCCAAGCCCGACGGCAGTTTATCGACAAAGCGGTTCATCCCCGTCTGGTTGAGTATTTCCTGAATTTTTTCCCGGGAACAGCCGGTATCCATAACGATATTGGCAAAGAGAGTGTCTTGCAAAATAAACACATCCTGCAGGATAACCCCGACCAAAGTGCGCAGTTTACACAGCTCAAGAGAAGCGATATCGGTGCCGTCGATATAAATGGTTCCCGCCTGCGGATCATAAAAGCGCAGCAGCAGATTAACCAGCGTGGTCTTGCCCGAGCCGGTGGTGCCGACGAGCGCCACGGTTTGCCCCGGATACAGGGCAAGAGAGACATCGTGCAGGATCGGATTGTCCGCCTGATAGCCAAAATGAATGTTGTTGAATTCAAGCCTGCCTTGTGTCTTCGGTAATTGAACCGGCTGCGCCAGCTCTAGTATCGCGCTTTTGGTATCGAGCAGCTGAAAGATTCGTTCCGCCGAGGCCATCGCCGATTGGACCACGGAGTATTTCTGGGCCAGCTCGCGCAGCGGTTGAAAAAACAAGCGCATATACGAGATAAAGGCCACCAGTTCACCCAGAGTCAGCCGTTTTTGCACCACTTCGCCGCCGCCAAACCAGAGGATCAGGGCGATGGCCGCAGAGCTCATGAATTCGGTGAGGGGCATAAAGGTCCCGAACAGTTTGATCTGGCTGAGTGTTTTTTGCAGAAAACCGTTGCTTAAATCGGCAAAAGTCTGCCGGTTCGATTCCTGCCTGCCAAAAAGCTGGATGATCGACATTCCCGCCAGGTTCTCCGCCAGAAAACTGTTGATCCTGGCCAACTGGATACGTATCGCCCGGAACTGTTCTCGCGCCAGACGGGCGAAGAAAATAGTGATTATAAGCGCCAGCGGGATAAAGATGGTCATCACCCCGGCCAGTCTCGGGTTCATCCAGAACAACAGGACGAGAATGCCGATAAGCTGTAGCAGATCGTTAAACAACGTGACGATGACCGAGGTGAACATCTCGTTCATATTCTGAATATCGTTGGTCAGGCGGGTGACCAGCCTGCCGGTCGGATTGCTGTTAAAAAAAGGCAGGTCGAGGTGCAGCAGATGGTGAAAGAGGCGTTGACGGACTCGGTGCATGACCGACTGTCCCACCCATTCAAGAACCAGGATCTGGCAGAACGAGGCAAAAAAGATGGCGAAGATAAGCATCGCATACTTCAGCGCAGTCATGCTCAGCCCGGCCAGGCGCGTATCGTTTTCAAGTTCGGTTGCGGTAATATAATGGTCGATCGCCGTCTGGACCAGGTGAGGCAGGGTGAGAGTGGCCCAGGTGATGAGAATGGAGATGATCACGGCAAACGACAGACCCAGCCAGTAGGGGGCGGAAAACTGTAAAATCCTGCGCCAGAGATGAAAATCGCTCAAAGAGCCTTCCTGCCCCTTTTCGCTGTAGCCGTAGTTCATCATGGCAGTATCGGCTCCTGCAGGGCGTCCTGGGTCATCTGCTTGGCATACATTGACTGGTAGAGGGAGTTTTCCAGCAACAGCTGCTCATGCCCACCTTCGCTTTGCACCGCACCATCGGCCAGGATAATAATGCTATCCGTCATCGACAGCAGTTTGATGCGGTTGGAAACGATAACCACGGTTTTGCCGGCAAAATGTTTTTTAAGCCCGGCGAAGACCTCATGCTCGGTGGCGACATCAACGGCTGATAAGCCATCGTCAATCAGCAGTACCGGTCGGTCGCAGAGCAGGGCCCTGGCCAGTGCCAGCCTTTGTCGCTGACCGCCGGACAGTTTGACGCCCCGCTCGCCGGTCATGGTGTCATAGCCGTCTTTTAAGCCTAAAATATCTTCGTGGATTGCCGCCTGGACTGCCGCCTGGATGACTTCTTCGCGGCTGGCGTCGGCTCGGCCGAGGGCAATATTGGCGGCGATGGTATCGGAAAAAAGAATCGGTTCCTGGCCGACATATCCGATATGACTGCGGATATAGTCAAGTGGCAGTTGGTTGACATCGATGTCGCCAAAAAACAGCTGCCCGTCGGCAACCGGATAGAGTCGAGCGAGAATTTTGCAGAGTGTTGACTTGCCCGAACCGGTCCGTCCCGTTATCCC
The DNA here is from genome assembly GCA_963796255.1 of uncultured delta proteobacterium. Lineage (GTDB taxonomy): Bacteria > Desulfobacterota > Desulfobulbia > Desulfobulbales > Desulfocapsaceae > Desulforhopalus_A. Next base: position 240,610 of record CAWCLE010000010.1, on the reverse strand, counting down.
ATGAATGCCGGGGCCAAAAGACAGGGTGAGATTGTTGACGGCGGGAGTCGTTGCGGACGAATAACGAAAGCACAGGTTTTTCAGTTCAAAACCCGGTCGGATAAGCATTGCCGGTTCCTTTAGCAGCACCGGATCGGGCAGGGTGGTCCGACTGGTGACCAGCTCGTGGATTCGGCCAAGAGAAGTCAGTCCACGCTGCACCAGATTGGCCACCCAGCCGATGGCCATCATCGGCCAGATCAGCATATACAGATAGGTGATAAAGGCGACAAAATCGCCCAGGGTAATGGAGGTTTTTATCACCAGGCTCCCGCCGAAATAGAGCACCATCAGCATGCCGAGACTGCCGATCAAGGTTGCCACCGGGCTGATTAAGCCCTGGATGGAGGCGACCCGCAGATTGCTGAGCACATATTCCCGACCGAGTTTGCCGAACCGATCGGTCTGAAAATCTTCCATGGTATAGGCCTTGATCAAACCTATGGAGATAAGCGTTGATCGACAAAATTCAGTCATCAAGGAAAACTGCTCCTGTACGGTGGCAAAGCGGGTATGCAGTTTGCCGGAAAGGATGCGGGTGGTAAGCGCCAGAATCGGCATCGGCAGCAAGGCCATCAGGGTGAGCATCGGATGGATGGCGATCATAAAACCGATGGCCGCAACAGACATGACCAGGGAATCAACCGCGGCGACCAGCCCCATGCCGCAGGCCATCTGCACGGCGCTGAGATCGTTGGTGGCATGGGCCATCAGCTCGCCGGTGGTGTATCTTTCAAAAAACGGCGCATCCATTTTAACGATATGAGAAAAGATCCGGTTGCGGATGCCGCGTTCGAGCAGCCGGGAAAAGCCGATGATCAGATAGCGCCAGGCAAAACGTAAAACGACGACTGCCGCGGCGATCACTAGGATACTCGCGGCCAGGCGCAGCAGTCCCGCCGGGGTGATAGTCATTTTCGACAGACCATCGACACCGCTTTTGATAAATCGGGGAATGGTCAACTGCAGAAGGTCGACCAGGATAAGGGCACCAAATCCCGCAGCCAGGCGCAGCCGGTGTTGCCGAAAGGTGGGCAGAAGCAGCTCGCGCAGCTGGGCCCATGGAACCCGTCTGGATTCGGCTTTTTTATTGGTGGATGATGTGGATTTGCTCAAGGTTCTTGCCTGGCTACTGTTGATGGCGTCGTAAAAACTATTTATTACGACTTCCGTAGGGGCACACCTGTGTTTGTGCCCTTTTTTTCTGTAAATTTCAGAAGGGCACAAACACAGGTGAGCCCCCACGTCGACCTCTTACGACGTCCGTCAAATTTTATGCCGCCCTCAATACTAATGATCGATTACCGGTATGTCACTCTAAAACAGGTAAAGGTTTACCTGCTGCTTGCAAATATCCATCGCCAGCGATAAAGTGCCATGTTCCTGATTCCAACGCGCCGCAGACTCTGGTTACCGTGCGTTACATGAGAACTATATGAATCCATCGATTATCTAAAAGAGAAAACTATGCTGATAACATTTCTAACGTATTGCGCAGTTGGCGCCATCGCCGGCATTCTTGCGGGCCTGCTCGGGATTGGCGGGGGACTGGTGATTGTGCCCATGCTGGTCTATGTCTTTGCCGTCAATCATATCCCGCATGAACTGACCATGCACGTGGCGTTGGCCACCTCCATGGCGAGCATCATGTTCACCTCGGTGTCCAGCTTTATGGCTCATCATAAACGCGGGGCGGTGCGGTGGGATGTGGTGAAAAAAATTGTCATTGGTATTCTGACCGGAACCTTTCTCGGGTCTTTTTTTGCCTCGGCAATGTCGACCAATTTTCTCAAGGTGTTTTTCGTTATCTTTCTCTATTTTGTGGCAACTCAGCTCTTACTCAATAAAAAACCGAAAGGCGGCCGTGATTTACCCGGCAAGGCGGGCATGTTCGCGGCAGGCAATATTATCGGCGTGGTGTCCAGCCTGGTCGGCATCGGCGGTGGGACCTTGTCGGTGCCGTTTATGCTCTGGTGCAATATCAAGGTGCATAATGCCGTCGGTACCTCGGCGGCCATCGGCCTGCCGATTGCCATAGCCGGAACTGTTGGCTATATCATCAATGGCTGGAGTGTGGCCGGATTGCCGGCCTATTCGGTTGGTTATGTCTATTTGCCCGCACTTTTAGGCATTGCCGCGGTGAGTGTGCTGACCGCCCCGCTTGGGGTGAAGCTGGCACACAGTCTGCCGGTTGATCGTTTGAAGCGGATCTTTTCCGTGTTGCTTTATGTCGTAGCAACTAAGATGCTGCTGGGGATTCTGTAGAGTTGGTGAACGTTTACAGATCCGGGTTATACGTTTGTCTATTGCGTTCCGGTGAACCATTACGAATTGGTATTGGTCTGCTGCAGATAGGCATCAACCTCGGCGATCAGCCTGTCACGTTGCGCCTGGTCAATAAAAGCGGCGCTGAAGCTGTTTCGCGCCAGCTGGGCCAGTAGATTTTTATCGTTGTTAAGAAGAGGGCTTATAGCCGTATAATTCTCGTTGAGATAGCCGCCGAAATAAGCTGGATCATCAGAGTTGATCGTTACCTTGAGTCCGGCTGCAAGCATCTGCGGCAGGGGGTGCTGCTGTATATCGCCAACGACGCACAGCCTGGTATTTGATAAAGGACAGACGGTTAGCGGTATTTGCTCATCCACCAGCCGTTTGATCAAGGCCGGATCCTGCATCGAAGAGTTGCCGTGATCGATCCGGTTGACCTTGAGCAGATCGAGTGCTTGATAAACATATTCGGGCGGTCCTTCTTCCCCGGCATGGGCCAGGAGTCGAAAACCTTCCTGCCGCGCCCTGGCAAAAACCTGCTGAAATTTTATCGGTGGATTGCCTTTTTCCGAAGAATCCAGCCCCACGCCAATAATCTTATCTTTATGGACAAGAGCCATATCCAGGGTGATCATGGCGTCGTCTTGCGTGAGATGACGCAGAAAACACATGATCAGGCCGAAACTGATATGGTGTTGCTTCTGCCCTTGCACCAGGGCCGCGTGGATGCCGTTTACAGCGGTTGCAAAAGCAATCCCCCTGGTTAGATGACCCTGCGGGTCAAAGAATATTTCCACATGACGCACGGACTGTTGGCTCATTTTCTGCAAGTATGCCGAGGTCAGATCAAAAAAATCCTGCTCTGTACGCAACACGTTCATGCCCTGATAATAAAGATCGAGAAAATCCTGCAAATTGCCAAATTGATAGGCTGCCCGCAAGGCGGCAATGTCTTTATAGGGCAGGGTAATACCGTTGCGCCCCGCCAACTGAAACATTAATTCCGGTTCCAGAGTTCCCTCAATATGCAGATGTAGTTCCGCTTTGGGTAAATCGGCAATGAAAGAGAGGTTGGTCATGGATTTTTTTACGTAACCATCGTAAAATTTGAGGTTCTTCTGGTTCCCATGCCTTACATGGGAACCATCGGCAGGTCATATGGCGCTCTCTTACTTAGGAATACTACCCTCAACTCCCTCCACATACCAGTTCAAGCCAAGCAGTTCCTTGTCGGAGACCACTTCCCCGGCTTTCACCACCAATTCACCTTTCTGGTTCTTTATCGGTCCCTGGAATGGATGGAAGCTGCCGTCGATAATGGACGCTTTTACTTCGTCGGCCAATTTACGCACATCTTCCGGGACGGCATCGCCATAAGGAGCCATCTCAACCATGCCCTCTTTGAGACCATACCAGACATCGGTGGATTTCCAGGTGCCGTCCATAACTGCTTGAACCCTTTCGATATAATAGTTGTTCCAGTTGTCGACGATCGAGGTGAGCTGGGCTTTCGGGGCGTATGATTTCATATCCGAGGCCTGGCCAAAGCCATAGACGCCGCGACTTTCAGCAACCTGCAAGGGTGCCGGCGAGTCGGTGTGCTGGCTGATGATATCCGCCCCCTGGTCGATAAGCGTTTTGGCTGCATCGCCTTCTTTACCGGGATCAAACCACGAGTTCACCCAGACAACCTTGACCACGGCCTTAGGATTAACCTTGCGTAATGCCAGGGTAAATGCATCAATACCTCGGATAACCTCAGGGATAGGAAAAGACCCGATATAGCCCACTACATTCGATTTGGTCATTTTGCCGGCAATGGTACCGAGGATAGCGCGCCCTTCATAGAACCTGGCGCAATAAGTGCTGACGTTGTCCGCCCTCTTATAACCGGTTGCATGTTCGAACTTGACCTTGGGGAAACTTTTCGCGACTTTAAGAGTCGGATTCATAAAGCCAAAAGAGGTAGTGAAAATAAGATCATTGCCTGATGTCGCCAGTTGACGAATAACCCGCTCGGCATCCGCTCCTTCCGGGACACTTTCCACATAAACAGTCTTGACCTTGTCGCCAAAGGCTTTTTCAACCGCCAACCGACCTTGATCGTGCTGATAGCTGTAGCCATGATCGCCTATCGGGCCAACATAAATAAAACCGACTTTCGTCTGGGCGGTGGCATTGCCAGCTATCGCAATGCCGGCGGCCAGTGCCAGTGCAACTAATGTTTTCTTAAACATGTTTTTCTCTCCTTTTTAGATGTTGTTAGAAAAATTTTTTAAAAACCACATTTTCTCGATGGTTATGTAAAAAGCAACGAAGTCAGATGAAGAGTTTTTACGACACCATCATTAACGACTTGCATGGAACGCTCTACCCAGGCTTGCCGGGGCGTTTAATTTAATCTTGGACACGTCTCGTGAAATGATCACCAGTACCAAAATGGTCGCCAGATACGGCAGCATCGTCATGACCTGGGAGGGGATGCCGATCCCCAGTGCCTGGGCATGTAACTGTAAAATCGAAATGCCACCGAACAGATACGCGCCCAGTAGAACGCGCAGGGGCCGCCAACAGGCAAATACTACCAGAGCCAGGGCAATCCAGCCGCGTCCCGCCGTCATCTGCTCGACCCACATGGGCGAATAGGCCAGCGACAGATAGGCGCCGCTTAAACCAGCCATCGCCCCGCCGAACAAGATCGCCATAAACCTGATTTTGACCACCGAATAGCCCATGGCATGAGCCGCGTCATGGGAGTCACCCACCGCCCGCAGGATAAGTCCTGCGCGGGTTTTATTCAAGAAGTAATGGATAGCAAAGACCATGAAAATTGACAGGTAGACCAGGAAATCCTGCTGAAACAGCAAGGGGCCGACAATCGGCAGAGATGACAGCACAGGGATGGAAAGCTTGGGCATTCCCTCATAGGCAATGCCGATCATGCTTTGCCCGACGAGAGCGCTTAAACCAATGCCGAAAATGGTCAGGGCTAAGCCGGTTGGTACCTGGCTGGCATGGAAATTGAGCACAAATAAAGCAAAAATTGCCGCCATGAAAACCCCGGCGAGCATACTGGCTAAAATTGCCAGCGTGACGCTGCCAAAATGATATTCTGCGACAAAGCCGACGATTGCCCCCATTACCATCATGCCTTCAACACCCAGGTTCAATACCCCTGATTTTTCTGTGACCATCTCGCCAAGGGCGGCAAAAAGCAGAGGGGTTGCCGCGGTGATAATAGTCAACATTGCCGGAATAAAGAAATCCATCAGCTTTTCTCCACAGCCAGTGCCGGCTTGCCGAATCGAATACGATAATGAATAAGAACATCGCTGGCCAGCAAAAAGAACAACAGCAGGCCTTGAAACACCCCGGTTACCGCCACCGGCAAATTGAGCCTGATCTGGGCCGTTTCACCCCCCAGGTAGGTCAAGGCCAGCAGCAAACCGGCAAACAGCGCACCAAGTGGATGCAGGCGACCGACGTAGGCGACGATAATTGCCGTAAACCCGTAGCCGGGAGAAATATTGGGCAAGAGCTGGCCGATTGGTCCCGAAACCTCGATGGTTCCAGCCAGACCCGCTATGCCGCCGCCGATCAGCAGCGTCGTCCAGATGATTTTCGAGGTGCTGAATCCCGCATGTTCGCAGGCCGCAGGAGCCGAGCCGGCGACTTTAATCTGGTAGCCAACCAACGTGCGGGACAGGATGATCCATCCCAGGGCGACAACCAGAAGGGCGATGAGAAAGCCGATATGCAGGCGGGTTCCGTCAAACAGTATCGGCAGCAGGGCGGAATCGCTGAATTGCCGGGATTCCGGGAAATTAAAACCCTCCGGGTCTTTTAAGGGGCCATGCATCAGCATGTTCAGTAAGAGTCCGGCCACATAACTGAGCATCAGGCTGGTGAGGATTTCATTGGCGTTAAAGCGTACTCTTAAAAAGGCGACGATGGCCGCCCAGACCATTCCGCCAAGCATTCCGGCAAGCAGCATTAAGGGGATAATATAAAAGCCTTGCTGGTCATAAAAATACAGCGCCACCACTCCACCGCACAGGCCGCCCATCGTCAATTGGCCTTCCGCGCCGATGTTCCAGACACCGGCCTTGAAACCGAGCGATAAGGCCACTCCGATTAAAATCAGCGGCGTGGCTTTGACGCCTAATTCTGCCAGGCCATAGATAGAGGACAGCGGTTCGATAAAAAAAGCATGAAGTGCGGCAAGAGGGGAGACCCGCATAATGATAAAGAGAATGACCCCGGCGCAAAGAGACAAGACGAGCGCTAAAACCGGCGATAAATAGACCATCAACTTCGACGGTATCTGCCGCTTAACTAACCGAGGCCACATTGGCAGCTCCTTCTTCCAGCGAGACACCAGCCATAAGCAGGCCCACTTTTTCAACCGTCATCTCAAGCGTTGGATAAAAACGTGATAACCGACCGCCACAAATTGCCCCGATCCTGTCAGACATTTCCATTAATTCATCAAGGTCCTGGGAAATAACCAGCACCGCGGCGCCCTGGGCCGCCAATTGTCGCAAAGATCGGTGTATCGTTTGGGCTGCACCGGCATCGACACCCCAGGTAGGCTGCGCGACGATGAGAATCTCCGGGTGCTGGGTCAGTTCCCGGCCGATAATGAATTTTTGCAGATTGCCGCCGGATAAACTCTCTGCCGGGACTCTTACGCCGGGAGTCTTGACCGAGAAATCGGTTATGACCTTCTGGGCAAAATTGCGGGTCTTCGGGTAATCAATTATCCCTTTGGCGAGTAGACGCATCCGGTAAAATCCCGTCATAAAGGCATTATTGACCAGATCCATATCCGGGATCGCCCCGTGGCCCAGTCTTTTTTCCGGTACGCTGGCAAGGCCGGCCCGACGGCGAGGATTCGGTCCGAGATTGCCGGCAGGCTGATTGTCGATAAGAATACTTGTGGCATCCGGACAGCAATTTTCACCGTTGAGCGCTTTCAGCAATTCATCCTGCCCGTTTCCGGCTACGCCGGCGATGCCGACGATTTCCCCGGCGTGGACTTCCAGGTTGATATTGCTAAGGGAAATGCCGGTGGTGTCGGATGCCGGCATGTTCAGTTTATGCACCTGCAGACGTATTGCCCCCACGTCGGCTGTCTGTCGGCGCTCATTCTTCTCCAGTTCATTGCCCATCATCATCATGGCCAGTGATGCGGTGCTCTCATCGTCGACGTCTACTCTGCCGATTCGTTTGCCGAGACGGAGGATCGTCGCCTGGTGACAAAGCTCTTTTATTTCATCGAGTTTATGGCTGATATAGAGGATCGCCAGACCTTCTTGTGCCAGTCGATTTAAGGTCAGAAACAGTTTTTTTACTTCCTGGGGCGTTAAGACCGAGGTCGGTTCGTCCATCACCAGCAATCGAGGTTCCTGAAGCAGGCAGCGGACTATTTCAATGCGTTGCCGTTCGCCAACGGAGAGGGTGTAGACATGACGATAGGGATCAAGAGGCAGGCCATAACGCTTGGATACCTCGGTGATTTCCTTGGCGAGTCTGGTCATATCGACCGCCTTATTTATGCCAAGAGAAATATTTTCCACCACCGAGAGTGAATCAAACAGCGAGAAGTGCTGAAAGACCATGGCGATACCCAAATCGCGGGCGTGGGCCGGGCTGTCGATCTCTACCTGTCGGCCATTGAACAAAATGGTGCCGGCGTCCGGTTTCAGGATACCGTAGATCATTTTTACCAGGGTCGATTTGCCAGCGCCGTTTTCCCCCAGCAGGGCATGAATTTCACCGGGTTTGAGCTTTAAATCAACCGAATCGTTGGCCAGCACCCCGGGAAACGCCTTGGTCATGCCTCGTAATTCAATTAAGTATGGAGGATCGTTTTTCATTGATCGGTGTTAAAGAGTACTCGGAAAGGGACGGTGGTTGTTTTTTTTGCCAGATGAAGCAGAGCCTCCAGAACCCCCCCGCTGATGCTGCGAGCCTTATCGGAGATGGTATAACAGTTTTCCACTTCATCGATACGTGGATCAATATCGCCGATTTTAAAGCCTCTTGTTACGATGGTATGGTTGCGGATCATCCCACGAACCAGACCGGTTATTGAGGCTAAGAGCTCGGTACTGTCGATATATGCAACCGGTTCACCTTTGGTCACTTTGCTGCCTATATCCTGGATTATTTCAATTTTTCCAGCCTGAGAGGCATACAGAACCCGTTCCGTAGCATAGCCGCCGATTATGCCGGGAATGCCGCTATTGGGCAGCGGGCATCCGGAATAAATTATTGTGCCCAGACGATGCCCGCGTGCTGTTTCGATAACCGCGTGGACATCTTTGCCGCCGCAGAAACCGGGGCCGAGACCAATAGTAATCGGTGCCATATTTTTGGTCGTGCCGCAATTTTTTTTAGCCAGGATTGCATCGATCAGGACAACAGGCTGCACCTCCTGCAGGCACTCGGCTGCAGGGTCGACAAGCAGCGGAACCTTATTTTCGGCCCAAACGGTGGCACATTCATCAATGTTTTCCACCCGTTTTGCTGTTACGCCTTCCACCGTCTGGCTGTCGTCGTATACCGCTTCCGATAGGGCAACCTTGCGGCGAATAGCCGTTGGCTTGGCTGTTTCCAGGACCAGCAGCTTGAAGCCGCAATGGTAGAGCCGACAAATTGTTCCGGTCGCAATATCCCCGCCACCGCGTACTGCCACAATCCCGTTTTCTATCATTTGTATATTCTTGTTTTTCATTAAGCTGGCATTTTTACCATAACAATCATGAAAAGTACTCTGTTTTTAGCCGAGTTGACATATCTTTCGGTTGGGACAAGATGAGTTTTATGGTAAGGCTGACAAATGATGGCGTCGTAAAAACTCTTCATCTTCTTCGTTGTTGTGAATTTTGCTATTATTACGACGTACTCTAGTACGCCGTAATAATAGCAAAATTCACACGCCTCGAATATGAAGTTTTTTACTTAGCCATCGTAGATTTAAGTTTTTTACGAGATTATCAAAAATAAGAGCTAATTGGGACTATGATTCTTCTTTTTCCTGAAAACATTCTCATGTCATATAGAATACTTTTCATTATATTTTTGTGGATGGTTTTTTCACCATTCACAAGCTGTAGTGTTATCACCAGCCAGACTGGAGTAAAAACCAGCACCATTGCTGCAAATACTCCTGATCCCCCGCGATTTGTGGCACGCGGGACAAAAATTATCGATCTGCAGACAAACGCACCGGTTTTCTTTAAGGCTATCGGCTATTCTCCCTATCTGCCCGGAGAAACACCGATTTATGGCGATCCTCCCGGCAATGACGACCGCTATATCGAGCATCTCGGCCTGCTGCAGGACACGGCTGCGAACTATCTCCATGTCTTTCCGATGATGATGCCGCCAAAATTCTTTGCCGCCCTTGATAAGACTGATTTGCTCTACGGTCAGGATATTTGGATCTGGGCCTATGAAGAGGATTTTCTGGCGGAGTCGTTTTTCGCCACCACCATGGCAAATATCAAGGCGGCGATCGATCATGTCTATAAGGTCGGTCGGCCGGACCGGCTGGTCCTTTTTTCAATTGGCGACGAGCTGCAGGCTGAGGGGGTGGTCAGGACAGATAGCCGCCATCCCGAAGTACGCAATTTTAGGGGCAAGCACCTGCAGGTCAGCAACCGGACGCCAACGGAAATCGCCCTGGCCAGGCTGATCGACGGGGCCATGGACTATGAGTTAAGCCGTTATGGCCAGCGGCATCTCTATTGTCATACCAGTTGGACCCATATCGGCCCGGTTATCGATCGGCCAGATCTTGAGGTACCAGAAGAAAATGCCTTGAACCCCGACCTGGGCGATCTGGTCTGCCTGAACGTCTACACCTACGCAAGAGGCGTGCGGACCTCGCCGCCCGGATCCGTGACCGGCACCAGCTTCCAGGGGTATCTGGAAGACTTGGCAGCGGGCGCCGACAAACCAATCTTTGTCACCCAGGTGGGGCTGTCCACCTCGCCGTTTGAGCCCAAAGCTTGGGTTCCCGGCTTTGGCGGTCATAAGGTAGAAGATGTCCCCAAAACCTTTACCGCGGTCTGGGAGGATATTCGCACTGCCAAAGGCAAGGAGAAATTCTGTGGCATCTCCTTTTTTGAGCTGCAGGACGAATGGTGGAAGAGCGGCGAAGACCCAACCGATTCAACCCGGCATGAACGCCAAGACCCGGAAGAATGGTTCGGCCTCTATGAAGTGGGTACCGACCACCGTCTGGTTGCCAAAGGAAAGATCCCCGAGACCATCAGAAAACTTTATAGCCAGCCGTAATTTTTCTGGGTCTATGAAGATCTGTTACGGCGCCATTAGAAAATGTACTTTTCAGCCTGACTGACCGCATCTGCCAGGCGACGTTTGGCGGAAAGCAGGTTGCTGGCCTGGTATAATGTTGCCTCGTTAATTGCCGTAAAGAGTGATTCTTCACCTAAAAAAGCGGCATATTTCTCGGCTGCATCGACGAATTGCTGCTTTGCCCGGAAAGAACAAATGGTAACTGCCGCCTGGTACAACTTCTGTTTTTGCTCTTTTACAACAAGAGAAGCTTTTTCTGCGCGCAATAGGGAGCTTTCCAGGGCAAATATATGGATGACCATGTCGGCCAGAGTCAATTGAATTTCCTGTTCCTTTGCTGACCCGGCACCAAACTTCCGTACCGTTGCATCGGCAAAGCCCAGATACAATCGCTTCATCCCTTGCAGCAGCTTCTTCTCTGCCGTAAACTTTCCAGAAGGTTTATCATCAAGAGCTTGATGGCGAGATTTCCCGCCGACTCCTCTGCGCAACAACAGTCCAGGGATCAGCAATCGGTTGATCTCGTTGGTCCCTTCATAAATCCTCTGTACCCTTTCGTCGCGATACAGCTGTTCAATCGGATATTCGGCCATATAGCCATAGCCACCATGGACCTGCAGCATGGCATCGATTGCCAGAGCTGCCGACTCGGAGCAGAAAACCTTCACCAGGGCGCATTCCGCTGCGTACTCCTCGATCCCTTTCTGGTATTCGACATAATAGTTTGTAATATCCTTGTCGAGGGTCGCGAGGCGCTCATCGATCAACCCAGCCAGCCGATAAACCACTGATTCGGAGGCAAAGGTCAAGGCGGCCACATCCGCCAGCTTTTCACGAATGGCACCAAAACTACTTATCGGCGCATTGAACTGCTGCCGTTCATTGGCATAACGCGCACCCTCGGACAGGGCAAATTTTTCCTGCCCTACGCAAAGCGCCCCTAACTTAAAACGGCCGACGTTGAGCACATTAAAGGCAATCTTATGGCCTTTACCGACCGAGCCCAGCACATTTTCCACCGGAACCTTGACGTCCTCGAGGATAACCTGACGAGTGGAAGAGCCGTGCAGACCCATCTTTTTTTCTTCCGGGCCAAGTTCCAGACCGGCAAAGGTGCGCTCTACCAAAAAGGCGGTGAAGTGGATTTTATCGACCTTGGCAAAAAGAGTGTATAGATCGGCAAATCCGGCGTTGGTGCTGAATTGCTTGGTGCCGTTGAGCAGGTAGTATTTGCTGTCTTCAGAAAGGGTCGCTGTCGTTTTCGCCCCCAGTGCGTCCGAACCGGAGCCTGGCTCGGTCAGGCAGTAGGCAGCGATCATTTCCGCGCTGATCAGTTTGCCGAGATAACGCTCTTTCTGCTCGCTGGTGCCGTAATAAATAAGTGGTAACATGCCGATGCCGGTATGGGCCATATACGTCAGGCCAAAATTTAAGGCCCAGGCCATTTTTTCCATCACCAGCATACTGGTTACCTTGTCGAGTTCCAGACCACCGTAATTTTCCGGCGCATCGATCATCATCAGGCCAAGCTCGGCGCATTTTGTTAGTTTTTGAACGACCAGCTCGAAATTTTGGGCCTCAATATCGTTGTTGACCGGGCGGATCTCGTTGGTCACAAACTGCTCGGTGGTCTCACCAATCTGTTTATGCTCATCGGTAAAATCTTCCGGGGTAAAGATATCTCGACAATCGATGTTTTTGACCAGGAAGTCGCCGCCGTTAAATATCACTTTTACCATGATCCTTCCTCGTAAAATGTCTTGTGTCATTTCGGCCATAAGGATTACCGGAAAATTTCCTGATAAGATTTCCGCATCTCTCGTTTCAAAATTTTTCCGGTGGGTGTTTTGGGAAGTGCCTCGACAAAAATGATCTTTTTCGGGATCTTAAACGACGACAGGTTGTTTTTGCAGTGCTCCATGAGCTCGGCTTCGGTTACTGTTGTCCCTGCCTTGAGCTTGATTACCGCCGTTACCGCTTCCACCCATCGGGGATGGTTTATACCAATCACAGCCACTTCTTCCACGGCAGGATGCAGGTAAACGGCTTCCTCAACCTCTCGGGATGCAACATTCTCACCACCGGTTTTGATCATATCTTTAATTCGGTCGACCACGGTGATGTATCGATCCTGGTCAAGGACACCCAGATCGCCGGAATGGAACCACCCGCCGCGCATGGCAGCCTCGGTCTTTTCCGGTTCTTTGAAATACATGGTCATCGCATGGGGGCCGCGGCCGCAAATCTCTCCGGTGACATTGATGGCTGAAATCTCGCCGCCCTCTTCATCTTCAATCCGGGACTCCATATGCAGCCCGCCCATACCGGCTGCCCCAATTTTCTGCAAAGCATCTTCGGCTTTCAGGATAGTATGATAGGGAGCCAGTTCGGTCTGGCCGTAATAGTTGTACACTCCGGCTTTGGGGAATTTTTCGAGGAGTTCCCTGAGGATTTCGCGAGGCATGATGGATGCGCCGTAATAGCATTTCACCAAGCTGGACAGATCATACCTCTTAAAATCGGGATGTCGGAGCATGCCTATCCAGACCGTTGGTGGAGCAAAGAACATAGTCGCCTTGTACGTCTCGATAGCGGCGAGGATCTTGCCGATATCCGGGCTCATAAGGATATTGGTGCCGCCAAGCCAGAATATCGGGTTTAAGAACACGTCCCGTTGCGCGCAGTGGTAAATGGGCAGGGCGTTGATGTTGATATCGGTGTGGTCGTATTTCCCATCGATTATGCACCCCATATACTGGGCAATGAGGGACTGGTTGCTGATGATCACCGCCTTTGGCAGGGATTCGGTGCCGCTGGTATAGGTCATCTGCACCGGATCTTCAATACGTAGGAGAACATTGGGTTCTGTTGTCGGGGCCTGGAAGCACCATTCATTGAAATCAATACATTTATCAATCGTCGCCTGGCCGGTTCCCTGGTTTGACCAGATCAGATGCCGGATGCCGGGCACCTTGTGCAGCACTGCCTTGACATTGTCGTAAAGACTGTCTTCAACTATAAAAACCGTACTTTCAGAATGGTTGAGGCAATAGGCGATGTCGTCGTCCTTGAGCAGGTAGTTGACCGCCAGGTAAATGGCGCCGATCTTGGCGCAGCCCAGCCAGGTTAGAACGTGATGATGGGTATTATGAGCCAGTATGGCCACCCGATCGTATTTTTTCACTCCCAGACCGAGAAGCGCGTTCGCCGCCTGGTTGCACTGGTCCTCCAATTGGCTGTAGGTCAGGCGAAGGTCATTAAACACCAGGGCTGTTTTATCGGGATAATGATAGCGGGTTCGACGGAGCATATCGGCGATGACCCACCTGTTGATCCGGTTGTTCCGGTTCATGATAAAATCGATATTTTTCTGGTTGATGGTACTGTACCGAAGCTTGTCCTGTGCTGATAACGGTTCTTGCATCATGGCCTTACCCTCCAGAAAAGATTGATAAAATTATTCCGTCTTATATCATTTCGATGGCACAGGCCATGGAAACTCCGCCTCCACCGCAAAGAGTCGCCAGGCCCAGGGATTTTTTTCGCTTTTTCATCGCATACATCAGAGTGACCATGATCCGGGCACCGGTTGAGCCCACCGGATGGCCAAGACCAATGCCCGAGCCGTTGACGTTGGTGATTTCGCGGTTCAGTCCCAACTCTTTTTCGCACCCCAGGTACTGGGCGGCAAATGCCTCGTTGACCTCGATAAGCTCGAAATCCTGGAGGCTGAGACCTGATGAACGGAGCAGGTTGCGTACCGCCGGGACCGGCGACAGCCCCATGACCGATGGGTGGCAGGCACCTCTCGCTACCGCTTTAATCCTGGCGATGGGTGCCACGCCCAGTTCTTTGGCCTTTTCTGCCGACATGATGACCATGCCTGTCGATCCGTCGTTGATCCCGCTGGAGTTACCGGCGGTTACCGTGCCGATCTTTGGGACAAAGGCGGCCGGCAGTTCGCGCAGGATCTCCATGGTCATGCCGGGCCGGAAATGTTCGTCTTTGTCAAAGATCAGCGGGGCTTTTTTACGCTGCGGGACCTCCACCGGGACAATCTCCTCGGCAAAGGAGCCGTCTTTGGTAGCTCTTTCCACACCATTGTGACTGCGCAGAGCGATTTCATCCATTTCTTCCCGGGTGATGCCCAGGTGCTGGGCGATAAATTCGGCAGTATGTCCCATAATATAGGGTTTGCCGACAAACATGCTGAGTGGTGGTTTGGTGGCGTCAACCGGACCATCCTCGGGATGGGGGATGATATGCGAGCCGCAATGAAGGGCATGAATAAAGTTGTCGACAAAGCCCTGATCCTGCAGCCGGCAACCCCACCGCGCTGCTGGAACGGAATAAGGGACGCTGGACATATGTTCGGTGCCGCCGGCGAGGATGATGTCGGCCATTCCGGCCTGGATCATTGCCATTCCCGAGATGGTCGCCTCCATGCCTGAGATGCAGACCCGATTTATGGTGACTGAGGGCACTGTTTCCGGGATTCCGGCCAGCAGCGATGCAACCCTGGTTACATTTAAGGTGTCGGCCGACTCCATACAGCAGCCATAGCGAATATCGTCGATCAGGGCCGGATCAATTCCCGCCCGACGGATTGCTTCCTTCATGGTGATGCTTCCCAGAACGGCTCCGTTCAAGTCTCGGAGGGTCCCACCGAAAGCGCCGATAGCAGTCCTGCAACCCGATACGATGACAACGTCTTTCATAGTTTTGGTCCTCTTGAAAATATTTCGATTAAGATACCGGTTGGAAATATCGCTGCTCTTTTTACCGGCAGGGGAGTAATTGGTATGTCGATATGGCTTCATTTACTTACTGTTATTAATCCCGTCAAGTTCGTTTCTTCAGCGTAATGATGGTTATCTCGCCGGGGCAGTTAAAACGGACCGGAATGCTTGACGGTGCCAGGCCGCGGCTGGTATAGCCCAGCATATTCTGATACTGCCACTCTCCCACGGCGGTAGAACGGGGAGCTCTGCTGTTGGTTATTATCGGCGTACCATCCTTCCAGCAGATCTGGCCGCCATGAGTGTGGCCGCACAGATAAAGATTGGCATTGACCGCAGCGGCATCGGCAAAAGCCTCGGGTGAATGGGCAAGAAAAATAGAAAAATCCGTCGCAGGAATGTCTTGAGCCGCCTGATGCGCATCATGCAGTCGGTAGTAATGCGGATCGTCAACCCCCATAACCCAGATCCTCGCGCCATCTTTTTCAATTGGCCACGAATCATTAACCAGCATAACAATTCCGGCGTCTTCACATTTCGGTAGCATTTCAATGCAATCGTGGTTGCCGAGCACGCCAAGAACTCCGGATTGAGCTGAACACACGTGCATAAGGCTATGCAGCTTCTTGATGCATCCAGCACTGGGGCCATAGGTTTTCATGCGGAAGTCGCCGCCGATGCAGCACAGATCGACATCTATCGTGCTTAGCAAAGCTGCTGTTTTGTCTGGCAACTCCTCCAGGCCGTCCAGATGGAGATCGACGAGGAATAACAAACGGAAACCGTCGAATGTATCGGGCAGGTCCTTGAAGGAAAATGTTTTTTCGACAACTTTAATATCAAGGGCATTCTTCATCCCGCGGGCATAGAGCCCGGTCAGCTTGAAAAACCACGTGAGGAAAATCTGTTCGGATAGAAAACTGGTAAGGTGAAACCATTTCTGCCATCGGGCCAGAGGTTCGTGGCAGGAGCGCCATTCACGAATTCGGATATTCGAACGAATAACACGCGGATATTTATGGGGCAGCGGGCGCATGGTAATATGCAGCCAGAGACGAGAACTCCAAAAAGCGGTGACGATAAAGAGCAGGAGGATAGCGAAGTTCTGGAGCAAATTCAATATCAGATACTGGTTGAGAAACAGCAGGGGAAAAAGCGATTCAAAAATCTGATCAAGAAAAACTACTTCCTCCCCACTGGCTTTCGTCGATCTGCGCTTAATGAAACTGGACACGAGATCTCCGCACATGGCGAGAAGGGCAGCACCACCGGCGACCCACCAGCTCACCCCCAGCAGGGGAAAAAACAGGATACCACCCGCTACGCCGGCAGCAATTCCCCTGATGGTTTTATGACTGCCGAAGATCGGTCGACCATCCAACCACATCTTCCCCCCGTCGACTGCGAAACCGTATCGATCCCCTAAAAATACCGAGACGAGCGGCGGCAGGCTGTTAACTAAAAAGAGGAAAAATACCACCCTGCAGATATCGATCATTATGTTCCTTTGTTTTTAGGGAAAGCATCGGGCAAGTAGCACACTTCTTCTCATCTGATCCTAACTTTTTAATCGTGTTCATCTTGCTTGTACACTACAAATACTGCTATATAGTGACCAAATAGCTCATTAAGCTTTTTTTATCTCTTCGTCGTACCGATCAGGTAAAAAAGCAATTAAAAAGCCAAATCTATAACAATGTAATATCTCAAGGGATCACTTACCGGCAATGCGGCAACACCTGGTATCAACCGCAATACGCAGGCAGCCAGGTGAACTATGTCGTGATTAATCCGCCATATTGAGGTTCTGCTATGGGGGCTAGTTGTGAATCAGGAAGTGTCAAGAATAAAGATTTGACCCCATCAGCTCCCCGCAAAATGCAACAAATCCACATGTCGTGAAATGACTAAGCTCGTTGCGATTTTTAACTTTTGAAGTATCAGAAAATAAAAAGGACTTTGATATGACAACCGAAAATATAGTTAATACTGTGTCTGTCTCTGATTTAAGATCAATGGATAAAGAGCATCCCAATACTCACTTGGTAGATGTGTTGCCTCCTGACCATTTTGAAAATGTACATATTCCTGGTGCCAAAAATGCTTGTGTTTTCTTTGTATCTTTTTTGGATGATTTGGCCACGCTTTTCTCAGATAAAAAGGAGCGAGTTGTAGTGTATGGCTCAAGCGAACGGAGTCATGATGCAAAAATGGCGATAGAGAAAATGAACAGAGCAGGGTATCTGGAAGTTTATGAGCTTAAAGGAGGAATTGAAGCCTGGCGTGGGGCTGGGTATGATTGTGAAGGTAATTCCATCGATCAGCCAGATGATCCACAAACTCATCTGTCACTCTCTGATGGTACTTTTATCATTGATAATGATCTTAGCACTATCAAATGGGAAGGACGTAACCCCAGCACCAGTCATTTTGGAACTGTAGATATCTCCGAAGGCATTCTAATCAGTAAGAACGGAAATATTAGCGGCAAGATTGAAGTGGACATGAACTCAATTCACAATATTAATTTGGCAGGTGATGAATTACAGCCAGTACTAGAAGCACATCTGAGATCAGATGATTTTTTCTTCACCAGTATGTTTCCAAAGGCTGTTCTTACTTTAAAAGAGGTCACCCCTTTAGAGCCTCTGTGGCAGACAACACCCAATTTTCATGTAAAGGGAGAATTGACGTTGCGGGGAGTTACTGCTTCTCTTAATTTTGACATGACTGCGAATCAAACTGACAATAACTCATTAACTTTGGAAGCCCATTTCGATATAGATAGAACTCAATGGAATATAATTTACGGATCGACACGCTTTTTCGAACACCTGGGAATGCACAAAGTTTTTGAATTGATAAGCATACAAATCCGCATTGCTGCCACTCGGTGAAGTAGGTACGTAACAACTCCTCTCTAGGTTTTTGCCTGACGTCATTTTTGTACTCAATCTGGTACCCGAGAATACGGATTGGCATAATCATAATCAATCACTATGATTAATTATGAATCACAATTACACAAAGGACTGATAACAATGGCTCAAACAGAAACTAAAGTAATTACCACGCACGTTCCCCTCCAGCTTGCGGAAAAGGTCGATCAAATGGCAGCTCGACTTGAACGATCGCGCAGTTGGATAATGAAGCAGGCACTGTCAGCGTGGATTGATCAAGAAGAAGAACGTAATCAGCTGACACGTGATGCGCTTGTTGACGTGGACACTGGTCTTGTCATTGACCATCAGGCTGTACAAGCATGGGCTAATAGTCTCAGCACTGATGATCCGTTGCCGGTACCGCGTTGATGGAACTGAAGTGGACCAGTAAGGCGCTATCCGATCTAGTAAAACTGTATGCGTTTCTGGCACCAGTAAATCAGCCTGCTGCGGCACGTGTAATCCAGTCGTTGACTAATGCGCCAAATACTTTATTGACTAATCCGCGGATTGGTGAACAACTTTTTGCGTTCGAAACGCGCGAGATACGGCGAATTCTAGTTGGAAACTACGAAGTGCGTTATGAAATTCAGAAATCCACTATCTATGTGCTGCGATTGTGGCATACTCGTGAACGTCGATAGAGTAACCTTACAGTACTTTTCGTCCACCTAAGGTTCGAAAACCTACATCCGAGAAAAAGACTTGATTCCGCTGATGTTTATTAGGCAAGGCCAAGTAACGAATCTCCCAACTTTCGCGACGTCTTGAGCCACCGGCTCGGATGGGAAAAACAAAGTGATGTTCTCCTCAAGGCAGAGATCATGACCAGATTATCTTCGTTAATGCCGACAAAGTGCATATTGTCTTATTTTCAAAATTCTTTTTATCGCTTTAGTCCGTATCTATCCGCCAGGAGTATCTATGAACTACGTCAGTCACGCAACATGCATGATCTGCGCAAAAACATATGTGAAGGGGCGATTTGATTATATATGTCCCGATCATGGAAATGAAGGAATTCTTGATATCCAGTATGACTACGAAGCCATAGGCAAGGCTTTTACCAAAGCCGATTTAGCCGCGTCGACTGACCCCTCGATTTTTCGCTATCGGCCGCTTCTGCCGGTAGAGCATGACTCCCCGGTCCCGACAATGGTCGTCGGCAACACGCCTCTTTTGCAATTCGACATTCTGGGCAAAGAGCTTGGCATTAAACGCCTGCTTATAAAAGATGATGGGCGACTGCCCACGGCATCGTTTAAAGACCGGGCCAGCACCATTGCCGTGGTCAAGGCGCAGGAACAAAAAGCCGAGGTTATTACCACGGCAAGTACCGGCAACGCTGCCGCTGCGCTCAGTGGTATCTGCGCCTCGGTGGGGCAGAAGAATGTGATTTTTGTGCCGGCCAGCGCCCCCCAGGCCAAGCTTGCCCAGCTGTTGATGTTCGGTTCAACTGTCATCCTGGTTAATGGTACCTACGATGATGCCTTTGAGCTGTGCATGCAGGCGGCGAGTGAATATGGCTGGTACAATAGAAATACCGGTTATAATCCGTATATGACCGAAGGCAAGAAGACCTGTTCTTTTGAAATCTGCGAGCAGCTTTGCTGGCAGGCTCCCGATGCCATCTTTGTCAGTGTCGGCGATGGGTGCATTATTGGCGGTATCCATAAAGGGCTCAAAGACCTTCTGGTCCTGGGCTGGATTGACAAAATGCCGCGGCTTTACGGCGTGCAGGCAGAAGGCAGCAGTTATATGGCAGACGCCTGGCGTAGCGGTGAAGATATTGTGACGAAGGGGCCGATTTCCGCCAAAACTGTAGCGGACAGTATCAGTGCCGGACTGCCAAGAGACAGGATTAAGGCCCTTAGTGCCGTAACCAAAACGCATGGGGCGTATCTTACCGTCAGTGACGACCAGATCATCCGCGCCATTCCCGATCTTGCCCGGAAAACCGGCGTTTTTGCTGAGCCGGCAGGAGCCGCGACTTGGGCTGGCTTGCAAAAAGCCGCTCAGGAAGGATTGCTGCAGGGGATGGAAACGGTGGTGATGATTAACACCGGCAGCGGCCTGAAAGATATCAATTCCGCCATGGACGCCGTCGGTCGTGTCGGCCTGCGATCTTTTACGGTGGAGCCGAATCTGGCAGACTTTAAAAAAATAGCCCAAGAAATCACTTTCTAAAACCGACAATCTCGTTAAACTTCAATTTTCCGATGGTTAAGCAAAAACCTTCATATTCGAGGCGTGTGAGTTTTGCTATTATTTCGGCGTACTAGAGTACGTCGTAAGGATAGCAAAATTCGCAACAACGAAGAAAATGAAGGTTTTTTGCGACACCATCACAGGAGATCTACAATGATAGACTTAACCATCTTTGCCGAGCCGCTGCAGAGAAGCATCGAGCTGGCTCGTGAAAGAAATATAATTATCCCGACCTTTAAGCAGCAGCGGGATCCGTCCTTGATCCCGGAAAAGATTGTCGCCAAGCTGAAAAATGTCGGTTTGTGGGATCTTGATCCCCTCAACCTGTTTCGTATCTCCTGGCATAATGAGCCCAAAGACCTCGGCGGCGGGTATGGCGATGTCAATTATCTTGAACTGCCGGAGAGTCTTACCGGCGTCAAAGCGAGGATTATTGCCGTCGTTGGTAAATACTTCCCCACCGGCGCGCATAAGGTCGGTGCCGCCTTCGGCTGTCTGGTGCCACGTCTGGTGACCGGCCAGTTCGATCCGACCCGGCAGAAAGCGGTCTGGCCATCGACTGGTAATTATTGTCGGGGTGGGGCCTATGATTCGGCCCTGCTTGGCTGTGCATCCATCGCTATTCTGCCTGAGGAAATGAGCCGTGAGCGCTTTGAATGGTTGCAGAATGTCGCCGGCGAGATCATCAAGACCCCGGGCTCGGAGAGCAATGTCAAAGAAATCTTTGATAAGTGCTGGGAATTGCGAAATTCCGGCGAAGATCTGGTTATTTTTAATCAGTTTGACGAGATGGGCAACTATCTCTGGCACCACGAAATAACCGGACCGGCGATACAAAGTGTTATTGAAAAGATTAAAAACGGAGGCGACAAGGTCCGCGGTCTGGTGTCGGCAACCGGCTCCGGCGGTACCATCGCTTCGGGGGATTACTTGAAAAAACAGTATCACGAATGCAAAATTGTCGCCTGCGAGGCCCTGCAATGTCCTACCTTGTTACAAAACGGCTTTGGTGCGCATCGCATTGAAGGGATCGGTGATAAACATATTCCCTGGATTCACAACGCGAAAAATACCGATTTTGTCGTTGCCATGGATGACAATGTGCCGATCAATCTTATTCGTCTTTTTAATGAGCCGGCCGGGCGAAAGTTGTTACAGCAAAAAGGTGTGGCGGCCACTCTCGTCGACAATCTCGATCTGCTGGGTATTTCCGGCGCGGCAAATGTTGCCTCGGCCATCAAGTTTGCCAAGTACAATGAACTGACCGAAAAAGATATCGTCATCACCGTGCTCACCGACTCGATGGATCTCTATAAAAGCAGGCTGGACGAACTGACCGCCGAGTGCGGCAGCTTCACCGCAACGGATGCGGAAGTCGTCTACCAGAGGGATCTCCTGGGCTTGACCATGGACAGCATGGAAGAATTGACCTATTACGGCAAAAAACGGATTCATAACCTGAAATATTACACCTGGGTCGAGCAGCAGGGCAAGACCTACGCAGAAATACAGGAACAATGGTACAACGAATCGTACTGGAGCTCAATTGTTGATAAAACGGCAGAAATAGACCTGTTGATTGAGGATTTTAACAAAAGAACCGGATTGCTGGATAAACTGTAAGATATAGAATATGCAGATTGAAAAAATATTATTAAAAAACTGTTTCTCTGTCTGGCCGGGCAGTGGTCGGCAGGCGATAAAAAATGTTGATATTCTCCTCAGCAACGGCCGCATCGAACGGATTGGCGAGAATGGATCAGGACCAGAGAGCGATTCCTTGAGCGGCCGGACAATCGACTGCTCAAGCCATGTGGTATTGCCCGGTTTGGTCAATACCCATCATCATTTTTATCAGACGCTGACCAGAAACATCCCGGCGGTCCAGAACGCCAAACTGTTCGATTGGTTGGTCTATCTCTATGAGATATGGAAATATATCGACGAAGAGGAGATATATTATTCCTCGCTTCTGGCCATGGGGGAATTACTGAAGACCGGCTGTACGCTGTCCACCGATCACCACTATCTCTATCCCAAGGGGATCTCCTGCGATATAATGGCCACCCAGTTTCAGGCCGCAGATACCCTGGGTATGCGCTTTTCGCCCACCCGTGGTTCGATGTCACTCAGTAAAAAAGATGGCGGTCTGCCGCCCGATTCGGTGGTGCAGACTGATGAGGAAATTCTTGCTGATTCCGAACGGGTTATCCACCAGTTTCATGATGACTCGGAATTGTCGATGCGTAAAATTGTTCTTGCCCCCTGCAGTCCTTTTTCTGTCTCTAAAGAGCTTATGCGTGAGACTGTAGAGCTGGCGAGAAAATATAAGGTGAATTTGCATACCCATCTGGCGGAAACGATCGATGAAAATGATTATTGTCTGCAATTATATGGCAAACGCCCCCTGGAGTTGCTGGCCGACTGCGATTTTTTAGGCAAGGATGTTTCCTATGCCCACGGCATTCATTTTAATGACCAGGAATTGCAGCTGCTGCAACAGACCGGCACCCATATCGCCCATTGTGCAACGTCGAATATGCGTCTTGGCTCCGGCATTTGCCGGGTGACGGAAATGCGCGAGATGGGCATCAATGTGGGGCTTGGCGTTGACGGGGCCGCTTCCAACGATTCTTCTGATATGCTTGGCGAAGTGCGCAACGCGCTGTTGCTGCAGCGGGCGAAGTACGGTGCGTCCTGCCTGAATGCCACCGATGTGCTGGGCATGGCGACCAAAAACGGGGCGAAAATGTTGAATTTTGCGGGGGTCGGCGAAATAGAACCAGGTTTTGCCGCCGACCTGGCCATCTTTAATGTCGGCAAGATGGAGTATGCCGGAGCACTGTCCGATCCGATTGCCGCCCTGGTTTTTTCAGGGTTTAACCATGCAACCGAGTATACCATTGTGGCCGGCAGGGTAGTGGTTGATAAAGGCCGGTTGATGGGTATTGATGAACAAAAAATTACCACTGAGGCAAATAAGCTCGCACGAGCAATGATGGATAAACATGGCACAATATAAAAAGACAGACAAGGTGATAGGCAAATCGGTCATTCGCACCGATGCCGTGGCCAAGGTGACCGGCAGAGCCGAATACACCGAAGACATGCTTCGGCCGGGGATGCTTACGGCTAAGTATTTCCGGGCAACGATCAGTCATGGCCGGGTGACCGACATTGATACCACCGCAGCGGTGCAGCATCCTGGAGTGGAGGCGGTCTTTACCTACAAGGATGTACCGCAAAATGTCTTTGCCACTGCCGGGCATCCTTTTTCGCTTGATCCGCACCATAAGGATGTCGAAGACCGCTTGCTGCTTACCGGCAATATTCGCTGTCTGGGCGATGAGATCGCTATTGTCGTCGCCCGTGATGAATTGACCGCCAGGCAGGCACTGAGTAAGGTCACAGTTGCCTACGAAGAGTATCCGCCGCTTATTACACCCGAGGCTATCCTGGCCGCGGATGCCAGACAGATTCACCAGGGTGCAGCCAATGTAATCGGCGAACATCGCTACTCTTGCGGCGAGGTCGAGAAAGGTTTTGCCGAAGCGGATCATGTAATTAAAGGCGATTTTTCCACCGCCATGGTCCAGCATGTCCATCTGGAAAATCATATTGCCCAGGCATATATGGACGATATGGATAGGATCGTCATTGTCTCTTCCACCCAGATCCCCCATATTGTCAGGAGGATCACCAGCGAGGCGCTGACTTTTCCGCTCAGCAAAATTCGGGTCATCAAACCTTATATCGGCGGCGGGTTCGGCAACAAACAGGATGTTGTCGTTGAGCCGATGGCGGCCTTTCTTACCCTGCATATGAACGGTCGACCGGTGCAGATTAACCTGGCGCGGGAAGAGTGCATGCTCTGTACCAGAAATCGTCATCCTTTCTTTATCAAGGTGAAAACAGCGGTCAATGATGACGGTACCATGATCGCAAGAGATATGGATGTCATCTCGCTTACCGGTGGCTACGCCTCTCATGGTCACGCTATTGCCGCGGCGGGCGGGGCGAAGCAGAGTTCGTTGTACCCCCGGACTCCGGCTCGTTTTCATGCGCGGACATTGTATGCCAATATTCCCACCGCCGGAGCGATGCGGGCCTATGGCTCGCCGCAGATTTTATATGCCCTGGAGTGCGCTACTGAGGATGCGGCGAGAAAAATCGGCATGGATTCGGTGGAATTCCGGCTGAAAAATATTGCCCGGCAGGGGGATGTAAATCCTTTGAGCAATGAAAAAATTGCCAGCTGCGGCCTTACCGAGTGTTTGATTAAAGGCCGGGATTTTATCGATTGGGACCGCAAAGTAAAAGAATATGCCGATTATAAAACCGGACCGGTGCGCAAAGGGCTTGGCGTGGCTTGTCTGGCGTATGCCTCCGGCACCTATCCGGTTTGTGTGGAGATTGCCGGAGCCCGAATTGTATTGAACCAGGACGGCATGGTGCATGTGCTGGTCGGGGCGACCGAGATCGGCCAGGGTTCAGATACCGTGGTGGCGCAGATGGTTGCCCAGACTCTCGGTATCGCCTTTGAGAGTGTGCGGGTTGTTCAGGCCCAGGATACTGATGTGACGCCCTTTGATACCGGGGCCTATGCGTCGAGGCAGGCGTATGTCGTCTCCAATGCGGTGTTCCGGGCGGCAACTGAGCTGAAAACCAAGATCTGTCGCCATGCGGCGCTGATGAGTGGCAAGAATCCGGTCGATCTGGATATTATTGCCGCAAATATTGTTGACACCAAAAAGAGTGAGCATGTCGTCGAGCTGAAAAACCTGGCCATCGACAGCTATTATCATAAGGAGCGAGGCGGCCAGCTGAGCGCGGAAGTATCGTATAAAACGACGAGCAATGCACCGGTGTTCGGCTGCACCTTTGTCGATATTGATGTCGATATCCCGCTGTGCAAGATAAAGATCAACAAGATTATCAATGTCCATGATTCCGGGGTTATCCTCAATCCGGCTCAGGCCGCCGGCCAGGTCCATGGCGGCACCTTCATGGGGATTGGGGCGGCGCTCTTTGAAGAGGTACTGATTGACCAGAAATCCGGCCATGTCTATAACAACAATCTACTCGATTATAAGTTTCCGACCTTTATGGATATACCAGAGCTGCACCATGATTTTGTCGAGACCTTTGAACCTACCTCCGGCTATGGCAACAAGGCCCTTGGTGAACCGCCGGTAATCACACCGCCGCCGGCTATTCGTAACGCGCTGCTCGATGCAACTGGTGTTGGCATCAATTCGCTGCCGCTCAGCCCCCATATTTTATTCACCCATTTTACCAAGAACGGTTTGCTGCCGTTACGGGGGGAAGGAAATGTTTGATCTGACGACGTATCATAAAGCAGGCTCCGTTAAGGAGGCTATTGCGCTGCTTGCCGCACATCCAGGCAGTAGACTGCTCGCCGGCGGCACCGATATCCTGATTAAGCTGCGCCATGGCAAAGAGGGCTTTGCCGAACTAATCGATATTCATGATCTGGCTGAACTGCGCGGAATCAGTCAGGATGGTGACAAAAATATCTTGATCGGCTCGGCAACATCTTTCACCGATATTATCGAATCAAAACTGCTGCAAGATACCATGCCGATGCTCTGTGATGCGGCGGACAGTGTCGGCGGCCCGCAGATCAGGAATATGGCAACCATTGGCGGTAATATCTGCAATGGGGTCACCAGTGCCGATTCTGCACCGGGCCTTTTTTGCCTCAACACTCTGCTGCAGATCCAGGGAATGGATGGTCTGCGGGAAGTTCCGATCGCTGATTTTTATCTTGGGCCCGGCAAAGTAGATCTGCACCGAGGCGATGTGCTGCTGGGTTTTAAAATTACACCGGAAAACTATGCGGGCTCATTTGGCTATTACTATAAATATGCCATGCGCGACGCCATGGATATCGCCACCATCGGCTGTGCGGTGAGTCTGACGACCGCCGCCGGCAAGCTGGCCGATTGCCGAATTGCTTTCGGGGTTGCCGGGCCAACGCCAATCCGCTGCCCGAAAACCGAACAAGCGGTGATCGGCCGGGAGCTTTCCGCCGAGCTGTTTGATTGTATCGCCGAGCAGGTGGTCGGCGATGTCAATCCGCGCACCTCATGGCGGGCGGCAAAAGATTTTCGACTCAATATCATCCAGGAACTTGCCAAAAGAGCCACCCATAAGGCGCTGCAGCGCGCCTTGCATCCGGCTGGGCAGAAAACAGGAGAGGCAATTTAACATGCAAGACGATAACGGTTTTACCAAAATTAACTGCACCGTCAATGGGGTACCACGATCGCTTTTTATCGATGTGCGCAAATCGCTGCTGGAACTGATACGGCAGGATCTGGGTCTGACCGGGACCAAAGAAGGTTGCGGCGTGGGTGAGTGTGGGGCATGTTCGGTGCTGGTCGATGAAGTCTTGGTGGATGCCTGTATCTACTTGGCTGTCTGGGTCGACGGCAAGGCGATCCGAACGGTTGAAGGAGAAGCGAAAGACGGCAAGCTCTCCCCGGTGCAAAAGGCTTATGTCGAAGAAGGAGCCGTGCAGTGCGGCTTCTGCACCCCAGGCTTTATCATGGCTTCGACTTCTTTTGTCGACAAGCACCAGGGCGGGGAAGTGACCGCTGATGAGATCCGCAAAGGCCATGCTGGCAACCTGTGTCGCTGCACCGGCTATCAGAACATCCTCAAGGCGGTTGAAAAAAGTCTCAAACCCTAGCGTTTCCTGGTTTATGCAAGCGGGAAAACGCAGATATTCACTACCTTAATGATGGCTTCGTAAAAATTCTTCATTACGACTCCCGTAGGGGCTCACACTCAGGTGTGTCCCTACATCGACTTTTTGCTACACCATCGATTTTGACTGATCATAATAATTCCTATTGCAGATAATTTATCCCATACATATTATATGGGCCTACAATGTGCCATGGGAAGTATGGCGCGGCGCAAGCCTTAACCACCCCCATTGCTGGGGCGAGCCGACCCATTCGGCCGACCGCGGTAATGTCCGCGTTGAAATACGGAGGTTTGCAATGTTTCTTTTATACGGTGTGCTGTGCCTGTGCCTTACTGCGCTTTTATTTGTGGTTACTCTGCTTGGCGCGCGAAATCCAGTCCGGCCGTATTGGGCGGGAGAGTCGATGGTTGCCAATGTCCTGACCCCGCTTATTCTGGCGTTCCTGGTTATGGGGATTGCTTATTGCTCCAAAGCTTTCATGGGTGATGCTCTACCGGGATTTCTGGAATGGGGCTGTGCCGGGCTGAGTGGGGTGGTAACGGTGGCAATAATCATGATGCTGGGGATCCGCAAAAAGCTGGCAGTGTTCGATGCCGAGGAGAAAAAGCGCGGAGAGCTCATCAAGTTTGATTTTCAAGCAAATCGTTCACCGGAAGCACCGCTTAACGATAAGCCCGACTTTCGTCGAGCCGCATAGAGCTTTAAGTTCTTTTGTATCTCTATCGGCACCCTCCTGTCAACTGTACCGACAGGAGGATGTTTTTCAGCAACAGAGACGCCATTAAAATTCTTCCTGCTTATACACATCAAAAAAAGTTTTCTCACCAATCAGAGAGTCGATATCGCCCTGTATCTTTTTTATTTTTTTGTTGTCCATCCACTTCGCCCAATGGTCAACCGTTTCCCATTCACTGATCACCAAATATTCACCCGGATCGTTAAGGCTTGAATAGGTGGAGCGTGCCATAAAACCTTTCTGCTGCTCCGCTGATTTGCGCAACTTTTTAAGCAGAGGGATGAGTTGGTCTTTTTGGTCGATGCGAAAGTTTCGTCTGCTGATGATTTTAGCGTTCATGGAGCTTCTCCTGTAAGATGGAAGATGGACCGGGGAATTGGCCGGTCTGCATATTGTCTGCATACTAAATACCACAGACATTGCTTGCTTTTCTTGTAAATAATCGCATTGTTCTGTTTGAAACAATCTTTTGTCACTTCTTTTGCTGCCCAAAAAACACTCCTATTGTCGGCGGCGCATAAAAAACCAACCAAGGAGGAAAAACGATGCAGTATTCAGGTATAGTATCTCATCCTGCCTTTCCAAAGCTCAAAAAACTTGCCGAAAACCCTTTCTCGCTGACTGGCCAAAAGGCGCTGACCGGCGACCGACTGCGCTCTTTTATCTGTCGGACTAAGGAGTTTAAGCTGCTCTACGGAACGGAGCGCCTTGATCCAAATGTTCTGGACGTCCTGCAGCAATTGGCCGATGAAAGCCAGGTGGTGCAACAGTTCAGAGAGATGAAACAGGGCAAGGTGATCAACCGGATAGATGGCTACGAGAGTGAAGAGCGGATGGTTTTGCATACCGCCGCGCGGGATATTTTTGCCCCGCCGGTCTACCTGCAAGCAACCGAGCAGGCCAAGGGCGAGCTTGATAAACTGCATAATTTTCTCGAAGACCTGGCCGGCGGGCGCATTGTCAATGAGGCGGGGCAAAAATTTACCACTATGGTCATGATCGGTATTGGCGGTTCCGACCTGGGCCCGCGGGCGTTATATCTCGCCCTGGCCGCCTATGCGCTGCCGGAGCGGTCGGTGCGTTTTATCTCTAATGTTGACCCAGATGATGCGGCCGCCATCATTGGCGAGGTTGATCTCGCTCGCACGCTCGTCAACGTCGTCTCCAAGAGCGGCACCACCCTTGAGACCCTGACCAATGAACAGCTGGTGCGGGAGGCCTTTGTTGCTGCTGGCCTGGATCCGGGCAAACATTTTATTGCGGTTACCGGCCAAGGCAGCCCTATGGATAATCCTTCCCGTTACCTTCAATCCTTTTACATGTTCGATTATATCGGTGGCCGCTATAGTGTAACGTCCATGGTTGGCGCAGTGATGCTCGGTTTTGCTCTCGGTTATGACGCGCTCATTGAAATTTTGCGCGGCGCAAACGATATCGATCGGGCAGCCGAAGAACCGGATATTCGCCGCAATATACCGCTGTTGATGGCCCTGATCGGTATCTGGAACCATAACTTTCTGGGTCATGAAACACTTGCCGTTCTTCCCTACAGCCAGGCCTTGATTCGGTTTGCCGCGCATCTGCAGCAATGTGATATGGAAAGCAACGGCAAATCAATTGACCGTCAGGGTCATCCGCTTGCCATGCAGAGCGGCCCAATTGTCTGGGGTGAGCCCGGCACGAACGGGCAGCATGCCTTTTATCAGCTCTTGCATCAGGGGACGACCATCGTGCCGGTTGAGTTTATCGGCTTTCGGCAGAACCAGTATGAGCAGGATCTCGTTATTAACGAGACTACTTCCCAGGATAAACTGCTGGCCAATCTGCTGGCCCAGTCGCTCGCTATGGCTACGGGCCGCGATAATACCAATCCCAATAAACGTTTTGCCGGTAACCGGCCCAACAGCATCCTTTTGGCCGATCGCCTGACCCCTTACACTATGGGAGCCTTGCTGGCCATTTATGAGACCAAAATCGTCATGCAGGGTTTTATTTGGAATATCAATTCGTTTGACCAGGAGGGTGTGCAGCTTGGCAAGATGTTGGCGACAGAGATCCTGGAACATATCGGTGGCCGCCATAAAAACAGTGACTATCGGGGCGAAGCTGATGATCTAAGCTGGTTGATGGTTAAAGCCGCAGAGATCTAGCGCTTATGACATTTTCCAGCCTTGGGCTTGGCGAAGCCTTGGTGCACACTGTTGCCGACCAAGGATATACTGTCCCTTTCCCGGTTCAGAAAAAGGTCATCCCGGCGGTACTTGCCGGCCGAGATGTGCTGGCTGCAGCGGCAACCGGCACCGGCAAGACAGCTGGTTTTATCCTCCCGATCCTGCAGCGGCTTGGCAACGGGCCAAAAGTGCGACCCAACCATATTCGGGTCCTGGTGCTGACGCCGACCCGTGAGCTGGCGATGCAGGTTGCCGGCTGTGTCGTGGATTATGGCAACTCTCTCCCCGTCAAGTCAGCAGTAGTCTATGGGGGAGTGAAGATCAATCCACAGATGATGCAACTGCGCGGAGGGATCGATATTCTGGTGGCGACCCCCGGCCGCCTGCTAGATTTGTTTGCGCGCAATGCGGTGAAGTTTTCCCAGCTGGAAACTCTGGTCCTTGACGAGGCCGATCGACTGCTCGATATGGGGTTTTTAAACGAAATTAGTAAAATCTTCGAGCTGTTGCCGCAAAAACGCCAGAATCTGCTTTTTTCCGCCACCTTTTCCCCGGACATTCGAAGGCTTGCCGAGAGCCTGCTGCACAATCCGGTCAAAATAGATGTCACGCCGAAAAACGTCGCGGCAAAAACCGTCAGACAGTGGCTTTATGAAGTAGATAAATTGCGCAAAGGGGCCTTGCTCAGTCATCTTATCAAGAAGCAGGGCTGGACCCAGGTGCTGGTTTTTACCCGGACAAAAGAGGGTGCCGACCGCCTGGTGCAGCGATTGATTCGTGACGATGTTGCGGCTGCGGCGATTCATGGCGACAAAGCTCAGGGTGAGCGCAATCGCGTTCTTGCTGCTTTTAAGGCACGGGCGATCCGGGTCCTGGTGGCAACTGATATCGTTGCCAGGGGGATTGATATTAGCGAACTGCCGCAGGTGGTCAATTTTGATCTACCCAAAGTTGCTGAGGATTATATCCACCGTATTGGTCGTACCGGGCGCGCGGGACTGCCGGGAGAAGCGATTGCCCTGGTCAGTGCCGATGAAATCCAGCTTTTGAGCTCGATTGAGAGCCTGATTGGCCATACCCTGGTGCGTGAAGTGGAGGAAGGATTTATTCCCCGGCATAATGTGCCATTAACGCGGCTTAGCAAGGTCCAGGCGAGCAAAGTAAAGAAACCAAAGAAACCGAAAAAGCCAGGCGGAGATGGTGCCAAAACACCAGCAAAAATCATGGATGGGAAAAAACGCATGGACATTCGGCCGGGCTGTACCGTGGCCATTGTCTTGAAAAAAGATCAACGTACGGGGGTGCTGACCTCGGGTAAGGTGCAGGATATCCTGACTAGTTCAGCAACGCATCCGCATGGTATCAAGGTGCGCCTGGAGAGTGGGGCGGTGGGCAGAGTAAAGGAAATTTTTCAATAAATGCAAGAAGGGCACACCCACAGGTATGCCCCTACGGCAGTGGTAATAAAGATTTTTTACGACGCCATCACATATCCATATCGGCAGGCTCGTAGTATTCTTTCGGATGCTTGCAAGCCGGGCATTTATTCGGTGGCTCAGTGCCGGTGTGGGTGTATCCGCAAAGGGAGCATTTCCACTTAATCGGTTCTTTTCGGGTGAAAACCGTACCACCTTTTACCATCTCCAGCAGTTTTAAATATCTTTCACGGTGGTGCGCTTCAATTTTGCCGATCTGCATAAACAGCATGGATGCTTCCATGTTGCCTTCTTCCTCTGCTTCTTTGGCAAAAGTAGGATACATGGAAATCGTTTCGTAATCTTCACCATCAGCAGCTTCTTTGAGGTTGGTTGCAGTATCGCCGATTCCATTTAGAAGCTTAAAGTGATCGTTGGCATGACGCATTTCGTTGATTGCAGTTTCCTCAAAAATTCTAGCTATATAATGATAGCCTTCCTTGCGGGCAACTTTGGCAAAAAAAGTGTACTTATTGCGTGCCTGGGATTCTCCTGCAAACGCAGCCTTTAAGTTTTCAATGGTTTTGCTCATCTAGACCTCCATAAGAGTTGGATTGAAAAGGAGCTGTACTAAAAAAGCAGCACAGCAATATTAGTTCTCATTAAATAATGATTCCTATTTACAGGAAGAGTACCCGTCTGTCAATGATTTTTTTCTTTTTCCACTCCTCCGAGGTGGTCGATAGCCGTGGTCTCAAGAACAACGGAATATA
Organism: uncultured delta proteobacterium; assembly: GCA_963796255.1. Classification (GTDB taxonomy): domain Bacteria; phylum Desulfobacterota; class Desulfobulbia; order Desulfobulbales; family Desulfocapsaceae; genus Desulforhopalus_A. The sequence goes on along the minus strand of CAWCLE010000010.1, from coordinate 208,255 downwards.
AAGATGATAGCCTTGATTTTTTCTCTAGCTTTTATGGGATGCGTAGTGTAAAAAGAGTGGTTATTTATTTCTCAGCGAGCAGCAGGTCATTTTCCTATGCGGCCTTCTGCATGCATGTTATATCAGTCGATTCAGTTGCGTAAGGAGTTACAGCCTGCTGTAACTCCTTACTTTTTTATTTTCCCATAGCTTTTTATAAGCGACGCCGGATGGAAGCCGGTTGCAACGTTGCAGAGGAACAGCAGCCATGAGTAAGGATTTGTCGAAAGTAAGAAATATAGGTATCAGCGCCCACATCGATTCGGGAAAAACCACCTTGACCGAACGTATCCTGTACTATACCAAAAAGATTCATGCGATTCATGAGGTACGGGGGAAAGACGGCGTCGGTGCAAAAATGGATTCCATGGAACTTGAAAGAGAACGTGGCATCACCATCCAGTCCGCGGCAACTTACTGTTCCTGGAAGGATATCGATATCAACATCATCGATACTCCCGGCCACGTTGATTTTACGGTCGAAGTTGAGCGGGCCCTCAGGGTTCTGGACGGTGCCGTACTGGTGCTGTGTTCGGTGGGCGGGGTACAGTCCCAGTCCATCACGGTTAACAGGCAGATGACCAGGTATAATGTCCCGCGTATCGCTTTTATCAATAAGTGTGATCGTACCGGTGCCAATCCTGAGAAAGTAACCCGTCAGCTGCGTGAAAAACTTGATCTCAATGCCCATTTAGTGCAGATGCCGATTGGTCTGGAAAATGAACTCAACGGTATCGTTGATCTCATCACCATGAAGGCGGTCTATTATGACGGTCCCAGCGGGGATACTCTGCGCATTGAAGAGATTCCCGCTGCCATGCAGGAAGAAGCCAAAAAGAAGCATGACGCACTGCTCGAAGAAGTTTCCATGTTCTCTGAAGACTTGATGGAAGCGCTGCTTGAAGAAGGCGAGGTCGATACCCAACTGGTTTATGACGCCATTCGTAAAGGAACTCTTGCCTTGGAATTTACCCCGGTAATGCTTGGTTCCGCCTATAAGAACAAGGGCATCCAGTCATTGCTCGATGCGGTCGAGAGTTTTTTGCCTTGTCCAACCGACGTCACCAATATGGCCCTCGATCTCAACGATGGGGAGAAAGAATTCCCGGTCAGCAACAATCCTGACGATCCTCTGGTTATGCTCGCGTTTAAGCTGGAAGATGGACGATACGGGCAGTTGACCTACGTACGTTCCTATCAGGGTAAGCTTGCCAAAGGCGACACCATTTTTAATAGACGGACCGGCAAGAAAGTGAAAGTCGGTCGTCTCTGCCGGATGCATTCCAATGAAATGGAAGAGATTGAATCCTGCGGATCCGGTGATATTGTCGCCTTGTTTGGCGTTGATTGTGCCTCGGGGGATACCTTTACCTCCGAGAGCATCTCCTGTTCCATGACCTCCATGCATATACCCGAGCCAGTTATTTCCCTTGCGGTCATTCCTGCCGATAATAAAGCGCAGATCAATATGTCCAAGGCGCTGAATCGTTTTACCAAGGAAGATCCGACATTTAAGACTTTTGTCGATCATGAGACCGGTGAAACTATCATCTCCGGCATGGGCGAGCTGCATCTCGAAGTCTACATCGAGCGGATGAAGCGCGAGTACGGCGCTCTGGTCAATGTCGGCGCACCTCAGGTTGCATATCGCGAAACTATTTCCCAACGTGCCGACTTCAACTACACCCATAAAAAACAAACCGGCGGCTCAGGACAGTATGGTCGGGTGGCAGGTTTTCTGGAACCGATGGAAGAGGGTGAATATGAATTTGTCGACAAGATTGTCGGCGGGGTTATTCCTCGGGAATATATCACTTCCTGTGACAAGGGGTTTAAGAAGTCTGTGGAAAAAGGGTCACTCTGCGGGGCACCGATTACCGGGGTTCGCTGTGTCATAAACGACGGCGCATTCCATGCGGTTGACTCTTCGGATATAGCCTTTCAGCTGGCTTCCATCGGCGCTTTCAAGGAAGGATACCTGAAGGCCAAACCGATCATTATGGAACCGATTATGAAAGTTGCCGTCGAAGGGCCTTCTGAGTTTCAAGGCTCGGTAATGGGCTCGATCAACCAGCGGCGCGGCATGATCATCGGTACGACAGAAGAAGGCAACTACTCGGTCGTTGAAGCGGAAGTACCGCTCTCCGAGATGTTCGGCTATTCGACCACGCTCCGTTCGCTGACCCAGGGGAAGGCGGAATTCACCATGGAATTCGCCACCTTTAAACCGGTGCCGAAAAGTGTGAGTGAAGAGTTGGTTAAAAAATATCAAGACGAAAAGAAGAACGGTTGATAAACACCGAGCTTCAGATTACTACTATAAATTACGATTCTATTTGTACGAAAAATATGATGACGGCACGAATAATGCCGGATGAAAAGGAATAATAAAGGTGAACTGCCATGGAAGACGATCTGATAGTTAATAATCCACTTCGGGCCCTTGGGCTCGAGGGAAAGGCGGGCGGAACTGTTCAGTCAATGATGGGCCTGGTTATGGCCAGGGCTGGACTCGGCAAAACTGCTATTTTGGTCCAATTTGCCCTCGATTGTATGCTGCTTGGTAATAAGGTGCTCCATGTATCTATTGGCGAGGGCGTTGACAAGACCCGTGCCTGGTATGACGATATCCTTTCCCTGTTGACCGATGGAGAGAAAATTGAGTCGATCCCCGAAGTTATGAAAAACCGGATGATCATGACTTTTAAAGAGAGCTCCTTCTCCAAGGCCAAACTGGAAGAACGACTGGATGATCTGGTCAAGCAGAATATCTATAAGCCGGAATGTCTGATTATCGATGGCTACGATTTTGAAAAAAATGACAAACAGTCGCTGGAAGAATTGCGTGATTTCATGAAAGATCGGGGCTTGAAAATGATCTGGTTTTCAGCGGTCAGCCACCGTGGTGACAAACGGGTCAGTGCCGACGGTGTCCCTGCTCCCTGTCATGAGGTTGACAGCCTGTTTGATACCGTTCTGCTGATCAAGCCTGAGGGCGATGATATGAAACTGAATATCGTTAAGTGCGATTCCTGTTCCGTGGATCCCGGCGCGGTGTTGATGCTCGATCCTTCGACAATGCTTATTAAACAATGTTGATGGCGCCGTAAAAAATGGCATTTAGTTACCCATGCGCCGTATGGGTAACTAAATGGAAGTTTGTTGATTACCAAAGCGGGATGCTGCATGCAGCATCCCGCTTTTTTATATCGAGGGTGAATAAATGAAATTCAGACCGTGCATCGATCTCCACGAGGGCGTTGTAAAACAGATTGTAGGTTCGACGCTGCGCGATGACGCGCCGGAGGCGGTGTCCACCAATTTTATCGCCAGTAAACCGCCTGCCTGGTTTGCTGAGCTCTATCGCCGGGATAATCTTACCGGTGGCCATATTATCATGCTCGGTCCGGGTAATGAGCTTGCGGCACAAGAGGCGCTTGCCGCCTGGCCGGGCGGGATGCAGCTCGGCGGTGGCATCAATGCCGAAAATGCCGCCAAGTGGCTGGATAAGGGTGCTTCCCATGTTGTTGTCACCTCCTTTGTCTTTAAAGATGGGGCAATTGATATGACCAGGCTCAAACAGCTAGTCAAGGCGGTCGGGCGACAACGGCTGGTGCTTGATCTCAGTTGCCGGAAGAAAAATGACAGCTATTACATAGTCACCGACCGGTGGCAAAAATTTACCGATGTTATTATCTCCGAGCAAATCCTCTGTGAGTTGGCCGATTATTGCGATGAATTTCTCATTCATGCCGCGGACGTTGAAGGTAAATGCGCCGGGATAGAGGAGGAGCTGGTGGAAAATCTTGGCCGCTGGACACCTCTGGCTACCACCTATGCCGGTGGGATCAGAGACCTTGATGATTTGCAGTTGCTGCAGGAAAAAGGAGGCAATAGACTCGATTTTACCATCGGTAGTGCTTTGGATATTTTTGGCGGACAAGGCCTTGCCTATAAAGAAGCCGTTGATTTCTGCCGCCATTAATTTATTGCCTGCCTTGATTTTACCCAGGTGTTTCGATAGAATAATTCAGCAGAATGTCTCTTTTGTATAAATACTCGATTTCAAATTGAAAGTATGATTGTTGATAAAGAACGGCAGCGGCGGGATATTGATAGGTTTATCAATAAGATGCCCAGTTTGTCGACCACTGTCGGTAAGGTAATGGAGATTTGTAGCCGTACCGATGCCTCACCCAATGAACTCAATAAGGTTATTTCCCTTGATCCGGTTCTGACCGGGCAGGTGCTCAAGCTCATTAATTCGGCCTACTATTCTTTAATCAATAAAGTCACCTCGGTTACCCGGGCAATCACCATGCTCGGGATGAATACCGTAAAAAACATGGCGCTCAGTACCGCCATTATCCGCAGTGTTGCCGGGGCTAAGAAATCCAAGGCCCTGCCGACCAGCAAATTCTGGGCCCACTCCATCGGCGCGGGGGTGAGCGCCAAGCTGCTCGGCGAGGTCAAGGGGATGCAGGCCATGGAAAGAGAAGAGTTGTTTCTTGCCGGTCTGCTCCATGATCTCGGCAAGGTACCCTTTGGTGATGAATATATTGCGGTATTGAACATTGCCAGGCTGCAACAGAAGCCTCTGCATCAGGTTGAGTTGGAGGTGATGGGTATTGATCACCAGGAAGTCGGTTTGATGATAGCTGAAAAATGGAAACTCAACCAGGTTATCACCACCTGCATAGGCAGTCACCATCAAGCCGATACGCTCACCGGTGCGCTGGGCGGCCAGGTTACCCTGGTCGCTCTTGGCAACCTGTATAGTAATATTGTCGATCATGGCTACGCCGGCGATCCGTTTCCGGCGGAAGCAGAGGTCGGTCGACTGCTCCGCGCCGTTGAGCTGTCCTGGGAGCAATTCTGCGGCATCGGCGATCGGGTGGTCGAAGAAATAAGAAAAGCCGAGATCTTTTTAAAAATATAAGCAGGAGCGGTTATGAAGGTTCGTTTTTGGGGGGTGCGGGGATCCATTCCCAGTCCTGGCCCAGCCACGCAGAAATATGGTGGCAATACCGCCTGTATTGAACTTCGAGTCGGACCTGACAACCGGCTGGTGATTGTCGATGCCGGCTCGGGAATTCGTTCGCTGGGCAGTTCGCTTATGGCCACTGATCTGCCCAGGGGGCCGATTAAAGCAGATATCTTTTTGTCGCATACCCATTGGGACCATATCATGGGCTATCCGTTTTTTACGCCTATTTATATTCCCGGTACCAGACTGAAAGTGCACGGGCCGGTATCTTTTGAAGAAGATCCCCTGGAAGCGGTTGTCGGCGGGCAGATGAAATATCGCTATTTTCCGATTAACCTGGGTGAGTTGGCCTCTGATATAGAATATGTGCGCGTAAAAGAAGATCCAAATATCGATCTAGGCAACGGTTTACGCCTGGCAACCAAATTACTCAACCATCCGATCACTGCGCTCGGCTACCGTTTTGAATATGACGGCAAGACGGTCTGTACCTGCTACGATACCGAACCGTTTCGCAATCTGTTTATCACCGATCCGACCGATCCCGGCTATGACGAGGCCATGGCCATCGAAGGCAATGAAGTGGCCCTCGAGCAGAACCTGGCCGTTGAAAAGTTTTTTGCCGGCGCCGACCTGCTCATCTGCGACTCGCAGTATACTGATGCTGAGTACAATGCAAAAATCAACTGGGGACATACGACGATGGAATATGCTATCGGCGCCGCCAACCGGGCAGGCGTTAAAAAACTGGCCATGTTCCATCATGACCCTGACCGCAGTGATGCGACTTTGGATGCCTTTGCTCAAATCTACTGCGAGCCTGGCAAATACGGCAAGACCGAAGTGTTTTTTGCCAGAGAAGGAATGGAAATCATACTATGATGGCAACGAAAGCAAGTGGCAGTAAGTGGGGTCAAATCTTTATTCTTGACACATCCTGCCGTGTCAAGAATAAAGATTTGACCCCACTTCGTTTTTGATTCTTTCGATACAGCCATAATCGGCGAAATATGGATTGGGTGGCGGTGCGGGAAAGGGCAGGATCAGTTTTTCGGCAAAAGGAGTGGTCAATACATTGCGGTTATAGGCCTCAATCATCAGCCTTTCCAGGTTGACCGTATCTTCAATATTATAGGCGAGAAGTGTTTCCAGGGCCTTTGGGTCTTTTTCCTGGCAGTATCTGCGCCAGAGGAGTACGGCAAAATAGCCGTCGACGCCATCGAGGTTGCCACGGTGCAAGCCCAGCTGTCTCTCACATCCCTTTAATCCCCCTGTTACGCCCAGCCGAGCCAGAACATACCGCAGATCGATCTGGGCATGGGGCAGGCGAATGCGGAAAAATCTCTCCAGAAAAGGGATATCGAAGCTTTTGCCGTTATAGCTGATGATGACCTGATATTTCTCTATATCATTGACGAAATCATCCAGATTTATGCCATTGATATAGGTAAATACCTCTTTGCCGTCATAGAGGGCGATGGTTGTCACCTCGGCATAATCGTCGAGGCCGGTCGTCTCGATATCAAGGTAAACCGTGCGATTTCGATAATGCGGGAAAATCCGCCAAGGTTCGGTGCTGCCGAGATGGTCGATGAAAAAGGCCGGATCGTTATCAAGCGCAGCCAGTGATCTTTGCAGGACTCCTGCTGCTTCAGCTCTGACGGCAGCCGACAGCCGGATGGGCGGCTGGGGCTGCCAGAGGTTCCAGCTGGTGATGCCCGCCGCCCAGAGTTGACGCTCTGTTTTCGCGCCAATTCCGGGAATATGACAAAAGGTATGCTGCAGCAAACTTTTTTCCGTTACAGGTTGGCGTTGGCGGCCGGCGCTTCGAGCCGGCCTTTCTTGCTCGTTGCGATCGTTCGCCTTTTGGCTTGTGGTGTCGGCGCATCAGCGGTCGTTGCTTCGCCAATCTTTTGCAGCTTCATTGCCTTGCTGCCGATTCTGGCCCGCTGGAGAACGCGCAGAATATCTTCGGGCATGCCGAAGGGCAGATCGACGGTGCTGTAGCTGTCAAAAATGGCGATGCGGCCGATGAATTTGCTGTTGATATCCGCTTCGTTGGCAATCGCCCCGACAATATTTCCCGGTTTGACCCCTTCATTGTTGCCGAGCTGGATGCGAAACCGTTCCATGCCTTCTTCCGGCGGCAGCTGCATCGCCATACTTTTTCTGGTTTTGGGCCTCTGCTCAGCGGGGCGGGCAGCTCGTGTGGTTCTGGCCGGCTGCCTGGTGTAGGATTTGGCCTGGGCTGGCTCGCTGTGAAACTTTTCTTCGGCCTTGAGCAGAGGAGTGGATCCCTGGCTGAGAAGGGCCAGAGCTGCTGCCAGTTGCGAAGGATCTACCTGGTTTTCTCCCAGGTACTCAGAGATCAGATTTTCATAAAAAGAGATATCTTTTTGCAGGGCGGCGGTGATTTTTTCCTTGAACTGGTCGATCCGTTTTTTATTGATATCAGCAACGGACGGCAACTGCATAGGTTGTATTTTCTGCCGTGTGGCCCGTTCAATGGAGCGCAACATCGACTGCTCGCGCGGGTTGACGAATAAAATAGCTTCCCCGCTGCGTCCCGCCCGACCGGTTCTGCCGATCCGATGAATATATGACTCCGTATCAAAGGGGATATCGAAATTGATCACGTGGCTGATTCGCTCAACATCAAGGCCACGGGCGGCGACATCGGTTGCCACCAGGATATCGATTTTTTTCCCTTTCAACTGTTCGACGGTGCGCAGTCGCTGGCTTTGCTGGATGTCGCCATTGAGCGGTGCTGCCGAAAAACCCAGCGCGACCAGCTGTTCGGCTATTTCGACCGTCTGAATTTTGGTCCGCACGAACACCAGGATGCCGTCAACGGTTTCGGCTTCAATAATTCGCGACAGTGCGTCGATCTTTTTGGCAAACCCGCCGGCCGTGACCAGACACCGCTGGTTGATGGTCTGGGCGGTAACTGCTTTTTCCCTGATGGTTATTTCGACCGGGTCGTTCAGATATTTCTGGGCGATCTTGCGAATATTCGGCGGCATGGTTGCCGAAAAGAGTGCGGTTTGTTTTCTGCCGGGCAGCTGCTCGAGGATCCATTCGACATCGTCGAGAAATCCCATGCGGAGCATCTCGTCAGCCTCGTCGAGAACCAGGCTGTGAATGCCCTCCGGCTTCAGAGTGCCGCGGCGCAGGTGGTCCATCACCCGGCCAGGGGTGCCGACCACGACCTGTACGCCTTTATGCAGCTGGCGCAGCTGAATGTTGTAGTCCTGGCCGCCGAAAATGGCCAGTACATTGAAGTTTTTCAGGTGTTTACCGTAATCGGCAAAAGCTTCCGCCACCTGCAGGGCAAGCTCCCTGGTCGGGGCGAGCACTAAAATCTGCGGGTCTTTGCTCTTGCTCGGCTGCAGCCGTGATAACAGCGGCAGGGCGAAAGCGGCGGTTTTGCCGGTGCCGGTCTGGGCCTGGCCGACCACATCCCTGCCGAGCAGGACATGTGGAATCATTTCTCGCTGAATGGGAGTGGGAGTTTCGTAGCCGGCGTCGTTCACGGCTTGAAGAAGAGGAGCTAAGAGGTCAAAATCGGTAAAAGAAAACGGCGTCGATGCATACTCAGAAGACATAATACTTCCTTTAGATAAATGGGGTTGATTCCACAAGAAAACTCGTTGTCCAAAGCCTGCCCAGGAAAGAAAAATCGACCCGCAGCCTGTGGAGTCGATATGTTCGTGTCTGTCCAGATTTTGTGCAACTTCCCCAAAAATCTTTGTTCTGGCCTGACACGCACGCAAAAAACACGTTTTATAACAAAATAACGATGAATTTGCAAGATATTAAACGGAGGGTTTTGAGGTGCCACTTTGTCGTCGTTCATGAAAATTATGGGCGCTGCATTTGTCGAGAATTTTATTTATTTCCCGATAAAGCTGATGAATCTCCCGAGGGAGGACGGTTCCCGTGCATCGACGCAGAGAGTCCCCATGCTGAAAAGCGGTTGTCACCGCATGGATTTCGGCCAACGGGTAGACCAGGTTTTTCTTTAAGCTACGTAAAAAAAGCATGCTCATCAGAAATACGCCACTCGCCATAAAGACAATGCCCCAGGCCCCGGCATTCCCGAAATGCCGGGCTTTTTTGTCGGCATTGACCATTGCCACCCGGTTCGTGGTGCCCAGTTGCTTTATTGCCTTGACCGTTGTCGCGAGGGCGTCGCTGTCACCGGCAAAAGCTTGCGGGTAGCTGCGATAAATTTCCTGGATAATGCCCGGTTCTTCTTTTTCGGTAATGTTTTTTTGCGCTCTTTGCAGTGCTGTCTTGAATGATTCCTCGATGAACGCGACCGCTGGTTTCTCCGCAGTCTCGTTTTTATCTAGAATTGCCAGTGCCGCGAGCATCTCCTCGCACATCTGCAGGGAGGTTACATTTCGGTCAATGATGAATTCAATGGCCGGAGTCATCCGCATGAAAATCCAGATTGAGCCAAAAGCCATCGACAGGTTCAAGCCAATAAGAAACCAGGCCGTCAATCGCACGGAATGGGCGAGTTTCATCGTCAATCCCCCTGTATTAATTTGGGGATAGCCGCCTCACTGGAGACGATTATCAGGGTATCGTCGGCCTGGAGCGGAGCGCCTGGCGAGGGTTGCAGAATTTTCGACGGGTTTCCTCTTCTGATACCTACGACGATCACCCCAAAACGTCTGGGCAGGGCCAGCTCGATCAGGCTTTTGCCGATCATCGATGGTTGAATAAAAATCTCGGTCAGATGTAAATCTTCGCCGAGATTGGTGTCGACAATAAGATGGCGGTATAAAATACGGTTGGCAAACCTTTTGCCGAATTCCAGTTCGGGATTGACCACTTGATGGGCACCGACCAGGTATAAAATACGCTGGTGCATCGTATCGTTAGATCGAGCAATGACTACCGGAGTTCCCATCTGCCGCAGTAGCGCGGTGCAGATGATAGACGCTTCTTTCGAGTCGTCGCCGATGGCGCATACCGCGGAATCTCTTTTGCCCGGCTCCAGACGGGCCAGCTCCGCTTCATCGGTGGCATCGATGACTATTGCCTCGGTGACAAAAGTGGCGGCCTCCTCTACCAGGTTTTTATTGATATCTACGGCCAGAACTTCCGCGCCTTTATCCGCCAGGGTTCGCGCGAGAGACATGCCGAAGTGACCAAGGCCGATGATCAGTATTTGCTGGGACATTTCTATAACTCCTTCCCTATGTTAAGGGTATTTTTGCCTCTGGAGAGCGTGATCCGGCGATAAGCTGATCGTGGCTGAGCAGCATGAACAGGGTCATCGGGCCTATCCTGCCGACAAACATGGCGATCATGATAATTATTTTGCCGATCTCATCGAGCAAAGGTGTTGCTCCGGTTGACAGGCCGACGGTACCGATGGCCGATGTGGCCTCAAAAATGACATCGCGCATGGAAATCTGCTGGGTTATGGTGAGCATCAATACCACAACGAACCAGACGATCATTCCGGATATGACCACGGTAACCGCCTGGTAAATCGTTGCTGAGTGAACGCGCCGGTTCTGGATAAGAATGTCGCTGCGGTTAGTTATTTTCGCCCAGAACGTCATGGCCAGGATACCGACGCTCATGGTTTTTATCCCCCCGGCAGTACCGCCCGGGCTGCCGCCGATAAACATCAGGCCCAGCATGACCAGCAAGGTGGGGCCGGCCACCGACGCAATATTGACGGAATTAAAGCCGGCAGTGCGCAGGGTGACCGATTGAAACCATGCGTTATGCAGTTTATCGGCAAAGGATAAATTTACCAGAATGCCATTGTATTCGAAGGCGAGGATGAAAAAGGTTCCTGATGCCAGCAGAACCGCCGTCGTGGTCAAGGCTATGCGGGCCGGAATTGCTATGGGTCGGCCGCTGAGCCACCTGGGCACCAGCAGACTTGTCGCCGGCGCCAGGCCGCCGAATATAATCAGGGAGGCAACGACATGGAGAATAAACGGATTGGTCTGGCTGGAAATCAGGCTGTCGCTCTGCAGGGCGAAGCCGGCGTTGCAAAAGGCCGAGATAGAGGTAAAGACCCCGTGCCGGCAAGCCAGGGGCCATGTCTCCCCTGAAGAGACCAGCAGCAGGGTCAATACCAGTGCCCCAGCCGCCTCGGCAATAAAGGTAAATTTGAGGATAGTACTGAGCGCATGCAGCAAATCCTTCTGATCGGTATCGGTCATCGAGGTTAAAAGTCTTTCCTGCTTGAGACTGAGACGGCGCCCCATGGCATGTAGGGCAACCGTGGTAATACTCATGATGCCGAGGCCGCCCAGCTGGATAAGCAGCAGGATAAAAAATTGGCCGAACAGAGTGAAGTCGTGCGGAGTATCTAAAACAATAAGTCCGGTAACGCAAACAGCACTCACTGACGTGAACGCTGCATCGACGAGATGGATGGCCCCGGTGGTTGTGGCAATCGGCAAGGAGAGAAGGACTGTCCCGAGAAGACATAAGATGGAAAAGGTGGAGAGCAGAATGCGGGCCGGGTGGTTCAGCAGAATCTCCAGGAGATGTTCCCTTCTTTCCGTGAAAAGCATGGAGCGAGGCAGGATAATAAGGCTCGCCGCACTCAGGAGCACTATTATGGCCGGGCTCCAGTCGGTAAAAGAAAAGAAATAAGCCCCGGCAAAGATGCCGCATGCGGTGAGGGGCAGGGTGAAGGGCCAGGGAGATTTATTGATTACTGCCCAGTGGACGAACAGGGCCTGGGCGAAAACAAAAGAAATGATGAGGCAGTAAACGGCCAGGGTACCGCTGGTTCCACCGGTGACTATGCCGAGAAAAGCAACAAAGAGAACCGCGAGCGCGCTCCATCGGGCTGTTTCCAGAGATCCATTCAGGGGATTGCTTTTTTCTGTTATGGTGTGGTGTCGCGGCAAATCGATGAGTGCAAAAGATGCACCGATGAAGGTGACCATGCCGATCAGTGCGGCGAAGGGGTTGGTTGTCAGCCAAGGCACTATGATCAAAAAAGTGCTTGCCAAGGCAAGGCCGCCGCTTATTTTGCCTGTCACTGGCCGTTTATTGAGCGTCAGGGCGCCGACCACTGCGGCTGTGGCCGCAAGCGCGGCGAGGATCATCTGCCAAAGATCCGGCTTCGCTGTGCCGACCAAGGCTATTAATAAGAGAAAAGGCAGTGGCGATAAGCTCAAGAAGGCCCCTGCCATGCCTGTTGGTAACGTCGATTGCCGGTATTTTCCAACAACTTTCATAGAGAAATCCCGCAGGAGGAGAAAGCAAGAAGCTGATGATCAGGAATCCGATATTTTTTTTCGCAGGCTTTTGATCTGCCCCCGCCTGGTCTTGGCATCCGTGCGTTTTTTTCGGGCGGTACCGGAAGGGCGGGTTGGTCGCCTTGTTTTGGGGGTATGAATTGCCTTGCGGATCAGCAAGGCCAGGCGTAGCAGGGCAGCTTCGCGGTTTTTTTCCTGGGTTCGATGCTGTTGCGCTTTTATGACAATACTCCCCTCGTCGGTCAAGCGGCTATCACTCAGTGCCAGCAGGCGCTCTTTGTAAAAATCGGGCAGGGAGGAATGGTGGATATCGAAACGCAAGTGGATAGCACTCGCTACCTTGTTGACATTCTGGCCGCCGGCACCCTGCGCTCGAATAGGCGTCAAGGTAATCTCATGGAGCGGAATCGCCACTTTGTCGTTGATTGGCAGGACCATGTCAGCAAGAGTGCAATTGAGAAGGTTTATAGGGGAAGAGAATATACCTTGGCATCATAAATGGCCTGATCGCTTCTGTCAATAACGGGGCGGACTTATGTGTCCGCCCTTTGCACCGATGAACCGGCAAGCCAGCCGGTGGAAAAGGCGGCCTGTAGATTATAGCCACCGGTATCGGCCTGAAGATCGAGGAGTTCACCGACAATAAACAGCCCTCTGACCAGCTTTGATTCCATGGTCCTGGGGTCAATTTCCTTGAGGCTGACTCCTCCGGCGGTGATGATTGCTTCATTGTAGCCGCGATATCCATTGATCGTAATACGGTAATCCTTTAACCATTGCACCAGGCGTTTACGCATTGTGGCGGGGAAATTCCTGGTATCGACAGCGACGGGCAGGGCGCAGGATTCCAGGCAGATCCCTACCACCTGCTGCGGCAGCAGCCCGCGGAGGATGCTGTCGATCGGCTCCCCGGCGCGGCTGGTCAGATCACGGATCAACCGGTTGTCCAGTTTCTTGTCATCCAGGGCCGGTTTGAGATCAAGCGATAAGATCACTTTTTGGTTCCTGTCGAGGGCATCGACGATGTTGCCGCTGAGGGTGAGAATAACCGGCCCGGTCAGCCCAAAGCCGGTAAAGGCGAGTTCACCGAACTCCTGCAGTTTGCGCTTTCCGTCGATAGAGACTCGAACCAGCACATTGCGCAGTTCCAGTCCGGCCATGCGGTGAACGTGCGGATCAGGGCTCACCAGTGGAACCAAGGCTGGACGCAGGGGAATGATGGTATGGCCAAGGCTTTTCGCAAGACCATAGCCATCACCGGTTGAGCCGGTTCGGGGATAGGATTTGCCGCCGGTGGCCAAAATAACATGGTTGCAGGCAAGTGTCGCACCATTGCAGACAACTCCAGTCACCTGGCCGTTTTTCACCAGGATGGACGATACCTCGGCCGATTTGCGTACCGTGACCCCTTCAGCCTGCAGCCAGCTGTTTAACACCCTGACAACATCCAGGGCGCGTCCGCTCTCGGGAAAGACCCTGCCTCCCCGTTCGGTGATCATGGGCAGGTTATGGTCGTGAAAAAAGGCGATCAGCTCCGGGGCAAAAAACTGCTGAAAACATTGGCGGAGGAATCGTCCATTCCTGCCAAAGCGGATCAAAAAGTCGTCAAGTCCGGCATCATTGGTAAGATTGCATCGACCCTTGCCGCTGATGCCGATTTTTCGACCGGTCTGGGCCATTTTTTCCAGGAGGGTAACTTCAGCACCCTGCTGGGCCGCCCTGCCTGCGGCCATTAGTCCCGCAGCGCCGCCGCCTATGATGATGGTCCCCGCACTCATCGAGTAGAAGCGCTGCCGTAGGATATATGTCCGGCAGTCCCGTCGATAGTCACTGTCTGACCGTTTTTAAAGATGGTCGTCGCGTGCAAAACATTACAGATGACCGGAATATTCAATTCCCGACCGACAATCGCTGCGTGCGAGGTTCGGCCGGGCGTTTCGGTGATAATCCCCCGGACCCGGCGCAGGTGGTCGCGCATAGCGTCGTCGGTGGTAGTGACAACCACGATGGCGTTCTGGGGAAGGTCCTGCCAGTCGATCTCTTTTTCGATAACGTGGATCTTTCCTTCGGCAATGTTCCCGCCTGTTCCCTGGCCGGTATAACAGACATCTTCAACAGTTCTAACCTTTAGCATGTTGGTTGAGCCTGTTGTCCCAATCGGCATCCCGGCGGTGATGACCACCAGATCACCATTGTCGATAAATCCGGCCTGCTGGGCTGCTGCGATCGATTTATCCAGCTGCTCGTCCATGGTTGTCGAGCAATCGGAAAAAATGGTCGTAACACCCCTGATAAGCTGCAGTTTTCTGAGGCTTTCCAGGCTCGGACTGACCGCGATAATCGGCGCTTTGGGCCGATGTCGCGCGACCATTCTGGCGGTTGATCCGGAATTGGTGGAGGTAATGATTGCCGCGGCGCCCAGATCGGCGGCGGTGGCGCAACAGGCATAAGAAATCGAATCGGTTATGGTCTGGCGCTTATTCTTCACCCCGGCGGCAAGGATTGCCTCGTAGTCAAGGGACTTTTCCGTAATATTAGCGCAGCGAACCAAAAATCTGATAGCTTCGATAGGATAGGCACCTACCGCCGTTTCCGCTGAGAGCATGACGGCATCGGTGCCGTCATATATGGCATTGGTGACATCGCTTGCTTCAGCCCGGGTCGGGGTGGGGCTGCTGATCATCGATTCGAGCATCTGGGTGGCGGTAATGACCGGTTTACCAACAAGATTGGCGGCGCGAATTATTTTCTTCTGGATAACGGGAACCTCTTCTGCGGGCATTTCCACCCCGAGATCGCCACGGGCCACCATGAGTCCATCCGCGGCCTCGAGAATTTCTTCGAGATTTTCGACCCCCTGTCTGCTCTCAATCTTGGCGATTATCGCCTGCTTGCCGCCGTTTTCGTCAAGTATTTTTTGTACTGCCCAGATATCTTCGGCTTTGCGGACAAAGGAAGTGGCAATGAAATCCACTTCCTGGCTAACCCCGAAGGCAATATCCAGTTGATCCTGTTCGGTCAGTGACGGCAGGTTGACGTCGCAATCAGGCAGACTGACCCGCTTGCGACTGGAGAGCTTGCCGCCCACCAGGATGGTTGTATAGACCTCGCCGTCGGTAATACGTTCGACCCGCAGCGCCAGTTTACCATCGTCCAGAAGAATTCGATTGCCCGGTTGCACGTCATCGATCAGCCCGGGATAATTGACGTTGATACGATTTTCGGATGCGTTGGTTGGCCCGGCGGTAATAATGAGTGTCGCCCCGGTCGTAAGCATCAGCGGTTCTTTCAGATCACCTACCCGAATTTCCGGTCCCCGGGTGTCAAGGAGAATTGCCGAATAGGTCCCGGTGATGCGTCGCGCCTGCTTGACCAGTTCGATAAACTCGGCATGACTGTCCCTCTCGCCATGGGAGAGGTTGATCCTGGCCACATTCATCCCGGCCCGTATTAATTCAACAATTTTTTCTTTACTCTTAATGCCTGGTCCAAGAGTTGCAACTATTTTTGTTTTATTTATCTTATTCATCTCATTTGAAGGCTGAAGTTTTTTTTATGGATTGCCATGGGTGGTAAGCATTCTCGTTGCCTTTGCCACTACCCTATTTTCGATTAAAAACCACTAAAATATATCAGAGAATTTTGATCACGTCCTAAAAATTTGAGATTTACAATGGTTAAGTAGATAAGCGTAGACTTCCGATAAGCGAAGACTTCGAGAAGTTTCATATTCGAGACGTGCGAATTTTGATGTTATTCCGGCATACTAGATTACCTCGTAATGATAGTGCAATGCGCAACAACGAGGAATATGAAGAATTTTTACGACGCCAACATGGTTGAAAAGTGACCAATGATGTATAAAAGTAGCATGATACCCGGCATTATGTCGGAATTTCTTGCCTGCCGGAGAATCAGAAGATTCTTTACTTATCGGGTGATATTAAAATTGTACCCGTTGAAGCGTAGAACAAGGTAAATGATAATCAGTAATAGAGCCACGAGGCTTGAAGGAGAAAGATGACTGCAACAAAAAAAGGCGATAATGTCAAAGTGCACTATACCGGTAAACTGGCGGACGGGACTGTTTTTGACAGCTCGAAAGGAGGAGAACCGCTTGCATTCGCCCTTGGCAGCGGCCAGGTCATCCAAGGATTTGAGGAAGGCGTTGTCGGCATGCAGGTTGGTGAATCAAAGGTCCTCAATATTCCGGTGGAGAAGGCCTATGGGGAGAGAAATGATGAATTAGTTATTCAGGCGCCTATCGAACAAGTACCGCCTGATCTTAAACCGGAGCTGGGGATGCGGCTGGAAATGGGTGGCGCCAATGGTGAAATCCTCCGGGTGGTGGTCACGGAAATAACCGACACCCACATTACCCTCGATGCCAACCCTCCTCTTGCCGGCAAAGATCTCACCTTTGAAATAGAGCTGGTTGAATCCGCCGCACCCTGATTGAGTGGTGCAAGAGCATAAATTTTGACGGTTAAGTAAAAAAAACGTGATTTTCAGAATTACACCGTAGGGGCATAAACAGGTGTGCCCCTACGGAAGTCGTCATGAGGAGTTTTTTGCGATACCATCACCGTTGGATTGACTTCTTCTTTTATAATCCGATGGCTATATTTTATTTTACAGGTGCACGAGACTCTGCTACATTCACTGAGCTCATTAACGGTTTCGGCGGGATGCGCATTCGGTTTGTCCCGGAGTTATACAGGCTCAATTCTCACCAGGAGCCTGTCGGATTACGCCCTTTTTTTCTCAATCTGAGAAAAAAATGCGATAATCCGACGGACTCCTCGTTCACATCTGCTCAATTCTCTTATTTATTCATATGGTTGGGAAGTTTTTTTATAAAGGAAGATTATGAAACGTATCGCTTTTTTTTTGCTGCTTATTATTCTTTGCGGCCAGACAGTGTGGGCTGCGCGCGCTAAAGTGGCAGATCTTGCCCGTGATCCATATGTATCTGCACTGGTTGTCGACGCCGAAACCGGTAAAGTTTTGTTTGAAGATCATGCGGCAACGATTGTCTATCCGGCTTCCGTGTTGAAGATGATGGATATGCTGGTCATTCTTGAGCAGATAGAACAGGGAAAAGTGCAACTGGATGCAATGGTGCAGGTGACTCCTGAAGCATCGAAGATGGGCGGCTCACAGATATATCTCGATCCCAAGGAGCAATTTACGGTGCAGGACCTGCTCTATTCCCTGGCCGTGCAGTCGGCAAACGATGCCGCCGTTGCCCTGGCCATCCATATCGCTGGATCGACAGAGGGGTTTGTGGCCTTGATGAATAAAAAGGCTGCGGAACTGGGTATGAAAGATTCCCACTTTTATTCGGTACATGGACTGCCGCCCGCCAAGGGTCAGGAAGTCGATCAGACGTCGGCTCGAGATCTTGCCATACTCAGCCTTGCGCTAGCCAAAAGAACGGATATATTCGAATACACCGGCACCAAGGAGCGACCCATTCGCGATGGAAAATTTATTTTACGCAATCACAACCATCTGCTCGGCCGGGTCGCTGGCTGCGACGGCTTTAAAACCGGCTATTTTCAAGCTGCTGGATTTTCCATAATCGCGACCGCTAAAAGAGGCGGGGTCCGGATAATTGCTATTGTTATGGGCAGTAAGTATCGGAAAGTGCGTGATGCCAAGGCGGAAGAACTTCTGGCCAAGGGCTTTGCCCTGGTGCCGCCGAAGCCTGAGGCTGCGGCAATACTGAGTAAAGCTGAAGCGGCCCCGGAGAAATCTGCTGACATTACCGCGCCGGAGCCTGAAAAAATGGAGATTGCCTCAGCCAAGCAGGCCAAGCCGACCGCGGCGGTCGAGGTGGCGCCACCTTCAGGCGGTGGCTGGGGCATGTTATTTCTTGGCTTGGCTGCCGGTCTGGCCCTGGCCGGCATACTCGCTTTCTACCTGTCGCGCAGGTCGCCGAAAAAACCTGCACGACTTAAATATCGACGATGAAAAAATTTGGTTCTTACGAATTAAACGTACGTGTATTGAAAAACAAGTAGATACTGAAAATGAAATCCCGTTTGTCCCCGTAGGGGCGAGTTCTAAACCCGCATCTACAGTCCTTCCCTGACCGAAGATAATGAGCTCCTGGTATTGAAATTGCCTGCCAAAAATTCTTCCGCCAGGCGAGTCGAAGTGGCGTCATCGTTCATTATTCCGTCAAGAAATCTGCTGAAACCCAAGAGCCGTCCGATCATAATGAGCCGTTCATGGACGATTTCCTTCGATGCCCCCGTCAGAGTGGCGGTAATAAGGTCTTCTATCACTTTGGTGTAAAACCCATTTTTCTCAAGTACGTGCTGGAGGAAAAGGGCGCGGCGGTGACCCCTTTCCCGGCCTGCTCCTCCCCCTTTGAAACGGAAACGGATATAGTTGGCATGGGTATCCCGACCGCAGATCGCATCCAGCATGGCAAAATGGAATTCAACACGGGCGTTGAGGTTGAGATAGTCCCGGGCCGCCAAGGCGTAATTAAATGATCCGGCCGGCCTGGGGCCTCGACCACTCAACATGGTCTGGGACATGATGTTGCCCATTGCCTCACCATCAGGGCTGGAATGCCAGCTCAGCTCAGGAGTCATCAGCCCGTCGCACAGTGCGGCAAGGGGAATGGAGAGGACATCTTCCCGACCAAGAGGTTTGTGGAAGGCCAGTTGTTTTCTGAGAAAACTCTCTTCTGTCCGACGCAGTCCTCCACCAAGGTCGATGACCAAAAAGGAGAAAGGGACGCCAATGTCAAGGGGGCGCAGCAAGCTGCCCGCAAAATCCATGACCATGTCCCCGGTATCGAACATGGCCATCACGGCCATTTCATGGGAATAGCGTATAATGTCGTGCAGGGAACGACATTCGAGCAGGGAGAAGGTCGAACCGTAGGCATCTGTTAAATTGAGCGGGACAATCAACTTGCGTAAGGCCTCCCGCTCAGGAGAGATGGTTTCTGCCCGCAGGCTGGTGAGCAGATCAGTGGTCTTACCCTTGGCGAGCTCCTTTCGTTTTTTAAAGGCCAGATAGGCTGCTTCGCGCACTGATTCCGGGGCCTCGCGTACTGTTCCATCGTCTGCATCGAGTATGATCCACTGGTTTTTGACCAGGGTTGTGGAGGCGTTCCGGGTGCCGGTGAGCATGGGGATTCCCAGTTCTCTTGCCACACAGGAGAGATGATCCGTCGGATTACCTATGTCGACTACGGCGCCGCTGCACTGGGCAAAGAGATGGGAGGCATCGACAATGCTCTGGGAGAGAACGAGGATGGTCGGCTGTTGATCCAGTTCATTGTCCCTCTCTTTATCGAGAGCGACAAGATCTGCCAGGGAGAGGGCAATGCGCACACAGCCGATGACCTTGCCGGAGGAAGCACAGGTACCGGACAGCAGGCGTTTCGCCGTATCGTGCGATGGATTACGACGTCCTTTGGAGGCGAGCCTGAGAGGTCTTGACTGGAGAAGCGATAAGCCGGAGGTGCTTGAAAATGCCCATTCAATATCCTGGGCCATGCCCCAGATATTTTCTAGAAGTTGCCCATATCGCATCAGATCATAGATGGTAGCCACTTCCAGCAGCGGCTGATTGGCTTCCTCGGCGGAAAGTTGTTCCAGTTCGACGCCGCCCTCTTGTTTTGCCACCTCGCGGACAGTTTTGACTCCTATCTCAGCCTGGTCCATGATCTCCGCTTCGAGAGTGTTCATGTCGAGGGTCTTCGTCCTTGCCGCGTCTGTAATCGTTTCTGTTTCAATGGGCAGGACCGTGCGCCTGGGCCGGTAAAGATCCGCCGGTGATGAGCCGCCGACTGCCTGGGTACCAAGGCCCGGCACACAGCTGATCAGCATTCTGCCGTTTTCCGGTTCCGAGGGGTCAACGGTAAAAAGGACTCCGGCACAGTCGACATCTGCCATAAGCTGGAAGAGAACGGCGAGGTCAATATCCAAAGGAGGCAGACCCGCATTCACTCGATAGGAAATGGCTCTGGCACTGAAAGCGCTGGCTATAACCTCCTTGTAGGCCACCAGGAGTGATTGGCTGCCAATGACATTAAGAATCGAGGTATACTGTCCGGCAAAAGAGCGTTCCAGCCCATCTTCGGAGATCCCACTGCTACGCACGGAGATAGCTGGAGAAGACGATTTTCCCAGATGCTGCTCCATCCTGTCCTTAAGGAGGCGGTAGTTGTTTTCCAAGTCCCGGGCCAGGTCGTCCGGCAGTGGAGCACCAAGAATTTTTCTGGTGATACGGTCGGCAGCGAAATTGAGATCACTCAGCCCTCGGTCCATGTCTCGGAGCATTCTGCGGATATCCGCGGCTAGTGTCTCCATGGCAAGAAAACGCCTGGTTCCTGCAGTTGTACAGACAAATCCATCGGGAACCGGCAGGGTCAGACGTCGCAGTCGGGCCAGGTTCGCAGCTTTGGTTCCGGCTGTTCCTGCTGCGTCTCTGCGCAGGGTGTCAAGCGGAATACAATACCCATCACGCCTTGTATCCTGCAGCCGGTCAAGGTGAGCAAGGGCCTTTTCCGCCAGTTGACCATGGAATCGGTAGAGAGAAGAATGGGCATCGTTTGACAGGAGGTTGAGGCCATCGACCAGCTCGGCGGTGGTGCTGATCAGCTCTGTTGTCAGCCGTCGCACCTCGTCGGTCTCTCCCCGAATCAACAGGGTGTCAATTTGGGCAATATTTTCCAGGGCAATACCGTTATTTTCGAGAAAAATACGAAAAGCATGGTACCGAGCCTTGAGGTTATGGATGGCGTATGCCTCCTTCTCTTCTTTATGATTCCGGAACGCTTCAATGACTTTTGTGAGAGGATTGCTTAGTTTCATGATTCTTCTCCCATTTGCCGGCCCTCCGACATGGAGACTGGCGATTTTTTCAGTCTGGCCGCTGCATTTGATTCGGCGGCGGTGCGCAGGCTGCGGTGGGTCGCCGATGTTTTGCTGAAGGGCAAAAGAAAGGTATCGGCAAATCGATCAAAGAGTTCTCGGCCCAACGCATCGCTATAGAGGCTGGTATCCCGTTGTCGGGAGTAGGTAGTCAGGGCTCCGAGGACAAAAAGAGCCGAACGTAGGACATCCTTTTCTTCAAATTTCATCCGGCCGACAACCAGATCTCCTTTCCAGAAGACCTTGAAATCCATGGCACCCAGCACATCGCTGATAAAGAGAGCTCGTCTCGCGCGTCTGGTTTGGTCGGCAAGACCGCCGATAAACCGGAAGTAGATGTAATTGCGATGCCGGTCGCCGGCGAGATGGGCATCAATGACACTGAAATGATAGCCCAGTCGCAGACTCAGATTCATATATTCCTGGCTGATGATGGCCAGGTTATTACCAGACATCTCGGGCGATACGCTGCTGAGTCGTGATGTTCTGGGAATGGCAGAGATGATATCACGCAAGCCCAGTGTCGGCAACTCCTCGCCTGTAGCCTGGGGATGCAGTAAGCCATCAAGAAAAACAGCAAAAGGTCCCGAGAGGATGTCTTCTGGCCCCGGTTGGTGCACCGAGCCATCCGGCAGGCCGCCACCAATATCCAGCAGGTTGATATCCATCTGCGCCGGCAGATGGAGCCGTGTCGTGCGAATGCCACTCAATCCTGGACGTCGTTCCTGGAAATGAGCTAACTCATCAACGGCCATTTCATGGCAGTAATGAATAATGTCATGAAAGGAACGGCAGTTCTGCGCTGAAAATTGAGGGTCATCCGGGTTGACGAGTTTGAGCGGAGATATGAATCGCAGCAACCGGCGGAGCACCCGATATTCAGGATCTATGGGAGAGAAGCTGTTGTCACTGCTGCCCTGCTGCAGAAGATGGTTGAGGACTCCTTGGTAGACACAGCAATTCCCCGCATCCACAGTCACCTCTGTGCCGTTGGGGAGTTGCTCGAGAATTCCGGGAACACCGAACAGCGCCGGTAAACTGAGTTCCCGCGCCACCGTAGCCAGATGGCCGATGGGGTTGCCATGTTCGGTGAGTATAGCTGACGCCCGGTGCAGAATAGGCGTAAGCTGCGGGGTGGCAATTGGCGCCACTGCAACTCCACCGATAGGGAAATCGTTGAGGTTGGTGTCCTGGGTTACATGGAAAACCGTACCGGCAGCAACACCGGACTGGATGACCTGGCCACCTTTGCCAAGGACAATGGCGTTGTCCTTTTCTTGTTCGAGTTCAAGGAGGGTGGGCTCTACAGGTTTTTCCAGGAAGGGGAAAAGGCGGGTAACCACGAATTTCTCATTTTCCAGATATTCCCAGTGCATGATCACGGGAACCCCCATGATTCTTTCCAGGGTCATGGCTGTTTCCGCAAGGGCCTGGATCTCCTGGGGCAGGATGGTGGCTGAACCACGCCTGAAGTGTCGGTGTCGCGGGGTTTGGTGCGTGGCCTGCAGCCCATCAGGAAAGGTCTGCTCCAGGCGTTTTGGAGTCAATGTCGAAGAGACGAAATCAAAGGGGAAGATGCGTCGTAAATGGTGGATATCCATTTCCTGTCGATGACCGGGCAGCCATGAAGTGACAGTCAGCATTGGTGTGGTAGTCTTGATGGTGGCTCGGGTTGTGATGGTGCCGCGGGCAAGAGCGTTGGACGCGGTCCGAAGAAAGAGCGCAAAATGAGGTTCAGTGTCAGGGTAAAGAGTGTGACATCGCTCCGCGACGATCTCGATGATCCGGATAATCCCTTTTAGGAAGAGCTCCTCAAGGGAGGTCTCTTGGGTATCTCTTATGATGGTTTCTTGCGGTGATGGGGAGCTTGGGCTGGGACTGCCGGTTGCCTGTTCATGGGGAAGGGCATCATCCGCCAACACAACTAAGCTGGCATTGTCGTCTTCTTTGAGTGAAAATTCGCCAAGATCTCGGGGGTCATCCGGTTGGCCATTAAGACGGGTAGCAGAGATGGACAGCAGTGGGCTGTGGTGTTCCGTCAGCATTGGCTGCAGAGACTTGCTGAGACTCCCTGCTACCAGCTCGAAGGAAAGTTCCGTCTCGGATGGAGCTGTGGAGGTTGTTTTTTTTAGTATGGCCCGAACAGCGTCACTGGTAATTACCAGGCCGTCTCGTGCTTTGATTCCAGGATGGTGGCGCAGCTCAGCAAGGCAGACAAGATCAATGCCTACAAGTGGTTCAAGTTCCCAACTGAGGGAATCAAGGGGGAGAACTGGAGGACAGGAAAGAGCTTTGGTGTTGCCGGCAAGGATGTCATCGAGAATCACCCGGATCTCCTGGTACCGGTCATAAAGCGGTACATAACCATTATTGGTCAGGGCATTAAGATTGTAGGTAACGTGGTGCACATGACTGGCAATAGTACGGACCGAGTTTTCCAGAAAGTTTCGGTCGAAGATATATTCTCCACCGAGAGCGCGGTCCATGGCCGAGATCTGCTCAAATACCAGGGTGTTGAGCTGAAGGATCTTTCGGAAATTATTGAAGAGCGCCTTGACCCGCCAGATATCAATTTCCTGTGCCCCGCTCGCGGGCTGATTCTTTTTATTACGAAAGAGGTGGGGCCACATGCCTGCTTCTCCTGCCTGCTACTGTCTGTTGGCCGGGCTGCCTGCCATCGTTCTGGCGGTAGGGAGCCTTAAGGACCGGAGAGATTGCAACAACGAGCCCATTCTATACGGTTTTATTCCATTTTCCAATGCACTGTTACAATGTTCCTGAGTAAACAGTTTATCTCTATGAAATTATGTGATTTATATTGTTTCGATAAACGGAGATAATTGCAGGGGCCGTTGCATAATGTAACGTCTCGTAAACGTAAAACGTAGTGTCCAGTTGGTAATCAGTTTATGTCGGACAGAATTTTTCTTAAAGAGTGTAAAATAAAATACATAATAACAATACGATAGATACGTTGTTCCCCATTTAAAGAGCGTGGTGAATCCCTACCGGCTCCGGTCCTGAAAGATAAACTCAGGTTGCTTTATGCAACACCAGAGAAAAATCCACAAATTATCAATATAACTATCTAATATTTTGTACTATATCCGATAGTAGATCGATATTTTGTTGCATAATGCAACGAAAATTACCTTTGTTGGTAGTCATGTATATATTTGTAATAATTGAATTATATTGACTTCAAGGGTTGGCATCAAGATTGCAATATTTCCAGGAAAGGTTCAGTATCATCTCCTCTACATAATTAGCTGTTGGCTGAAAAATATACCAAGTAACTTACTATTCATTCTAAAGGAGAAATGGAAATGAGACAAAATGATCCTCGTCAAACGCAGTTGTCAGTTCACCAAACCACTCGCAAATCGACGACCGGCAGTGTCAGTAAAACGACTGCCACAACCAAAAGGACCCAAACTACCTATCGCAAGAAAAAGCCAATCGGTAAAATGGTTCTCTTTGGAGCGATGTCCTTAGGTGCTTATGCCCTGTTATTATCCAACATGAAGCTCGTTACAGATACTTTTACGTTGGGTGGATGGTACGCAGCGCTTCCCGTTGGTACTGCCTTCTTGTTTTCATTCGTGCACGGTGCTTTCGCCAGCAATTTACTCAGTGTTCTGGGGCTTGAGCCAAAGAAAGCTTGATCTTAACAGGTAGCACAACCTATCACCGCATGCAGGAGAAAGTGAACTCATGAAGAAATTTCTAACTATTTTAATGACAGTATTGATAGGCACCCTACTGGTACACAGTGCCTATGCAGGTGGCCCGCCACCCAAAAACGTGATGAAAGGTGTATTTACCCAGCTTGATCCAACGGCTAAAACGGTAACTATAAAAATTGACGGACATGATGATTTAAGAATTTTGAATATTGGTCCGGAAGTGAACATCGACAAGATAGTTCTTGATAAAAAAGTTATGGTCAGCCTTGATCCCAATGCTGGACCAAATGTGATCAAAGACATCTCATTGATGTTTTTTGAAATGACCGTCACCAAGGTTATTGCCCTGCTTATCATCGGGCTTATTGGAGGTCTGCTTTCTGGCTTCATCGGCTCTGGAGGAGCGTTTGTTCTTACTCCGGCGATGATGTCTCTGGGAGCCCCAGGTGCGGTGGCGGTGGCCAGTAATATGTGCCATAAGTTTCCCAAGGCCATGGTCGGCGCCTATAAGCGCTGGAAATACGGACAAGTCGATATAAAGCTTGGCTTAGTAATGGCGGTAACCGCGATTATTGGGGTTGAGATCGGTATAAGAATTCAACAGATGATCCTCAATCATTGGGGCAATGCAGGCTCTAATCTGTATGTGAGTGTGGTCTTCGTTCTGGTTCTGGCCATTGTTGGTGGATACATTCTGCGTGATGCTTTAACGATGACTAAAGGAGCAACCGAGGCCAAAACATCGAACCTCGCCTTGAGACTGCAAAAAATTGAGCTCTGGCCCATGATGGAGTTTAAAGTGGCGAGAGTGCGTATCTCTGCCTGGATAACGGTTCCCGTTGGTCTCTTTACCGGAATGCTGGCAGCAACTATTGCGGTGGGCGGCTTTATCGGCGTGCCGGGAATGATTTATGTGGTTGGTGCATCGGCCATGGTTGCCAGTGCTACCGAGCTGGTTGTTGCCTTTGTCATGGGCGCTTTTGGTTCCATCCAGTGGGGAATAGCCGGTCTTATCGATATTCGCATGACTTTGCTCATTCTGGCGGGATCACTGATCGGCGTACAATTGGGGGCACTTGGGACGACCTATGTCAAAGATTATACGATTAAGCTGGTCATGGCAGCGGTTATGCTGATTGTCGCTGTATCGCGGGGGGCAAAAGTACCGATTTATCTCGCTGATCTGGATCTTATTCCTCGCTTGAAGCAGCAACTCTTTGCTGTGCTCGATGGCGTAAGTTTCTGGGCATTGATGGTGGCTCTGGGAGTGGCTGGTATTATAATTACTGCCGCTATGGTTAAAGGTATGCTTCTGGATCGAACAGAAAGACAGGGGCAAGCCGTAAATGATGCCGTCGGTTGATAAAATAGGATGAGTGGATGAGGCAAAAGGTTGGTTATGGATCAGAAAATACATCGCAACGTTACACCACTAACGGTTTTGCATAAGTCTAAGATCGACCACGCCGACGATTTTTCGCAACAGTGCAGTCTGGCCAAACAGTCCTGCATCCTCCTGGTGACCAGGGGGAGTCGTCTGGCCGAACCGGTAA
The DNA here is from genome assembly GCA_963796255.1 of uncultured delta proteobacterium. Lineage (GTDB taxonomy): Bacteria > Desulfobacterota > Desulfobulbia > Desulfobulbales > Desulfocapsaceae > Desulforhopalus_A. Next base: position 181,837 of record CAWCLE010000010.1, on the reverse strand, counting down.
TGGACTATGCGGTCAACGTAGCTGATCGAATGAAATGCAAGATACTGGCCACCTATGTAAATACTTCGCCACTTTTTGGCAACGGCGACTTGTATCACAAACAATTTGCCTCAGCAATTGAGCAGAACGCCATAGAATTTAAGGAGAAAGCAGTTGTCAGAGGAGTGGACTTTGAGTATGTCCAGGAATCAGGAAAAATAAGTAAAATAATCAGCAGATTATGCCGTATTGTAAAGAGAATTGAGTTCGTTCTTATTGATCAGGGAATAAAAATTGAAGAGGCGGCTTTTGGTTCACCTGTTCCGGTCTTCAACATCGTTTGCACTGATTCGCGAACGGGAGAGATGATTGACAATCGCGAGGCAAACAAAAAGTTACTGGAAGAAAGACACACTGCATCGGCAAACAAAAAAAGCTATTGGATGAAAACCCTCGTTAATAATTTGTGGTCTGCTCTTGGGATCGTTGGCTCAAAGGCTCCTGTTGTGACAAAGTTTGAAGAATCTACAGTTGTTGATAAACGTTCGGATAGCAAGTCACGGGTTCAAACAGGAGCATAAGGTTTCGCCGCACTACAGGAGAAGAAAATTATGCACGGACTTTTAGCTGAGAATAAACAAATTATGACGAAAGCTGCGATAATCCTGGTGAATATGTTCAGCGCGGAGAGTGAAGTGAACTCCCTTGCAAGAGCACAGAAGCAGGGGCAAACATGTGTGCAAATATGTGTGCGATGATGGAGTCAATACTGGTAGCTGTCGATGTTTCCCATGTCAGTCGATCAGCTTTCAAACAGGCCCTGGCATTGTCGTCATCGATGCGTGCAAAATTGTTGGTTGTCGGTGTGACCCCCAAATATGAAGGGAATATGAGCCGTCTGAAAATTGAAGATGCAAATAGACAACTCAGTGAACCGTTTCGAAAGAGTGTTGAGGATGTAGCATCCTATGCAGCGTCCTTAGGATTCGAAGTTCAGACCATCCATAGGACAGGTGAACCGAGTGAGGAAATAGTTGAGGTGGCAGCGGAACGAGGCGTTGACCTGATTGTTCTTGGCAATGCCAAGCGGTCGAAGGTCGAACTGGTGTTGTTCGGGGGTTTGAGCTCGAAAGTAATTGCCGGCAGTCCCTGCGACGTCATGCTTGTGCCGGAAATATCGGAAATTCGCTTTGGGAAAATCCTCGTTGGTATTAATGGAACTCCTGCAAGTAAAGCAGCAGGACTGCGAGCACTCGACCTGGCCGGAAGCTACGGCAGTGAGGTTCATGCCGTTACGGCTATCGATGTATCTACGGAGCAGAGTTTCCGTTACGGCGTGTTAAAAGACGCCAGACAAAAGGGGTTCAAAGCTCTGGAGGCTCTCACCAGGGAGGGAGAGCGGCTCGGATTACGTGTCGTGACCGAGTTACAGGAAGCCTCTCCCGGAAAATGTCTGACAGGCTATGCTCAAAAAAACGATATTCAGCATATTATTTTGGGCTCAAAAGGCGGCTATTCCGGTGTGAGTGATAGCCTTTTAGGCAGTGTGGTCGAGCGGGTCGCTGCTCTTGCAACCTGCCCGGTACAGGTAGTTAAAAGCATTGCCTGAAAGAGAACGGAAACGGAAAGTGAACCGAGTGAGAGGTTCAGAGAATTCTTACAGAATAGGAGTGAATTATGGAACCTTCAATATTGTTTGCTGAATTTATATTAGGCATGTGTGCTGTTCACCTTGTTGGGATGGCATCGGAGCGCGTCGCTAAATGGCGGGCAAAGAGCAGTCCTGGGCAACGTACCACCTCAGGAAACCTGGTTAAAAAAACTGTTCGAAGCGATTGGTATGTTTTCTTTCGTTGCTCGGATCTCTACGGAAAAGAGCCGAAGAAAAAACAGAGTCAAGCTATACAGCCTGCTGATAAAGCAAGGTCTGGTCGTGACCAGAGACCAACCTTGAGAGCCTAGGGTTTTATGTCAAGCTTTCAGGAGAAAGGCACGAGACTAGAGTTAAATCCAGGGCACCAATAAATTTCAGACTGTTTCCCCTTTTAGTCCTGTAATTTCAGGGAAGTTGTAGTACACTCCTGCGTTGAAATGGGTTCTTTTCCATGCAACTCAAGGAGGTTAGTGACTGAAATGAAAATTAAAATTTCAGAGCCCCCTGATCCGGACATTTTTCGTGACAGGAAAAAATATGCTCTCTGGTTTGCTTTCTTCCTGGCGTGGGCATGTGTCAGTGTGGGTGTTGCAGTATTTACTGTCTATTTTGGCTCGCATCATTACAAGAATTTGGACAATTGGGCAATTGGCACTCTGGTTGGGTCATCCTTGGGTATCACCTGGTTCGGGAACCGGCTGCAAGCCTATAAAAAGCTCTACCGGCCCCATCGTGAAAAGCTTGCAGAACTCCGTTCAAATCATCCTGCAATTGAGATATATTGCGCTCAGGTGGAAGCAATGAGAAGAGGCTTGATAAAGGCAGAATATGAGGCGTTTATTGAGTACTCAGAGCGCCATTCGAAAGCTCCTTATGGCTGATATGTCGGGCAAAACGGATAACAATTGCTTATCAGGTAAAAAGAGTGTAGTCCAACGAAAAATCTTTGCCGTAGGCGATATTCATGGTTGCGCTGCACAACTTTCCACACTGCTTGGTCGCATACCCTACGACCGAAAAAGTGATACGCTGATCTTTCTTGGAGATTATATTAACCGTGGTTCGGACTCAAGAGCTGTGCTCGATATTCTGCTTGAGCTGAAAGAGAGCTGTGCAGATATCCATTTTCTCAAGGGTAACCACGAACAAGAGCTCCTTGAATACAGTGCCTCCGGTCATATGGACTCCCTGCGGGCGCTTCGGGGGATGGGAGTTGAGGCAACGGTTGAGAGCTATGGCGCCAGGGTACATTCCCTCGCAGGGCTTGCTTGTTTCCCGCTGGAGCATCGGGAATTTCTCCATTCTCTTAAGTTTTTCCATCTTCAGGATGACTATCTTTTTATTCACGCCGATATTAACAAAAAGATGCTAAGCTGCCCTATGAAGGAGTCGGAGGGGAGGATGCAGCGCTATATTATGGAGACGGGGTTGCTTTCCAGTAGACGGTTAGCCCAGGAACAGACGACTGATATCGATATCGTTATTGTTTTTGGGCATATTCCCTTCGCTTCACCCCTGGTTCTGGCCGACCGTATTGGTATAGATACTGGTGCTGTGTACGGCAATATGCTGACAGCAGTAGAGTTACCCGCGCGCCGATTCTTTCATGCTTGACAAACCTTCTCTATATCAAGAGCCTGTCGGATTAGGCAAAAAGGGCGTAATCCGACAGTTCGCCTAGAACTTCAGCTCAACCCGCCGGTTCTTTTGTCGTCCTTCGGCGGTGGTGTTCGATGCTACCGGTTGAGTCTCGCCAAAGCCTCTAGTGACAAATCTTTTTGGGTCAACCCCTTTTTTGATCAGATAATTCTTCACCGCTTCGGCCCGTCGCTCGGAGAGGGTCTGGTTATACCCAGTTGAACCTATACTGTCGGTATAGCCGTCAATTTTAGCCGTTTCCTGGGGATTATGCTGGAAGTAGTTGGCCCACTGGTCTAACTCGGGGACGACTTCGGCTCGAATAACCCATTTATCGAATGCAAACAGGATGTCTGATGCCTCGAGGACGAGTTGTAAATCGATACGCTGTGGTGCAGCAGCCGGCTGAGCAGTTACCTGACCGCAGTCAGCTGCCGCCTGTTTTGCCTGTGGTTTGAAATCAGGCCGATCCCCCGGACGGAGGATATAGCGGGCGGACACTTTTTCGTACTGGTTGGCTGTAGTTGTTTTCATCCGGTCATCATATCTGACTTCCGTGGGTGAAGATGCACATCCGGCGATCAGAAAAGAGCAAAGAACCACTGCTGGTATAAGCCGATAAAGGGGCAACGGGGGGGACATTTTGTTCATAGTAATCCTCATTAAATTTTTCTTCGACAGCATAACGGTTACTAAATATGGTATCTTTATTTTGCTGTTTTTGTCCAGATTTTTTAAAAAAAGTCAGGAATTGTCTAGAAATTACAAGGAAAACTACATTTTGCAGCAGTGGTCAGGTTGTTTTGCCGGCAAGACTGATAAAATTTTCAACTTCTTCGGCGACCTGTCGGGTGCTGGTCAGGCGCACGTCCATCAATCGAGTGGCGGCAAGCAGCATGCCGAGTTGGCTGAGGGCGCGTGTAGTCTCGGCCAGAGGCGCGCGGGCGAAGGCGGCATCGAGCATGTCGCCTCGGCTGGAGGTTTCAAAACCAAAAGTGGTAAGGACCCGATCGATGAACTCGATACGGAAAGCTTTTTGCTGTTCTGCGGCACCGCCACCCTTGAATCGAAAATTCAAATAGTTGGTGCCGGCCTGTTCGCTACAGATGGCATCGACGATGGAGAAATGGTAGCCAAAACGAATATTGAGATGCAGGTATTCCTGAGAAACTATAGCATAGCTGGCCAAGAGCCGAGAATCGAGGGAAAAAATGCCGCCGCTGAGTTGATCAAAGCCTTCCCAATCGACATGGTGTTGGCTGGTGTCCCAGTTTATTCGTGGATCTGACATCCCCTGCCAGCAGGCTCGCATGGGCAGACTGCTCAGCTCATCCAGGGTGATCGTGGTGCCTGCCCGGGCAGTCGAGCTCGGTTCGAGATCGAGAACATAGAGGACCAAGGGCAGATCGGTGACCAGTTTTTGGGCTTTACCTAAGCCTCTGCCCTTTCGTCCTATGAGGCGAAACATCTCCTGGACGCTTTTTTCATGACAGAAACGTACGATGTCATGCATCGACTGGCAGTGCGACGGCGTGAAATTGTCGCTGTCCGGATCGGTAAGATGCAGATGCGTTATATGGCTGGCCAGTCCCACATACTTTTCTTGCGGAAAATCCTTATTGGGGTTGAGGCTGCCAATGTGCAGTACGGCATTGACACAGCCGTTGAATATCCTGCCCGAGGCAGCGTCGACGGTGACCACCTGATTTTCTTCAAGACTTATCCCACTACCGACCAGTACCGGAATGTTTCGCTCTCGAGCCACCGAGGAAAAATGGCTGGCCCGGCTGCCGCTCTCGGCAATGACGCCGACCACCCGGTCAAGAAACTGGGACAGGGCCGGGCGAAGTGTCGTGGTAACAACCACCGATCCGGCGGGAATTTTCGCAAAGCTTCCACCGGTTGGCGCATGAAAAACCGGACCACAGGCAATTCCTGCCGAAGCACAATGCAAATCGCTATGCAACAGGCGAGTAAGGTCGACGGCCTGAACTGCTGCCGGAGGCGGATCCTTTTTCTGATGCAGGCGCCGACTCTGCAGAACAGTCAAGCCGCCATCATCAAGGGTCCATTCAACATCCTGCGGACAGCCAAAAAGTGCCTCAAGCCGCAATCCCCAGCGTCTTAATTGCTGCAATTCGTTCAGACTAAGCAGAAGATCCGCAGATGCCGCAGACTGTAGTGGGGAAATGAGTTCATCTGATCGCGGTAGATGGTATCTGGCTGGCGTTCTTGACCCATCGACCAGACCTTCCGCCAAACCCGCCACCGCATAAATTCCAACCAAGTCTCTGGCCGTCGTGGTTCCTGGATCAAGGGTATAGATCACCCCGGAGGTGTGCGGCTGGATCATCGGTATGACCAGCACTGCCATGGCGGTATCAGCATCGCTTAAACCATGGCGGATGCGGTAGCTTATGGCGCGGGGGCAATACTTTCCGGCGATGACTCTTTTGTAGGCGGCGATGATTTCTGCAGGATCAACGTTGAGTTCACTGGCATACTGGCCGGCAAATGACACCTGGCCGTCCTCGGCCAGGGCACTGGATCGAACGGCGAGCCGCTCGACGGGCTGCAGGGCTTTGACCTGCTGTTCTATCTGGGCGGCAATATCAGCCGGAACCTCGGCATCCAGGATAAGCTCCTGCAGTTCGCCGGTGATCTGGATAATCGTGGCATTGTCATCGGCCTGGACCAACTGGAACCGCGCCTCGAGTTCCTTTTCCAGGGAATTATCAGAGATAAAACGCTGAAAGGCGCGCGAAGTAATAACAAAACCGCGGGGAATAGGCACTCCGACACGACCGGCGGCCGACAGGTTGGCCGCTTTACCGCCGGCCAGCTCCGGATAATCGGCAGCTTCCTGGAGTGTAAGAATATAGGGCGGAGTGCTTTGCGGGCTGGCTGCTGCCAGCAGGGCCTTGATTGCGATGCTTAATGCCGCATGTTTTTCAAATAATTGCCGGTAAGCCGGCGGGTTCATGGCCTGGAGCTGGTCCGCCATGGCACCGACCGTATCGGTGATTTGCCGGCAGAGCAGGCGAATTCGATAAGGATCGGCAGGGTTCTGACCGAAGATATGTGCTTCCAGATCGGCCAGAAGATCCAGGGCCCGACTGTCGAGACGCAGCACCTGGCGAAAAGCGGCATATTTATGGCGAAGCAGTTTCCCCGGTGCAAAAATCTCCATCAAACGATATCGCCAGAGGCAACTCAAGCCGATCGAATCCTTTTTTGCTGGCGAAGAGCTACTCATTGATACGTTAAGAAAGAACCTCAGGGGCAGTCTGCCCGGAGAGTCTTGCTTTGGTCCCGGAATACCAGGTAAATTTGCGCATTATAAAGGAGTAGATCATTCTGGTTGCAATATAGAGGAGGAGAAACGAGGGAAAATATTCGATCGTGTTGCCAAGAAACGGCAGATGGACTGGAAGTTCCAATGGGGCATCGGCAAAGCGTAGATTCAACCAGGCGAGAGCGAAAGGCATAGGCCAGATGGAGACACAAAAGATTGCCGCGCCAAGCGAAAAAGAGTGGCCAAAAGCATCAAGGGCCTGGCTGTTGACCGCTTTATAGCTCTCTTTGTCGCCCATCATCAGGGCTTGCTCCGAGAGATGGTGATGGTGATCCATTTTCCCCTGGATCTTTCTGATATATTTAGTGTTGAAATAAGTAACCACCGTCGCGGAGAGATCGCCGACAATGATGCAGTACAGGGCGAGTACGACGACTCCCAGGAGGTATCCGGCAGTAGCTGATGGCAGCCAGCGAAAGGGCGCGATGAGCCAGGGGTCAAGCACAAGGAAAAACGGGCTGAATGAGTTCATAATAGAGGCTCCGGGGATTAGCCCGGAGCCTTTGAAGCCAAGATGATTTACTGCTTAACCGAATATTCTGTAGTTAAAGAAACCTCTCAGAACATAGTCAATACCTACGTACAAAGCGAGGACAATAAATAAGCGCTTGAGCCAGAGATCGGAGAAATATTTCGATGTTCTGGGCCCGATAATAGAACCAACAGCGATACCGACGAGTTCCAGGCCGATCAGCATCCAATCGAACTGAACCCCCTTGGAGATAAGGGTGATTATACTGGTGATCATGCTGATCAGTACGGCAAGAGCCGAGGTTCCAGCAGCCAGATACATCGGCAGTTCGGCAACACTGGTCAGGAAGGGGACCAGGAGAAAACCGCCGCCCACGCCTAGAAAGGCCGCGACTGCGGAAATGACGATACCACCGACAAAAGGAATTAATGGATTAAACCGGAACTCAACCCCATAAAATGTGAACAAAACTTCCGTCAGGGAAAACTTGGTTACTTTAACGCCGAGTGCAGCGGTATCGATTTTCTCACCGCTTTTTTGTTTTTTTACCGTGGCCTCGAAGGCCTGGGCGGCCGATTTGGCTTTTTTCTTGCTGGCTTGCCCTTTAGAGGAGGTCTCGTAGAAGAGATAGATACCGAGAGCCAAAACAAAAAGACCGAAATACCCCTGATATTGGGAAAAGGAGATTTTGCCGGCGGAGAGGGTTACGGAACCCCAGGCACCAAGAATGGAGCCTAGTCCTAAAGATACGGCCAGGGGTACGACGAGGCGGCCCATGCGGTAATAGTTGAAAGACGAGATAAGAGCCGACAGCCCGACCAGATACTGGTTCGAGCCGCGAATGGAGTCGGTGATTGCTTTATTCAGGGAAGGAGCGGTTTCCTTGAAAGATTTAGCGTAGCCACCAAGACCGAAAATACTCATGTGACCGACACCGGCCATAACGCCGCCAAAGGCACCCACGGTAGAAAAAATCCAGCCCACCCATACCGCCCAGAAGAATGCAAGAATCAGATTTACCTGGGGGCCGCCGGGAATACCAAGAAAACCGGCCGGTTGAGTGGGGTCAATCTGCCCACTGCCGGTCCCTTCCGGAACCGACGCAATAGCGTCCTGCAGTTTACCGGCCCAGGCCGGTTCAAGCCATATGCCAATGGTCAGGACCATCAACGCTGCAAACAAAAAAATCCGTTGATTCTTTGTCATTACACCCCTCATGAATTAAAAATAATTAATTAATATTGGACATTAAAATTACCGTCCTGCTTCCATTGCCTACTTGTCACCCTCCTTCCATAAAAGCCTGCATCGACCTGTCAAATAAGTGAAAAATTCATTATCCCGTCTACGCGCAAGGTGCCATCTTGTAATAGCAACCTCTATGCCAAAAAAAATAACCGATTGTCGAATCACCCAGCTTTTCCTCCGTCGGCAAGTGCACCAAGCCGCAAGTGCCCGGTGATCCCTGGAAAATATGGTTTCCAGCTCAACGATTCTAAAGAATTATCGACAGAGCGGGGCCAATAAAGAAGAGATGGAATCTCCAGCAAACCTGGCAGCAGATTGAAATGCTCCGATCTTGTGCAACACTAATAATGCATTTTCTTATGAAGACAATCGATATATAGATTAATTACTACGATTTAGGGCTATGCCGCGGCCGAGTTGCGGCGCAACAATATTGCGGCACCTTTTTGTAGGAGCGGCCCTTCGGACGGAGACTTTTGCGACAACGATTTGGTTGTGTTCGCCATCGTCTTGGTATATGGTGAAAAACGTTAATTATTAACCCGGCGGGGCTCGCTCCCCTGCCTTGCGGGAAAGGCCTTGGAGAAATGGTATGTGGAGTGAAAAATGAGCAAGTTTACAATACCATCGATGAGTTTAAGTTATAAGATCCTCTTCATCCTGGGATGTTATATCTTCGGTATTCTAGCCATGTTCATTGTTTCTCAGGAAGACCTGAATACGGCTAAAGAAAAATTGGAAACCCTGGAACTCGCCTATACCCTCAACAGTATTACTCTTGAAGTCCGCCGCTATGAGAAGAATTTTTTCCTCTACGGAACGAAAGAAGCTCTGGAAGAAAACAGCAGGCAATTGACCCTGGCCCTGCAGACAATGGCGATCATTTCCGAGCGGACCGCCAAATTTAAAGTCCAACCCTTGCTCATAAAACTCAAAAACCTGACTGTTGCCTACCAGGAAGGCATGGCCGGCCTGTCGGAAAAATGGTTGGTCAACCGGGATGCAGTGCACGGCGAACCGGCAGATCAAATTCGCTACCAGGGACAGGAAATGACCGAGCTCAGCAAGGAGCTGGTCAGTTTTGAACATAACCAGATCCGCATTATTCTCGATGAGCTGGTATCCCGTCTTGTTGTCTGGTCTATGGTGGCGATTGCGGTGGGCATTTTTATTCCACTCATCATGTCTTTTCGTATCTTTAAGCCGCTGCGCATCATTAAAGAGGCAACCGAGGATATCGCCCTTGGTCGTTTCAGCAAAGTTGAGGTCCTGGATACCAGGGATGAAATGCAGCAGGTAATGGAGGCTTTCAATACCATGGTGAGGGAACTGGAGCGTCGCCAGGACCAACTGGTGCAGTCGCAAAAACTCTCATCAATCGGTACCCTTACCGCCGGCATTGCCCATCAGTTAAATAATCCGCTAAATAATATCTCGACCTCGTGTCAGATAGCCGTCGATGATTTTGATACCGGCGATCCGGCGTTTATCAAAAAGATGTTGCAGAACATCGAGCAGGAAACCTATCGGGCCAGAGATGTTGTTCAGGGGCTGCTGGAATTTTCCCGGGTCAAGGAGTTCGAGCTGCATCCGGCCAACCTGCAGGATGTGGTGAACCGATCGGTAAAACTGGTGAAGAGTCATGTCTCTTCGGCAATACATATAACTGTCGATATACCAAACAATCTGTTTGTCCCAATGGATGTGCAGAAGATACAGGAAGTGTTGATTATTATGATCATCAACGCGTCCCAGGCTATCGTCGGTGAAGGTAAGATCTCGCTTTCAGCTTCGCTTAATAAGGAGCACAATGCGGCAATAATTGAAATTACCGACACCGGCGTTGGGATTGCTGATGAGATTAAAGATCGGCTTTTTGATCCCTTTTACACGACCAAGGAAGAAGGGCAGGGCACCGGGCTGGGCCTGTCTATCGCCTATGGCATTATCCAGAAGCATAATGGCAGGATAGTGGTTACAAGTGTGGCCGGTAAGGGGGCATCCTTTTTTATTCATCTGCCGATAGAGCCGGACCAGGAAAAGGGAGAAACGCCGTGGATAGGAGTTGGCTGATGGGCAATTTCTCCTCATCTGGGTGGCCTCATGACAATGGAGGGCTGTCATGAGCGGAAAACGCATTCTGGTCGTCGATGACGAGGCGATTGCCCGCGACAATGTCGAGTATATCCTGAAAAAAGGAGGCTACGAAGTTTTTACCGCCGCCAATGGGCAGGAGGCGATTGTCCTGCTGGAGAACCGGGAAGTCGATCTGGTCTTGACTGATCTGCGCATGAAGGGTCAGGACGGCATGGCGGTGCTGGGCGTCTGCAAAGAATTATGGCCGCAAACTGAAGTGATTGTCATTACCGGGTATGCCAGTGTCGACACCGCGGTCGAGGCAATCCAAAAAGGAGCCTATCATTATCTGGCCAAGCCGGTCAAAAAAGAAGAGATGCTGGCGCTGGTTGAAAAAGCCCTGGAAAAAAGGACGCTCAGCAAAGAAGTTATTGAACTGAGAAGACAGGTCTCCTCGACCACCGGCGCAACCAAAATCCTCGGTAAGAGTCTGAAGATTCAACTGCTGCGCGAGAGCATCATGCAGGTCGCCCAGCTGGACTGCAACGTATTGATTCAGGGGGAAACGGGGACCGGTAAAGAATTGGTGGCCCGGACAATCCATGAGCTCAGCCCCCGATCAAACCACCGCTTTGTCGCTTTTAACTGCGGTGCTTTTACCGAAGAGCTGATTTCCAGCGAGCTTTTCGGCCATGAAAAAGGGGCGTTTACCGGTGCCTCACAAATAAAAAAAGGGCTGCTCGAGCTGGCTGAAGGTGGCACGGTATTTTTTGACGAGGTCGGGGAGCTTTCCCTGTCGATGCAGGTGAAACTGCTCAGAGTTCTCCAGGAACGTACCCTGATGCGGGTCGGCGGTACCGAAGAAATTCCCATTGATATCCGTATACTCGCCGCCACCAATAAGGACTTGAAAAAGGAGGCTGAAAGCGGCGCCTTTCGGCTGGATCTTTTTTACCGGCTTGATGTGTTAACCATAAAGGTGCCCTCGCTCACCGAGCGAAAAGAGGATATCCCCATCCTGGTCAACCATTTTTTGGCCAAACATTCCCCGCCTTCGGCAACTATTCCGCGGTTGTCCCCGGAAGTGGTGCAGCACCTGAAGCAATACGAATATCCGGGCAATGTCCGGGAACTGGAGAATATTGCCCAGCGGCTGCTGCTCCAGTGTGACGGCGAGCTTATTGAAGCATCCCATCTTGTTGAGGATCTGCACAGCAGTTCCGTGTCCCCTTCCCGGGTAGCACAGCAATCCTGGCCGTCGCTTGAAGAACACGAGAAAAACTATATCCTCGAGGTCCTCGATGAGACCGAAGGCAATAAATCCCAAGCGGCCAAAATATTGAATATCGACCGCGTTTCTTTATGGCGCAAGATTAAGCGCTATGGTCTGGACGATCCGGAGTCGTAAATCATTCTTTTTTTCTTGCCGCCTGCTCTGCTCCGAGCAATACCCGGGGAATCACCTCGTCGGCATTTTCCACCAGCACTATCTCGAGATTTTCCAGCACATCGGGTGGCAGTATCTCCACCTCTTCTTTATTGGCCAGGGGTAAAAGAACCGTCTTTATACCTGCCCGCTGCGCCGCCAGCAGTTTTTCCCTGATACCACCGATAGGCAGGATTCGTCCGCTCAGCGTCATTTCTCCGGTCATGGCGATATCTCTTCGTGCGGGTCGGTTGGTCAGCAGGGAAAGCAGCGCGGCAAAGATGGTGATTCCAGCGGAAGGACCGTCTTTGGCAATGCCACCGGCCGGAAAATGGATGTGAATATCCATGTCCTTAAAAAAATATTCTTTTATGCCGAACTCAGCCGATCTGCTCCTGATAAGACTTAAAGCCGCTTGAGCCGATTCCTGCAATACCTCGCCCAAAGAACCGGTAAGTAACAGGTTACCGGAGCCTTCCATGGACGCTGTTTCAACGCTGATGATCTCGCCGCCGATGGTCGACCAGACCAGGCCGGTGGTTATCCCCACCTTTGGTTCGCTTTGGGCAATATTTCTGATAAACCTTCGCGGACCAAGAAGCGTGGTAATGGTGCTCGCTTCAACTTTGGTGTCGAGCACGGTTTTTTTCGAGTCGAGATAGATAAGCGCCAGTTTCCGGCAGACATTGGCAATTTCTCTTTCCAGGTTGCGCAAGCCCGATTCTCTGGTGTAATCACCAATAATCCGTGACAGGGCTGCGTCGGAAAACACAATGCCGAGGGTGTTCAAGCCGGCCGCTTTGAGCTGTCGGGGGAGAATGAAATCCCGGGCAATTTGACATTTTTCCTTTTCGGTATAGCCAGTAAACTCAATGAGTTCCATCCTGTCAAGTAGCGGTCCGGGTAACAGCGATACATCATTGGCGGTGGCGATAAACATGATCCGCGACAGGTTAAAAGGAATATCCAGATAGGAATCCATAAATTTAACGTTCTGCTCGGGATCGAGGACTTCAAGCATGACCGACGCCGGGTCGCCGCGAAAATCCTGGCCGATCTTATCGATCTCATCGAGCATAAAGACCGGGTTGTTCACCGCCGCTCTTTTGAGTTCCATGATCACCCGTCCGGGCATGGCACCTACATAGGTCCGTCGGTGACCGCGGAGTTCCGCCTCATCGCGCAGCCCCGCCAGGGATACCCTGATAAACTGGAGCTGTAGGGCCTCGGCGATTGCCCTGCCCACCGAGGTCTTGCCGGTACCCGGAGGGCCGGTGAAGCAGAGAATCGGGCCTTTACCCATTTCACTGGTAAGTTTCTGGTCTAGAACCTCGCGAACGGTTTTGCGCAATTCATCCAGATTGACAGGTTTGCCGAGATAATGCGCGGCACCGCTTTTCATCGCTTGCACCGCCGAATTGATCGTGGCAAAGCCGGTCACCACGATGACCGGAATTTCCGGATAGCTGTGATTGACCTCATGCAGCAGTTCCAGACCATCCATATGGTCCATTTTCAGATCGCTGATGATCAGATCAATATCCTCTTCCGCCAGTACCTTCAACGCAACTATCCCATTTTCGGCGGTTTTGCAGCCATAGCCGTCTTTGCTCAGGACGTGGGCCATATTCGTCCTGGCAATATCTTCATCATCGACGATAAGGATGTTCTGTCTGGCACTGCCGCGCAGGGTTTTTGCTGCCAGAAATTCAAGAATGCGCTGTTTTACCTGGCCTAGCCCGCAGTGGCGACCATCAAGAATGGACTGGACCCGGGCCATATCGAGGGTTCCCTTGGTAGAAATATTCCAGGGCAGTGAACTGATCAGTTCGATGTAATTGAGACCGACGGAATATTCGGCGACCGCCGCATCGGTGGTGGTCAGTTTATCCAGTTCTTTATTGGCGGCATCAAGGGCATGCTGGGGGAGATTGGCCGCATCGATCTTTTGACGCAGCTTGTCAAGAGGTGTCTCTTCTTTTTCTGCCTGCTCGGGAGGGGGAGCGTCGGGGCTGGTTTTTTTCCTAAATAACATAGTTGGGGTGTCCTCGTCTGTTGGGGTAAACCGTTGTTGTTTTCTTTTCTCTCTACCACATTGCCCAGAAAAAGTACCCTTTAAGTTGTGAGGAAAATAGGGATACGCACGGGTTGCTCAATGCAACTAAGAGAAAAACGGCGCATGGTTTGAAGTAAAAAAAGGGGGGTCGCGGCGCAGGATAGCAGCTATGTCAGGGGATCGTTTGAACGAACTGTCCAGAAAACGCCGCACCTCACCCCGGTTCCAGCCCTTCGGATGGTTGAAACTGCGATACATTGACAGATCTCCCTCATAAAAATCAGCGATTTCCAGACTTGCAATTTCCTGACTACCGGCAGGCAGATTAAAGATCGCCAGGTTAAGAAAATCGATCGTCTGGTGATGTTCTTCCACAAATGACTGCGTGCGCAGAGCCTGCTGATGACTCTCGGCCGGGGTACCAAACAGCAGATAGACATAGGTAGCAATACCTGCGTCATGCAGGTTTTTTAGTATCTGTGCGGCAAGCTGCAGATCGATTCCTTTATGCATCTTGTTTAACACTTCCTGATCGCCTGATTCAAGACCGAGTTTGAGCATCCTGCAGCCGGAATTATGCAGGCGGCGACAAAAATTTCGGTCAGCCAAAAGTTTTTCGATGCGGGCAAAGCCATACCACGGTACCGGAGGGGGATTATCGACCACGGCATGCAGGGTTGACGGACTGATTGCATTATCGAGCAGATGCAGCAGGGCAGGAGAGGTTTCGGCGGTCAAGGCGTGCAGATCGGCTATGGTGGTGCCCGCTGCGACATGCTGATAAGGGTTGTCCTCACTGGTTTCCGGGCAGAAGCTGCATTTTTTCCAGAAACAGCCAAAGGAGCTGGCGTAGGGAAGGATGAACCCCGGAGCAAGATAGCTGTTGCTCTTCAAAAGAGTGAAATCGGGCTGCACATGTGTCAATTTTTGTGGGGTTCCCAGTAACTGCAGCAAAGGCTGTTCCCCGCGACCGCCGATAAGATGATCTATCAGCCCAACAAAAGGATTGTGCCCTTTGAGCTGGCTCAACCAGGTGGTGATTAGACCACCACCGACAATGATTTTCATTCTCGGATATTGTGCTTTCAGATATCCGATCATGGCGAAGGTGCACAATGCCTGGCTGAGATAATTCAGAGAAAAACCAATGTAGCCGGAATTGTCGGTTGCCTGCAGCTCATCGAGCCTTTTACTGAAGTAAGGGAAAAAAATATTGGTTGCATATGTCTCGGCGGCCAGACGCAGATCATCGCTTTGTAAAGGAGATTTACTTTCATCTTGATAGTTGGCCAGCGACAGCTGGACGCCAAATCCTTTTCCTGCCATTTCCAGGATGCGGTTGGTATCCGCTACTGCCCGGCGATATTTATCGGCATTGTTATAGGTTTTTCTGCTCTTAAGTGCCGAAATATTCTTTTGCAGATGTTTATACGCTCGTTTCGACCACGTGTCTTCAGCCGGCTGAGCCGTCTTGAAGAGGAAATGCAGACCTTCGATATTCATATCGCAGATCGTACACAAGTGGCCATGGGCGGTAAGGGCAGCAGAGAGGTAGGCCAGTGCTGCCGGCGGTTCGCAGGGCTTGGTCAGTGGTGGGTGGACAAGCAGCATGGCAAATACCTCTATTAATAATTTTCACTTTTTCTAGCTTCTTCTTCAAGGTGTACTATAATGGAAAGTCAGCTTATAAATAATTGTTAATAAAGACAACTTCGTAAAAACTAAGTTTTGCGATGGTTAAGTAAAAAGCTTCCTGTTCGAGGCGTGTGAATTTCACTATTATTTCGGCGTACTAGAGTACGTCGTAATAATATTGAAATTCGCTACAACGAAGCAGATAAGCGCAGACTTCGGATGAAGAATTTTTACGACACCATCAATAAAAAATCAACTGGATGTGAATTATGATGAAACTTTTGAAAACATTAGCCCCGATCGTCATGTTGTTTATGGCTTTTACCTTGCTTGAAGCTGGATTGACGGTGGATTACGCTGATGCCCGGTCATTTCGCGGCGGCAGGTCCTTTAAGATGGCTCCCAAGGCACCAAGCAAGAGTATGCAGCCGACCAAATCAACCAATAGTGGTGGGGGATTTGGGCGTGGTTTGGCCGGGGGGCTCCTTGGTGGCGCACTGGGCGGCATGCTTTTTGGGTCCATGTTCGGCGCTGGTGGCTCAGGCATGGGCATACTGCCGCTGCTGATTCTGGGCGGGCTAGCTTATTTTCTGTATAAAAGATTTTCGACCAGACCACGGCAAAATGGCTATCAGACGTATCAGCAAAATCCGGGGCAGCAGAGTCCGTCGAATATGTTCAGCGGGGCATTCGGCAATAGCGCTCAGCCTCCTCCTGCCACGCCGGATATTGGCGGCAATCTGTTGGGCGAGGGATTTGACCAGATTCGAGAGCATGACCGAAATTTTGACCCCAAATATTTCATTGAGGTGGCCTCCGACGTATTCTTTAAGGTTCAGGCCGGATGGATGCGCCGGGATCTCGAATCCTATAGACATTTGTTGGGCGGGCAGCTGGCGGAAGAATATGCCGGGCACTTCACGGAAATGCTAAGTAAAGGGCATATCAATAAACTCGAATCCATAGCTATTCGCAATCTGGAGATTGTCCAGGCAGGAAGTGATGGTGGGGAAGATTTTGTCACTGTCCATTTTTCGGCCAACCTGCTTGACTACACCGTTGACGATAAAAGCGGTGAGTTAATTGAGGGGAGTATGACTGAGCCGGTCAAGTTCGATGAAGAATGGACATGGGCTAGACCGGTTGGCACGGATGATTGGAAACTGGAGGGTATCAAGGAAGTTTAATGGCCTCGTAAAACCTCTTCCTTACAACCGCCGTAGGGGCACACCTTAGTGTGCCCTTTTTTTTCTGTAAATTTCAGAAGGGCACACAGAGGTGTGCCTTTACGGCGCAATTTTGAAAATCACGTTTTTATAGGAGTGGGAGTTCGTGGATCTAAGTCAGTTTCGCCGGGAATATCTAAAAGGAGGCCTCTCTCGTTCCAACCTCAAAAGTGACCCGGTCTTGCAGTTTACCGAGTGGTTTGAACAGGCGCAAAAAATTGAAATAGCGGATCCAACGGCTATGGTTCTGGCTACCGTCGGTAATGGTGGCCAGCCGCACCAGAGAACCGTATTGTTGAAATACTATGACGAGAAGGGATTTGTCTTTTTTACCAATTACGAGAGTAGAAAAGCCCAGGAGATAAAGGATAATGCCAGAGTCAGTCTGCTCTTTGTCTGGTTAGATCTGGAACGCCAGGTGATGATTAACGGCACTGCCGTCAAGGTATCGGCTGCTGAATCGGCCAGGTATTTTATGACCAGGCCGAAAGAAAGTCAGATGGCCGCCTGGGTCTCGAGTCAGAGCCATGTTTTATCGTCAAGGCAGATGCTGCTGCAAAAATTTGACGAGATGAAGAGAAAAATCGGCGCAGGCAAAGTGCCGCTGCCATCATTCTGGGGTGGCTACCGGGTTGAACCGCTGGAGATCGAGTTCTGGCAGGGCAGACAAAACCGTCTGCACGACCGCTTCCTCTATACCAGGCAGACCCAGTCAAAAGAATGGGTCATCGAACGTTTGGCCCCCTGATAGCTTGTTCCGGCTTTTCTGATCATCAATACCTCCTCCCCGTCAGGCAAAAAATACCATATTCATTAGCGAGGCGCCTGCCCACATTACAAGTGCATAATGCCAGTTGCTGTGCAGTATGATTCGCGGTGACGCGTGATATCGGCTCATCAGCGCCAAGCCGACTCCCGATAAGGGGCTGCTGCCGGTGGAGATGGCCCAGCTGGATAGAAACAGAAAGCCCAGTTGTGACTGATCCGGATGCAGCGGCAGCAGCAGAGGACTGGCTATTGCTATGCTGACGATGGGGTGCACGCCCATAATGCCGACGATAATCATCACCGCCAGCAAAGCAGCAAATAATAACGGCGTAAAGGTTGAAGCGGCAAGGTTGAATACACTGGGATAGACGAGAATAATTGATTTTATGCCACTCGAAAATACTCCGGCTGCGAGAAACAGAGTAAACTGACTGCTGACAGAGGATATCCGATTGACGACAAAATCATCCAGCGTCGCAAGCCTTGGCCTGCCTTTCATGAAGAGAAGCCCGCCTAGTGGTGAAACTATACAGATCAGATCCAGCACCTTGATATCTTGTCGAAAATGATGCGTCAAAATCACCGCTGCAGCTAAAAAAAAAGGAATCGTCAGGCTTTCCAGCTTGAGGGGATAGCCGGAGAATTCTTTTTTCCGTATGCAGCACACTTCAACGACAGAATAGGTTATGGCGACAGCGCTCATGCAAGCTCCGGGAATCAGGGTCTCGCGCCAGTACATGCCTGGAGCATAGGTGAGGGCAACTCCAGTGGCGATGAAAAATGGTGACCACCACGCCGCGGCGCAAAAAGACCGGGCCAGAATAATCATCTGCTCCCTGCTCAAGGTGCCATTTCTCTGCAGTCGGTCGCCAAAGACAAACAGCACCGACAGGTTGATCACGGCGCCGAGCAAATGGGTGCCAAGCGCGGTTATGATCACTGCCTTGTTGCCGTGGGGCAGATCCGGGTCTTCAAGGCCTCGATTGGTCAGTGTAAGAAAAGCGACGGCAACGAACATGGCGAGCAGGGGCAGGTTGACGGCAAGAATCTCTTTCCAGCCAAGATAGACGCCCTGAATGCCGGCAAACAGCAGCGCCGCAAGACCGCTTAAGAGCAGCACCAGCGCCTGTCGAGCCGCATTTCGGGCGAGGCCGCGCGAGGTAAGCAGGCAGACCAGCCACGCCAGAAGCGCAGGGACGGGCAGCACCACCGGAGCCGCCGCACTCACGAGGTACAGGACAAGCGTCGCCAATATGATCCAGCCGGTATATTTTTGCATGATATTCGCAACCAGGAAGCAGAAAAGTGCAGACTTCAGATGAAGAGTTTTTACGCCACCATTTATGATAGAGTTTTTTTAAAGCGACCTATAGCCAGCGCCAGAAAGGTGACCGCCAGCACGCTTTGAGCGAGAATTGCCGGCCAGAGGGCGAAAACCCCCACATCCTTCATAACAATGCCGCGGAGGATATCTAAATACCAACGCATTGGGTTGATGACGGTGGCATAGCGGACCGGATCGGGCATATTGCTGATCGGGAACAAAAAGCCGCTCAGCATGACCGAGGGCATCAAAATCAGAAAACTGGTCAGCAGGGCCTGCTGCTGGGTCGCGGCACTGCCGCTGATGAGCAGGGCAATACCCATGTTGCCGGCAAGATAGATCCCGGTCAGACCATAGAGCAGGAGCAGGCTGCCCTTTACATGAACGTCGAAGAGCAGATAGGCGACTATCAGCATAAAGGTCATGGTGATATAGCCGGTGATCATATAGGGAATGGTTTTACCGAGGATGAATTCGAAGCCGCGGATCGGGGTGACCATTACCTGCTCGATGGTGCCGATTTCCTTTTCCCTGACGATGCCGATACTGGTCAGCAGCAGGCTGAAGATATAGAGCATGGTGGCGATCAGCGAAGGGACATAATAGAATTTACTCTCCTGGTTGGTATTATACCAGGCACGGCTTTCGGTGGTGATCTGGATCGGCGAGATGGTCGTCCCTTTTCTGCCCAGTCGTTCTTTTTGCTGCCTGTCGTTGTAGTCACTGACGATCATCCCGGCATAGCCGAGGACGATGGAGGTGCTGTTGCTGTCGGTACCGTCGGTAATAAGCTGCACCTCGGCAGTGCGCTCATGGAGAATATCTTTACTGAACCCTGTTGGGATATGCAGCACCGCCCGGACGTCGCCGCGGTCAAGCAGGGGCGTGATCTCTTTTTGTGAGGACAGAGAGTAGGAGATACGGAAATAGTTGGAGCCGGTAAAGGTGCTGATCAGCTCTCTTGACATAGGTGTTCGGTCCATATCGAGGACCGCCAGGCGGATATTGTTGACATCGGTGGTTAATGCAAAGGCCATGATGGTCAACTGAATAACCGGCATGCCGAAAATAACTACCCGCATCCGCGGATCACGAAGCATCTGTAAAAATTCCTTGATGAGCATACGGTACAGGCGTTGCAGCATCGATTACTCCAGTTTGAAGGAAAAATTACGATGGGCAAGGACCATCATCAACAGCGCAAAGATTGCCAGCAACAAAGCGTCAAGCCAGAGTATTTCCAGGCCGATGCCTTTTAAGTAGATGCCGCGCAAAATGGCGATGAAATACCTAGCGGGGACAATATAGGTGAGAAACTGTAAAGGCACCGGCATATTTTCGATGGCAAAGACAAAACCGCTCAGGATAAGAGTCGGCAGAAAACCGATGATAATCGCCAGCTGATTGGCCAGAACCTGGGATTTAAGCTTGATGCTGAGCGTCATGCCAAGAAATAAAGCGCCGGTCAGAAAGACCGCGGACAGAGCAAAGAGCAGTGCGGTGTTGCCGACGATCGCCACATCGAAAATCCATTTGCCGATCAGCACCGCCATGGCCACATCGATCAGGCCGATACAGAAATAGGGAATAACTTTGCCGAAAATAAGCTCGGGGCCGCGTAGAGGGGTGCTGATCAACTGTTCCATGGTGCCCGTTTCCCATTCCTTGGCAATGGTGGTGCTGGTCAACAGCGCGGCGACGACGATCATGACGAGGGCAATGATGCCGGGGATAAGCACGTTCTGACTGCGCAGATCGGGGTTGTACCAGGAGCGCTGGATCAAGGCCATCGGCTGTTTCAACTCGCCGCGGCCCTTGTTTTGCATCTGGTTTGAGGCGATCTCCAGCGCATAGATGGTGGTGATATTTGCGGCATAGTTCATGGCCAACCGGGAGGTGTTGGCATCACTTCCGTCGCCGATAATCTGTATTTTTACGGGCTTTGCGGCCTGCACCTTGGCGGCGAAATCGCCGGGGATAACCAGGGCGATCATGGCGCTGCCCCGATCGAGTTGCTGTTGCAGGCCATCGTAATTGCTATAGTGGCCCTTAACGGCAAAATAGGGGGAACTTTCAAAGAGGCTGAGCATCTCTCGACTCTCGGGCGTGCGGGACTGATCCCAGACCACAGTCGGCACCAGGCGCAGATCCAGAGTGAGGGCGTAGCCATAGAGCAGGATAAGAATTAACGGAATAGCCAGGGCCAGGGTCAGGCTGCGCCAGTCACGCAGCAGGTGCAGGGATTCTTTGCGGGCGACCGCGGTGAGACGCATTAAATTCATGACTGGTCCGCCTTTTGCGCATCATTGTTGCTGGTTTGTTTCTTCCTGTCGACCTCTTCGATAAGCGAGATAAAGACATCCTCCATGCTGGGCAGAATGGTCTCCATGGTGCAGTTATCCTGGCCTCGATCGCTCAGAAGCTTTCTGATGGCGATTGTCGCGGCCTTATCGTCTGTGGCGACGATATGCAGACCGGAGCCAAAAAGCGCCGCATCCCGGACTTCAGGCAAATTTTTAAGCGGGGCGATCAGGGACTGTGGGTCGGGACAGTGCAGATCGATGATCGTATCCTGCATGAACCTGGTTTTCAACTCCATGGGGGAGCCGGAGGCGATCATCTTGCCATCATAGATAAGGGCGATGCGGTCGCAGTACTCCGCCTCTTCCATATAATGGGTGGTAACAAAGATGGTGATGCCTTGATCGGCCATCGAGTAAATAAGGTCCCAGAATTGTCTGCGACTCAAAGGATCGACGCCGCTGGTCGGTTCGTCAAGGAAAATAATCGGCGGTTCATGGAGGATGGCGCAGGCCAGGGCCAGCCGCTGCTTCCAACCGCCGCTAAGAATAGTGGTCAGGCTGGTGCGATAATCCTGCAGGCCGGCCATGGCCACCGCCCAGTCGAGGCGTTCTGCCAGCTGTTTGCCGGCAAGACCGTAGATGCCGCCGTAAAAGCTGATGTTTTCGGTAACGGTTAGATCTTCATAAAGAGAAAACTTCTGGCTCATATAGCCGATATGGTGCTTGATCTGCTCGGTTTGACTAAGGATATCAAAACCGGCCACTGTTCCGGTGCCGGAAGTAGGACTGAGCAGGCCGCAGAGCATGCGGATGGTGGTGCTTTTGCCTGCGCCATTCGGGCCGAGAAAACCAAAAATCTCCCCTTTCTTTACTTTAAAACCGATATCGTCGACGGCGGTGAACGTGCCGAATTTGCGGGTTAAATGATCTGCTATAACCGCTGTAGCGGCAAGGTCCGTGGCCGAATCCGTAGTGATCTGAGTGGTTTTTTTGGTATCCGGAACGGCCTGATCGTTTTTGTCGAGCAGGCTGACAAAAACATCTTCCAGGGACGGTTGTATCTCCCGTATCTGGTCATAGTCGATTTTTTCGTGCTGGAGAAGACCAATAACCTGCTTTTCTGTTTCTTTGCTGTCACGGCAGACCAGGTGGACTTTTGCACCAAAGAGATTGACGTTTTTGGTAAAAGGCTGGTCTTTCAGCAAGGCGACGATTTTTCTCGCCTGCCGGGAGCTGATCGCCAGTATCCGGCCATCCATCAGCTTTTTCATCTCCGCCGGAGTGCCGGTGGCCATCAGCTTGCCCTTATCGATCAGGCCGACCCGGTCGCAGCGTTCGGCTTCATCGAGGTAGGCGGTGGTGAGGAGTACCGCCACCTGCTGTTCGCGCAGTTGATTGAGGATTCGCCAGAAATCCCGGCGGCTCACCGGGTCAACGCCATTGGTCGGCTCGTCCAGCAACAGGACTTGCGGAGTATGGATAAGGGCGCAGACCAGCTGGAGCTTTTGTTTCATGCCGCCGGACAGATCCCCGGCCCGGCGCTTTATAAAGGGCCGCATATGACTGAAATCGAGCAGTTTCCCAATGCGCTGCTGCCGGCCTTTGCGACTCATGCCGTAGAGATCGGCATAAAAATCGATATTTTCGCCGACGGTGAGGTCCTGGTAGAGCCCGAATTTCTGGCTCATATAGGCCAGATGGTCTTTAACCTCTGCCGCTTCTTTTGCAGTATCAAACCCGGCGATCCGCGCCGTACCCGAATCTGCATCCATGATGGTGGCCAGCATGCGCAGGCTGGTCGATTTGCCCGCACCGTCCGGGCCTACCAGGCCGAATATCTCACCGGGATAGACCGTGAGCTGCAACTGATTAACCGCAGTGAGGGTACCAAATTTCTTCGTCAGACCTTCCGCGGCAATAGCAGGGGAGGGCATTTTACCGGCCGCCTATATCGATATATCCGTCGGCGGGCATGCCGGGTTTGAGTTCATGATCGATATTGTCAAGCATGACCTTGATCCGGTACATCAGCTTGACCCGTTCTTCGAAAGTCTGGACCGTCTTGGGAGTGAATTCGGCCTGTGAGCTGATATAGCTTATCCGGCCCAAATAGGTCTTGTCGGGAAAGGTATCGGTACTCACCTGAACCTCTTGGCCGAGCTTGATTCGGCCGAGATCTGTTTCATTAATATAGGCGCGCAGCCACGGTTTATCCATCTGTCCAAGGGTCAATACCGGCGAAGCGGGGTTGAGGTATTCTCCGGCTTCTGCCGAGGTGCTGAGCACCACCGCGTCCATAGGCGCAATAAGTTCGGTATAGTCGAGCTGCTGCTCGGCCTGCTTGACTGTTTCCTCGGCGACCCGCATTTTGGCTCGCGCTTGGTCGATGGT
Source organism: uncultured delta proteobacterium (assembly GCA_963796255.1). GTDB lineage: Bacteria > Desulfobacterota > Desulfobulbia > Desulfobulbales > Desulfocapsaceae > Desulforhopalus_A. The sequence goes on along the minus strand of CAWCLE010000010.1, from coordinate 158,286 downwards.
TTCTTGTCGTGGACCCGCCTTGATCAGGGCATACTCCGCCTCGGCCTGCTGCAGGGCTGCCTCGGCTTTATGCAGCTGTTCGATGCGTGGCCCGATCTTGAGCAGCTCAAGCTGCTGGCCCGCTGCTTTGGTCTGGGCGGTTGCTTCCTTTGCCCGGTTATCGGCGGTCTTATACCTGGTCTGGAATGTTTCCAGGGTATTTTTGCTGATACTGTTCTCCTTATAGAGAATAATATACCGGTCTTGGTCGATTTTTGCCTGGTTCAACTCGACCAGAGCCGACCTCTCAGCTGCTTTCGCGCTGTCAAGAGCAGCCCGGGCCTTTTCGATGTCCTGGATCCGGCTGCCGTTCTGCAGTTCCGTCAGACTCTGGCGAGCCTGTATGGCAGCCGCCTCGGCCCGGGCTATATCCTCCTTGCGGCTGCCCGCTTCCAGTTCCGCCAGGATTGAACGGGTGTAGGCCAGATTCGCCTCAGCCTGAGCGAGAGCAATGGTCTGATCTCTTTTATCGAGCCTGGCAATCGGCTGCAGGGCTATGACCGTATCACCTTCTTCCACCAGCCGCTCCTGCAGGCGACCAGGGATTCTGAAGCTCATCTGGGTTTCAGTAACCTCGATATTGCCGGAAAACCGCAGCGAAGAACTTTCTTCGTGGTGCCTGAAAACTTTGAAGACCACAACGCCGATAATGATGAGAACAAGAAGCGGGAGAATGATGCGCAATCTTTTTTTCATGATTCAGCCTTTGATGATAAAAGGTATTCCTCTTTGATCCGGGCAATGCCACCAAGAGAAAAGAGCCAGACGGAATCTGCCGGGAGCTCGAGATCGTCGTCTGCGGGCGAGGTATCGGCAAAGACTCTGCGGATAACCGTTGACGCCAGGGCGTAGTAGATGCACTGGCCGATAATGGATACGGCGCAGGCCTTAAGTTTGTCCGGACCGGGATGAATCCGCATGATATCGCCAATGATGGTGAGCAGCAGGTCTTTATGCGGTTGCACATATTTATCGAGAATCAAGGTAAAAGCGGGGCTCGGATCTATAAGTTCCCTGGCGATCAGCCGCCCCTGGCCGGCCATGCCGCCCCAGCCCTCCCGGCTCTGCAGGCGATAGAACATTGCCCTGATAAACGCCCGGAGCCGCTGCTTTGGGTCGGCATCAGCGCCGACTTCCAGGGTGGCTGGGAAACGGTGGAAACCGTTGTGAAAAACATCTTCAAGAACAGCCCCATACAAGCCTTCTTTACCCTGAAAATGATAATTGATGGCGGCAATATTTACCCGCGCCGCCTGGGCGATCATGCGGATAGTGGCATCTTTATAGCCGTTTTTGCCAAATATGATGCCGGCCGCATGAAGAATTCGTTGCTTGGTTGGGATTGTTTGCTCGGACATGGCGCCTCCCAAAAAAAACGTATGATTTAAACATGTATATAAAACACACGTTTGAATATTTCAAGATAAAATCAAGATCGTTATGTTAAGACATGGAGACGGCCGCCCATATCGTGCAACCTTTGAATCAAGGTTCTCGAAAAGTTATTGGACAATCCATGTATCGGCGATAAATTGTTCGAGTTTGAGGCATTTGAGAACCGCCTGGCGCACGGCCATCGGAAGTGCCCTTGGGGTAGACCCGCATGCGAGGTGGTGTGACGGATGGTGGAGGGATTTTTCCGGTAAAACGGCTTGTTCGCTGTTTTGATGCTATTGCTGGTTATGGCCCAAACCCTTTAATTTGAAGGTCCTTCATCACTTTATGTGTTTGTCGTAATAGTTCACCGGACCGCAGTAAGTGACCAAAGAACCCGGATCTGTAAACGTTCAACCAGTGCTCCAGTTTCGTTCAAGCAGGCCTGCGAGCTATAGTTGGCTATGTGAAGGGGGCCTGATCGGACGAAAATGAAGTGCTGGTGAACGGTTACTGTTTCATTCTTCCATACCTCGAAATATTTCTCTGGGTAGTTCCAATAGCCTTTTGACGCAAAAGATATTTTTGTTAATACATCTGCCTCGTTGTTATTTGCTGATCTGATCATAACCATTTTACAATTGCACGATTGGTAAGAGATTTATCGATGGATTGGCGGCTCTATATTGGATAGGTCATGATTATACTAGTGCCATGCAGTGAGGTCCAGGCCAGGATTGACTCAGATCTCTGCAGGGCCTTGGCTGCGCGAGCAAGTACTGCTGAGGTCCCAGTCAAAACGGTTGAGAAAAGCGGCGGCAAAGGTATTGAACAGCACCTTTGTGTCGGCATCGGTATAGAGCCCGGTATCGCGTTGCCGGGAAAAAGCGGTCAGTGCGCCAAGAATAAAGATCGCTGAGTGCAACAGCTCTGTTTCCACCAGTTTCAGCCGGCCTATGACCAGGTCGCCGTTGACCGATACCTTGAAGGCCATTGCCTCAAGGACATCTTTGATAAATGTGGCTCTACGTTTTCTTCGCTCGGGGTCGGCGAGGCCGCCGGCAAAGCGAAAATAGACATAATTACGCTGTTCATCACTGCCCAGATGGGCATCGATGACGCTGAAATGATAGCCCAGGCGCAGGCTGATGTTCATATAATCGCTGCTTATTATCGCCAGGTTTTTCCCCAGTTGCTCGGCTGGGACGGCCAGAATGTTCGTGCTGTGCGGCATGCCGGAGATGATGTCGCGCAGGCCGAGAGAGGGTGTCTCGGCAGTCCAGGCTTCGGGTTGGAGCAGTCCGTCCAGGAATATTGCGAAGGGTTCGGATAGGATATCGGCGCCGGTCGGTTCCTCTGCGGCATCTTTGATCATTCCTCCACCGGTATCGAGAACGCGGATATCCATCGGCACCTTGAGGCGCATTCGTTTGGTGCGGATTGAGCCAAGGCCCGGTCGACGCTCCTGGAAATGGGCCAGTTCTTCAACCGCCCGTTCGTGACAGAAATGAATGATATCATGAAAACTGCGGCAGCCTTCGGGAGTAAAATCGGCGGCCTCCGGATCAATCAGATGGAGAGGCATGATAAACCGTAACAGTCGCCGCAAGGTCCGGTATTCCGGATCGTTCGGGGTGAGTTCCATGTCCGCGCCGCCATGCTGCAGCATGGTATGCAGAATACCCTGATAGATCGTCGTTTCTCCTGCGTTGACCGTCACTTCCGTACCCGGCGGCAGCAGGGTCAACACCTCCGGTATGGCAAAGACGGCCGGCAGGCGCAGTTCTCTGGCCACCGTGGCCAGATGGCCGGCGGGGCTGCCGTATTCGGTCAGTATTGCCGCAGCGCGCTGGAGGATCGGGGTCAACTGTGGCGATGCGGTTCTGGCCACCGCCACGGCTCCTGCCGGAAAATCCGTCGCAGCCATAGTATCGGTAACATGCACGACGTGGCCGGCTGCGACACCCGACTGGACCAACTGGCCGCCCCGGTAAAGAATTTTCGCATTGTCCTGTTCATTGAGCTGTTCTTCGACGGAAATTTCCCGGGGTGTCTGCTGCAGGGGAATAAGGCGCGTGATATTGCACTTCGCTTCAGGGAGCATTTCCCAGGTGAGGACAAGAGGGATGCCCAGCATCCGTTCCAGGGTCATGGCGGTTTCGGCCAATGCTTTTTGTTGCTTATTGGTGAGGATTGCCGACCTGCGGCTATGACCGCCGACGGAAAGATTCCCGGCACCGGGATGGGCGGAAATCTCTGACTGGATCAGATCGAAAGGATAGGTGCGATTGAGGAGGTAGGTATCGTATTCCTCTTCGGTATGATTCGCAGTGATCGACAGCACGTCATGAGAATTGGTGGTCGCTGTGCGGCTCTGGACCAGCCCGGTGGTTGCGACATTGGGGCAGCACCGGACGAATACCGCATACTGTACGACTCTGTCTGCTCCTGCTTTCTGCATACGGACAAAGATAGTATGGATAATACGCTCCAGACAACGGACATAGAGGTGGATGGATTTTCCCTGATCTCGACTTGGCGCCGCAGTGACGGTTTCATCTTCCTCAATCGGCAGATCGGTGATATTCTTGCCGGTATCAGGTTCTGCGGGATGCCTTGTATCTCCGATAATGCTCAAAACCGACCGGTCCGCGGTCGGCATGACCGTGAACCTGCCAAGCTCCCTGGCTATTTCCTCATTATCGTCGATCTGGGTAACAACGACGGTTAACCTTCCGATAGCGCAGTTCGGCAGCAGAATTTCCAGCTGTTCGGCAAGACCCGTCCGTACCCTTTCGCCGGATATCTGGACCGTTTCTGAACCGTCATGACTGAGCCGACCGGTCAGTGCCCGGGTTCCTTCAGAAGTAATGACAAAGCCGGCTGGACCATGGATGCCCGGGTGGTGCTGCAGCTCGGCCAGGCAGACCAGGTCGATACCGACCAGCGGCTCCATTTCCCAGCCGATATCGGCCAACGGGAGCACCGGTGGACAGGCGAGGGCGCGGGTATTGCCGGAGAGGATGTCGTCGAGGATGGTATGGATATCCTGATACCGGTCATACAGGGATATATAGGCATTGCCGGTCAAGGCGTTGAGGTTGTACGTCACATGGTGAACATGGGAGGCAATCGTCCGGACCGTCGTTTCCAGAAAGGCCCGGTCGTAGATATACTCGCCGCCGAGAGCCTGTTCCATCCGGGCCATATCGGCCAGGACGGCGTTGTTTAACTGGAGGATTCTCTTGAAATTATTAAACAGAGACTGGAGGCGCCAGATATTTATTTCAGCCGTGTCCTTTGTTGCCGGACGCCGTCTGCCAAATAGCTTCTGCCACCACATTTTTATGTCTCCGCCGGATGATATGGAAAATCTTCTTATGACCTTGATTGACTGTTATTGTCCGGCCCGCAATTGCTCTTCGACCTTTTTGACACAGTCCAATATATCCCGTAATTTAAATGGTTTGGCGACAAAATCAAAAGCCCCCAGGCGATAGGATTCCCGTGCCGTTTCTAAAGTAGCGAAGCCGGTAATGATAATAACGCGGGTATTTTCGCCGGTTTTTTTGGCCTGGGTCAGGATCTGCATCCCGTCGACCCCTTCCATTTTCAGGTCGGTGATGACGATATCAAACGCCATTTCTTCTAAGCGGGCAAGGGCTGAAGCGCTTTCCGTATAGGTTTCGACGGCATAACCTCTTTTTTCGAAAGCCGGTTTCAACCGTTTACAGACGATAGGCTCATCATCTAAGATAAGGATGCGCAGTCGCGATGATTTCTGGTTGTCGTCCTGTTGCATTATTTTTCTCCCATCACATTATGCACGGCATCGATGAACTGTTGCGCGTGCAGAGTTACATCTTTGTCCGAGTGCATCTGGGCGTCGAGCTGCCGGGTGTAACCGACAAGTCCGCCGAGGATACGCATACGTTCGGACATACGCGGCCGGGACATTTTTTTCACCCGGCCGATCACCAGATCGCCGTGTACCTCAACCCTGAAATCGAAATGGGCCAGGACCTGAGCGATAAATTTCGCCCGTCGTGAGCGGCGGATAAATTCAGTTACCCCGCCGAGAAACCTGAAATAGATGGAATTGTCGTTGATTGTATCTGAAATATAGGCATCTATTACCGTAAAATGATAGCCAAGCCGCATATTTATATTCATATAATTTTCCAGGACGACTGCGAGGTTGCGGCCGAGGTCCTTTGGCCCGGCCATGGAAGTACGGGTGAGGCTCGCCATGAAACTGCCTAGATTGACGGGAACAGGAGTGGTCACCCACATGCCCGATTCATCGAGGCCGTTTAAAAAATCACGGAGGGGCACAGAGAGTATCTGCTCCGGCATGACCACCCGGGCATCCGGTGCGCAACTGGTGCCCGCACCCGCATCGATAACCATTAGCCCGAGCGGCAGGTCGGCCACCAGTCGCTTCGGGGCGGAGAGAAACTGCGCCTCTTTTTTTTCGCTCAGGTTAATAAGCTCTTCAACCGCTTTTTCATGAATATACCGGGCGATATCATGATAGGTGCGACAGGCGGCCGGGGTAAAGTTATCACCTTGCGGATCCAGGAGGTGTAGAGGGCTGATAAATTTAAGCAGCCGGCGCAGCAGACGATATTCATAAAAATCTTCAAAGACCTCGTCTTCAATCAAATCAAAACGAGCCAGAGCGATGATACTGCCGCGATAGACAATGTTTTGGGTGGCATCGAGGGTGATTTCATCACCGGTGTGCAAAAGAGACGTCGCCACCTCCGTATCGACAATCGTCGGCACTCTGAATTCCCGGGCCAGGGATGCCATATGGCCGGTGGGGGAACCAACATCGGTAATGATTCCCCGCGCCTTGTGCATGATCGACGAATAACGTGGGGAGGTATATTTGGCCAGCATAATTGCGCCGTAAGGGAAGTTTTTCAGGTCGGTATCATTGTCCACACGAAAGATTTTGCCGATGCCGATGCCACGCTGGGCGACTAAACCCCGATCGGAGAGAATGATCTCCGCATCGCGGGTGGCCTCGAGCAGTTGGGCCTTGGGAATGGACGGCGTTTCCCGAAAACGCAGCGGCCGCGCCTGGAGGATGAGTAAGCGGCCGTGAGCGTCAAACGTCCACTCAATCTCCTGGGGTCTCTTATAGTAGCGCTCGATGCGCATGGAGGTCCGGGCGAGTTCCTCTAGCTGGCTGCCGGTCAGGCAGGGTATGTCGCGCAGCGCAGACGGGGTATCTTCCCACACCGTGCCGCCAGCCCGGGCAAGGACCAGCCGCTGCGGTTTTGCCGCCACGGTCTCGGTGAGGACGGCGTAAGGCGGGCGCCGATCGAGAATTATCGTGTCGGTTCGTCTACTGCCTTCGACTACCGGGGCGCAGAGGCCCCACATGCCGTTGACCAGCATGGCCCCATCAGCCGCATCCGGGGCATAGGTGTGGAGGACACCACTGACCCGGCTGTCGACCATCACCTGGCAACCGACGGCCATGGCTGTCTCATGCTCCAGATAGCCCTTGTGCAGGCGATAACTCCACGCCTTGAACGAATAGGCACCGGCGACGACCCGCCGGTAGCAGTCGATAAGCTGATCGGGCGACACGTTCAACAGGGTGGTGTACTGCCCGGCAAAACTGGTGTCTTCTCCTTCGCCCCAGCCGCTGCTTCGAACGGCCATGGTCAACTGCGGGCGCTGCATCCGTTCGGCAAGAGCATCGAACTGGGCAGAAATCTGGGCCTTCAGGTGCCGCGGCACCGGCGTGTCGAGAATACTTTGCTGCATGGTCTCGGCAAGCTGTTGAAAGGCTGCATCGTCGCCTTTTTGATGGAACTGTGGTGCCTGGGTGGCTTTTTCCAGCAGGCCTGTTTTCTTCATGAACTCAAAAAAAGCCTGGGTGGTTATCACGAAACCTTCAGATGTTGTGAGTCCCAGGCGATTGCTGATATCACCGAGCTTGGCCATTTTATCGCCCGCCTGCTCACTCATTTCCGAATTTAGTTCCCCAAGCGGCAGGACCAGATTGCCGGTTGGCAGATAATGGTTGCCCGACAACTCGCCTTGGATTGCCTGCCGGATACGCTCAAAAGCCACAAAAAGTTCGACATTCTTGCGCTGGGTGAGGATGCTGAGGCCGGAAATCAGCTTAAAAACATGGTCGCCGACCTTTTCTGCCGCATCCTCAATATACCGCCGGTCAAAAACATACTCTCCTCCCAGTTTATCGCCCATATCAGCCATCAGCTCAAGGACCTGGTTGTTGCTTTCCAGGATGGACTGGAACTTTTTAAAAAGCACCGTAAACGGCAATACCTGTTTACGGCGCCGTGGGTAAGCGAGCAGTTTCTGGATGACCTTATTGAGAGCAGACATAAGAGTTCACGTTTTCAATGTGCCCCCTTGCTTTGAAATACCAGGCCGATCGCCAGCCCGCTGACAACGGCGATGATAGTCGCCAGTATGCCATAGAGCAGGCCGTTGGAAAAGGCCAGTGTGCTGAGCCACCTGGGAAAGCCGGTCAGTTCCGCGGTTACATCGGTTGTCTGTCGACTGCTTATTGCCCCGTCGTGCACGGCAAAAAGTTCCAGGGTGTAGTGGGCCGGAGCGACCGCGGAAGGAATGCGTATCCCGGCGGTAAAGGTGCGACCGTCTGCGGTATCCGGACCAAGAACGACGCTGTTGGTCCTTTCGCTGTACAGGTGATCGTGTTTCTTCAGCAGCAGCAGTTCATGGATCACCTCGCTCTCTTCAGCGTTGCCGCCTTTTTCCACGGCAATATCGGACTTGAGGCCGGCAAGCTCCAGGGAAGTCCCGGCAGCGCCCAGTTCGGTGAGAGGACGTGACGAGTCAAGAAGGCAGATTTTGGGCACGTTTTTCAGGTGCACCGTGCCGGTATTCATCCATAACAGGCCAAAGACCTTGCCCTTTTGGCGGAGATGGAGATCTTCCGGTGCACCGGTGAAACGTAAGATGACGTCGCTGCCGGCAGGGACCGTTCCGGATACTGTCAGGGTGGTGCCGTCAAAACGGGCGCCCATATGGATGTTTGCCGGGGCGACGGTCATAGATAGAGGAGCGGCTGCATGAGCCGGGCCGGGCAGAAGAACGAGAAGCAGCAGGGCCGGCATGGGCAGATAGCGCAGAAATGTCATCTCAATGTCCTCCCATATAGCTGAGCAAGATATCCGGTCTGGCCAGCAGGTCATAGAGCATCTTAAACATTACCACCAGAACCAGGGAAGCAAGGGCGATTTTCAATTGTTCGCCGCCGAGTTTCTTGCCGACCTTTGCCCCGACCTGGGCCCCGAGGGCGGAACCGATCAGCAGCAGCAGGGCAAGAATGAAATCCACGGTATGATTCTGGGAGGCCTGCATTATCGTCACATTGATACAGGTGAAGAGGATCTGAAAGAGGCTGGTTCCAACCACCACATGCATCGGCATACGCAACAGATAGACCATCACCGGGACCATGACGAAGCCGCCGCCAACCCCCATGATGGCTGCAAGCACACCGACCATGGTGCCGAGCACCAAAGGCATGACCAGCGACATGCGAATGCCGGAACGCTGGAAATCCATCTGGAAGGGAAGGCTGCGCATCATTTTTGCGTAAGCAGATTCTTTCCGGGGAGCGGTCTCGATTGGGGACGGTTGCTTTGCCTTGCGCATGGCCTGCAGGCTTTCAAGAAACATATATCCCCCGACAAAGCCGAGCATAAGGACGTAGGTGACGCTGATCAGGAAATCGGCATTGCCGAGCTGGCGGAGAATTTTGATAATCTGCACGCCGACCGTGCCGCCGGCTATCCCGCCGACCAGTAAAAGCAGACCCATTTTAATGTCGACATTGCCCATCCGAAAGTGGGCCAGCGTCCCGGACGTCGACGCCCCGACAATTTGATTGGAATCGGAAGCGGCCGCCACCGTCGGGGGAATACCCATCATGATAAGTAGAGGGGTCATTAGAAAACCCCCACCGACGCCGAAGATGCCGGATAACAGACCGACAACTCCACCGAGGCCCAGTATCGCCACGCAATTGATACTGTTGCCGGCAATGGGAAGATACAAATTCATTGAAAAACTCATGGAATCCTCTCGTTGTTTACGCTGTTTTTTTCTTGGTAAAAACTCTTTCCACCGTACATGAAATCCGGTGAGGAAGAGAGCTGGAATAAGCCTGATCCTTCCCGCCGGGGCGAATCTTGCCGGCATCAGCCTCATATATAAAAAGCGAAATCTTGTACTTGTTGATAAAAGTTATCACCTCCTGTTCATATCCACCCTCCGTGATGAAATAATGTATTTTTACCCCCCTGGCCTGGGCCGCCTCGATAAGCAGCAGCAGTCTTTTCTTGATTGCCTCTTCCACTTCCCTGGACTCAGCGCTGGGTCTTGTGCTGTGGGGTGGAGAAACCAGAAGGACGTTGACAACGGCATCTATTCTCCCGGCCAGGGAACATGCATGGGACAGTGCCTCCCATGCGCCGCGTCTGCTGTCGATTGCTACAAGTATCTTTTCCATTGATCTCCTTCGTTTATCTCTTAAAGCAAATCGAATGCCAGGTTGCTTGAAATGATAAAATCTATTATTCCAATAATATGCGATGATTGTTGCGGCTATCCTGTTTCTTTTCTATTTCATATTGAAACATAACTGGTTATAATCGATAAAAAATGTTTCAATATGAAATATTGTCGAAATTCCATCTATCGGAGTCGCATGATGAACGATAAACCTGCCACCTTTTATTTTCGGCAACTGTCTCAGTTGAAGGGCAAGGGGCTGCACCTGGGATCAATAAAAGGCAAGATCCTGGTCGTTTTTGCCCTGACCTTTATCTTAATCGGAGTCCTGACCGCTTTAGCTTATTGGAACCTGTCAACGCTGAAAACACGCCTCGAGCTCAGTGAGAGGTATGACGATTTGTTGAACAATATTTTAGAAGTACGCAGGTTCGAGAAGAATTATTTGATTTATGCCGACAAAGAGAGCCTCGCCGAAAGCAGGGAATATCTCAATCGTATTGATGTGTTACTTACCGATCTTGCCCTGGATCTGCCACTGCTTGACGGCAGATTGGCCTATCAGAATTTCCAGAGCCATCTGGTCGACTATCGCCGGTTTATCGATCGCGTCAGCGTGGGAGAGAGTCTCCCGCCGGAAAAAATCCGCAATCTCGGCAAGACGCTCACCGATGCCGCCGACCATTTTCGCCTGATCAAGCGAAAACGTATCCATGCGACCATTGTCCGAATCCTGACTATCCCCTTCTTTGTGCTGGTTATTCTTCTCGGTCTGATGGTGCTGGTTTTCCGAATTATCTCTCAAGGCCTGCTCACCCCTCTTGATGTGGTGATGGAAACAACCCGCTCGGTCGGCCGGGGAGATTTCAGTCCCATTGATTATCACGGCGTCCGCCTCGAGGAGATTTCCTGTCTTATCGAGGCCTTCAATCGTATGGCTGCAGAACTGGAAACAAACCAGGAAGATCTGATCCAGACGCGAAAAATCGCTGCGATAGGCACTTTTACTGCCGGTATTGCCCATGAGTTGAACAACCCGATCAATAATATTGCCCTCACCGCAGAAGCCTTAAGTGAAGAGTACGGTAAGGACATCGATGAGAATTGCGCGGAAATGCTTGGGGATATTCAAAGCCAGGCGGAACGCGCTGCGGACATCGTCAAGAATCTCCTCGATTTCTCCCGCACGGAAAATCCGAAATTCTCCCACCTTGCCCCTTCGCTTATCCTGTCCAGCACCGTCAATCTCATTAAAAACCAGTTCAAGATGGCCGACTTGCAGCTGGAAACGACCTGCACAGACAATCTGCCGGAGATAAAAGGCAATCTGGGCAACCTGCAACAGGTCCTGACCAATTTGCTGGTCAATGCGATACAGGCGACACCTGCCGGCGGAAAAATCGGCATCCACGCGGGCTTGGCCAATATTGCCGGCTTTATTAAATTTACCGTGGAAGATAATGGTGCCGGCATCCCGCCGGACATTCAGGAAAAGATCTTCGAACCGTTTTTTTCAACCAAGGAAGTCGGCAAAGGAACGGGGCTTGGTCTGGCGGTCAGTTTTGCCATAGTCAAGCGCCATGGCGGCCGAATCGAGGTGGTCAGCGCGCCTGACCGGGGAACGAAGATCTCTGTCCTGTTGCCGGCGATTATCAATGATTTTGCCGGATGGAGTATCGGATGAAATTACGCCTTGCGATTGTCGATGATGAAGAAATTGTCTGCCGTCGGCTGAGTCAAGTCCTGTCCCGCGAGGACTATGCCGTCGAGGCCTTCATTATGGGCCGTTCTTTTCTTGAACGAATGGTGCAGCAAGCCTTTGATATCGTCTTTTTAGACATGCGCCTGCCTGATCTCGACGGCCTGGAAATACTGTCCAGGGTAAAGGGGCTGCATCCGGAAACCGAGGTGATCATCATCACCGGGCATAAAAGCGTCGAAACCGCCGTCGAGGCCATGCGTAACGGAGCCTATCACTATGTCGCCAAGCCGGTCAATCTCGCGGAGATTCGTCTGCTGGCCCAGAGCGCCAGGGATAAAATTTCCATGCGGCTGGAAAATCTGCGCCTCAGAGAGGCACTGAAGGGGGATTCCGGCCTCGCCTCGATTATCGGCAACAGCCCGCTAATCCAGGAGCTGTTCACCCTGATTCGCAAGGTGGCGCCGGTTGACTGCAACGTGCTTATCCAGGGCGCAAGCGGCACCGGAAAAGCACTGGTGGCCAAGGCGATCCACCAGCTCAGCCCCAAAAAAAACCACCCCTTTGTCACCTTCAACTGCGGCGGGTTCACCGATGAGCTTATCAACAGTGAACTCTTCGGCCATGAAAAAGGGGCTTTCACCGGTGCCGTGACGACCAAGATAGGACTGCTCGAATCGGCCGCCGGTGGCACTGTATTTCTCGATGAAATCGGGGAAATGCCGCTCAACCTGCAGGTAAAACTCCTTCATGTCATCCAGGAGCGGCAGATTTTCCGCGTCGGTGGTACCCGATCGATCGATCTCGATATCCGGATTATCACCGCGACCAACAAAGAACTCAAGCATGAGGTGGAGGCAGGCACCTTTCGCGAAGATTTGTTTTTTCGTCTGAACGTGGTGTCCATTGCCGTCCCGTCCCTGTCAGCCAGGCGCGAGGATATCCCGCTGCTGACCCGCCATTTTATCAAGAAATACAGCCTGGCCTTTCATAAACAGGTCACCAGAATTCAGGAGCCGGCACTCAATATCCTGCTGCAGTATAGCTTTCCGGGTAATGTTCGCGAGCTGGAAAACATCATTGAACGGGCCCTGGCCCTGACTGAAAGAGAGGAGATCGGCCCGCAGGATCTGCCCAAGGATCTGCAGCATCTGGAATTCGATACCCTGGCGGGCGACGGTTTTCCTTCGCTTGCCGAAATGGAACAGAGATATATTATGAAAGTGCTCAGGCGGACAGGCTACAATAGGGGCGTGACTGCCCAGATTCTTGGGATTCCCCGGACAACTCTCTGGCGCAAGATCAAATTATACCGCCTGGCGGGGAGAGAAACGGAGGGTGAAAGCGGCAAGTGAGCGTTGCCGCCGGCCATCGCCGGATTGTCACTTTGCAGCGCATGCCGCCACTCTTTTCCTGGCCGCTTCCAGATCAAAATAATTCGGATCAAAATCGGGGCGGCCGGTAAGCTCCAGCAGATTCTCATCTATCTTTTTGTCCGACGATTCGAGATCGGATAAAAACTTCTGGTATTGATGAATGTCGCCAATTGTCTCCGGCGGACAGGCCATTACACCGGCGAGCAGGATCGGGTGGCTGAGCTGTCTGGTCGGCGGGACAATCTCCTCCAGATGAATTTCATGCTCCCATCCTTCCCCGGCGCCATAGAGGTAGGAAAACATGAACCGCATTCCTTCCTCCAGGGTGTACAGCTTATATTTGTATTCGTCGAATCGCTTTGTTTCTCGGGGGGACTTGGTTTTCATGGCTGGTTCATAGCTGATCTTGCCGACCAGAAACTGATGGACATGGGAATCGCTCCAGCCCATACTCTGTTGGATGGTGTCGTGGAGTTGCGCCAGGGTAAATGTCCCCGGTACCTGGACGCGTCGCCAGATGAGCGGGTCGGAAAAAGTTATGGAAATATGCAAAACATAGCTGGGAACCTGCTTCTCATCTTTTTTGGCTTCGTGGTCGGTTTTCGTGCTTTGCGGGAAGATACCTTTTATCACCGGGGCCATTGTTCCTCCATGGGCATTTTTTTTATTTAACCGAAATCTCTGCTGGTGACACACTAATGCAGGAACCGGAGCCTGACTAGGAGCAGACCCAAAAAACCAGCGCACTCTTCTTCTACTCACTCTCGGATATCTGCTGCATTGTTTTCAGAAGAAGCTCGCGGAATTTTTCGACCGTTTTTTGGCCTTGCGCAACTTTCTCGTTGCGGATTGCCTTGAAAAAATCATGACAAATTTTGATATTTCCAGCCGACCAGTTCTGGGTAAACCCCTGGGGTGACTTATTGTATGGCTGTGGCATCTCCGACGGCTGATCTTTTTTAGAGTTCCTGCGGCCGTGCGCCCAGTTGATGGTATGCTGATAATAGAGCAGGGAACGATTGAGCAGAATAAAAAGCAGATCGATGGATTTGGCCGGACCGATCTGCACTTTTTTGCCGCCTAGCGGCAGGCCCAAAAACTTTATCTTATCGGAAAGATTTTCGCCGCCAAACATCGCGCCGAGTGCCCCGGCCAGGGTGCCGACGGCAGTGAACAGGCCAAGGCCATGGCCGAAAGCGGCCATTTCCAGACCGGCGCCGATGGCCGCTCCGCCAAGTCCTCCGGCAATGATGACCTGCTGCCGGGTAAGACCCAGGAGCTGCCAGGTCTGCTCATCGAACAGGTCTTTGTTAAGGATCGAATGCGGCGGCAGGTCATAATTGAAAATATTGTGCTTATAAAGATTGCGGATGCGCTGATGGGCTTTCTGCTCCATCCGACTGATGGACTCGCTGTAGGAGATAAACAGTTTTCGTCGAGCTTCCTCCGCCTCTTTTTCGGCACCGATATTGTCGGACAACTGCAGAGACAGGCTGTCGGTCAATAGTCCCAGGATAGTATCGGCCGTGGCGCTGTTACGAGCCACCCAGTCTTTTTTGAAAGCAGCAACCACCTCGGACAATGCCTCGTGCCAGTCCTGGTCAATTGATTCAAGGGCCGTAAGAAGAAGAATCCGTTCGGCATAAGTGGCCCGGTGGGCATTGAACACCCGGTTGGAATTAAAGTTCTTGCGGAACTCGGTTTTCCAGGCTTCGAGATAGTTGTCCCCGTCTTCTTTGCAGTTGATGATTGCCATCCGGGGCTTTCCGGTTAGGCGCAGGATCTCCATCTCCGCTCGATCGACATTGCGGACCGGTCGTGAACCATCGACCACATAGATGATTCCTGCGCCTCTTTCCACCGGGCCCAGCAGCTCGCAGTCATCGTGCAGTTCCGGGATGGTTGCGGCATAGGCCCTGAATGTGGTGAGCGGATTCTCGTCGGTGAGAGTCCGTTTTTTCAGTTCACTGAGAACCCTGGCCGGATTTTGAAAGCCGGGGGTGTCGGTGAAGCGGAGCACTTCCCGGCCATCAATCACCACCGGGAAGGTGCGGCATTCAATGGTCTCGCCCGGAGTCGAGCTGACCCGTACCGAATCGTCTTCAGCCAGGGTGGAGAGGACGGAAGATTTACCTTCATTGGGGTGGCCCAGGATGGCGAATTCCGGTGTCATAGGTTTTCCTGTGCTCAAATGAGCGAAAAGAGGGTGAGATAGGGATCACCGAGGGCCTCTATTTTCCGGCGCCAGATGCGTAAGTCGGACGATGTCGTCGGGGATAATCCCGCCCCCTCGGGGCGTCCCGTCAATCCCACATGGATGATGCTTTTTGCCGGGAGAATTGTGCGCAGTTCTTTGAGGTACGTGAGAAAATCCACCAACGGCACCATCCATCCTTCCATCAAAATAAAGATTCCTTCGCCCGCATGCCAGGAACGTTCTGCGAGGAGTTCTTGCAGCTGCTGGTCAGTGTCGTAGCTGACCATAAAGCGGTGCGATTCTTTTATGGTCAATCCTTTTTGCTGCAACAGTGGCGCAAGTTTTTCCGGCGGGCAAAGAGAGTAGATCTCATCTGGAATAAGCACCACCTGTGGTGCCAGATGGAGGGCAGGGGCAGGTACCGGCTGCGGCAGACCCCGGTGATTGCCTGCCGGTGCCACACTCTTTTTCTCCGGTGCTGCCTGCGAGCTTACCAGAGGAGTCTGCATGCGCCTGATAAGGGCCAGGTAGTCCGGGGTGTCGAGTTTAAGGCTTTGCAGGGAGCGTGCCTCAAACAACTTACCCAGCAGAAAAAGAATCAGCCGGACCAAGAGACCGTAAAAGAGCAGGCAGAAGACCAGAAAAGGCCACCAGGCGATCAGGTTACCGGTGGTCAGATGGTATATTCCTTCCTTGAGGATGATCCGGCTGCCCTCTATCTCGGCAAGACTGGGATAACTGGTGGCCTGGGAAACAAACCACGACCATGGCATGGCGGCAAGTATGACAAATTTATGGATAGCCGCAGCACTGAACTGAATGGTTGATTGCCAGCCGAATGCTAGATCGCTGGTGGAGATTTTAATAAGGGTTGCCGCGAGTAGACCGATATTGAAACCGATGGCAAAAAGCTGGCTGAGCGCAAAAATCGGCCAGTAGAAAAGCGAACCGTAGACCGTGCTGCGGGCCACCATTATGCCTAAGGCGTGGTTGGCACTGGCCCTTTTTTCCGGCGTTGCCGTGCGTAGCCACTGCTTATGGAAAAAGGCCATCATTCTGCCGATCATTTTGCGCAGAAGCAGAGAATAAAAAGACGGTATTTTTAAGCCGGGCAGCAAAAAGTGAAGGAGCAGGGTGCCGAGAAGCAGGCCGACAAGGGCCAGTTGCGAGACCACAAAAAGAAGCAGAAAATGAAAAACGTTGACCGGGGTGGTGCCGGTGTAGGTAAAAAATGAAAACCCAGCCGTCAAACCAGTCAAGATGCCAAAAATAATTGCCAGACTCCTGATGAGAAAATAGGCGTCGGCAAAAAGCGTGCCCGGGCTTTTCTGTTCAGGCGGGGGGAAATTCTCGGCGATTCTTTTTTGCAGCCACGCTCTGATCAACTGGTTGTTGGACACATTGCCGGTGATTTCCTGTTGCTTATGGGTGTCGAGAAAAATATTTCTGTCGCGCTGGTGTAGAGTAAGCTCATCAATATCTGTGTCCTGATGCCGGAAGTATTCCAGGTCAATGATATGTTTATAGTTCCAGTTGGTCTTCATGGAGCGTATTATACCAGAATGAGAAGAGGGAGCAATAAAACCTCTTACAATTTGATTAGCGGCAGAAAAATGATCTGCCATCATAGAGTCGATGGAAAAGGTTGTCAAGTTGCCGGAAAGTAAGCTAGGATAGTGGGCTCTTACATATTGCATACCCATTGATTACCATATCATCTTTTTTCTAGGATCTTTTGTTATATGCCGGTTTATTGCACATTTCCTTATTTTTTCAGGGTGTTGCTGGTATTTTTAAGTCTCAGTCTCCTGCCTTTTTCCCTGTTCGCCGAAGAAAAACCCAAGGATGGCACCACCGCCGCCCCGCCGGCCCAAGAACAAAAGCCGACGCTTATCCAGATTTATTCCTGGGCAACTATCCTGCCTAAGGAGTTGATTGACCTGCAAAACGCTCTGAGCAAAGGGAATGAGATCGCTGCCATTGATACAGAAGTTACTACTCTCACCGAGGAGGCAAAAAAACTGCGCGCCGATATTACCAAGGCGCAAAAGGCATCTGAGCTACAGACATCTCTGGTAGCTGACTTTCAAGCCAGGAATTACAAAATTTCGACGCGGCTGAAAAACATCAGCGAGCCGATTACTGCCGCCATGACCAATCTTTCGGCCAAAAGAAAAATATGGCAGGCCAAGAAGGATCAGATATCGGATTTTGACAAGAAAGAGATCCTGTCGCTGGCGCTGGCCAAAGAGCAGGAAAAAGAACTGCTGGGAACTATTGACAAGGCGCTGCAGCTCATCGGCGATCGGCTTAAAAAAGTGTTGGCGGTCGGGAAGGTAATCGGCGATCTCCAGGTTCTGCTTTATTCGACGAACGGCGATTTACAGGCGATGGATGCGCGATTGCGCTCGATTTCCATCAAACAGACCTCACCCTCGATACTTTCCGGTGCGTTTTATACGAGGATTAACTTTGAACTGTTTAAGCAAAGTTATGCAAACACCATGAAGTTTGTCGTAAGTCAGCTTAAAAGTCTGCAGAAAAACAGAAAATTCATCCTGTTCAGTCTGTTTGCCTTTTGCCTGATATATTATGGCGTATATCGCACGAAAACTCTCGTTCCGGCCTCGTCACGCTGGTATCCCTTCGCTGTCAATCCACTGGCTACCACCGTTTTTATCGCTTCGAGCGTCAACACGTCAATGGCCATGATGCCGGTCAAATACGATCTGCCTCCGCAGTGGGAAGCGTTGCTGCATATCCTGACTATGCTGGCCGCAACCCGCCTGACCAAAGACCTTATAGAAGACAAGCGGCGGCGGCAGTTGCTTATCCGGCTGATAATTTTTATGGCTGTGGCGATGTTTATGGTCGTTTTGAATTTGCCGCAGATGCTGATCCTGCTCTATGTTTTCTATGTGTCGGTGCTGGCTCTGGTCTATTATTTTTATCAACTTGCCGGTATCAGAGGCAGAACCGACTTCAAAGCCTGGCTCACCCGGTTGCTGGGCATTTTTCCGGCGGTGATTTTAGTATTGGGTATTTCCGGGTACGATCAATTCGCGGTGATTCTTTTTTCGACAGTGCTGTCGGCTATCACCGCCTGCCTTATTGTGTGGATTTTTTACCTGTTTTTTCTGGGTGTTATCGATCTGGTTATCACCGTGCAACCTTCTACACTGCTGAGTGAAAACCGGGAAATTATTGTGCACAGCCTGCAGCCGATTGTCGCCTGGATGCAGATAATACTGTTGATTGCCGTCCAGGCGGTTATCTGGGATTATTTCCCCAACCTCAATGAGGCCCTTGCCGGTATTTTTAACCTGGGTTTTATTTTTTCCGATCTACATATTTCCCCTCGATTTCTATTTACGGTCATCTTTGTCATTTATGCCGCTCTGCTTACCTCAAAAGCCATCCAGACCATTCTGTTAAACAAGGTATTGCCGAGATATGGCGCGGAAAAAGGAGTTCAGCTGTCGATCACTCGACTGGCCCATTATGCCATTTTGACGATCAGCTTTGTGATCATGCTCCGGGTGCTGGGTTTTCAGCTCAACCAACTCGCTCTACTCGGCGGCGCACTAGGTGTCGGTATTGGTTTTGGTCTGCAGGCCATTGTCAATAATTTTGCCAGCGGATTGATTTTATTGTTTGAAAGACCGATCAAGGTCGGCGATACCATCCAGATCGGTACCGAAATCGGCGAGGTCAAGAATCTCGGCTTGCGCGCTACCATCATCCAGACCTTTGATAACGCCGAAATTGTTGTACCGAATTCCGATCTGATCACCGGCCAGGTCACTAACTGGACCCTGGCCGAACGCAGGGTACGGATCAGAATCCCGGTCGGTGTGGCCTATGGAAGCGACGTGGCGCAGATTATCAGTATTCTGGAAGCGTGCGCCAATGCCAATCCGGTAGTGCTCAGTACCCCCAAACCGAAGGCGTTTTTTCTGGCTTTTGGCGCCAGTTCGCTGGATTTTGAGCTTCGGGTGTGGATTTCGGAATTTCTCGATAAGATGCAGGTCTTAAGTGATCTGAACCAGGATATTGAAAATGAGTTCTCCATCCATAAAATTGAAATACCCTTTCCGCAGACCGATCTGCATCTTCGTTCGGTGGATGAAGCTGCAGCCGAGCGCATGTGGGGAAATTCACCTTCTTCTAAAGAAACAAAGAGCGCAGCAGAAAACCCTAACCCATCGAGTTGATGCGTCTTTGTCGGACGCTGCCTGAAATGAAAAATTTAACATTACGATCAAAGACTCGAAGATCAAAAGTCACTATTGTCGGCTGGACAGTACTTTTTGTTCTTTTCGCGGGCATGCTGTTATGGGCCATCTTGACGCTTTTTTTTACCTTACCGCACAATAGCATCCGAATGCCGATAATCGTCGCTTTTGGTCTGGTGTCACTGCTCTTACCGCTGGTTATTCGTCCTCGTCGCTACGGATTCATGGCTTTCTTGGTGCTTTTTTTGCTGGTTGTCGGCTGGTTTTTACGGCTCCCTCCCTCCAACACCCGGGACTGGCAAGCCGATGCGGCGGTGCTCGCCTCGGCTCAGATTAACGGCGATTCGATAACTGTGCGCAATATCCGCTTTTGCGACTACCGCAGTGAAACCGATTTTACCTGCCGTTACTATGACAAGACCGTATCGCTGGCTTCGCTGCAGACCGTGGATCTCTTTCTGGTTTATTGGGGGTCGCCGAGTATCGCCCACACCATGTTAAGCTTTGGTTTCGCCGACGGCAGTTATATATGTTTCTCGATTGAAACGCGTAAGGAAAAGGGAGAAGATTATTCAACTGTCAAAGGTTTTTTTCGCCAGTACGAGCAGATGTATATTGTCGCCGATGAGCGGGATGTCGTCCGGCTGCGGACCAACTTTCGCAAAGAAGATGTCTACCTGTACCGCCTGCAGATCTCACCGACCATTGCGCGAAGGGTTTTCCTCGATTATCTCCGTTCGGTCAACTCGCTCAATACCACGCCGGAGTGGTATAACGCGCTGACCGCCAACTGCACGACCAGCATGCGTCGGCACAGCGTACCCTATAATCCCGATGCGAAATTTGACTGGCGGCTTATCGTCAACGGCTATCTCGATGAAATGATCTATCAGCGAGGATTTGTCGTCGATAACCTGCCCTTTGCCGAACTGAAACAACTGAGTTATATCAACCCAAAAGCCCAGGGGATATCCCGGGACCAGGATTTTTCGCTCCTTATTCGTCAAGGAATCCCTGGTATAAACGAATGAATAAAATTACCATCAGATATCCAAAGAAGAAAAAGCCGTTTTACTGCTCCGGCTTGCTCGGTTTTTCCGTGATGGGCCTATTTTTTCTCGTTCTGCTCTCAGGTTGTGCAAATCCAGTGGGTGTCATTCGTGTCTCGCCACAGGAATCCTATCAGGATATTATCGTCAACCCGATGAGTGAGGAGGAACTCAGTAACAGTTCCATGGCCGTACTGCATCGGTATAATCTCCAGAATACATCTACTGCCGGCTTGCCAAAGACCCTCCAGATTCTCCATGAGCTCATTGTTCGAGACGATCGTCGCGATCTTCTCTTTGCCATTGCAGAAGTGAGCTATCTCTATGGTACGAAGATGAGGGAAAGTTCGAATTGGGAGAGCAATCGCCTTGCCCCGGATGCTTTTTTGCAATCGGCCGTCTATGCCTATCTTTTTCTGCTTGGCGAAGGACGTGAGGCTTTACCTTCCGCTTACGATATCCGTTTCAGAGAATCCTTTTACCATTGAGGAGGTCCGCCGAATTCTTCTTGAGCATCTCAGCATGAGTGATACGCGGATGCCGGAACAAGTCACGGCGCAACATGGTCCCCAAAGAAGAACTCATTTTGTTTCGCCTTGAATAAACCCAGTGGAACATTGTTGATAGCACAGCGGGTGAGGATACGCTTGCATCCTCACTCGTTAAATATTCAAACGCTGCACCAAAGGAAGAATTATCGCTCAGCTGATACTGCATGCCTATGCTTCAGCTTATTAGTTTAATCGGTCGCCATTGCTGCGATCATGGGCGCATCAATCATTTGGTCTTGGTTTTGTTATTGTTTGGACCGAGCGGAATCGCCAGCGTGGCGAACACCGAATAGCCTTCGACCCGATTCTCGGCCGAGAACTCCTTGTAGCCACGCACGTTAACATACGCCGGCAAGCCATTGATGGAAAAGAGGTAACCGACCTGCGGCCCGACAGCAGCAACCTCCGATTCGAAGGAACCGAGCTTTGCGCCAGTGCCGCTGTCACCGGTGAGCTGATAGTAGACATAGCCGGCAATACCCACCTGCCAATGTGCGGACAGGAACTGGGAGACACCCAAGTCGATATGAGAGTCGATGCCGTTCTGATAGTCGGTGTCATCATTCTCCCAGTTATACGTAAGCCCGGCGACCCCGGAGAACTCAAGTCCGCTCTGCTCATTCAAATAGGTGTAGCCGGCGCCGGCGTCGATTGCTGCATGGCCGATGCCGATATTGGCGAGCCGCTTTGAGTCGTAGTCGCCTGTCGGTATGTCGCCGGTCACGTACGTCATCCAATTATGGACGCCTTTATTCCATGCGAGACTGGCGACCGGATACAGATCAGTAAATCCGGTCGTTGAGTCGCTTCTATCAACCACGGTGCCGCGTGAGGAAATCGAGAGATCGGCCTCAGTCGTGTTCTCGCCATAGCCGAACCCAAGCCCGATTAACGCCTGACCGCCGAACAGCTTCGTCTTTGGCGCATAGGACGGTTGAACCAAGAGAAGTGGCACTCGCGATTCGAGACCGAGCGTCACACTGTCGCCACCGGTGAACGACTTACTCTTGGAAGCACTGCCGTTGTAATAGTAACCCTGTAGCGGTAATACCCAACCCGGCGTTGCCGGGACAGCAGCGAGGCTCGCGTACTGGCCCGAGAACCAGAACGCAACCCCGCCCTCGTCGGCTAAAACCGGATTGGCCACAAACAGAACCGCCAAGCCCAGAAACAGTCCTGGATTTCTCATGGTTTGCAAAGTCATAGCTTCATTAGCTCCCCTTTTAGCCCCTCTTTAATCATTGGCTATTATTTGGGTCCAGACGTCTTGCTCCCCATAAGACGGAAGATGAAAAACCTGGCTTTCTTATCGCCAATCCAGAGCGCCAATCAATCCTTGCGTGGCGTCGGTGGGCCAGGAAATACCCAGCTCCCGTCAACGATCGCCTTGCTCGGCTCATACATGCGCACGCTGTAGTTCCAGCCGTCCATGATCGGCAGGCAGTTTTCCGTGGTGGCAGTGCAGCCGCCAAATCGCACTGTGTACGATCCATCGCTGTTTGGCTTTGCGATCAGATTGTTCAGGTTGTATGCGTGCAGGTCATTTTCCTGGAAATAGCCTTTCTCGTTGTACAGGCTGATCGACCAAAAACCCTTGACCGGAACATCCTTGACCGTCAGTTCGTACTTGCCGACCGGCAGGTTGGGCTGAATGTTGTAATACTGAGCGTCGTTGTCCGGCAGACCGCCCCAGGCGGAAGCGCTGCCGATCATAAAGTGAACTGGATTAACCTCGGCTTTGGAGCCGAAAGTGTGGGTATACCGCTTCAGGCCCTTGGCCAGGGCGAGAATGGGCTCGAGCGTTGCCTTGTAGCTGGCCTCGTCATAGTGCGGCATGACAAACGCTTGTGCGGAGCCGGCTTCGATCTTGATCTGGTCCTGGAGCTTGTGGGCTGCAGCCAGATCCGCCTGATCTTCGGAGTTGGCGAGTGTGCGAACGGCCACGAAGACAAACGGCGTATCGAACTGGTCCGTTGTCAGCTGGTAAGTACCGCCGCCGTAAAACACCTTGTTGATGTAGCCGTCATTGTTGACGACCATCAATGACATGTAGCGCTTGCCGGAATCCGGCAGGGTGACGGTCGCGCCTTTGGAAATATCGACCACAGCCATGCTGTAAAGCGTATCGCGGTTCATACGGATGACATTCTGCTTGTCGATCGGGGTTGGTGCGCGGTTGTTGACCAGCTTGTTGATGCCGCCGGACATCTTCAGGGTGCCGGCAAACTCGCGATCGGTTTGCGCCTTGTTGAAATTGTCGACATTGACGACAACGGCACCGTCGGCCATGGTCGTTACATCATTGGCTGTTGCCGCCAGCGGGACGCAGACAAGCCCACATGCCAGTACGAATGCGGTACGGGAAAAAAATGTTTTCATAATCGAAGTCTCCCAGGTTTGGATGTTTGTGAAGAAATGGGTGATCTACTTGACCAGTTCAATCTCGCTTGGCCGCCAGCTCTTGTTGATCCACGGCTCCAGCGGGCCGTACATGCGCAGGATCGTGAACCAGCTCTTGCCCGGTATGGTCTGCAGCCAGTTGCCTTCATTGCCCTTTGGCGCTTTTGGTGCGAAATACAGGTCGTAGGAACCATCGGCACTCTTTTCGAAACCCTTGCTCTGGCTGCCAAGGGTCGGGAAAGGTTGATCCGTCTGCAGCAGCGAACGTGTCTGGGTGTCATAAAGAGTGACCGCCCAGAAATTGTTCACGGGCACGTGGGGAGGCAGGTGCAGCTTGTAAGTTTTGGAGCCGTCGAACGCCTTCTTGTTGGCGTCCAGGTAGGCAATGCCGTAATCGGAGCCGGCTCCCGCTCGCGTCATCGCCATGGCCGGAGTGACGCCGGTGGCGTTGTAATAAAACAACACTCGCGCATCCAGGTTCATCGCGCCATCAGAAGTGAACGAAGTGTTCTTGTTGGCGTAACCCATGGTCCAGGCACTGTGGGTATCGGGATAGATTTCCACACCGCTGATGCGCGGCTGGTAGGTAATGGCACGCGCTGTGGCAGCACCGATGTCCGCAGCCTCGATCAGCAGCTTCTGCATGCGTGCATCGGGCTTGAACGACTGTCCCTTGACGATGCCGATGGCAGCCAGGTTGCCGCGCATCTCCGGTCCGATAGCATCGATCGGTTCTTCCTGCACGATCTGATTGAGACCTTCATAGAACTTCAGGCCCCTGGTCACAACCGTGTTGTAGCTTTTGCCGGAGAAATTGATGAACTGCGTCGCCGGTGGATTGTCAGCCTTCGCTAGCGGATAGATCTTCAGCCCGGACTTGATGTTCTCGACTGCCGGCGCCAGACCTTTAGCGATCGAGCCGCGGAGGAACATCAGGTTGTGATAGGTGGGCATCTTGACCACAAAATAGCCCTCGGGCACAGCGCCCGCGTAACCCGGAGGCAGCAGCAGGTATTTGCCGCCCTTGCCGCGATCCGGGCCAACCACACCCATGTTCTCGATAAAGCGGAACCAGGCATCGTCGAGAAACCCGAGCATGCCCGGTGGCAGTTCTACCACCAGTGGACTGTCAGTCTTTACATCGAGATAAGTCAGCGCATACAAGGTGCTGGTGTTGCCGGTCAGGTACAGGGATTCCGGCTTGAGCAGTTGTTCGGTGATGCTGACTGTGTTCGCCGTCGCGCCGATGCCGGCGTTGCCCATGCGCATCCCGTACAACGATGCGGCGCCCGAGTTGTCAAGATACGCCCGAACCCCCCGCATGCGGTCGAGGTTATCATAGACCTTGTTGATGGTAGCGTCGGTGGGCACGCCGTCAAAGAACTGCAATTCGCCAATCGGCGTGTCGATCCGATCCGGGATCGAAATCGATTCCAGTTCGGCCTTGCTGACTTCAGCGGAGGCAGTGTGTAACAGCGGCAGCATGATGAGAGCCGCAATAACGGCAAAACTTAGAGGGCGTAGATTCATGGCGGTAGTTCCTATAGAATGGACGACCAAGGGGGCGCTTCAGGCGACCCCTTGTACGCGTCGCGGTTACTGTTGTATTCTTGTCACTTCGGGCAGTCGCTCGATCAGTCGGCGACCACAATGCTCGGTGGCTTCCAGGTACCTTTGCCGGCTGGAAGGATCGAAAGTGGCTCGGTGGCCGGTTTCGGCCAGTACAGGCGCATGACCAGGTAGACGGTGTCGTTCGGCGCAGGCAGCCAGTTGGCTTCCTTGGCCTTGCCCGGCGAATCCTTCTGGATATAGATGGTCACGGATCCGTCCGCGTTCTTCTTCATGTCTGACACCATCGCCGTATTGACCAGATAGCGATTAATCGGATTCTTGATCAAGAGCTGCGACTTGCCGTCGTACATAGTCACCGACCAGAACGAGTTCACCGGCGGCAGTTGCCCGGCGGCGAAGGTGAGCGTGTAGTTGTGCTTGCTGGTATCGATGGTGTTGCCGTTCGAATCCACCGGGCTCAGCGGATACATGGCTTCGGCGGCATCGTTGCCATAGATGCCCGCCTTGGCGGTGGCTGCACGCATGACCCAGTCGCCGTTGTAATGCGCCCGGTCACCCGGCAGCGAGCCGACCTGCCAGCCGTTGACATCGGTCAAGCCGGAGGACACATATTTGGCCACCTTCGCTTCACCGGCCTTCATTGCCTCGACCATGGCTTCCTGACGCTCGGGCGACAGCGATTTTATGTCGAAGGTCTTGCCGGGGCCAACACCGATCTGGGCCAGCTTGGCGCGGATGTCCTTGTCTTCGTCAGCCTCCGGGAGGTACTTGAGCGCCGCGCCGAGGTAGGTCCAGAAGTTCGCCTTGATACCGGCGGTGGTAGCCGGGAGGAAGTCGGGATCAGGGGCCGCAGCCGGTGCCGGCTGGCCCAGGAAAGCCGACAGTGGCTCGGCCTTGTACTGGGCCTGGACTTTCTCCACGTTAGGCATGTCCGCGGGATCGATTAACTGGGTGCGGAACGCGGCGAGACTGAACGGTGTGAGCGATTGGAACATCTTATCGATGCCGGCTGGTTTCTCGCCTTTCCAGTCGGGACCGGCAACCATGTATTTGCCGGCCTTGTCGCCGGTGGCACGGCTGCCGATATAGCCGTAATTGTAGGTGTGGCCGTCGGCCAGCATTACCGAGTAGTAACGGTCCTTGGATACGGCCGGTACCGAGATCACCATCGGCTCGGCACGCAGGTCCAGCCACAGGAACGAATACGGCGTGTCGCTGTTGGCGGTGACGACCGCGGTATCCTTGTAGGTGAACACGCGCGCGAGGTTCTTGATGTGATTGAACGGTGCCTTGAACTGACTCGAATGCGGGTCGACCGCATATTCGTTCATGATCGCGTAGTTCATCACCAGCGGCAGGCCGTAAATAAAGCCATCTTCGGCGATAGCTTTGAACTGCTCGGTAGTCAGTCCATCCGCCGGTGCAGCGGATGTCTGGGCTGCAACCTTGTTGCAGGGCGACAGCAGGACAAGCGAAAACACGCCTGCAAGTGCCAGCCTGATGGTGGTACGGGAGAATTTGGTCATGGTGATTGCTCCTGATTCATGGTTTTGTCCGCGCTGTCCCGGATCGTGCCTGATCCGGTTCAACGCTAATGATTGATCGGGCCTTCTTTATCCGCAGACACGGAAGGCCCGGTTTCGATCCGATTGTAAACGCGCTTTACTTGACCAGTTCGATTTCACTGGGCCGCCAGGTTTTCTTAATCCAGGGCTCCAGCGGACCATACATTCTCAGTATGGTGAACCAGCTTTTACCCGGCACCGTTGCCAGCCAGTTGCCCTCTTTGCCTGCCGGTGCCGTCGGGCCGAAATAGATGTCAAAAGAGCCGTCGGCATTTTTCTGAATACCCTTCGACTGGCTGCCGACGGTCGGGAACAGCTGGCTGGTCTGCAGCATAGAGCGGGTCTGGGTGTCATACATCGTCAATGCCCAGAAATCGTTCACCGGGACATTGGGTGGCAGATGCAGTTTGTAGGTCTTGGAGCCGTCGAACGGCTTCTTGTTGGCGTCGAGCATGGCCAGCCCGTAATCCGATCCCTGACCCACATGACTGGTCGCCATCGCCGGCGTCACACCACCAGCGTTGAAATAGAACAGTACCCGCGCATCCAGGCCCATCGTGCCGTCGGCCTCGAACGACGTGTTGTGGTTGGCGTAGGCCGTGCTCCAGGCGCTGTTAGTATCCGGGTAAATGAACACCCCGTCGATGCGTGGCTGGTAGCTGATGGCGCGTCCGGTGGCGTTGCCGATCGTGGCCGCCTCGGTCAACAATTTCTTCATGCGTGCATCGGGGGCGAACGGCTTGCCCTTGACGATACCAATTGCGGCGAGGGTGCCGCGCATCTCAGGCCCGATCGCCTCGATTGGCTCGCGCTGGATCATGGCGTTGAGGATTTCGAAATACTGCAGGTCGTTGGGAAAAACCGTGTTGAATGCCTTGTCCGACATGTTGACAAACTCAGTTTGCGCCGGCTTAGCTGCGTCTTTCAACGGATAGATTTTAAGCCCGGAAGTGATGTTCTTGAGCGCGGGATCAAGGCCTTTCGCAATCGAGCCGCGCAGAAACAAGAAGTTGCGGTTGGTCGGTGGCTGCAGCAGGAAATATCCATCCGGGATATCGCTGGTGTAACCTGGCGGCACCACCAGATACTTGCCGCCCTTCCCCTTGTCCGGTCCGGTCACGCCCATATTTCCGACAAATCGCTGCCACGCATCGTCGAGGAAGCCGAGCATACCCGGTGGAATCTCGATAACCGTGGGCCCGTCATTGGCTAGATCCGTGCCGGCATAGGCGTACATAGTCGAGGTGTTGGCGGTGACCACCAGGGTTTTGGAATTCATCAGCGCGCCAAACAGGGCGATCTTGTTGGGTGCATCGGCACCTTCACGGGCAAGCCCGTCGAGGACGCTCTGGATGGAGACGCCACCCACGTTGTCAAGATAGGCCACGACGCCGCGCATGCGGTCGAGGTTGTTATAGACCTTGTCGATGGTGGCGTCGGAAGGAACACCATCGAAAAACTCGAGGGTACCTATGCTTGTCTCGACCTTATCGGGAATGGAGATTGATTCGAGGGTTTCTTGAGTGACTTCCGCTTGGCCGATCGATATGCCCGACAGGGCTATACCAACAGCGGCGATCGTGATTGTGAGTGAATTATGTATTTTCATTTTCATCCTCTGATTGTGGATATTAAAGGAGATTTATTGAAGCCATTTACTGCTCCAGCATTTTTACCGCTTTGAGCATTGAGTTCGGAAAAAGGAGTTGCAACTGAAGCCGCAGGCTCCAGTCTGCGCCGCCATCCAGAGCTTCCTCGCTATAAAAAGCCTGCACCTGAAATTCATCTCCTGTTTCCCGTAACCCACCTTTATAATCATAAAGCAAGAAAAAGACCAGCAGTGACCCAAAAATGCCAACGGCGGTAAAGTGTGCAATTTCAATGTATTTATAATTATTTTAGGGTCCAACCGACAAGATACGCAAAGAAAAGCAGACCTCAACATTTTGAGGTTCTGCTAATGGTTGAGACAATAAATGCTGCTGCGCCTTGTTTAAGCGTATTATGGGAGGAAATTAAATATTCTTATACGGGCCGCTGGATGCCAAGTTTTTTCATCCGGAAGCGCAGGGTGCTCGGATTGAGGTCAAGAACGGCAGCCGCGCCGCCGGGTCCATCGATTCTCCATTCCGTTTTATTCAGTATTTTCTTGATATAATTACGTTCGATAGACGCCAGATCTTTATCATTACAGCTGGCCAGGCTCGTGGCGGACAGGGACCTGGATTCGTCGGCCAGCAGAAATGAATTTTCCGGGCTGATGATCACACTTCGCTCAATGAGATGTTCGAGTTCTCTTACGTTGCCCGGCCAACTGTACCGCAGCATTTTGTCGATGGAGTTTTTAGGTATACTTTGAATATCCTTGTTCATCTTGCGGCTATATTTTTTGACAAAGTATTCGGCCAGTAGGACAATATCCTGGCCCCGCAGCCGCAATGGCGGGAGAGTAATTGGAAAAACGTTGAGTCGGTAAAAAAGGTCCTGGCGAAATTGGTGGTTATGAACCTCTTGACTGAGATCTCGCGCTGTTGCTGCTATTACTCTGATATCAACTTTCACCGTTTTGCCACTGCCGAGTCTTTCGAATTCACCGTCTTGCAGCACACGCAGAAGTTTGGCTTGCAGCTCCAGCGGCAATTCTCCGATCTCATCGAGAAAAATCGTGCCCCGGTTGGCAATCTCGAAGCGTCCCAACTGCCGGGCATGAGCTCCTGTAAAGGCCCCTTTTTCTCTGCCGAAGAGCTCACTCTCGATAAGATTAGCCGGCAGAGCCGCGCAGTTTACGATGACAAACGGCTGCTCACTGCGAGAACTCATTTTATGAATTGCATTCGCCAGAACTCCCTTGCCGGTTCCAGTTTCACCATACAGGAGAGCGGTTGCATCTGTTGCTGCGACCTGTCTGGCAGCCGTAAGCACTTTTTCCAGCGGTTTGCTGGTGCCGATTATCTGTTCGAATCCCTGCTCTCTCTGAAGCTCTTCACGGAGATAGATATTCTCACCTTCGAGTTGCTTTTTAAGTGATTCAACTGTCTTGATGTGCTCTTTCAGTTCATTTTCCAGGCGCTTTTGTTCACTTATGTCTATGGACACACCTAATATCCGCACAGCGTTTCCGTCGCTGTCTGAACAGAGTTGACCTTTTGAGTGAATCCACTTCAGTTCATCGTTGCCGATCCGGACGCGGTAATCGACCTCAATGGGAGTTGCCGTTGCAAGGGCTTGAGCCAAGGCCTGTCGCACGCGCGGGAGATCCGTGGGATAGATAGAACGTTCGAAACGGGCAAGACTGATCTGCTCATGTTCATCATAAGAAAACATCAATCGGATCTGCTCTGTGACCCAAAATATTTGTGTTCGACAATCATAATCCCATATACCTGCACCAGCAGAATTCGTGGCCAAATTGAGACGATCCGCGCTTTCTCGCAGACTTTCATCATCAATTTTTCGGGCCAATGCATTACTGAAAATCTGGGTGACCAGCTTTAGTCTGCTCAAGCACTTTGGGCTTGAGGCATGTTCCTGGCGCAGATTGTCGAAACTTATTATGCCGAAAACAGATTTGCCGCCCGTCAAAAGAGGGAATACAGCAGACGACTTGATACCGTAATGACGACGAGTATGCTGCTCAAGAGCAGAATTTTTCGGCATTTTTTCTGTATGAACAACCGTTGATTGTCCTTTGAGCAGCGTTCGTAATGTCCATGGAAAAGCCAGTTCTGCGTTTATATGGGCAGGACGCTTTGGTCCATCGGCTGGACTGCAGAGGTGCGTCAGGTGCATAAAGCGTGGTTCCTCAGCTGTCCACTGCCATAAACCCGACATATCGTAACCAAAAAAATCGCAGATTCTTCTCTGGGTGTCTTCAATTAAAGCATCAATCTGATCAATTGGGAGGTTGATGAATTGTGTGGATATATCCAGCAGCAGCGTCTCGAAAGATTGCCGATCGGGGGATTGATGGTCATTTTTGAGCATAAAGTATAGGTTTGAAGCTGGAATGAATGGTGTTGCATCAAGTAGTTTTATTTACCACAATGAATACCACTGATTGCGGGCTGGTATCAATTAAAAAAGACTGCTGTTAATTGCCTCAACCATTAGCAGAACCTCAAAATGTTGAGGACGGCGTCGCTTGCCAGGTCCCGTCGGGTGCACCTTACAATAATTACAAGTCTATTGAAATTACACATCTTACTACCCTTTGGCAAGTTTTTGGCCTTTCCTGGTCTTTTTCTTGCTGATAAAAAAAACACAATATTTTTGTTGTAAAAATCTTGCTTCATTCTATGGTCATGAAAACAACCGGTCGTATTTTCTTTAATGAAGAGAGAATGTCTAAGGGAGTGCACTTTGAACAGCCTTTCAAACCTGCTCAATAACAATCATAGTCTGTGGCTGGAGAACATTACTCGAGTACAGCTTGAAAACGGATTGCTTTTAGAGTATTTGCAGGAAGGCTCGATAAAAATAAAAGGAATATCAGTTAATCCAAGGGCATGTGCTCATGCTCTTCGGACCACAGGGGTTTATGACAACGCAATTCGGAAAAGGCTTAAGGAAGGATTGTTCGGAGAACCTTTGGCTCTCGAACTCATCATTGAGGATGCGTGTTATGCCTGTGATCTTTTGCGATCCGTTTTTGACCAATCCAACGGTATTGACGGGTGGGTTGCGCTGACGATTTTTCCCATGTCGATAACTGATACCGTCTCTATGATAACAGCGATTTCAGTGCTCTATGCAAAGGCCCCTCGAGCTAATATTATCATAACCATTCCAGGCCTGCCCGAATGGCTTGAAGCCTTTGAGGAGGCAATTTTTTTGGGAATCCCGATTACTCTTGCTTTTCTTCTCTCACCCGAACAGCTTCTCGCTGCCGCCAAGGCTTATCTGCGGGGAGTTGAGCGACGTATTATTTCGAGATTAGATCCCGTTGTGACTTCTTTTGCGCGAATTTCTTTCAGCCGTCTTGTCACTGTATTTTCAGCGGAAACTGCAACCGATACGTCCTCGCCTATGGCAATTGGCATGGCAAGGAAAATATATGAGGCAGCACGCGATCTGTACATTTCGCCGGAATGGAGACGAATCTTCACTGTTGGTGCCCGCCCTCTTTGGTTGATTTGGAAAACTGATACCCTTTGTGACTATGCTCTCTTGAGTGATTTTTTAATCCGAGGTAATGTGGAGCCATCTACGGTTGCTGTTACAACGGACAACAGTGCGCAGGCATTATTAAACACCAATTTTTCCGACACCCAGATCTCGATATGTGGCAAAGGTTCTGAAAAACTTCACTCGCAGTATCTGCAGGAAGGGAGTGAGCTTCATAGTCTGACTGAAAGGCTCCAGAAGAATGCGCTGACATCACTGACTGGAGGATGTATTGAACTGCTCGACGCATTATCGTATAAAAGCGCATTAATAACGGGAAGGTAATGGCTCACCAGAAAGTCATGGATAAACGAATAACCTGGATCTGTAAGCGTTCGGCATACCTCTCAATTCTCAGCAGGGTACAGCTGCTTTTTCATTTTAATTACGAGAAAAGAAGCCTGGTATTTGATCTCTATTCCAGGGTTAGAACAGCGGCAGTGATTCTCGCGCTCGTCTGCCTACTCGTGCCGCCGGCGATGGGAGTTGAAGACCCCAAAACAGCCACCTCCTCGCCGCCAACGATACCAATCCCGAAGACCGAGCGGAAACTGTCAGATCTTGTTGATTATCTCACCGATGTCTCCATGCGGCTTATTGACTTTGAATACGGGATTAAATCTCTGAAAAACATCGATACGCCAAATACATTCGCCAAAATCTCGAAGGAGCTTGAGGAGCTTCCAGGCCAGCTCGGACAGTCTACATTTACTCCGCGTTTCGATTATAATCAGCTCTCGATCATTAAATTGAAGTTGCAGCAGGAACAAAGAGCAATCGAAATTGCCAATCGGTCACTTTCAGAACGTCTGGACAAACTCGCGGACTGGAACAATAGTTGGAGCCTTGAAAAACAAAAACTTGCCTCATGGCAAGGGCTGGCCGGCAAAAATTCTTCCTTTATGATGCACACACAGGAGATATCGGTCCTCCAAAGTAAGATTGACGCCGTGCTGGATTCGATCACCAGAGAATTAGAATCGACTCTGGCGGTGAGTCGGCAAATTCGTACAATCCAGCTAAAGATTCACTCCCTGGACGATGAAGTAGATAGTCGCACGGAGGCAGTTCATAGAATAGAAATCCAGCAAATTACCCCTTCGGTTTTATCGTCCGAGTTTTATGCGCAGCTGTTTGACCACGGTTTGTGGCAAAAAGCATTGCAGAGCAGTATCACCTTCTTTATCCTGCAACAACACGCAATACCCGAACATAAGGGTATCCTTGTTGCCATAGCGACGGTGGTTGCCTTTTTTTCGATAATAATTTACCGCAGCAGACCCTTCATCAAGGCGTCTATGGCCTGGTATCCCTTAACTCTCAGACCTGTTGCCACGGCATCGTTTATCTGCCTCACCTTACTGATTATCTCTGATTTTCTGATTCCGGATCTTCCTTCAAGCTGGGATAACATCATCAAACTGTTCCTCTTGCTGGCAATATTACGCTTATCTCCAGTCTTGATAGACGCTCCGATGAAAAGAAAGAGGGTCTATCAATTGGCCCTTTTGGTCTTAACCTTTTACCTTGCAAACCTGGCAAAAGTTCCTCTTTCCTGCCTTTATCTCTTTATTTTTACTACTGCAATCACCGGGATACTGTATGGCTTCTGGTTGCTCTGGAAGTCCCGATGGAGTGAGACCCCACTTCTTGGTCGCTGGACGACATGGCTGCTTATTATTTTCCTGTCAGTATTGCTGGTACTCATGTCCATCGGTCGTAATGCGGTTAGCCTCTACCTCTTCTTCTCTTTCCTGGCCACAGTGGTGCTGGCTGTCGATCTCTGGATCCTTTTTCTGGTAACCAACTGTGCACTGGAACTCCTTTTTTTTAAATCTCCAGCGCCGATGTTGCGCCGCAATGCATCGAATCTGGTTACCCAATGCATTCCGATCATTTGCCTGTTGTATTTTACGATTTTCGCTGTTCATGTTCTAAAAATCTGGCAGATCTATCCAACCATTCAGGAAGCGATTCAGGACCTGATGGGTAAGAATCTTGTCCTCTGGGGATGGGATGTCACCCCGGTGGCTATCCTCAAAGTGATGGCGATAGTATATGGAACTCTGCTTGTTTCAAGAGCAGTCCAGGGAGTTTTGCGGCAAGAAATACTTCCCCGCAAAAAAGTAGATATAGGAGCGCAATTTTCCATCCTAAGGTTGGCGAATTATGCGTTTATCTTTATAGGTTTTCTAGTACTGCTGGTGGTATCCGGTGTCGAGCTGACTAAATTGACAATACTGGGCAGTGCCTTAAGTGTCGGTGTTGGTTTTGGGCTTCAAGCCATCGTCAACAACTTTGCAAGTGGCCTGATTCTGCTCTTTGAGCGTCCGGTAAAGATCGGTGACATGCTGCAACTAGGCAACGAGATCGGCGAGATTAAAGAACTGGGGTTACGGGCCACGGTGGTCCAGACTCTTGATAATGCCAGAATTGTTATCCCCAATGCAGCCTTAATCAGCAGTCAGGTTACCAACTGGACCCTTGGCGAGAGACAGGTCAGGGTCAAGATCCCGGTTGGGGTGGGCTATGAATCCGATACGAACAAGGTCTTCGATATATTACTGAACTGTGCAAAAGAATCTCCGATGGTCTTGTCATCTCCACCGGCAACGGTTCTCTTTCTTGCTTTCGGTGAAAGTTCCCTTAATTTCGAACTCCGGGTCTGGATTCCCGAATTCAAGGATCGCAGGCTGGTGCTGAGCGAACTTAATCGTGATATTATGAACGAATTTCAAATGGCTGGAATTGAAATTCCCTTTCCCCAACGCGATGTTCACCTGCAGGGGATAAGCTGTGACATGGTGATAGCGCAGAAAGCAGGAGAGTCGAAGGGGGAGTTGAGCCGTGCAGGATCGAAAAATACTGCCTGAGAGGTACTTTTCCCATTCAGCCGAATAAATGGTTAATAGTGTTGCAATGAAGAGATCCCGCAAAAATGCCGTTGTTCTTATCGATAACGGCCTGCTGCTGACTTTTTTGCTCTGTCAGTTGGTTTTTGCATCACCTGTTGACTCGGCCATTACCCCGACATCGGCGAGGCCGAAGATCGGACTGGTGCTGAGTGGTGGAGGGGCCCGGGGGGCAGCCCATATTGGCGTCCTCAAGGTTCTTGAGGAGTTGAAGATACCTATCGATTATATAGCAGGTACCAGCATGGGTTCAATTGTCGGTGGGCTCTATGCCTCAGGGATGAATCCCGATGAGATAGAAAAGGCTCTCACCAGCGTTGATTGGAATGATACCTTTAGTGATGACCCTCGGCGTGAGGGCAGATCTTTTCGTCGCAAACAGGACGATTACATCTATTTAATAAAGAGTAAAGCCGGCTTCAATGATGGCGACGTTGACCTTCCCTCAGGTCTTATCCAGGGACAGAAGATTGATCTGCTGTTTAACTCCCTGACCATGCCTGTGACGGAAGTCGATGATTTTGATAAACTCGACATCCCCTTTAGGGCTGTTGCCACAGATATCGTCACCGGTGTACCAGTAATCCTTCGCTCTGGGAACCTTGCACGTTCCATGCGAGCCAGCATGTCGGTGCCGGCGGCCTTTGCCGCGGTGGAGATCGAGGGGCATCTGCTGGTGGATGGCGGTGTCTCCGACAATCTGCCGATCGATGTGGCCCGGCAGATGGGCGCTGATATTATTATTGCCGTTGATGTCAGCACACCTCTCAGTCCGCGGGACAAGTTGACCAGTTCAGTTGCCATAACCGAGCAGCTTACCGGCATCCTCAGTAGACGCAACACTGACCAACAGATAGCCACCCTGACGAAGAACGATTTTTTAATTGTACCCGACCTCGGTGATATATCGACCGCCGGTTTTGTACGTGCGGCCGAGGCGATTCCCAAGGGAGTCATAGCTGCGGAATTGCAAAGACCCCGGCTGGAAGAACTGTCTCTTTCCCAGGCTGCATATGCAACATATATTGTCGCAAGAAGGGCTCCCGCAAATTTTACTCTCCCGGTTATCGATTATGTTGAAATCGACAATAAATCCCGTATCGGAGATGATGTTCTGGCTTCCTATCTGCACATTGAGATTGGCAAACCATTAGATGAGACCCAGTTGCAAACCGACATTGGGAGGATTTATGGTCTGGAGCTGTTTGAAACAGTAAATTACCAGGTCGTCCAAAAGGAGAGTGGTGAGTGCGGGTTGATTATTCACGTCAAGGAACGATCCTGGGGGCCAAATTATATCCAAGGCGGACTGGCCTCATCAAATAATTTCCAGGGAGAGACCAATTTTAATGTTGGTTTTGCCTACACACGGACCGCGATAAACAGTCTGGCTGGAGAGTGGCGCACTGCGCTACAGATCGGCACGGATCCTGCGATCGCTACTGAATTATTCCAGCCGCTTGATATTTATTCGCGCTACTTTATCAATCCTGCCCTGTTTTACCAGGATACTAACTACTACGAATATGAAAACGAAGATCAGGTAGCCGAATACCGGGTTAAAAGATATGGCGCTTCGCTTGCCGTTGGTCGGCAGCTTGGAGAATGGGGAGAATTTCGCCTCGGTTATCGTCGCTTTGCCGGTGAGGCGAAAGTCCTGGTTGGTCCCTCCAGCCAAGCCGATTATAATTTTGATGATGGCCTGGTCTTTGCGAAAATCTCTTTGGATACCTTCAATAATATCTCCTTTCCAACCAGGGGATCACTGGGCTCCATTGAGTTTACTTCTGCCAGTGAAGCCCTGGGCTCGGATACCAATTACCAACAGGTGCAATTCAATCTTGGGGTGGCCAAGACATGGGGGCGTCATACTCTTATCAGCTCTGTTACCTTTGATACCACTCTGAACAACGATGCCCCGCTTGAAAGTCTATTTAGGGCCGGCGGCCTGCTGAACCTTTCCGGCTTTAATCAGGATGAGTTAAGCGGCCAGCAATACGGTTTATTAAGGCTTGCTTATTTTCGCCGTTTTGGTGATTTCAGGCTGATGCCAATCTATTTAGGGGGATCTCTGGAACAAGGCAATGTCTGGAATTGCAGTGAGGATGTCAGCCTCACCGACACCCTTACCGCCGGCAGTCTTTTTATCGGGCTCGATACTCCCATTGGACCCTTCTATCTTGGCTACGGTCAGGCTGAATACCATAATTCAAGCCTCTATCTCTATTTTGGAAAACTGTTTTAACAACGAACTTTAATTAAAGGAGGTACGCTCAATAGCATGGCGATGATCTAGTGCTGAAAAATCTGTTTCAACGTATTCATTTTTTAAAATAATAAGGGAAACAACGCGTGGCGATTTCAATTTTTATGGGATCGTCTAAGAAAAAACATCAATGCACGGAGGTACATGAAAATGAAGAATACACGTTCAAAATCATTGAAGACCCTTTTGTACTGTATGCTCACCTTGCTGTCCGCGACTCTTTTCTTTGACGCGGTCGGGGCAGCAAAAGCTGATGAGGCAGATGCCAAAAGAATCCTCAAGGCCATGTCTGATTATATGGTGGCACAAAAGTCAATCTCGTTTGCATTCGATACCACCTTCGAGGTTGTCACCACTGAAGATCAGATACTCGCATTGGCGAGTTCAGGCACCGTCGTGCTTAATCGGCCAGACAAGATCCAGGCCACTCGCTCCGGCGGATTTGCCGATATTGAGCTTTTTTTTGACGGAAAGACTATGACTCTGCTCGGCAAAAACGTCAATCTTTATGCGCAGGTTGAGATTCCCGGCACTATCGATCATCTGATAAATGAATTGCAGACCACTTACAACCGGCCGCTCCCTGCAGCAGATTTATTGTCATCTAACCCTTATGATTTGTTGATGGCCGATGTCGTCGACGTAAAAGACCTTGGCAGCGGCGTGGTAGGCGGTGTTGAATGTGATTCTCTTGCTTTTAGAACCGATGAGGTCGACTGGCAGATTTGGATTGCCCAGGGAGAGCGTCCCTATCCCTGCCGCTATGTCATCACCTCCAAGCAGGTTAGCGGTGGACCGCAATATACCGTGCAGGTAAGAGATTGGAAGACCGGAGGCGAGGTTGCAGGCACAGATTATAGTTTTAAGAACACAACGCAGGCCGAAAAAATTGAGTTGAAGGACCTTAAGGGAGCGGGTGATATACCAGAACACTTCAAGAAAGGAGACGCAAAATGAACATATTAAAAATACTCGGTGTCGTACTGGTCGCTGGATGCATTTTGACCTTCGGAGATGAGATTGCAGAACAGTATTCAATTCCCGGAGCGCAGTATCTGGTGCCGTCTGCTCAAGCAATAATCGGCCGTCCTCTTACCCCGGTGAGCTATGCCGGGGTCGCGCGGCGCACGGTCCGACGTTGTGCAGTCGGCATGTACTGCAGCCTTCCCGAATCCCCAACTACGGACAGTCTGCTTGGCCAGATACGTTCGGAGTCAAAGGATGTGAAGAGCTATCAGGCAGCATCCTCTTAATGTTTTAAAGAAGACCGGACCCGGCACGGCTTTGGTTCAAGTGATTCCTGGCGGCCGGGTCAGATTGCGTGTAAACATTTTCAGAGGAGCCGCAGAGGATTCTGTATGAAACTAAAAATCATCTTTTATTTT
Source organism: uncultured delta proteobacterium (assembly GCA_963796255.1). GTDB lineage: Bacteria > Desulfobacterota > Desulfobulbia > Desulfobulbales > Desulfocapsaceae > Desulforhopalus_A. Next base: position 119,974 of record CAWCLE010000010.1, on the reverse strand, counting down.
CTCACCACTCTGGTTTTTTGTCAACTGACCCTGCGCGCACCTTTATCTGGAGCAGACAGTCCTACAAAAAATATTGCCAATCAGCAAAGCGCTTTCAGTCAACAGAAAATCGTATCTCCAGTGCTTTCAACACAAGCAGATGCCGCACAACCGACCGCTGAAAAAACCGGCACAGAAGCGCTTCCCAACCTGGCCATAGGTAAAACGCCAGTTCATTCAAACTCACTTTTGAAGTGGATACATATGCTCGATCGACGTGAAGTCGACGAAATTGAAAACAGCAGTGTTATTGCATTTGCTCCGCATGTATCTGGTGATTTGGCTAGAATTTTAATACCTACAAGTCGAGCAGGAGGGTTTTGGGGCATTTTGTGGAGAACGGTTGTGTCTCTCGCCATCGCTTTTGGAGTTGTTTTCACAGCCAGACGGATTGCCCGCAAGAGCCTTATTCAATTTGAGCAGATAGTCCCGCACACTAATGACAGGTTCGCCCGCTTCTGGGCGAGTATTCTTCGCAGCATCCCGTCCTTGGCTGGTTTTCTTTTGCTGGCACTTATATCCATTATCGGCTTTTTATTTCTGGATGGCGGCACATCAATCCAGGCAAGGATGTTATTCCAGGTGATTCTAGGGACAGTGCTCTTTAGTCTTTTCAGCCTGATTGTCAGCAGGGTTATCTTTGCACCCGACCAGAGTGTCGTTCGTCCGCTTGCTCTGCCTGATGCCTTTGCCAAGTCCTTGCACTACGCCTCTGTGACTTCGGCCACGATTATTGGGTTCAGCTTATTGTTGTTGAATTTATTAGAAGACCTTGGGGCATTTGAACAGACCATCGCTTGGTCGGCGATAGTTCTCGTATCGTCTGTAATGTTGGTTTTTGTTCTATTGATCCTGTACTTGAGGCAACCAGTTTCAACCTTACTCCAGGCGAACACGGACAGGGGCGCCGAGAGGTGGTATACTAATCAGATTGCCGTCTACTGGCATGTGCCCGCTCTGCTGTACCTTTTTATCCTCTGGTTCGTCTGGATAGGCAGGGTGATTACCGGAACTATGGTTAGAAATGGTTCGTTTCTGGTAAGCCTGCTCATTATTCCAATTTATTTGGTTTTGAGCTATGTCGGGTATGTAGTAATTGCCTCGGTCGTAGATTCTCTAGGCCTTAGTAGACTGCAGACGAAAGATGATAAGCCAGGCGAGGAGGACATGGTTGATGAGCAGTACTCTATTAACCAAAAGAAGGCTATTGTTTCCAAATCCCACCTCATTTTCAAATTCATTCTAGGCGCAGCACTGGCTATCTGGGTACTGTCTCTCTGGGGCTACCAAATCCCTTTTGCCGCCAGGGTCGTCAAAGCAATTTTTGAATCGTTTGTTACACTTTCCTTAGCTCTCGTCTCCTGGCGTTTTGCCGCATCCTATATAGAGAAAAAAATTAATGAAGCCACCCCGGTGACTACAGAGGAAGAGGCGGGCATTGATCCTGAGTTCGGCGGGGCCGTCCCCCATGGCCGGAGTTTTACTCTCTTACCAATGCTCCGTAAGGTAATAGGTTCATTCTTAGTGGTATTGGTCATTCTCACAGTCCTGTCATCTCTAGGTATTAACATAGGCCCACTTCTCGCTGGTGCCGGTGTCTTTGGTCTTGCCATCGGCTTTGGCGCTCGGAAGCTTGTTGCAGATATCTTTTCGGGTTTCTTTTTTCTACTCGATGACGCTTTCCGCGTGGGTGAGTACATTCAGTCCGGCTCCACTCAAGGCACTGTTGAGGCGATAACTCTTAGAAATGTCATGCTCAGACACCATCTTGGCATGCTGCAGATTGTGCCGCACAGTGATCTTGGTGCTGTGACCAATTTTAATCGCGGTGGGATTGTCATCAAGTTTCCACTTGAGTTTCCGTATGGTACCGATATTGACCAGGTTAGGAAAATTATTAAAGGGGTCGGCCAAGAAATGCTTGAAGATGAAGAGACAGGTGGTGGTTTTATCAAGCCTATCAAATCCCAGGGTGTCCATGGGATAAGCAACTCTGTGATGGTTATCAGAGTGAAGTTTACCGCCAAGCCCGGTACGCAATTTGTCATAAAGAGAGAGGCATACCGGCGTCTTACAGAAGCTTTCAATGCGAAAGGCATCCATTATGCACACCGCAAGGTTATTGTCGATTTTCCAGAGGTTGACAAGACAGCTCCAGTGGCTCAGGAAACCAGAAATAACCTCCTGAGAGCCGGCGCCGCAGTGGTATTAGCCGACGAGACCGACCAGAACATGGCTAAGGAATAATGCAACCAGGCTGAATTAAATAGGAAGTTCTTCAGTAATAATCCGTTACAGCAGACGGTATGTAGAAACCGTTGCTGTAACGGGACGTTATATCCAAAGATTGTTACAGGCGATCTTGGGTGGCACCAAAAATCACATTACGGATGAATGTGAAAAGGGTGCATATTCCAAAAATTAAGGAAACGACGTACTAAAAGCGGAAACCCACCCCCAGCATGAAACCATAGAATTCGAAGTCTTCTAAGAATTTGTCGTCTTGTTCGTATTTCAAGTACCTGTAGCCCAGCCTGATGTCGCCCCAGGAAAACATGTATCCTATGCCACTATAAAGCTGGTAAGTCAGCTCTGCGTCACCGGCACCGATGTCGGCATAGTAAGGCAGAAACCAGTGTTCAGACAGCATGATGCTGCCTCTTACTCCGACGATGGCATCCAGGAGATCAGTTGAATTGGCCAGGGAGGTCTGCGGGTCTAAAGGACCTGGGCCCGATAGACTTAAATATGCATCCGTATCAAGTGTGAAATAGCGCACTCCCCCAAAAGCAGCAAGTCGTACCCGGTCATTCTGAACCACGTCATAACCGATAATACCTGACAGCAGCCAGCCTTCCAGGCTGAGATCTGCATGGACATCCACCGGCACCCTGCCTACAGAGGTGGTTGTGTTCTTGTCGTTGCTTAAGTCCAGATAGATCACATCCATGCCAAATGACCATTTATTGTATTGGGTTACAAAGTTGCCCATAAAGGTCATGTTCAGCGAATCTAAGATATCAGAGGCATCGATGGAAACCCCGCCGCCATCCCCGGGAAGGGTATATTTTAAGTCGCCGTCAATGCTGGGAAGCCAAGCATAGAGAGTGAGTTCGTTCTGCCATTTGTCAGCCTCCTGTGCAGCTGCTGCAGAGTGCACGAAGCAGAACATCAGCGAAATAAGAACGGCTGCAGCCAGCGATTTGATCCTAACCCATTGCATTGAATCCATATTACTCCTCTTTGTTATAGTTGAAGTTCGAGGTTCTAGATTAACAAGATGAATACATTCGACAGTTTTGCAAAAACGTTTATAACAACATATAGATCTAGAAAATTATTACTTTTTATTAAGAATAAAAATGATTTTTAAGCAATAGAAATCTGTGCGTAGTTAAAAAAATCTTGCAAATTAATCTACCCTTAAAGGCCTTTTTTCTATTAAAAAGGTAATAGTTCACCGGACCGCAGTAAGTGACCAAAGAACCCGGATCTGTAAACGTTCAACCAGTGCTCCAGTTTCGTTCAAGCAGGCCTGCGAGCTATAGTTGGCTATGTGAATGGGCCTGATCGGACGAAAATGAAGTGCTGGTGAACGGTTACTTAAAAAGAACACTATTGCCTCAACCATTAACAGAACCTCAAAATGTTGAGGTTAGCGTCTCTTTCCAGATCTTGTCGAGTGCCCAAAAAAATAATTATAAATACTTTAAATTAAATACTTATCGCTGTTGGCATTTTTGGGCTTCTCCTGGTCTTTTTCTTGCTTTTTGTTTTATACAGTGGTGTTACGGGAAACATCTCGTTATATTCCATGGTATACCGGGCAGATACCGAAACTGACCCTCTCAGTCCGTTATAAACAAAGAAAACAACGGCCTTTTCAGCTGGGAAGGCCATTGAAATGAACATAAATCAAAACAACAAGGAGAAAATTGAAGATGCGACCACACAAAATTTCCGTGTATTATTTCGCGATGGGCCTTTTACTGGGCACTACTATACTATTGTCACGGCCGGCAAGGGCGGAGGAAACAGCGGACCTGGCCAAAGCAGCGCAGAACCCGGTTGCTGATATGATCAGCCTGCCATTTCAGAATAACACTAATTTTGGGGTTGGACCGGACGACGATGTACAAAATATATTGAATATCCAGCCGGTAATACCAATCAAATTGAATATGGACTGGAACCTGATAACCCGAACCATAGCTCCCCTCATTTATCAACCGCAGACAGCACCTGGAACCAGCAGTGAGTTCGGTCTGGGAGATATAAATGAAACCGTCTTCCTCTCACCTTCGAAACCTGGCAAGCTTATATGGGGAGTCGGGCCTATTTTTTCTCTGCCAACAGCAACTGACGATGTTTTAGGTACCGGCAAATGGAGTGCCGGACCTTCAGCCGTGGCTTTGACAATACAGGGCCCCTGGGTAATTGGCGGACTGGTTAATAATCTCTGGTCTTTTGCCGGAGATAGTGACCGAGAAGATGTTAATCAGTTCCTTTTTCAGTATTTCATTAATTACAACATGGCCGAAGGCTGGTACCTCACCTCCGCGCCTGTCATAACCGCAAACTGGGAGGCTGAAAGCGGCAACGAGTGGACTGTTCCCTTTGGCGGAGGTTTAGGGAAAATCTTCAGGATAGGGAAGCAGGCGATGAATGCCCAGTTGCAGGCGTTTTATAACGTGGAAGCTCCGGATGGCGGCGCAGACTGGAGCCTGCGGTTTCAGTTGCAATTCCTTTTTCCGAGATAGATGCTCAAATGACGTCGATTGAAATTGAGTTGGTGAATAAATAGTGGGCTGCTTCCTATGCGGGAAGCAGCCCATAAATAGTAACACCATAAGGTAGCTGTACAGCAATAAATGCCACCATTCCTTTTATGGTGAATTGGAAGCGAAGTTACCTTTTTTACTGGAAAATCATCGAACCGCTATCGAAATGAAATTCTAAAATCAACTGGCCGCGGTTGGTAAAAAAATATGAGCTGACTTTTTCCAGCATGCCTACGAACAATTGTTCTTGCGAATCTGCACAGAACATCCGTGTGGAAATAATATCCGTAAATTCAATTTTATTGCCGGCAACGTTATAGGCGGCCTGCATTCGGTTACAGTCTGTACCTATCTGCACGCGCTGATTGTCACTAAAGGTGAGAGTGAAAATACCAGGTTTTTGGGGCTTAAAGCTGGTGTCGTTATTGTAGAGCGTTTTTATCCAAGCCCACGATTTCATCCCCAGAGTCATCACCGCAGGATCGGCCTCGCCGGCAAAATTCTGGGCCACCATGGCAAGCTCGCCCGATTCCTGGTCGTAAATAATTATTTGCTGTTTTGCCAGCGTTGGCTTGACGGAAAAGGCTTCACCTCGAGCGCGATCAAGATAATTAATGGTTGTGCGGTTGCCGGCTACTTCTATGCTGGTAGGCTCGATACGATCACCGAGCAAGACTGCACGTGTGGTTTTGTAGCTATTTCCTTCGTTAACAGCTGCGGCAAAATAATAAAAGGTTCCACTGCCGCCGCCACTGTGGATGAGTATCATCGCAGCGTCTACTCTCCCATCACCGTTAATATCAGCCATTTTAGGCTCACCCCAAACCTGCGTTCTCATTTTGCCGAATGCATTGGGCGCAACTTGGTTCTCGGCTCTGCCATTCACCAGGCGTATTTCTTGGCCGTCAATTGAATAGCTCGTATTGAGAGGGTTGATAGATTCTCTATCTGGTAAACTTGAAACTACCGCTTGTTTTTCACAAGCGCTGAGTTGGAAGAGCAGTACAATCAGTGCTACAGTATGAATTAACTTGAACCTTTGCAAATGTGCATACATCATGCTCACCCTTTTTAAAGTGTTTAATAATACTCTGAAATATAATCCTGTTGCCGATGTTTCCTGGCTGCGCTGGCTGAAGCTGGACTGGTTTCAGCTCGTACCCTTTGTTGAAGTCGGCAGGGTTGCCGGTGATTATGAGCTATCAGAACTGATCAGCGACATGAAGGTGGATGCAGGGCTCGGCATCCGCTCGATGATGGCAGGCGGTGTCATCAGGTTCGATATGGCCGTGTCTGAGGAGGGAGGCACCGCCTGGGTCATGTTTAATCAGCCGTTCTAAACCAGCTCATTCCTCAAACAAGAGACCTTTTAAATACTCTTTGAGTTTCCGGCCGGCTTGTGAACCTTGGTCGTCACAGACCTTCACTTTGCTGCGAGTTAAGGTCTCCATTAAGCTGGATTTAAGACGGCGGGCATCCGCAAAAGTGCTTTTCTGAGATATTTCAATAGTCCGCAGGCCTGATGCAAGCTGCCATATTTCAACGACAAAGGCCTGGCCTTTCCTGTGATAGGTAGCAATTTTTCCAGGCCCGAGGCGCTTCAGCCCCAATGGAAGTGGCCAGACATCAACGCCTTCCTGCAGATAACGCACCTGCACTGGACTGAGGATATCGGCCAGAGCAATACTACCTTTGAACAGATCGTCAACCTGCCGAGTCTATAGAGTTCTGCTAATGGACACGGCACCCTCGAGTTGCTCCCCATGCATATCGTACTCGCATTTAGCCTGGTCTGCCGGGAGGAGCACCGGGTTAATCTCGGGGCAGTTTTGATGGGCAGCTTTTAAGGTAAGCTCGGATTTCTTATCCGAGATTCGTAGACGAAAGATGACACCACTCTTGAAAAGATCCAGCGCGGTTGTATCGAAGTACCAGGCCTCCCGTAATTTCTTTCCTTTGCGTTTAAGCTGCAGAGCCTCAATGATTTCTTGGGGTTCAGAGCAGAGATTCACCTGCACCTCCGCCGGGAATCCAGTCGTTAGTGCCTCTTCAGAGCCGGCGAAGGTCCCTGAGCATGTGCAGATGAATACAACCAAAGAGACAAGCAGCGGTTTCATAATTGCTGCAAAATATTCTAAACGGTTCATGGCATGGGTCACGGCACGCCCTCTTTGCTCACGATTTCTTGTTTTTATCGCCATGATCAGCATGCACTTTCAGTACGAGTTTTTCAGAACTTCCTTCCAATCTGTCTTCAAGGTCAGCAAATAAACCTTCGTCGGTAAGATCAAGGGGATGAGAGTTTTCCCAGTCATGTTTGGCGATCTTATGCAGCCGTTCAATGATCTCTTCGTCGTGGACCTCAATGGCAAGTTCCCGCCGGTCATCAAAGCTGCCTGGCGCGAGATTGATGGAGCCGATAATGGCGCGACAGCCATCTGCCAAGAGCATTTTGCCATGCAGCTTGAGGTGCTTGAGCTTGTGAATCTTGATACCGACATCGTCCATAATTCGCAGGCCACCGACGCCCTCAACAAGTTTGTCCTTCTTCAGATTATGGGGCGGAAGGGCCATTACATGGACTTTGACTCCCCGCATCGAGGCGCGAACCAATCGTTCGATGATGACGGAATCCTGATAGCGCTCATTTTGGACGAAAAGGGTGTGTTTGGCCCCGTCAATCAGTCGAGCAATTCGTTCCCGGCCATTGCCGCGGCACCAAATGAGGTGTGAATGCTCACCGGGATCAAAATCCTTACGGTTCCAGTCAGCTTCAAAACCGGCGATAACCTCATCCACTTCGTGTTTATGACTTGTAAGGACCGCATAATCGCGGGTAAGATTGAGGTTTTTAGTTGCCCAGTTCAAGGATTTAACAAAGGCTGTTGCGTCATCTACGACCATGGATTTTTCATGGGTAATGCCGAATGCAGGATTGCTGTCTCTCACTTCGACGCCGGCACCCTCAAGTGCTGCGCGGCTTTCGACGTTCTCCTCCTTACCACTGCGGCGGGCGGGGTTGAGCATGACCTGAACTTTAACTCCACGTTTTTGTGCGGTGACGACCGCCTCGATCAATTCGTCGTGGCTGCCTTCCTCGGCGACAAAGCCGCCTTTAAGCACGACAATCTTGTCAGCATCCCGGATGGTACTCAGGCGGTGTGCGATGGTGATGACGGTGCGCCCCTCCATCAACCGTTCGAGCGCCTCCATCACCAGTTTTTCCGACTCAGTGTCCAGGGCGGCGGTGGGTTCGTCCAGGATAAGGATTGGTGAATTACGGACAATGGCGCGGGCGATGCCGATGCGCTGACGCTGCCCTCCTGAAAGGGTAAGGCCGCGTTCTCCAACCGTAACCGTTCACCAGCACTTCATTTTCGTCCGATCAGGCCCCTTCACATAGCCAACTATAGCTCGCAGGCCTGCTTGAACGAAACTGGAGCACTGGTTGAACGGTTACAGATCCGGGTTCTGTGGTCACTTACTGCGGTCCGGTGAACTAATACCTCCAACCAGCGATTCATAGCCGTGCGGCATCTGCAGAATGAAGTCGTGGGCGTTGGCCATTTTCGCGGCTTCGATGATCTCATCCGGCCTGGCGTCGAGCCTCCCGTAGGCGATGTTAGCGCCGATCGTTCCAGCAAAAAGTACGGTGTCCCGCCAATTCTCGTATCACCACCGCAAGTAACCCTTTTCAGATGTCAAATGTGCGGTGAATTAGATTTTAGAAGCGGTGTCGCAAGCTCAAGGACACGCTCAATTTTTACGGCTCGTTTCTTACGAGTACCGTAAAGCACAGTAGCACCCTCTGACATTATAACTAAAATTTGTACCAGTTCACGAATCGACACTATATAAGCTTTCGGGTAAGATCGCATCAACATCTGTACTATTTTTTCCATAAGCTCATCGTAAAAGCCATCGACTGCCCCTTGAATAACCTTGTTATGACGAAGGGGCAAAAGGAATTTCATTGTTTATCTGTATCGACTTGTTTGTCACTGCACATACGCTTAATCCGGGAGAACCCTCTCTACCTACTCTGCAACTGTTAGGTGTTGTGGCTGACTTTACTTCAATCTTGCTCAATGTATATGCTTGAGCTACAGTGGGCAGTCTTGAAATACTCTTTTATTCTTGATTTTTATCTGTTTCTATTCTAGAGGTGGAATGGCTGGCAAAGCAATTGCCGGCCTCGTTACAGGAATATGGCTGACGCTCCTGTCTCCAGCATTGTTTGCAGCGATAATATTTTTTATTCGTCGTGTTGTCCCTTATCGAATTGTTCATCAAGGAGAGGATTATGCAGAAAAAAACAGTAGTTGCTTTGTTAGCAATGCTCGCTCTGGCGATACCGGCACTGGCTATTGAATTGCCGATAGATGCAAATACGATATTTGACACATCATCGACAGCGTATTCATCGTCCTTTAAATTTAACAGTCTGCTTGAGGCATACGGGCTGAAGATGGATCCTGCATCTGTATCCAATGTTCCTTCTTCCTATGCCAAAATTATTGGCGACGAGATTGTGTTTAACGACAATTCAATTGCTTACTCTCCTGAGGATTACCATTCCATTCTCATGGCTTATGGCCTTGAGCTCTTACCGTCAGCGGTGAGTGAGAAATTGGTTAATCTTTCGTATGCAATTGTTAAAAATGATGAAATTTCTTTTTCTAACGTGTCGACCGCATATAGTAAAGATGAGTGGGTTACAATCCTCAGTGCATATTCTCTGCCTGCAGTGGCCGCACCAGCGCAGGTTGCCGCACCGGCCATGCCGGCGGACAGTGATGGTGACGGCGTAACGGATGCCAACGATGACTGCCCCGATACACCAAAAGGTGTAGTTGTGAACGAGAGAGGTTGCTGGGCATTCTCGGATGGATTGTTATTTGCTTTTGACAGCTCGGTGATTAAGCCGGAATTCTATCCAGTTTTAGATGATACCAAAAGCGCATTTGACCAGAATCCAACCATGAAAGTGGAGATTTCCGGCAACACGGACAGTACCGGTTCTGAGGCATATAACCAAAGATTGTCGGAAAAACGCGCAAAAGCCGTTATGGATTATTTGATCAAAACAGTGGGTATTGACGCAAGTCGCTTGAGTGCCGTAGGGTATGGAGAGACCAGGCCTGCCTATCCTAACGATACAGAGGAAAATCGAGCAAAAAATAGAAGAGTTGTTTTTACTCCTGTAATGTAAATTGACTGTTTCGATAGGCTGTCTTACGTTCGATCAGACTGCTGTTAAATACAAACAAAGGTCCATGGAGTATCACCTTATTCCTCCATGGACTTTAGGTATTTCCTTGAACACCTTGCTCAGGGCTTGAAGGCAAAGCCGGATTATAGGTTGTTCTTGTTTTATGTCCTCCTGAGCCGACGACTTCCATCCACATTCTTGCCGATCATTTCCCGTATAATCGTAAGAGTATCCCCAGTGGTTTCCTTAGGGGATTAAGCCGTGTCAGCGATATTGCATAGAAGTTTGGTAACATCGTGATCGACCCTCTTTGCCTGCCATGACTTGCCTTTTCAAACTGTGATACCTCCGGCCCGATGAAGCCGGCCACTCCACATCTCTCAACCATCTATCAGAAACTGCGTGTAAAGAACCGTCACCAGGCGGATCTGGCTGGGAAATCTTTTGGGATTCTGTGAAGATATCAGCGGTAATGCACTTTCCTGCAAAACATTAGGTAACAAAACTGCCTGATGCGCCAATGTATCTTTTTTACAACTTCCGGGTGATGATTTTGCCGCTTTTTCTGAATATCATAAGATGATAAGGGTCTGTCTGTATAAAAGCGGTGAATAAACGACCACCGTCTCGCAACTGATAAGTTTTTTGCTCAACGGAAGCCGAATGGAATTATGCCGAATGGAGTTATTTTTTTTCATGTACAGTATTGCTTAAGGCTGCAGAACAGTATGTAACTGTTCTGCAGCGCCCCCCAATTACCTCGAGGGCAAGAGGGGTATACATCCCTTGGTGAAGACACTTCACTCACCATCAAAAGAGAAAGACTATGACAAAAAACAAGAAAGAAAAATGTGCCAAGAAGGAAGGTAAGAAAAAAGACGAGAAGAAGGTAAAAAAGAAAAAGGATAAAAAAGAAAAGAAAGATAAAAAGAAATAAACACAACTGAACAGGAGCCGTTATGAAATCTGCAGCTCCTGTTCAGTGATGTGCAGATTAAATTGAATGCTATAGGGCTATCGTATTTCATAATATGATGGAAATAGTCCCTCCGCAGAGGTTGCCCGTTCCAGGCAACGGTAGAAGTATCGATAAAATATAGATAAAACCTAAGTAAAACCTATTGTGCAGGAGGGTTGTGTTATGGATGAAAAGCCGCGACCATCGCTCTCAATACCAAGAGCGCCTGACAAGTTGGTATCGGAATCGCCAGGCGGAGATTGAGCTTGTCGACCATGTGGTTGAAATCATTGAGCCCAAATTGAGAAATGTTAGAGGCTATTGTCAACGTGCATGCCTGGAGGGAAAAGGCTATGTGATTAAATAATATGGAAAATGATAATTATTTGTGGTTATTTGGAATTGTGATTGTCTGGAATTAATCTATTCTGAGAGGGGAATTTTTAAAGGAGATATTATGAACATAAGAGGAATAAAAAAACAATGCTCTGGAGTTCTGGTCCTCTTCCTGATGATCATGCTGATAATTCCACCGGGAACGTACGGTCAAGAAGGGGCACAGAATGTTTTCAAGCAAGAAGAACTTGACCAGATTCTTGCACCTATTGCACTTTATCCGGACTCACTGCTTACCCAGATACTGATGGCGTCGACCTACCCGCTTGAGATCGTCAAGGCTGATCGATGGGCAAAGCAGAACAAGGCTCTTACCGGTGACCCCCTGGCTAAAGCCCTCGAAGCTCAGCCATGGGATCCGAGCGTCAAGTCTCTGGTGAATTTTCCCCAGGTTCTTGACATGATGAACGAGAAGGTTGACTGGACTCAGAAGCTGGGTGATGCATTTCTTGCCCAGCAGAAAGAAGTTATGGCCACGGTCCAGAGTCTCCGGAGAAAAGCCGAGGCGGAGGGCAATCTCAAGACCAATAAGGAGCAGAAGGTTATCGTCGAGAAAGAAACGATAATCATCCAACCTGCCAACCCGCAGATCGTCTACGTGCCTACCTATAATCCGACCATAGTGTACGGATCATGGTGGTATCCCTCGTATCCGCCGTATTACTATTACCCACCGGGTTATGCGGCGAGAACGACCTTTGCTTTTGCAACCGGTGTTGCCGTTGGTGTGGCCTGGGGGTATGCGTGGGGGCATTGTAACTGGGGTCGTGGTAATGTCGATATCAATGTAAATCGAAATATCAATATTAACAGCAATATAAATAGAAACAAATATAAGGCCCAGTATCAAGGCAAGTGGCAGCATGACGCGAGCCATCGTGGAGGGGTCTCTTACCGGGATCAGGGAACTGCTAAGAAGTATAACCGAGGGACCGGGAGTGAAGCTGCAAGATCACGTGAAGCGTACCGTGGTAAAGCCGAGGCAGGAAGGCAGGGCCTCCAGCGAGGCGATGCCGACCAGTTCCGAGGGCAGAATAAGGGACAGCGCGATTCCGGCGGCAGGGATGTCGGTAATCGTGCATCAGGTAGCAGGGATATCAGCAATCGTGCGTCCGGTGGTACAAAAGTGAGCAGTCGCAATTCTTCCGGCCGGAGTAGCGGCGCATATTCCGGTGTCAACAACAGCCGTGCGACAAAGAATTATAGTAGTCGTGGGAGTTCAAGCAGGCAGTTTAGCGGTGGCGGTGGTGGTGGACGAGGTGGTGGCGGTGGGCGCAGGTAGCCCAGGTGGAATCTGGCCGCTGAAAGTTTACTTTGATGATCACAAATAAGGGGGAAAAATGTTTCCTATAGAGAATAGACATAAGAAAACACCAATCGTTGCCCTGATAATAATGTGCTCCATACTTCTGGTTGGGCATCTACCGGCTGCTTCGGCCCGGAAAATATTTGCCTCACCGGAGGAAGCGGTGTCGGCATTCATCGACGCTCTTACCCAAAATGACCAGAAGCAGCTCCTCTCCATATTGGGGCCTGAGGGTGAGTCAATTCTGAACTCGGGTGATCCTATCGCAGATAAACAGGAAAAGTCTGACTTTTTGCAAAAGATTGGGGACAAGAAAGCGCTAGAGAAAGACGGGCCGACGAAGGCAATCCTGTTGGTCGGCGAAGACGACTGGCCCTTTCCCATCCCGATTATCAAGGAAGAACAAGGTTGGTACTTTGATTCCGGCGAGGGCAAAGAAGAGATCCTGAACCGAAGGATCGGCAGGAATGAGCTGTTCACCATTCAAACCTGTCTGGCTATTGTTGATGCCCAACGCGAATATGCGATGATGGACAGTGACGGTGATGGGATTATTGAGTATGCGGAAAAGTTTATTAGTGATCCCGGAAAGCGTAATGGTCTCTACTGGCCGACGGCACAAGGTGAGGAGCCGAGTCCACTGGGGGAACTTCTGGCAAAGGCCTGGGAAGAAGGATATACAAAGCTTGGCTCCCAGGATAAACCTCAACCTTATTACGGATATTACTTCCGAATGCTGCTACAGCAAAGTAATAATGCCCCCGGAGGTGCTTACAATTATGTGGTCGGCGGTAATATGATTGGCGGCTTTGCAGTTGTTGCCTATCCGGCGCAGTATAACAGCACCGGCATCATGACCTTTATTGTCAACCATGACGGCGTTGTCTATCAGCAAGACCTGGGGGTAGATACCGAAAAAGTTGCCAAAAGCATAACAAAATTCGATCCTGACAAGATGTGGGAGAAGGTTGAATAAAATATACCGGCTGAATTCCGAATAACATATAACATCTTGAGGATCATTCCTTACATCATGGATAACATTAACCACTCAGTTCTCGGATTATATGAAAATTTAATAAAGGGAGGAAAAATTGATAAAGACAACAATGATTGCGACTACTTCGATGATGGCTGTAATGTTGGCAACGAGTGCTTCAGCCAGCAGTGAATCGGATACAGCATTGTTGTTGGAATTGAAAAAAATGATCGAACAGCAGCAGCAGCAGATTAATCAACAAGCCGAAGAAATTTCTCGTCTCAAGGAAGTGGTTGGTGTTCCTGGGAGTGGGGGACAGAAGCAATCGGCTCAAGAACCTCAAAAAGAGCCTCAGGCAGAACCCCTGGTGGATAAAGCGGTGGTTTCCACTTTTGAAAATGTCGATGTCAATCTCTATGGTCAAATTAATAAGGGAGTCCTGTACGCTGACACCGGTGATGCGAGTAAATTCTACTTTGTTGATAATAACAACTCCCAATCGCGGATAGGTGTCAACGCTTTCGTCGGTCCTACGGAAGAATGGAACATTGGCGGGAAGATAGAATATGGCATTACATCCAACTCAACATCAGACGTCAGTCAAGTAGATTCCAACAACGCCACCTCAGTAACCTGGAATCTACGACAAGCCTACATCTCGTTTACCAGCAAGACTTTTGGCAAGGTCTCATTGGGGTATGGCAGTACCGCATCGGATTACTCCGCTGAGATTGATCTCTCAGGGACGAGCGTTGTTGCGTACGCGGATGTTGCCGCTCTGGCCGGCGGCCAGTACTGGTACGATACCGAAAATGATGACCTGCCTGGCTTGCAGGTCAAGAGTGTCTTCAATGACCTCGACGGTCTTAGCCGGGACGACCGGATACGCTATGATAGTCCAGCTCTCGCAGGATTCTCCATCGGAGGCTCTGCCGTCTCTGGAGATGCCTACGATACTGTACTATCCTATAGCCGAGCATTTGGCGCCACCCAGATGGCTGGAGCACTGGCCTGGGCCAAAACTGGAGACATCTACCCCGATGCAGATGATCAATACGATGGTTCCTTTTCTATTCTGCTGGGCAATGGCCTGAACGCCACCGTTTCTGCAGGCCTCCGTAATATGATAAGTGATACTCGCGATGATGGTACTTTCTGGTATTCCAAGCTTGGGTACCGGGCTGATATCTTCTCCCTGGGCAAGACTTCGTTTTCTGTTGACTATGGGAAAAATGAGAATATCGCCAATAATGGAGATAAGGCTACAACCTGGTCAGTTGCTGCAGTTCAGGATATGTCGTCCTGGGGAACCGAAGTGTACCTTGCTTTTCGCAATTACCAACTGGAGAGTGACCAGACTTCCTTTGACGATGTCAATGCCGTTCTGGCCGGTGCCCGGGTGAAATTCTGATGATAACGCTCCGCACCGTATTGCTTGCCGCCGGCCTGGCTTTTCTTGTGGCCGGCTGTGGAGGAACGTCCTATGACTATAGCTCTGCAAACGATACAAAACCTGGTCCCGGCCTGCTGTCGGGAGAAGATGGGGTGGTCAATATCGTGCGGGCAAAACCAAATCCCCCTGTGGTTGAGGAAACGGCAGAAGAACAAGGGGAGCCTGCTAAGCAGGTAGAGTCACTTAAATCCGAGTAATGTTACTAAGGCGGTTGCTGATTGCCGAACATAAGAGCCATCACGGCAAACCAACCATAAAAATAATCCTTCCTGTGTAAGTCTTCTTGACAGGATCCAAACTCCTCTTAATATTGTATTTATCAGTGATGAAGAAAACACATAACAGGTTAGGGATAGATTTTTATGAAGCTTGGTTTGATTTTTTAAATGGATGTTTTTCTGTGGGTTGTTAATCGCCGGTTGATGTGCCATGCGTAATTTCAGTACTTTTGAAAAGAAGCAGTGCGTAACAGGCTAATTGGGTTTTGAGAATCATAGATTCAGCAAAACTCTAACGTTAGAGAGAGGATTGAAATGAAAAAAACACCGCTTTTATTATTGGTTGCTTTATTTTTTGGGGTTTCGAGCGTTGTTGTTGCTGCGGCTGCAGAGAATTACTCATCCACCATCAATGTCTTTAAGGATTCACCCGCAGTAAAAACATTCTTCGATAATGCATATGGCTACGCAGTTTTCCCTGATATTGGCAAAGTGGGGTTTGTCATCGGTGGTTCTTATGGTAAAGGACAGGTTTATAAAAGTGGTAAAGTAACTGGTAAAACATCAGTGATTGAGGGATCTGTCGGATTTCAGGTGGGTGGCAAGGTATTCAGCCAGATCGTTTTCTTCGAGGACAAGCGTGCCTATGATGAATTCACCAGTGGGAATTTTGAATTTGATGCAACCGTTCAAGCCGTCGCTATAACGGCGGGAGTTGACGCCCAGGTTGGAACTGCCGGTAATAGTGCCGGGGCGAGTGCCGGACCCAAGACCGGTGTCCAGGCGAAAACCAGTTATACCAAAGGGATGGCCACCTTCGTACACGCCAAGGGCGGTCTTATGGCTGAGTTCTCAGTCGGCGGACAAAAATTCACATTTGAGCCTCTGTAATAAAAAAAGAGCAACGACACCAAAAAACCATCTTGTGTGAGAGGTCTCTTTAGGGGCGGTTAAAAAGAGACTGCAGTGAGAGGAAGGATCAGCGATACCAGTAAATGAGTTATCGCTGATCCTTTTTTTATACATCTTGGCAACATCCTCTACTCGTGGATTTCTGCCTGTTCTCCGGTTCTTTATTGATTCGCCTGATGATAGTAACGATTCAAGTCGAAAAGACCAGACTGTACCGGCTCGTCCTTATTGAATCGATCCTGAAACCAGTCATAATATTCCCAGAAATTCTCCTTGGCACGGTTGATACCGTATTTGTGAAATCGCTGCCGGGCCTCTTTTTGGGGCATCTGGTCAAGATTGGCTAAAAGGTTGAAGAAATTCGGCAGATCATCCTGGGCGACATCGATAAAATAGTTGGGGTAGGAGCCATGGAAGCCGGGGATAAAATCGGCCCGGTCTTTATCCGGATGAAGAGTCTTCTTTTCATCGAATAGAAAGTCCACGTTGTCGTGCCAGCGGTTGATGATCATCGATACGACCGCATCCTCACCGTTGTTTTTGCGAATCCGGATAAAGACTATATTGGCGTTGAAGTCATGCACCGTTCTGAAAAAAGCGGTTCCCGGTTCAGATACTGCCCGAAAGGCCTGCAGGTAGTCGGCCAGGGTTGCGTACTTTTCAGGAAGAGGAGGATATTCAGCGCCTGCCGGTAGATAGTTGACTCGGTCGAAGGTGATATTGGTATCCGGCCTGAGGTGTTGCTTGACCACATGTTCGATAAATTCCTGTTGGGGATTGTCCGTCGTATACGCTATTTTGGTCGGCATTCCGGCATCATAGTAATGAATGTCTTTTGGCTTTACTCCGATGTTCCAGGATTCCACTGTTGTTTTTCGGTCTTTTTCCGGCATGAAACCAAGAAAATAACTTTCCCCTTCTTTGCGCAGGCCATCCATGTACAGGCGCACCGCCAGCTGATGACCAAGGGTTCCGTACACATCAAAGCCGGCGACCAGGGCGTAATAGAGTCGTTCAACGAGGGGATAATCCATCACCCACAGTGTGCGGGGCAAAGCACCGAGCGCGCCTTTATGCACCGAGGCGCTGTCAAAATGACGATAAACGGTGAGCAGCGGGGCATCGCTCGGTTTGTCGCCTTTCCAGATGCTGTCGTAGCCCTGCCCCAGATAGTTATTGGCCATATAAAAATCCTGTCGGGCCTTATAATAATTGATCATGGCCTTGTGGTAGGGCCTGCCGATAAGATCGACTATAGGAAATTCACTGCCTTCTTCAATGGGCATGATCAGGTTATCTTTCTGCAGTTTCAGAAAAGCCGGATTGATGACACTCAATTCGTGATCCGGGTCTAAAAACATTACCCAGAAATGATCATTGATGACATTCAAGGCGACCTGCCCGCGGCATACGGGACCGCGGATAAAGGTCATAATGATATAGTGGGAATTGTCCAGGAGAAACTGGTATCTCGAGCGGGGCGGGATTTGTTCAAACAGGACAAAGGGATTGGCGCTCTCTTTTGGCAGATAACTCATCAGATGTGGTTGCTGCAACCATTCCGGTTCGATAAAAAGCTCTTTGAAACGGGCCAGCTGCTGGTCATCAAAGGGAAAGACCATATGGGTTTTATGGACAATGGTCGAACGGATTTTGCGGAAGCGGTAGAAGAAGGTGGATACTTCTGGATCATCGTATGGCCGCACCGCGTCGATCAGCTCGACCGGACTGCCTGGCGGAGTTTTAGAGCGGAGCAACTCATAATATTCATTGGTCGAGGTGCCGAATTTTATATGGGCCAGAAAGAGATGTTCATAGAGATAGCGGGCGGTCATTGCATGTTTGGGATCTTTATTATTAAAAAAGGTTTCCCATTTGGCGATTTCCGCCGCATCGGCGGCCATTGGGGTGGTTAATTTCTCCTGCTCGGCGGGCGATGGGCCTTTTGCTCCCTGGGCCAGCCATCCGGCGATCAGTTCGAATTCATCCTGTTTGAGCGGCGGAAAACCAAAAGGCATGCCGTTATTCGGGTGTTTGCTGAGATAGCCGCCAAGTTCGATGCTGGTGGCCGAACAGGTGAGGTCTTCCGCTTCTGAAAAATAGTTGCCGGTAATTTTTGGATTTTTCATTTTATGCTGCAGGATCTCCAGCATCAGCGAGTTGTTGAATCCATTACCGGCTGTGCTTTCGGTGACGGTATAAAAGTCTTTTTTTCGCCACTCCGCTGTCGTCTGGGCATCAATGAACAGCCTCGTTGGGTCCATCGGGGTCAGGCGGGTGGCATTATAGACGGCGTTTTTGGTGCCACCCCGGTCGACACCCTCGTAGGAGTTCAGTTTGAGCTGGCAGGGGGAGTTGTAGCACGAATGGCAGACGGCACAGCGTTTATCCAGGATGGGTTTGACCTCATGGAGGTAGTTGACCGGGTGGCTGGGAATCTCTACGGCAATAGGCTCCATAGGTTTTTTGGCACAACCGGTCAAAACCAGCAGCATCAGCGATATGAACAGTAGCTTAATTGTGATAATTTTTTTCTGGAATCCTTTAATCATTTTGAGTCTCTACAATTTCAGCTTTTGGTGAATGTGCCGGAGAGGCATACCAATGCTCTTTTTTAACTATTTTGGCAGATTCGGTGTCATTCATATAATGTGGGGTCATGATAGCCACTTCATATTCATTGAACACATCCTGTATATTTCGATGCAGTTCGGCATAAATCTTCGGGATTTGATCCGCTTTTCTGGTATAGACGTTCAGTTCATAGGTAATACTGAAATCTTCCAGGGCAGTCTGCAACACAAAGGGTTCTGTGCGTGGCTGCAGGCCTTCGGTTCGTTCCGCCGCCATTAGCAGCATTGCCTCGACCTGCCGCCAGGGAACTTCATAGCCTATGCCGACGTTTGTGTGCAGGATCAGGCCATATTTATCGGCCATGGAACTGTAATTGGTTATTTCCCCATTGAGGATTGTCGAGTTGGGCACGACCACTTCTTCATTTTTCAAGGAGCGCAGATGGGTGACCATGGAGCGTATGCGCGTGACATAACCGATATTGGTGCCGATCTTGATACGATCGCCTACCTTGAAAGCGCGCCTGTAAGTCATGGTGTAGCCGGCAATAATATTGGCGATAAGTGAAGAGGAGCCAACTGAAAACAGCACGCCAAGCAGCAGGGTTAATCCTTTGAACGCCTCCGACCCGGACCCCGGCAGATATGGGTAGGCAACCACTAACGCTAAAATGATCATCAGGAAACGAACAATCTGGAAAGTAGGCCATGCCCATTCAGGATCGAATCCGGAAAACTTGATCTGGCCTTGATTGATGCCGTCAAAAAGAGCATACGTCAGGTGCAGCACAAAGCGGATAACGAGAAAAAAGATAACCAGGAAAAACAGGTTCGGCAGATAGTCAATTATCGCCCAGCTCATTGATAGTAACGGGGTGACCACATAGCCAATCAAGGTCTGCGAGACATAACGGGTCCAGGGAAAAAGACTTAACACCGAGTCGATGAAGAAATAGATCACTCCAAGGATAAGCGCTGCCCGGATTAAGTGGGTTATGGTTTGGAGCACCATCCATATATATTGTGATTTCAGTAACTTAAATGATTTTGCTTCCAGCTTGTCGATTTCCCGGCTAAAACGTTTTTCAATAAATATTTCGATTCTTTTAAACAACCAGAAGAGGATAAAGAGCAACACAGACAAAAAAAATGTCCAGCCAAGGGCCCGCACGGACTTTTCGAGAAGAACTGTGCTGTTCCGCTCGTTGCGGTAATTTTTTATCGAATTGATAATATTGGGCAAAACCAGCTCTTCAGCTAGATTCATGGGAGAAAAGTTCCCTTCCAACTGGGCATCTTCCTTGAAATAATCGAGAATATGTTGCTTTCCAGCAAAAAATTTTACCAGAGTGTCGTCCACCTTGCGCAAGACCAGGGTATTGGGATCAAAGGCATTGTCCTGGGCCAAAAGCCTGATTCTCTTGGCAATCGCCCTTGCCCTTTCTCTGGCTGGGACGATCGTGGTGCCGGCTACGCGAAAAAGTGGTATGCCATCGATAATTATCATCGCTTCCCTGGTCCCTTTTGCCTCATGTTGTTCGGTTTGCAGTGGGTCTTGGGCCTGCGATACACCTGCAAAGGACAGGGGAGTACTAACCAATGCCAGGATGAGGCAGAGAGGTTTGAACAATTTATTATAGTGTTGCAGGAGATAGTAGATGCGTGTCATGGTTCGGCGAACGGTTACAGTTCGGATGTTATGCAGATTTTTATCGGCTCCCGGTGAACGGTTGTGATTGCGCTGCTCTCACGGGAAAAGCAGGAAAATTGAGTTTAACTGCACCTGCTGAGAATCGTCAATAAAGAATAAATTGCCGGGCTGCGTCGGGCTGAACTATTTTATCTCGGCATATGACGCCTGACTCATTCCAAGGTACTGCACGCAGTACCTTTAAGTAGATTGATTTTCATGGAAAGACAAAAAGATACCTATTTTAAAAGGAATGTTTTTGGCGTAGCCATCGTTGAATTTTTCTGGGGGCTGGGTTTTCCCATAGTCCTGGAATCGACTTTTTTACAGTTGTTTCTGAAAAAACTCGGCGCATCGAGCTTTGTCATCGGGATTGTGCCGGCGTTGTTTATTTTTGGCGTCTCGACCTTTCCTCTTTTTTCCACGTATCTCTCACGAAACCAACGCTTTAAAAAGCCGCTGGTGGCGCTGCTCCATCTTATTTCGGGGTTGTCGATTGTCGGTTTTGGTCTGGCGCTGCTGGTGGTCCGAAGCAGTGCCGAGGTACTGCCGCTGTTCTTTTTTTTCTACACCATTTTCTCGCTGTGTATGGGGTTGACTATCCCTATCTGGCTGAACTTCCTGGTGCGGATTTTTTCTGCAGCAAAAACAGTGCCGGGCCTGGGCTATATGATGCTGGCACAAAATATCGGCAAGGTCGTTTCGAGTTTTTTCATCTTAAAGGTCGTCGAGAAATATTCCTTTTCCATTAATTCTTCAGCCTATGTATTTATAGTAACCGGTTTGCTTTTTAGTATTGGGTCTTGGTGTTTTTTTCTGACCAAGGAGATTGCCGATCCCAATGATCCGGAGCGGGATAAATTGTCGTTTTTGCGACACACTCGGCAGTCATTTGCCGAGATTCTCGGAAATCGTCGGTTTCTCAAGTTTCTAGCGGCGGATCTTGATTTTTATGTGATTCTCACCACGCTTTCTTTTTATGCCAACTATGCAACCAGTTTTTATGGGGTTCACCCAGCGGTTGCTGCCGGGGTTTTTGTCGCTTGTATTTACAGCGGATCGATAACGGTAAATATTTTTCTGGGCGCCCTGAATTTACTTCGCTTGAAGCAGAAATTCATCCTGGCAAAAGCGATAACTTTTTTATTACTGGTATTGCTGGTATTTTTACCGGGAGCGTGGTCTTTTCTTCTGATCAGCTATATGTTGGGCGTTGTCCGGGCGGTACGTAATATGGTCTATCCGCCGATGGTCAAAAGATTTTCCGGTAAGAGTGATTCCACCGCATATTTTGCCTTGGCACCGATTCTAACCATCCCGATTGGCTCGGGTTTTCCGCTACTTTTCGGAAAACTGCTCGATACTCTGTCCTTTATGCAGCAGGATGCCTATAAAATACTGTTTTTCTGCTCGGCACTCTTTCTTCTGGTGACGATTTATCTCAGTCTAAAAATAGATTTTTGTGAAGACAGCTGACGCTGACTGGTCTCTCTCAAGTGATAACAAGAGACTCGAGTTCCGACAGGTTATGCGGTTTATTTTTTTCTTTCAGAAAATGCAGAAAACTGTGCGCACTGGAGCTGATTACCTGCTCTTGAGGAAAACCAATGGTTGCGATAAATGCCAGACACTCGGTAAAATCCCCAACCCGGTCGGCGATATGGGCATCACTGCCAAAGGTGAGCAGACCTCCGTGTCGGCCAACCGCCTCGGCAAGGGCGGCACAGTTTTTTTCGCTGCCCGGGCGCGAGGTAGTAAAGGATGAATTGTTGATCTCCACCAGAACTTTATAGCAGGCAGCGGCTTTGGCGACTTCTTCGATGTCGATGGGAAATGACGGATTGCCGCCATGGGCAAAGACATCAATCTGCCCTGAAGCCATGGCCTTTATCACACCATCGGTGTGCAGTGATTTGGTTGCCGGGCTTACTATCGGTTCATGCAGGCTGGCCAGAACAATGTCCAGCTGTTGCCGGGTTTCCTGGTCAATATCCAGCTCGCCTTGGAAATTGATAATATTTGCTTCTATGCCCCGTAGCACTCCGACCCCATGGAGCAGCCGGGGGATGACCCGCATATTCTTGAAAAACCAGAAATGCGGCGCACCCGGCATTGCCGGACCATGATCGGTAATTGCCAGAAGTTTGATGCCTCTCGCAGCGGCCGCCCGAACATTTTCGGCAAGGGTGCTGTAGGCATGACCGCTGGCCACGGTATGGGTATGACTGTCTACTTCAATTTGCATGGGTAAATGGTTCTTCCGAATTAAACGTGCGTGCAGTGAAAAACAAGGAGATACTGCTATAAAACGACATTCCGTTTGTCCCTCCATTTTTACATCACCGAAGATAACGTAGTTTGTCAAACGAGGCTACTCTTTCAGGATAGATATTGCAATTTTTTTAGAGAAAGGTCTATATATTACCTGCTCTTAGCAGAGTTACTGATGAAAAGACGACAAAATCAAACTGTTTTTTTGAGTACTATATGGGATAGGTGGTTAAGAATATGAAGAATTTTGTTACGGCCTTCTTTCTGCACCTGCATCCCCGAACGGTACCGCGGGAAACAATCCGCTTTACCCTCAGTTTTGGCCTTGGCGGCATGGCGGCCGCCCTGTTTCTGGTCATGGTGGGCAGTGGGCTGCTGCAGTTGCTTCAGTATAGCCCAAACCCAGACGATGCGTATTTTTCGATTGAGCGGATGTATGCACCGGGAGTTTTTGGCGGCTTTATCAGAAACATCCACTACTGGGCCGGAAATCTTCTGGTCATCATCACTGCGCTGCATCTTCTTCGGGTCTTCTTTACCGGCGCCTGGTCTGGGAATCGGCGGATAAACTGGATTCTCGGTATCCTTATTTTTCTTCTGGTACTCTTTGCCAACTTCACCGGCTATCTGCTGCCCTGGGACCAGCTTGCCTATTGGGCGGTGACCATATTTACCAATATGGCGGCGGCCATCCCGTTTGTCGGGGACTGGCTTGTCCTCACTCTGCGGGGCGGCAGTGAAGTCGGAGCTGCGACCTTGAGTATTTTTTTTGCCTTGCATATAAGTGTCCTGCCGTCTCTAATGGTTGTGCTTCTTGTCTGCCACTTCTGGCTGATCCGGAAAGCTGGCGGGTTGGTCCTTGGCGAAGATCGGTCTCTTGAAAGGGTGCCGGTGAACCCGCATCTGATCGTCAAAGAAATAGCAACGGCCCTTATTCTCCTGGCCATTTTAACCATTTTCTCTGCTCTTATCGATGCGCCGCTGGGTGAGCCGGCCAATCCCGGGGAAAGCCCCAATCCGGCCAAAGCGGCCTGGTATTTCATGGGTTTGCAGGAGCTGCTGCTTCATTTCCATCCATCGTTTGCCGTTTTTATCATCCCATTGCTTATGCTTGTCGGTTTGCTTACCCTGCCTTTTCTAGAGAAGGCAAATCTGCCTGAAGGACTCTGGTTTGGCGGACGAAAAGGGCTGAAGCTGGCTGCATTGGTTTTCCTGATCGGTGTTGTTTTTACCATTGCTGCGGCATGGGGGGACGAGATCCTGCTGCGGTCGCAAACTATTAATGGTGCCACGAATCTTTTTGTTTTTCGTGGTATTCTACCTCTCTTTAGTGTTCTTTTGCTGCAGATCGGATTGTACTTCAGTCTGAGAAGGTTGGTCAGTTACACTCGTGCCGAGGCGACGATGGCAGTTGTTGTCACGCAGCTGGCGATTATTGTCGGGCTGACCGTCATCGGCATCTGGTTTCGAGGGGCAGGAATGAAGCTTGTCTGGCCTTTATAAATCAGAATAGATTTTGATGAACTGGTAAAACTTCAATGTGATCTATGGAAACTGAACAAAAACATAATCAGGCAGCACGCATCCCGCGCCGATCTTTTTTAAACTGGATGTGGGCGTCCCTGGCTGCTCTTGCCGGTATTGAGTTTGCCTGGATAACCAATTCCATCCTGAAATCACCGAAAACCAAACAGCAACAGGACCAGGCCACCATTATCGATGCCGGGATGGCCGCTGACTTTCAGCCAGGTACCGTCAAGGCGATCCCCCAGGGCCAATTTTATCTGGCCTGTCTGGTTGACGGCAGTTTTATTGCTTTATCCAGGACCTGCACCCATCTTGGCTGTTCGGTACCGTGGAATGAGAGCGAAAAGAAATTTATCTGCCCCTGCCATGGTTCAACCTTTGATGCTGCCGGAACGGTTCTTACTCCGCCGGCGCTTCGCCCGCTGGACTACTTTCCAATTCGCCTGGAGAATGGTTTGATCCGGGTGGATATTTCCAAAGCGCAGAAACGGCAGAGTTTCAGTAGTTCACAAACGGTGAAAATATAGATGGTCGCAGATAGCCGACAAAAAGACCCATCCGAAACAAAAGCGATGCCGCTAAACGTTTGGGAACGTGCGGCCATCCTGGCTGCTCTTGGTATTCTGCTCGCGCCGATACTCTATTTTTTTCGGGCTGATCATGCAATATCGATCAAAGAGGCGCCGGCAACCCATTTTGTCGGGACTGCTTCCTGCCGTGATTGCCACAAGGAAGTGTACGCCGGATGGCAGGGATCGGACCACGATAAAGCTATGGCGGTGGCGACCGAGAAAACCGTTCTTGGCGATTTTTCCGGGGTCACCTTTCATGATCCGTATAACAATGCGACCAGCCGGTTTTTCAAAAAAGACCAGAAGTTTTATGTCGAGACTGAAGGTGAAAATGGTACTCTGGCAATATTTGAGATAACGCATACCTTCGGCGTTTATCCCCTGCAGCAGTATCTTGCCCCATTTTCGGGGGGAAGACTGCAATGCCTGAATATCGCCTGGGACGTTGAAAAAAAAGCCTGGTACCGTCTGCCGCCCTATGAAGTCAAAGGTCCGGGTGACTGGCTGCATTGGACCAAGGGAGGCCAGACCTGGAATGCCATGTGCGCCGAATGTCATTCTACTAGACTGGAAAAGAATTATGATATAAAGACCAACAGCTATGCCACCACCTGGTTTGAAATAAATGTCGGCTGTGAAGCCTGCCATGGACCAGGTTCCGACCATGTCACTTGGGCCAAGCGTGCTCCTCTTGCCCGCCCGACGGTGAAGAACTATGGACTCAGCGTGGCAACAGCCCAGCTCACTCCCGAAAGACAGGTCGCTATCTGTGCGCCATGTCATTCCAGACGCTTTCAGTTAGGCGACAACGATCACAGTGAAGGGAGGCTGCTGGATAAGATGGTCCCTTCTTTGCTCGAGGAGGGGCTGTATTATGCCGACGGTCAAATTTTGGAGGAAGTCTACGTCTACGGGTCATTTACTCAGTCCAAGATGTACCACAAGGGTGTGCGATGCAGCGATTGCCATGATATGCACAGCCTCCAGCTGCATGCGGAAAAAAATAAGCTCTGCTTAAGCTGTCATCGCGGCGAAGACTATGATACGCCGACGCATCATTTTCATAAAAAAGAGTACCAGGGCAAACCAAGCGAAGGATATCTCTGTGTCAAATGTCATATGCCCGCGCGGGCTTATATGGGTATCGATTACCGGCCCGACCACAGTCTGCGCATTCCCAGGCCGGACTTGACTCAATTGATCGGCACTCCCAACAGCTGCTCAACGACCGATTGCCATGGCGATAAGCCGCTCGAATGGGTTGTCAGCCACTATGATGAATGGTACGGCAAAAAACGCAAACCGCATTATGGCGAAATTTTTACCCTTGCCCGCAACGGCGATCCCGGTGCCGGGAATTCCTTAAGAACACTGGCTGCGGACAGTCTACTGCCGGTTATTGTCCGGGCAACGGCTCTGTCGCTGTTACAAAACTATCCGGGACCGGAGACAATAGGCGCCTTTACTGCTGCACTGGAAGAAGATGATGCGCTCCTTCGTTATACCGCTTTACGCAACCTGACCCAGATGCCGCAAGGCTTGAAACTTCAGCTGGTCGCGCCGAAGCTTTATGATAAAGTCAAGGCGGTGCGGATTGAAGCAGCCTATCTGCTTGCTTCTCTGCCGGTTTCGGCGTTGCGCCAGGCAGACCGGGAACAATTTCAGCAGAGCCTGCGGGAATACCGTGAAGCGATGCTCTATAATGCTGATTTTGCTGCGCAAAGATATAATCTGGGCAATCTTGCCGCCGCTCTTGGCAATGGTGACGAAGCGCAAGAATATTACCAGCAGGCAATCGGCATTGACGACCAGTTTTATCCGGCCAAGGTGCATCTGGCCATGCAGTATAACAGCAAGGGAGAAAATAAAAAGGCCGAAGAACTGTTCCGGGAAGTGCTCAGGGATCACCCTGAACTCTACGAAGTTACCTATTCTTTGGGACTTCTCCTGGCGGAGATGAACAATTATGCCGAAGCGGAAACCTTTCTCGGGAAGGCGGCCGATGCAATGCCCGCTTATTCGCGGGCACGCTATAACCAGGCCCTGGCGCTGCTGAAACTGCGCCGCTGGGAAGATGGGGAAAAGGCTCTTCTCCAGGCGTTGGAGGTGGATTCACAAAACCGGCAGTATTTCGCTACGCTCATCGATATTTACCTCAGGACGAACAAGAAAGAGAGTGCCAGGCTGTTGGCCGAAAAAATACTCGACCTGCATCCTGATCATGCCGATGCCCGGGAGGTTATCCGGTTACTCAAAAGCGATAGGTAACAGCGAATGCAGGGAGATCAAAAAGGTTTATTATTTTGTTAGAAAGTTGACAAAATAGCAATTAATAGATAATTCTCTCAATATCGATAATATTTCTCATTCACAAGTAGAGGAATATTCACCTGTGTAATGATGGTTAACGTATGGAGGGGAATCATATGAAAGGACAACATTTTCTTGTCGGACTGACACTATCTATGGTGATTTTTTCAGCCGGGCTGCTCCACGCAGCAGAGGCTGCCAAACCTAACATCCTGGTTATTTGGGGTGATGATATCGGCCAGTCCAATATCAGCGCCTATACCCATGGGTTAATGGGCTATAAGACACCGAACATTGACCGTATCTCACGCGAAGGTATGACTTTTACCGATTATTATGGTGAACAGTCCTGTACCGCCGGCCGTTCTACTTTTATCACCGGACAGTCAGTTTTTCGGACCGGTCTTTCCAAGGTGGGAATGCCTGGGGCAAACGAGGGTATGCAGATTGAAGACCCCACCATCGCCGGTTTATTAAAGGCCCAGGGCTATGCAACCGGGCAGTTCGGCAAAAATCACCTGGGTGATAAGGATGCAATGCTGCCGACCAATAACGGTTTTGATGAATTTCTCGGCAACCTCTATCACCTCAATGCGGAAGAAGAGCCGGAAAATGCCGATTACCCGAAAAATCCGGAGTTTCGTAAGAAATATGGTCCCCGCGGTGTTATAAAATCCTCTGCCGACGGCAAGATTGAAGACACCGGCCCACTGACTAAAAAACGGATGGAGACCATCGATGACGAAACCACCGCTGCGGCAATTGATTTTATCGACCGTCAGGTAAAAGCAGGAAAACCATTTTTCTGCTGGTGGAGTGGCACCCGGATGCATTTTCGGACCCATGTAAAACCGGAGTTGCGGGGTATTTCCGGACAGGATGAATATGCCGACGGCATGGTCGAGCACGATATGCATATCGGCCAGTTTTTGAAAGTCCTCGATGATCTGGGAATCGCCAATAATACCCTGGTCTTTTATTCTACCGATAACGGCCCGCATATGAACAGCTGGCCGGATGCAGCCATGACCCCTTTCCGCAGTGAGAAAAATACCAACTGGGAAGGCGGTTGGCGGGTCCCCGCCATGGTAAGGTGGCCGGATAAGATTAAGGCTGGAACCTGGTCGAATGTGATCATGCATCATATGGACTGGCTGCCGACCTTCCTGGCTATTGCCGGTGAGCCGGATATAAAAGAAAAACTCAAAGCGGGTGGAGTCAGCGCTATCGGCAGGACCTATAAAGTGCATCTCGACGGCTATAACTTCCTGCCGTATCTTACCGGTCAGGAAGCAAAAAGCCCGCGTCATGAAATTTTTTATTTTACCGATGACGGTGATCTGTCTGCCCTGCGCTATGATGACTGGAAGGCTGTTTTCATGGAACAACGGGCCACCGGTACATTGGAGTTGTGGGCAAATCCCTTTACCGTGTTGCGGGTCCCGCTGCTTTTCAATCTTCGCCGAGATCCGTATGAACGGGCGCAGCTGACCTCCAATACCTACTATGACTGGATGCTGGATAGGGTTTATATGCTGCTCCCGGCCAATGATTATGTCGCAAACTTCCTGGCAACCTTTAAGGAATTTCCACCCCGCCAAAAGGCCGGTAGTTTCAACCTGGATAAGGCGATGGAAACACTCACCACACCAGTCTCGAAATAGTGCTGTCATCTCGTTCCCATGTGACACTTGGGAACGAGATGAAAAATTAATCCAAAAGAACATTTGAAAACCATGAAAATTAACAGAAGAGTAAAACTCATCATCGCCGTTATTGTCTGTACCCTGCTCTTTGCAACAACTGCTTTACAGGCAGCCGATCCGCTGCCATCGTGGAACGATGGCAAGGCCAAGCAAGCGATTATCGAATTCGTTGAAAAAATAACCACCACCGGTTCAGCAGATTTTGTCAATCAGCCGGAGCGCATTGCGGTGTTTGATAACGACGGCACGCTGTGGGCGGAACAGCCGATGTATGTGCAGGCCTTTTTCATTTTTGATCGGATCAAGCAACTTGCGCCACAGCATCCTGATTGGCAGGAAAAAGAACCGTTTGCGTCGGTCTTAAAAGGCGATTTGAAGACTGCTTTGGCCGGTGGGGAACATGGGCTGGTGGAAATGGCAATGGCCACACATGCAGGCATGACGACTAAAGAATTTGATTCGATCGTCAGCAATTGGATCGCTACCGCAAGACATCCTAAGACGGAATTACTGTTTACTGAAATGATCTACCAGCCGATGCTTGAAGTCCTTTCGTATCTGCGGGCTAACAGGTTCAAAACCTTTATTGTTTCCGGTGGTGGTATTGAGTTCATGCGTCCCTGGGCGGAGAAGGTCTATGGTATTCCGCCGGAACAGGTCGTAGGCAGCAGTATCAAGACAAAGTTTGAAATTCGCAATGGACAGCCGGTTCTCGTGCGTCTCCCGGAAATCAATTTCGTTGACGACAAGGAAGGAAAACCGGTTGGCATCCAGATGCACATTGGCCGGCAGCCGATTGCCGCGTTCGGCAACTCTGACGGCGATCTGCAGATGCTGCAGTGGACGACTGCCGGGGATGGGGCTCGTTTTGGACTCTATGTGCATCATACCGATGCTGCGCGTGAATGGGCGTATGACCGGCAGTCTTCAATTGGCCGCCTGGATAAAGGACTCGATGAAGCAAAGGCCAAAGGCTGGACGGTTGTCGATATGAAAAAAGACTGGAAGGTCGTTTACCCACCTCATAAAAAGTGAATCATCCTTACTCTGTACCTACTGTTTCAATACCTTGTCGTTTTTCATATTGGCGATCAATACATCGACGATACGCTCAAAATCCGTTCGCAACAGTTTTGGATCAATGGCATCGGATTGTGCACTCCACACGAGCTGAGCGGATGCGACGTCATAAAGATTCGACTCCAGATGCACCGTAGTCCGGGTAACCGATGTGGGAGGATGGTATATTGTCTGGTACGTTTCATTGTAGTAGCCATACATATTGCCATAAAAGCCCCCCGGGATAAAATGTATGGATCCCGGAAAATCTTGGGTAGCCGTTGTGCGATTGACTACATGGGTAATCAGAACTGAGGAAGCACCGGTTTTCGCCACCGCGGCTTCAACAATTTGTCGATTTGGTTCAAGTACCTGCCCGATTGCCTTATAACTTGCTATTGCCTGGATATTGTTTTTGCTCAGTTCATCGACGAAAACATTCTCAAACAGTTTTATATGGATCTCGTTCTTGCTCACCCCTAGAACCAGGATATTATCTGCGTTATAGCCTGAAAAAGAAGGATCACTCCAGGAAGAGGTGACCCGGTTTTTTGGGCTGCAGGCAAAGAGCAGCAGGACCAGGGGTACTGCACAAAGTACTAGGGTCAATTGTTTCATCGATATATCTCGTTTATGTTATTGCATAGTTTGCGCTTTGATCCTGCCGGCAACAGGTAATGGTATCGTAAAAACTCTTTATTACAACCGCCGCAGGGTCCCCAGTGAGTGCCCCTTTTTTCGATAAATTCCACAAGGGCACTCCAGAGCAGTGCTGAGAAATCTAAGTGGTGCAGCGAATGTTGTCAATGTCGCGTCCCAAAAATGCCTGAAAATCTTGGTTAGGACGTCTCTTGAGCTAGATAAGAAGCACGGTCCAATCGGACCTGAAATTGGATGAGGCTTGAGAGAGGAAAAAAACAGCGATGACGCATCTCGTTGCCATGGGTGGCATGGCAACGAGATGCGTCATCGCTTATTTTTTTGTCAAATCTTTACAACATTTTGTGCAGCCGGACCTTTCTGGCCGTCTACAACTTCAAAGCTGACGCGCTCGCCTTCGGAAAGCGACTTGAACCCGTCGGCCTTAATAGCGGAATGATGGACAAACACATCCTGGCCTCCATCTTGTTCGATAAAACCAAAGCCCTTTGCGTCATTAAACCACTTTACTGTTCCTTCTGCCATTGCTGCTACTCCTGGGTAATGGGGTCAAATCGGCCCCTTTTTTTAATTGTCTGAGTGCCGTGTGCGGCCTCAGGCATCAATCTGCAGTGCAGACTGAATTGAGTGCTCATGTTAAAAAAGTATGAGCAAATTTTTTGGCGCCAATATGGCTGCAGCTTCTACTAAAGCGCGATTTTGGTTTTAGCGGCGCTTCTTGCCTTTTTTCTGAGGCTGAGCCTCATTGCAGACCAGCTGACGATTTTTGTAATCCTGTTTATTCAGTGTTTCCATGGCGCGATGGCCTTCTGACCTGGTGGCCATCTCTACAAAGGCAAACCCTTTAGGTCGTCCTGAGAAATGGTCGATAACCAGATTTGTATTCACTACTTCGCCAAAGGTCGTAAATAACTCCAGAACTTCTGTTTCGGTGACATCAAAAGGCAAATTGCCTATAAAGAGTTTCAACCTGTTGCTCCCTGGGACTATGATCGGCAAGAATTTTTACCGGCAATAAAAATGCAGGAAACTGCATGATAACTGGCGAGAAACGCTATGCGTGATCGGATTGACTTGATAATGTATCCACAGGCTATACCTCATATCGCTCAGGAGTACAAGCAAATAACAAAGAGAAGCCCGGTCGAATCGCCGCCCTTATTTGCCAGGCAGGAGTTATCAAGTCTGGTGCTTTTTGCTTTCGCGTCGATAATAGGCATAGTCACCTTCATATATCCGCAGCTCGCCGTGGTCGATTTCAAATACCCGGTTGACCAGGGAGGTAAGGAAGTGCCGGTCATGACTGACCAAGATTACTGTGCCTTCGAACTGTTGCAGGGCCGCGAGCAGCACTTCCTGCGACTGGATATCCAGGTGATTGGTTGGTTCGTCAAGGACCAGAAAATTCAACGGGCGGCCGAGCAAGGTTGCCAGAATTATTCGACTTTTTTCACCGCCGGACAGATTAGCGATGCGTTTTTCCACGTCATCTCCCTGAAATAAAAAGGCGGCACAGAGATTGCGAATGGTGCCGATGTTGTCCAGGGGGAAATATTCCTGCACTGCGGCAAAGACGGTCTGCTCCGCTTTGAGCAGATCCATGGCATGCTGGCTGAAATAGCCGATGGTGACGCCGACGCCAAGGCTTATCGCGCCGTTGGTCGGTTCGGTGTGACCGGTGATGGTTTTCAAGAGGGTTGATTTTCCGGCACCGTTGACGCCGACCAGAGCGATTTTTTCCAATCGCCGGATGGTGCCGGACAGACCGCTGAACACCGGAATTTCCCTGCCATCATGGCCGATCCAGGTTTTACTCAGATTGTTTAAGTGCAGGACATCGTCACCACTTCGCGGCGGCACCGGGAAATTAAATTTTATCGTCTTCTGCTCAGCGGGCAGTACGATACGATCGATTTTTTCAATCTTTTTGATGCGTGACTGGACCTGGGAAGCATGGGAGGCCCGGGCGGCAAAACGGGCGATGAATTCTTCTTCCTTGACGAGCATTTCCTGCTGCCGGCGATAGCTGGCCTCGAGCTGCTGCCGCCTGATCTCCCGTTCCTGCAGGTAAAAATCAAAATTGCCGCTGTACGTCGTGGTGGTGCCATTGGCCACCTCGATAATCCGGGAGACGATTCGGTTCATGAATTCCCGGTCGTGGCAGGTCATCAGCAGGGCACCTTTGAATTCGGTGCGCAACCATTCTTCCAGCCAGAGGATCGATTCGATATCCAGATGGTTGGTTGGTTCGTCGAGCAGCAAAACATCCGGGTTGATGATTAGAATCTTGGCCAGGGCAATGCGCATCTTCCAGCCGCCGCTGAAGATTTCCACCGGGCTGGAAAAATCTTCCGGGGCAATGCCGAGTCCGGTCAGAATGGCCTGGGCGCGTGGTTCGAGATCGTAACCGCCGCGGATTTCAAACAGCTCAACACATTCCCCGTAGCGCTCCAGAAGTTCGGTCATAGCCTGATCAGCCATCGGCTCGGCCATGGCTGTTTCCATGGCCGATATCCTGGCCCCGAGTTCGACTATATCACCCGCGGCGGACATGACTTCCGCAACCACGGACCGACCGGCCATCTCCCCGACATCCTGTGAAAAATACCCGATTACGGTCTTCTTGGCGCAGGAGATATCGCCTTTGTCGGGCGATTCTTCGCCTGTTATCAGGCGAAAGACGGTGGTCTTGCCCGTGCCATTGGCGCCGACTAGACCTGTTTTGCTGCCGGGCAGAATCTGCAGACTGGCGTTGTCGAACAGGACCTGGGTCCCGTGCTGCATATGAATATTGGTTAAATGGATCATAATCGCCAAAAAAAATGGCTCGAAACTACCACGGCCGGACACCGCAATGCAAGGATATTTATTCTCGTCGGTCCTCGCCGGTAAACTCTTCTCCAGTCTTTCCTTATGACGCCATCTTACTTGCCGTTGTCTACTTCGATAACCACCTCGACGTCCTGCCAGGGTTTGTTTACCGGCTGAATAGTCGAATCGGCGATGATTTTGCAGAAAATACGGATGTCACCCAGGATCGAATCAAGATAGACAGGAGTCGTTGCAACCGACAGCTGTTTTTCGCCTCGCTTTGGGGCTGGTGCCAGTACCGATACTTCGCTGGGTATAACCTGAACCTTTTTGAGTTTCAGATTGGCCGGCAGTTTGCCGACAAGCTGCGGGACGATCGGGATGGTTTTCTTGACAACCTCGGCAAGCGTCACCTCAATCTTTGCCGGTTCACTGCCCCGAAAGGAGAGCTTGGGCGGAAGCCGCAGGTTGTCGCCGGTTATCAGGATTGTCTGTTTGCCCTTGACCATCTTCGACAGATCGACTGTTGCCGTCGGCTCGGTCATGACGAAGCTGTCAAGCTCCGATTTGGGACCGGCGAGATGGACCCGCAGCTGTTCGGTCTTTTCGTTGACCAGGATGAGATTTTGGGCAGGAGTGATATATTCAACAGACAAAGGAAAGACCTTTTCTACCACCTGCCGGTTGACCGTCACCAGCGTCGACCAGAAAACAATGGCTATGGCCAGGCTGATTCCGGCTGGGATTAAGGTACTTCGATGCAGCAGACTTTCCAGTTCCATATCGAGAAAGCCTTTCTCATTGTTATGGTTTCTGATAACGGTACTGATCTCGGCAACCGAACCTAGGGTTTTCATGCTTCGGTCTTTGAAGGCTGAGACCAGCCCGCGTTCTTCGGAGACGACCAGGACAAGGGCGTCGGTCTGTTCGGCCAGCCCCATGGCCGCGTGATGGCGCGTACCGTAATCTTCCGTCAGGCGAGACGTTTGGGAAATCGGCAGTCGTACGCCAAAACTGGCCAGTTTGTTGTCTTCGATGATCATCGCTCCATCATGGCCCGGAGAATTGGGATCGAAGATGCTCATAATCAGCGCCAGACTTGGCTCAGCTGCCAGGCGGTGGCCGCCGGAGAGCTGTTCGAGCACCGGTTCTTTACCTGGATAAACGATTATCGCGCCTCTTTTCTGCTTGGCCATTTGCCACAGGCTTAAGGCAACCATGTCAATAACCCCGTCATCGAGGGATACCGTCTTTTTTTTCTGCAGGGAGACGACTTTTTCAAAAACCTTGCGTAATTCCGGCTGAAATATGACGATCAGGGCGATAACGGCGACATTACTGACGTTCTGAAAGATCCATTTGATGCCTTCCAGATTGAGGATATTGGCCAGGGCGATCACCAGAAAGGCGGCGAGAATACCGACCACTATCTTCCAGGTTCCCAGGCGGACCAGGGTATGGTAGAGGAAAAACAGGCCGGTGCTGATCAAGACAATATCGAGTATTGCCTGCCAGGTTAGAAGTTCATGGAGTAAAAAGAGTATCTCGTTCATGCCGTGGCCAGCGCAGGCCTGATAGGAGGTGGTGGTATCTCCCCAAAACGGAGTTTCTTATGCGCATAATACCCCCATTGGCAAAATTTCTCCCAGTAATTATCATCCGGCCGTGGTTTGTTTTCTATTGAACGGTTACGAAATGTTAACGACTTGCGTCGGGAAAAAAGGTAGGGTAGCGAAAATTGACCACCTCGTAAAAGCGTGATTTTTAGAATTGCTCCGTAGGGGTACACCTGCGTGTGTGCCCCATTTTTTCGATACATTCTGGAAGGGCAAACACATAGGTATGCCCCTCCGGCGGTTTAATGAAGAGTTTCACTTAACCATCTTATATCACTGCCGAGAAGACCATGAAAAAACCCCTTAATCGCCCCGGTTCGGGCAAGAAGAAAATGACCAGCGACACTTTTGTTGTTGAAAAAAAGGACACGCTCCTTGCCGGTCTGCTGGGATTTTTCCCCCATAAAAGCCGCAATGTTTTGAAAGCCGTTTTGCGCGATGGTCAGGTCACCGTTAATGACCGGCCGGTTCGTCAGTTTGATCATCCCCTGCGCCCCGGTCAAAAGGTGGAGGTATCCTGGCAGAAAGAGAGTGCGCCGCGACAGCCCCTAGGACTGGATATCGTTTATGAGGATGATGACCTGATTGTCATCGATAAACCAGCAGGTCTTCTGACAATTGCGACCGATAAGGAAAAGCGCAAGACCGCCTACGCATTTTTGAGCAGATACGTAAAGCTTACCAATCCGGAGAATAAAATTTTTATCATCCATCGGCTCGATCGAGAGACCTCGGGCCTGCTTATGTTTGCCAAAAACGAAACAATAAAGAAACAGATCCAGGAAAACTGGACCAGCACCATCGACCAGCGAACCTATGTCGGAGTAGTGGAAGGCGAGGTGCAGCAAGAGGAGGGGACCATCGTCTCCTGGCTCTATGAAAGCAAGGCCTTTATTGTTTATTCATCGCAAAATCCGCAGCACGGACAGAAATCCATTACCCATTATAAAAAATTAAACGCCAACAAGAATTTTTCTTTGCTGCAGATCAATCTGGAAACAGGTAGAAAGCATCAGATTCGGGTGCATATGCAGGATATCAATCACCCGATCATCGGCGACAACAAATATGGGTCGTCCCAGAGCCCTCTGCGCCGCATGGGTCTGCATGCCCAGGTGCTGGCCTTTACCCATCCGAAAAACGGCAAGATGTGCCGCTTTGAAACGCAAATTCCTAAAAAATTTCTGCAGCTTTTCTCCCCCCGGCAGCCCAAGTTATGACACTCCCGATCGCATCCTCGTGATAGTTGAAAAAGAGCCCGCGAGATGGATTTTTACCAATATGTAAGTCATTTGTAATCGCTAAGTTGCTATAAGTTGCAAGAAAAGGCATCGCCTGGGGGGGCAGACAAACTATCATGAGACCAAAAAACGAAGAAGTCTGTGGATCATTTACGGTGCTGACCAACACCCGTGAATTCAAAGAGGTTGTTGTTATTCAAGATGTTCTTTCTTACTATGGGAAAGAACACAATTGCTCGAAAAAGTTTCGTTTAGGCTCTTTAGGAGGGGTTCCTGTCTATCGAACAGAGGATCCGGATATTTTTCGTCTCGATGATGGGCAGCTGCTCAAAAAAAGAAATCGATAACTAATGGATTCGTAGATTAAACTTTTTCCAGAGCCCATCTTGATGGCTGAGGTGAGTTTTACTCAGCTTTGCTGAATTCAATATTTTCTTTTTTGAAGCCGGCTTGAAATTCGGGAAGGGCGGATACCTGGTCGATAAGTCTAGTCACGTTTTTGCCAAGGGTGATGTCGATGCCTGGAAAATTTTTTCCCCAACTCGAGTAGATCGTCGCCAGATAATCGGCAACGGTTGGTTGATCGCCGGTGATGAATTTCTTCTTTTCCAGTTCTTTATCGAGAATTGCCCATAAACTTGAGACAGAGGTCGCTAGTTGCTGCAGTACCCTGATTTTCTCCTGCTCATCAATTTTTACTCTATACTGAATCGCAAACATTCTGCCGTAGGCAGGATGCAGCGTCGCATAATCAAACATCAACCAGCGGAAAAATTCAGCTTTTTGGGCCAGGTCGGCAGGCAGCATTGGTGATTTATGCTTTTCAAGCAGATAGAGCACAATTGCCGCCCCTTCGGTAATGATCTGTCCTTCAGGTGTTTTCAGGGCCGGTACCTGGTTGGTCGGAACGATGTCGGAATAATTGGTTACGTCTTCACGTTTAACCGGGGTGTAGTCAAGTTGCAGCTTCTCAAGAAGAACAGTGATGCCTGATGAACATGACCCGGGGATAGTATATAATGTGTACATGGTGTCTCCTGTAGGGGGGGATTGCTTTATAGTGCAGCAAGGGTTATTTGTTTTTTGGTACCTTAATTCCTGCACCGTATTTAGTTCAATTTTAATCATTAATGGGAGTTACACAACGCCGTGTTGTCCTTGTATAACTGGTAAAGAATGATGAAACAGCCATCCTTATCAGACGAAGAGTTAAATCAAATTTTTACGCAAGCTGGGGAAGATCAACAGCAGGGCTTATTTGATTCGGCCGAATCCGGCTATCTGCGTCTGCTCGAATATTTCCCTGACGCACCAATTCTACATTCTTCTCTCGGGTTGCTCTACTATGCATCCGGGAATTTTGCCGGAAGCAAAGATTGCTTTATCAAGGCGGCAAGTCTTTCTCCTGCGGATATGGATATCCTCTTTAATCTGGCCCTGGCCCAAAAGAAAAGTGGTGATCCGGCAGGGGCGATTGTTGTCTATGAAAAGGTGGCAGAGGCACAGCCGGAGAGCGTTGACGTGTGGTATAATCTTGCCGGCTGTTACAAAGACGACCACCAGTATGAAAAAGCCATCGAAACCTATCTGCAGGTGCTGAAAAGGGCGCCGGAACATCCGGCGGCGAACAACAATCTAGCCTATGTATATCACCTGATGGGGGCGAAGGATAAGGCGGTCTTTTATTATCAAAAAGTGCTTCACTATAAGCCTGATCATCAGGGGGCGCAGCATATGCTTGCCGCGCTTACCGATTCCGGGGCAACCGCTTCGCCGGATTCCTATGTCCGAGATGTCTTTGATAATTATTCGCCGCAGTATGAACAAGCTCTGGTGGTCAAACTGGAATACCGCGTCCCGACGACAATCAGGGAATTGCTAAACGAAACTCCGAGCGTAAAAAAAAAATATGCCCAGGGCCTCGATCTTGGCTGCGGCACCGGCCTGAGCGGTCAGGCCTTTGGCGATATAATTGACGCCCTTGACGGCATAGACCTCTCGCCAAAGATGATCGAACTGGCCGCCGCAAAAAAGATGTATCGCCACCTGTATGCTGGCAATATCGTCAATTTTCTGCAATCCTCGGAGCAGAGCTACGACTTTTATCTTGCTGCCGATGTCTTTGCCTATGTGGGTGATCTTGCCGAAACTTTCTCTCTTTTAAGGGATCATGCCCGCGAGGAGACGCTGTTTTGCTTTTCCACCGAGACATGGGCGGGCACTGGTTATCGGCTGCAGCCAACCGGCAGATTTGCCCATGCGCCTGCCTATATCTACGAGCTCGCCGGGCAGACTGGCTGGACGGTGACGGAGAGCCTGCGAACGTCGCTGCGAAAGGAAAAGGGCAACTGGGTACAGGGAGATATCTGGCTACTTAATTCTTAGAAGGGCGGCGGTGAATGAAATTGTAGGGTTTGGTGGGTTGTCGGATGGAGAAACTGCAGAGAGCTCGCATGCAGCAGCATCTGGTCGCCGTCTTTGCCTGACCCGTACAGGCTGTCGCCGACGATTGGAGCGCCGAGGCCTAAGGGGCGCGGATGAGCGGCATGCACCCGGAGCTGATGGGTACGTCCGGTGAGCGGTGTGAATTCGAGTCTGGTCGTCGTGCCTTCTAAACCCAGTCGGTGCCAGCGGGTACTGCCCATTTTGCCATGGACCGGATCGAATATCTGCCGTGGGCGATTGTTCACATCGAGGCGAAAAGGCAGATGAATTTCCCCGCCTGCCGCCTCGATGATTCCTTCGACAACAGCGGTATATTTTTTTACCACTGCTCGTCTTTCAAACTGCGCAGAAAGAAATCGATGGGCCTCTGTGGTTACGGCAACAATCATCAGGCCGGAAGTGTACATATCCAGGCGATGCACCGACGGTTGTGCGATCATCTCCGGCACGCGGCGGCGCAGTCTTGATACCACACAATCCTGCTTGTCAGGGCCTCGTCCCGGTACGGCAAGAAGACCGCCAGGCTTATCGATAACCACTATATCCTGGTCCTGATAGAGGATTAACAGCTCAACATCCGCTTGTATCTGCCTATTCATGTCTGCTGGATTGCCCCATCGATGCTTTTTGTGGTCTGCATACGATCGAGTCCGCACAGCATAAATCCCAATATAGGCTGACATTTTTCTGCGCAGGAAGAGGAGAAAACCCCATGCTGCCGGCCCCCTGATCGATTTTCTTTGCCCCAGAAAAATTCGCTTATACCAACAGGACGCAGCTTATTGCGAGCCGCAAGATTGAGCAGTTTTGGCGCGCAGCAATCGCCGGTGCCTGTGGGAATGCCGTTGTCGCCGATGAAGGCCTCCGCCAGTGTCGCCGTTTCGCCGCGAAAATTGTTCAAGGTATAAAGCGTGTGGATATCGCTCATCAGTGATCTGGAGAGCAGGCGACGTTTTTTCCGCAGCGCCAGCCATTCGCCTGAATGCGGCCGGCGAAGATCTATTTCCCGGCCCAGCCGTTTTATCTGTTTTTCCACAGCAACTGTCAAGGCGTGAAAGTCGCTCACCACAAAGAGCGGCGGCACCCATCCGTCAACCACCCACAAGCCGTTATACTGGCCGGAAAAGGCATGAATGACGATGCGGGTTCCGTCCGGCTGCAGGCATTCCATTACCCCGAACATCTTGCCCCTGGCAGGACCGAACAGAAGGACGGTTGCCAGTTCAGCGGCGTTTTTTTGGGCAGGTGAAAAAAGATCTATTGTCTGTCTGTCGGTAAGACCCTGCATGAGTTTGCGGCAATGTTGCAGGGTATTGCCGGGGCCAAGCCAATGCTCTTTGCCGCATTTTCGACAGTAGCCACCCGTTCGCAAATGCTGCGACTCTGTGGCGGTGTTCTCTTTAGGGTAGTTCATCCTTTGCAGAGATCGTTTGTTGTGGCGGGTTGAGTTGTAAATAAATTGAACATACTATCATACATACGATCTGCACAGAAATATTTACTAGAAAATAAGTGTTTAAATATCAATAACTTGACCTGCGGAGCAAAACAGTCACTTTCTCAAATTTACTGAACGTGATACTATGCAAACCGTCTGCTGCCTATACCTTCGCTGTTTTGGTCGCAGATGCATACAGTAGAGCCGAGTCGGTTAGTACTGCAGGATTGCAGCAACAGGTGGTGGCCTGGTCAGCCGAGAGTAGACGGCGAGTGGATAATGCAGTAATGGACAGAGGAAGGAGAACATGGCCAGTCAGCTGAAAAAAACGGGTATAGATTTTCAACAACTGGGACCTGAGCGGGTGCTGAACCTCGTTGAAAAAGTCCTGGGAGTGCGGTGTAATAATTTATTTCGGACCTTGAACAGTTATATTAACCGAGTCTTTGAGGTCGAAACGTTAGAGAAAGTACGGCTGGTGGTAAAGTTTTATCGACCGGGCCGCTGGTCAAAAAATGCCATTCTTGATGAACATCGATTCCTACTTGATTTGGTCGCCCAGGAAATTCCGGTGGTTGCGCCTCTGGTTTTGCTAAATGGTGAGACCATTGCCGAGAGCGAACACCTGCTTTTTAGTATTTTCCCTAAATGCGGTGGGAGAAGTGTCGATGAATTCAACGACGATCAATGGGAGCAGCTCGGTCGTCTGCTGGGCAGAGTTCATAAGGTGGGCGAGATGGCCAAGGCGAAACACCGGATTACCATGGCGCCGCACCATTCTACCCGCAAGCAGCTGACCTACCTTCTCAAATCTCCATGTATTCCCAAGGAATTGAAACCATCTCTGGCTGAGGCTGCAGAGGCCATTATAACCGACATACGGCCACTTTTTGCCAAAACGGAAAGAATTCGTATCCATGGCGACTGTCACTTTTCCAACGTCATCCAACGGCCCGGCGAATCGTTTTATTTAATCGATTTTGACGATATGGTCATGGGGCCGCCGGTTCAGGATATCTGGATGCTCTTGCCCGGTGATGTCGATGAGTCATTTGTGCAGCTTGATCTGTTTCTTGAAGGCTATGAAACCTTTCGCCCCTTTGATCGGAGGGCTCTCCGTCTGATTGAGCCGCTCCGGGCAATGCGTTTTATTCATTATATGGCGTGGTGTGCGCATCAGGTGGAGGGAGATGGCCTGACCAGGGCTATTGACGAGTTTGGCTCCCCGGAATATTGGCGCCGGGAGATCGACGATCTTATCGATCAGCGGGAGCGGATTGCCGAACACCATCTTCCGTCGGGGAATATGCTCTGAGACTCTGCAAAATCCTTGACGGAGGAGTTTTTTATCTGGCATACTGGACAGATGCAAGGCATAATCCGGCAGCCTCCCAGGCGAGATGAGAGGGGAGCTGGATGAACAATGTTCGCGTTGTTGGAGGAAAAAACTTGGCACCACAAGAGAAGAAAAAGAAGATTCTGGTCATGGACGATGAAGAGATGGTCGGAGAAATTGCCTGTCAAATGATTGAATATCTTGGCTTTAAAGCTTTGCGGGTAGCAGATGGTGCCGATGCGGTCAAAGAGTATAAAAAACATCGGGATAATGGTGACGCCTTTCTCGCGGTGATCATGGATTTGACGATTCCAGGGGGAATGGGAGGAGAAGAAGCGGTAGTTAAGATTCTGCAGATTGACAATGATGCCAAAGTTTTTGTCTCAAGCGGGTACTCGACCAATCCGATTCTGGTCAACTGCCAGGAGTATGGATTCCAAGGAGGTATTGCCAAGCCATTTGATCTGGCCGCCATGCAGAATATCCTCACTTCTCTTGCCTGAGAGTTAGAACTTTGTTTTCTGTGGCATCCGTTAATGGACACGCTTTGTGACTGACTCCGCCGGCAAATATATCTACTTCGCCACGGTTGTAACTTTTTGCTCTCTCTACGCTGCTCAGCCTATCCAACCGTTGTTTCAACATGAATTCCAGCTATCGGATTTTCAAGCCATTCTATTTA
Source organism: uncultured delta proteobacterium (assembly GCA_963796255.1). Classification (GTDB taxonomy): domain Bacteria; phylum Desulfobacterota; class Desulfobulbia; order Desulfobulbales; family Desulfocapsaceae; genus Desulforhopalus_A. The sequence continues at coordinate 77,783 of CAWCLE010000010.1, read as the reverse complement.
CCACCCTAATGATGGCGCCTCTTGGGGTGGCGCCTCTTTTTTATGGGTATCTTCTCGAGTCCTTTTCCGCCAAAGTAATGGTCCGGTGGGCGCTTTTTTTGCTCGGCATCCTGGAAATATTTTTTTCGCTGGCCGGCGACTACCTGACGCTGCTCAGTATACGAGCTGTGCAGGGGCTGATGATTCCGGCTATTTTGACCTCGATTATGAGCTATATCAGCTACTCTTCCGCCAAAGAAAAAGTACAGCACGCCATCGCGGCGTATATCGCGGCGACTATTCTGGGTGGGTTTTTGGGTCGTTTTCTGTCCGGCTTATGCACCGATCTGTTTGGCTGGCGTTTTTTCTTTTTCATTCTTGGCCTGCTGCTGCTGTTGAATGGTTATCTGCTTAAAAACATGGTGCGAGACGCCAAGATGCACTATGCCAGACCGAAGCTGGCTGAAATCGTCAGCCTGCTCAAAGCCAAAGAATTTTTATGGCTATACAGCGCTATTTTCTGTCTGTTTTTTGTCTTTGCCGCCTTGATGAATTTTCTTCCTTTTGAACTCAAAAGAATCAATCCGGCATTTAAGGAGACGGGCATCGGCCTTCTCTACCTGGGCTACAGCATGGGCATTCTGGTCTCGCTGAATACCAGACGGCTTATCAAGCGCTTTGGCAATGAAGCCGATGCTATCAGCATGGGCATTGTGGTGTTCGGAGTGGGGACTCTGTTTTTCCTGATCGAAAATTATGTCGTGATGTTTTTCACCATGTTTGTCTTCTGCGCTGGACTGTTTACTTCGCACTCCCTGCTGTCAGGTTTTGTCAATAAGCTTGCGCAGCAAAATAAAGCTATCGCTAATGGTCTCTACATCTGTTTTTACTATACCGGTGGTACGCTGGGTTCGGTCTTGCCGGGGGCCATTTTTCAGCGGTACGGTTGGTCGGCTTTTCTCATCCAGCTTTTTTCCATGGTCTGCCTGGCTTTTTTTATCACCCGACGGTTGAAAAGAGCCGTGCAGAGCTCGGACGAAAGAAAAATCCTTCAGCCGTAAGGTCCGTCCTCGATAACCAGCATTTTTTTCCAGTTACCCCGGCGATACCGCAGCCAGGCGAGCAGAAACAGGACGGTGACGAATAAAAGGACGAAGAGCCAAGCAGTGGTGACTGAAATTGAGAAATATTCAATGCCAATATATACCGGCAGCACAAGAAACAGTGGGGCGGCGATACCAATGGCCAGCATCATGAACCTGGTGTCGCCCGCGCCGCGCAGAGCACCGCTGAAGACCATATAGAGGGCGTCGAAAAAAAGATAGGCACAGACGATCCTTAACAGCGTCCGGCCATACGTTAAAAGCAGTTGCTGCGAGGCAGCACTCTCTTCTGAAGCCATAAACGGAGCGAGAACAAAATCGGGAACGAACAGAAAAATGAGATCAATCGCCAGAATATAGAGGACGAGTAACTGGCAGCCGCTCCAGACATAATAAGCTGCCAACGCCGGTTTCTTCCTGCCCAGTGCCTGGCCGACAAGGACACTCATCCCCTGGGATACCCCCATCGACGGCATAAACGCCAGCGCATTGATGGACAGGACGATATTGGTTGCGGCCAACTCGGCCTTGCCGATGCGGCCGACGAGAAGAATAAATGAGGTAAAAGCCAGGATATCCATGGTGAACTGCAGGGCGCCTGGAATGCCGAAGCGCATCAGCCGGGCAAAAATTTTCCGGTCGAAACGGTAATTGGCAAAAACCCCGAAACGAAGGTCATTTTTTCGGGTAAAGACCAATGCAATCAGAAACAGTACATTAACGCCCCAGGCGGTTACCGTGGCAATGGCGGCACCCTCTATGCCGAGATGCGGCAGCCCCCACCTCCCAAAAATCAGGGCAAAATCAAGAGGAATATTGATCAAGACGCCGAGAAAAGTGATAACCATGACCGGCCTGGTCAAGCCTCGGCCGGTAAAAAATGCCGCCAGGGTAACCATCGCCAGATGGAGTACCGAGCCCTTGCATAGAATGGAAAAATATATCTCCTCCAGTTGGCGTACCGATTCTGGGTGACCGGCAAGTAAAAAGAGAGGTTTGGTGGCGAAAATGGCCAGCAGCCAGAGAAGAGCGCCTGAAGCAAGAGTAAAATAAATACCCTGCCACAAAACGGTGCCGATCTTTTGGGGCTCGCCTCTGCCGGTATACTGGGCGATGAAGACACCGGCATACCCACCAACCCCACCGAAAAAAGCTAAGAAAAGATACGAGGTAATGCCTGCGGGAAGAGCCGCGGCAATGGCGTCAATTGAGTAATTGGCCAGAAAGACCCGGTCGGTGAATTCCATGACCGTTGTCGCCGACAGGCTGATAACCAGCGGCAGACAAACTTTGAGAACTTCACGGTGGCGGCTGAAGTGAAAAAATTGTTTGAGAAAATCCGGCATCTTTTGTAGTCATGATATTGATGAGCTCAACCGTGGAACAATTGTGGTACGATTGCTTTTGGGACTATATGACAGGTTCTTGTTCATACACCAACTTGGCGAGAATGGCACCTGCTAAGTTTTCCCTGTTGGTTCACTGAAAATTCAGCGATTATGGAGAACATCCAAATGGACAGTTCAGAGCAATTGAAGATAGTTCTCTCTTCGTTTGGCTTTAAGTATGGGTCTCCAGACGCGGTGAACATTGTCCTGGATGTACGATTTTTGCCCAATCCGTATTGGGTTGCTGAACTGCGGCCAAAGACCGGCAAGGTCAAGGAAGTGGCCGAGTATGTTCTCAAGAGTGGTGCGGGGCGCTCTTTCTTGGACCATCTTGAACCACTGCTGCAGTGTATCGTTGAGCAGAACATCAGCGTCGGCAAAAAAAGCCTCTGCATAGCCATCGGTTGTACGGGGGGCAGGCACCGCTCCGTTGCAGTCACTGAAAAAATCGCCCTCTTTCTGAAACATTTTCCTGTGCAGCTCACAGTTTTTCACCGTGATATAGACCGAGATGGTCGGATAGACGAATGAGAATTTTTTTGTGCTGGTCTGGTGCCATATCAATGGGAGCTATTGAGGTGCCGAGATGGGGAATTTCTCCCCATCTCTCTTTTGTTGACTGGGTAATTTTTACCTAGTGGTGCCTGATTTTTCTGCTTATATTTTCTCCTGTAATTGAATATGCGCTGTAATAGCGGCTGCTTGTCAACTTTGATACTTTTTGGCATCACTTTTGCGATGTAACAGGCAACAGTTGATGGCAAGACGCCGCAACAGCAACCCGCGAGGGAAGCTTCAATTAAACACCGCAAGGAGAATCGATATGAAAAAACTACTCACAGCACTTGCTCTTATTATTGGTCTTACCATGGCAACCGGCGCATCGGCAGACTGGGGGAAAGGCAGCAGGGGATATGGCGGCCATGGCGACTGCCCGCAGATGCGGGGCCAGATGCAGGGCCAGAGGCAGCAACTGGACCAGGCTACGCAGGATAAAATTAAGCAATTTTTTAAAGATACCCAGCCGCTGCATAAGGAAATGGCCATGAAACGCGCCGAAAAACAGGCGCTCATGCAAAGTGACAAGCCGGATCCTCAGGCGGTTGCCAAGGTGACCGGCGAGTTGTTTGACCTTCGGGTAACCATGCAGGAAAAGGCTGAACAGGCAGGAGTTGGGCAGTACGTCGGTCCTGGTCACATGGGTGGTATGGGCCGCATGGGTGGTATGGGCCGGATGAATTGTGGCAAGGGGTGGGGCATGGGCCCGGGGTATGCCCCTATGAGCGATGACGAACCGCAGCAAAAAACTGAATAAGTCATATTCCCACTCTGCTCCATCTGCAGCTCTTTTTTTAAGCGAAGAGTTGCAGATGGACTTTTTTCAATTAACTCATTATCTTTGATGATACAGGATTGTAAGGGGCGGTTTTAGAACCCGCCTCTATATATGCAAACGGAAGTTCATTTTATATTAGTATCTCCTTGTTTTCACTGCACGTACGTTTAATTCGGAAGAACCTGCTTCCCTTTACCATCCCATCTCACATGTACCGGACTCTGCACTATGAAAATTATTACCATCCCTTGTTCCTTTGATAACTATAGCTATCTGATCATTTGTGAAGCGACAGGGCAGGCCGCCGTTGTCGATCCGGCCGAATATTATCCTGTTTCACAAGAGATACAACGTGCCGGCGTTACGCTTACAGCGATATACTGTACCCACCACCATGCCGATCATGTCGGCGGTCTGGCCGAGCTGCGTACTGAGTTTCCCGGCATAGAGGTCTATGGCCACGACAGTGACAGCAAGAGGATACAAGGAATGAACCGTGCGCTGACTGATGGGAGCAAGATCCGCATTGGCAAAATCAGCGGACAGGTTATGCACACCCCCGGTCATACCCTTGGTAGTATCTGTTATCTGGTAGAAGATGTCCTTTTTACCGGTGACACACTCTTTGGTAGCGGTTGCGGCCGTTTGTTCGAAGGCAGTCCGAAGCAGATGTATGACGCCCTGTACAACAAAATTAAACCTCTGCCGCGGCCGACTAAAATTTATTTTGGCCATGAGTACACGGTGCATAACCTCAAATTCGCATGCTTTGTTGAAGCAGATAACCAGGCAGTCGTTACACGATTGCAACAGGCTATTGTTCACAGAGAAAAAGGTCAACTGACAACGCCCTCGACTCTGCAGCTCGAATGCGAGACCAATCCATTTCTGCGCTGTGCAGAACCAGGTATTGTTGGCACGGTGAGCGAAAAAAGTATCGGAAAAGCTCTTGATCCTCTCTCCGTCTTTACCGCTCTTCGTCGATTACGCGATTCTTTTTAAGCATAATCAGTTATCGATCCCATCCAGAAGGCTAAGTGCCTTTTTATGAAATCTTCAATGCTGAGGGGCTCCTTCGTTGACCTTCCGGTGAATATCGGCTAGATGTCTCTACATTGATTCGGATCGGGTTTACCGGTACTTGTGGGCAAATTTATGTGGAGGAATTGAAGATGAAAAAACTGTTATCCGCCGCCTTGCTTGTTATCTGCATCTGTTTGCAGGGCATTACGGCTTTCGGGACGACTATTTCGGTAAGCCAGTTTGTTGAACACCCGGCTCTTGATGCAGTCCTGCAGGGTTTTCAGGACTATCTTAAGGAAAATAACATTGCGGTGGATTATACTGTTCATAATGCGCAGGCCAATATGGGTACGGCAACCCAGATCGCCCAGCAGATGGTCGGTGAAAAAGCTGATTTACTGGTGGCTATCGCCACCCCCTCCGCCCAGACTTGTGCTCAAGCTCTCAGCAAGGCTCCAGCTGAACTAAAACGTCCACTGCTCTTTACCGCCGTGACCGATCCTGTTGCTGCCGGGCTGGTTAAGGACCTGGAGCATCCTGATGCGGGGATAACCGGCGTCTCCGATCTGCTGCCCGTAAAAGAACATATTCAGATGGTTCTGGCCTTTAAAACAGATATAAAAACACTGGGACTGCTCTACAATGCAGGAGAGGCCAACTCCAAATCAACCATTGCCGCGATCAAGGCCCTGCGGGAAGAGCTGGGCTTTGATACGGTCGAGGCCACTGCGTCAAAAACCGCTGATGTCTATCAGGCGGCCAACAGCCTGGTGGGCAGGGTCGATGCGATCTTTATCCCCACCGATAATACCATAATCGCCGCTCTCGAATCCGTCTTGAAAGTGGGGGTACAGAATAAACTCCCGGTCTTTGCCGCCGACGTCGATTCGGTAAAAAGAGGCGCCGTTGCGGCTATGGGCTTTGATTATTACAAACACGGCTATCAGACCGGGGCTATTGCCGAGAGAATCCTGCACGGTGAAAAACCCGAGACCATTCCGGTGCAGTTTCAAAAAGATCTGCAGCTGTATATTAACACCAACTATGCCCGGCAGATGGGCGTGATCCCGCCCGAGGCCCTGCTAAAAAAGGCCACCAAGATTTATCAATAGCGATAAAGTTATGACATTTTATGCTGCACTTGGTGCCGTAGAGCAGGGGTTTGTCTACGGCATAATGGTTATCGGGGTCTATCTTACTTTTCGCATCCTCGATTTTCCCGATTTGACCGTTGATGGCAGTCTGCCGCTTGGCGCTGCGATCTCGGCGGTGGCGATTACCCACGGCGTTAACCCCTATCTTTCGTTGCTTTTCGCCCTGGCCGGAGGGTTTGTAGCCGGCATGGTCACCGCAGTTTTAAATACCAAGTTTAAGATTCTCCACCTGCTTGCCTCGATTCTGACCATGATCGCCCTGTATTCGATTAATATTCGAATTATGGCTGGCCCAAATGTGGCCCTTTTAGGACAGGAAACGGTCTTTGATGCAGTGACTCGGCTGGGGATTCCTGCCCATTATGCCGGATTGCTTATTTTCGGCACCTTGGCTCTTGGTGTCCTTACCTTTATTATCTGGTTTTTGTCAACCGAGCTGGGGCAGGCGATTCTTGCCACTGGGGATAACCCGCAGATGATCAGAAGTCTTGGGGTCAACACCAACACTATTATTATCCTTGGAGTCGGCCTGTCCAATGGCATGGTCGCCCTGAGCGGCGCGCTGGTCGCCCAGAATCAAGGTGCCGCCGATGTCGGCATGGGGATTGGCACCATCGTCGCCGGGCTTGCCTCGGTCATTATCGGCGAGACGATCTTTGGCTGCAACACCATGCCCAGGGCTTTTATCGCCGCGCTGCTGGGTTCCATTGTCTACCGCCTGGCCATTGCCCTTGCCTTAGGCTTTGAGGTGGGTGCTTTTCGATTTAATCCCAGTGATTTGAATCTGATCACCGCTTTGCTGGTCATCGGCGCCCTTATCACCCCTAACCTTAAAAAGAGATTGATTCAGCGGTGATTCGACTAGAGAACATTATAAAATATTTTCACCAGGGCAGCGTGAACGAAGTTTTTGCCCTGAACAATATTAATCTTACCATTGATCCGGGCGATTTCATCACGGTTATTGGTTCAAACGGTGCCGGGAAATCGACCTTATTGAACTGTATTGCCGGCGGTTTTTTTCCCGATTCCGGCAGCATCACTATTGCAGCTCGAGATGTGACCAGTTGGCCCGAGCATAAAAGAGCTTCACTTATCTCGCGAGTCTTTCAAGATCCGCTGCTGGGAACCTGTCCTTCGGCGACCATTGAACAGAATATGGCCCTGGCCAGGTTGCGCGGCAAAAGAAGGGGCCTCGGGCAAGGCGTCAAAAACCGTGATCGACAACATTTTCGTGAGGAACTGGCGCAACTGGGCCTTGGACTGGAAAATCGGCTGCTCGACAAAGTTGGTCTGCTCTCCGGCGGCCAGCGTCAGGCACTGACCATGCTCATGGCAACCATGATCAAACCGGAAGTTTTACTTCTCGACGAGCATATTGCCGCACTGGATCCAAAAACCGCCGGCCAGATCCTGTATCTGACCCAGGAGATAGTGAAGAACCAGAAGCTTACCACCCTGATGATCACCCATAACATGAAACACGCCATCAGTTTCGGGAACCGGTTGATCATGCTGCACCAAGGCAGGATATTACTTGATTTGCGCGGTTACGAAAAAGCACAGCTGACGGTCAAGGATCTTCTCCGCCAATTCTATGAAGCTCAGGGAGAGGAGCTGGCGATGGATTCTCTATTGTTGAATTGAGCTTAATTAAACTGGTAAATATTACGGACAACACCACAGGGCGGCTTTTTCCAGTTTATTGATCAGTTTTGCTGTCGTCCCACCCGCCATATTAAAATCTTTCATCAGGCCATGTTCCAGGCCATTCAGGCCAACGGCGACTGCCGCGTAGCCACCCTTTGCCGCTTCACTGAGAATTGCCCCGGGAACCGAGATGCCCCAGGAGGTGGTGCGGTGGATCCGTTCGCTACCGACACCGTTTTCATGCAGCAAGGCTTCCGCACGGGTAAAAATATCTCCGGCATCAGCACCGATACCGCTACCCACATAAAACAGGGTTACCGTATGGTGGTCCTGGGCGGAAAGGATATGACCGACATGGTCCGCCGCCCGGTAGGCGTTTTCTGAGCCATCAATGCACAGCAGGACATTTTTTCTGCCCGGCTCCGCTTCCGGACAGATCCACAGAGGAGTGGTGCAGTGCGTATCTTTGATCATGAACTGGGCCAGTTCATCCGCCGGCCGTTCAAATACCCACTGCAGGGTGTATGAGGCGCGTCGACCTAAGATAATAGCGTCGTATAACCCTTTCGAGCCCTCAGTCAGGATGTCTTTTACCTTGCCATAACGTTCGGCAACTGTCTTGGTTATGACCTTGTCGATGGCCATCCGGCTTTTCTGCAGCAGTGTTTGGGCTTTATTTATTGATCCCCTGGCCCCGGCAGAAAGATTAACCTCGGCTTTTTTATCGGGATGGACCCACATCTCGCTTAAAGCCTGCGCTGAATCGTTGCCGTCAAGTCGGCATATATGCAGCAGGGTGAGGTGGTGTTCCGACATCTCTTTAAAAAATGAGCAGATAAATCGCACGCCATAAAGATGCTCGACATCGTTACTGATAGTGACAAGGAAGTGTTTATTCATAGTAGTACCTGTGAGAAGATAAAAAAACGTTTCTCAAAATAGAGTAATGCAGCATTGCCGCCGGGGCAACTCTAGTCGGTAAAAGTCAGGGCGTCAGTCGTCGCTCAGCATGTGGTGCCAGTCGAGCCGGGGAAAAGTTGCGTGCAGCAGGTGATCGTCATCAACAATATCAATGGTTAGCTGAGCAAATGTGGCCTGTGCCAAAGGAGAGACAACCGCCGCCGGGGTGACGATATCATGACTGCCGATAATGCAAAGCGTAGGGATTTGAAGGAGCTGGACAGGCGGTTGATACTTTGCAAAATTAAGTGCCGGAGCAAGGAGAATCAGCCTGGCCGTTGCTTGCGGATGGTCAATGGCATAGCAGGTAGCCATCAGCCCGCCAAAACTCGAGCCGATGAAGAGCAGGTCTTGCTGATTGGCGCAGAGCTCGGCTAATTGCTTGAGCCTGTCGGCCAGCGAACCGGTAAAATCGGGTCGAACGATATGGGGGAAGTTGTCGGCAAAGAAACGACCCTTGGTGCCGTTGCCGGAAGAATCGAGGCCATGAAGGAAATAGGAAGTGTATTTCACAGGTTCTTTAGCGAGAAGAAGAGAACGTGACCAGGCCCTGAATACGGTCGAGCTCCGCCAGGGTATTGGCGTAGCTGACATTGGTCAGATTCTGCTGGCTGAGTGCTCTGGAATATTCTTCCTGGGCGATCAATACATCCAGGGTTGTTGACCGGCCTGCCGCAAATTTTGCCTGTTCTGCTTCAAGTGATTTCTTGGAAGCGAGGCTGGTCTTGCGGGTCGCATCAAGGGCCTTGATCGCTAGTTGCACATCCCTGACTGTAGTCCTGACACTTTTACGGATTTGCTGACGAAGGAGTTCGGCGCTGGTTTTGGCTCGATGATAGCTTGCCTTGGCCTGCTGATAATTACCTCTGGCTCCGCGATTTTCAATCGGCATGGAGAAGGTGACACCGACCTGCCAGAGGTTATCCGGATTACGCAGATTTTTGTCGAGTGAATTGCCATAATCATCGGCGGTGCCGCTCAGGCCGATATCGCCGACCAGGGAAAGGTCGGGTCGGACGTCGTCTTTAGCTTTTTTCTCTTCGAATCGGGCGGCCTCAATCAGAAGATCGGCAGCTTTGATATCCGGTCTGTTCTGCAGGGCATTGTCGATAATAATCGGCAGATCGAGAATGACCGGTTCGGTTGCCGGTTGGTCTGTCGGTACAAAAGAAATCAGCCATTGGTCGCTGTTGAGGAGTATTTTTAGCTGATCTTCGGCGACACCAACAGCCCGTTCGGCTGCGATCATTTGTTCTTCCCGCCTGGCTACCCCTGAGCGCGGCTGGTAAATCTCAACTTCGGCGAGACTGCCGGCGTCGATCTTGGTTTGGGTTTCCAGCAGCAGTTGTTTAGCCAGAGCTAAAGAGAGCTTTTGTACCTCGATATCCTGCCGGGTAAAGACCAGGTTCCAATAAGCCATCTTCACGTCGGCAGCCAGATTGGCCGCCTCGCTGGTCACCTGGAAGCTTGCTGCCTCCAGTTGTTTTTGCGAAGATTGTACCTGGGCGGTTTGCACTTCCACGCCGAAACCACGCAGTAGCGGCTGGCGCACTCCCAGGGTGAGGCCGGAGTTGTAGGACGGATCAAGAAGCAGACCGAAAGCGTCACTGTTGAAGCTGCTGTTATTCCACCCTAAATTAAATGAGGTGCCGGTGCGAAACATTTTCGAAGCTTCGGCGTTCCATAGTCCACTGTCTTCCTGACTGGAGCCGCCGATGAATAGTGGGGTCCTTTCCTCACTCCGGCCGTACGCCTCGGCATTGATATACACATCAAATTTGCCTTGAGCTCTGAGAACCGCCCCCCCGGCGGCGTTCACATCCTCGCGCCGAAGCTGCATATTAAGGTTGTTGTTAAGTGCTTGTTCCACGGCGCTTCGCAGATCGATTTTTTCTATCTCTTCAGCGTGTGCCGAGCTGGTGAGAGAAGAGACCGGGAAAAGCAGCAGGCTGAAAATAACCAGAATTTTATAAGACATCAGTGTCCTCAGGTGATATTGGCCCATGCCGGAGAGAAAAAGAAATCTATTTTGTCGAGAGGGCCTGTCGGTAAAAAAGTGATACAAATGTAACGTCTGTATATAAAAACGGCAACTGTTATGGTAAGATTCGTCTTTTTCTAATAACTATACATTTAATGGATATGTAGGTAATGGAAGCACAGGTAGAAGTCAGCAGATGGCTGGGGCAGGTGGCGGGATTGCTCCCTTTTGGATATGCCTTTGGTGCGGGAATGGTGTCGGCAGTGAATCCTTGCGGTTTTGCCATGTTGCCGGTATATCTCACTCTTTACCTGGGCGCTGAAGACAGCGAATTTCGCCGTAAATCTTTTCTTCTGCGAGTCGTCAAAGCGTTTTGGATTGCCTTTATGGTAACCGCCGGATTTGCTCTGTTGTTTGGGGTCGTTGGGGCGATTGTCTCAGCGGGCGGTTCTTTTTTGATGGGCATAATGCCCTGGCTGGCGGTTGTCGTTGGCGTTGGCCTGGTTTTATTGGGCATATGGATGCTCCTCGGGCATACGCTGTCGTTGCATTTTTTTCTCTCGGCCGTAGACAAATTCGGCGATCCACGCCGGATGTCGGTGCGTGGATTTTTTCTTTTCGGGGTAGCCTTTGGGGCTATTTCGATGAGCTGCACCTTGCCGATATTTCTCATGGTTGTCGGCAGTTCTATCGCCGCGGGTGATTTTATCGGCGGCATCTTTCAGTTTGTCAGTTATATTCTGGGGATGGGCAGCGTCATGCTGTTGCTGACCCTCGGGATTACCGTGGTCAAAGAAGGAGTTGTGGTTGGAACGCTGCGGCGAATAGTTCCCTATGTGCAAAAAATCTCCGCTCTGCTTCTGCTCGTTGTCGGTGCTTATATTGTCTACTACTGGTTATCAAGTGGGCTTCTCTTTCAATAATTCGATTACCCTGCGGGATCGGACCGTTAATGCGGCCTTGTGCATAATGAGGGTCAATGGGTAACTTTTCCGGAATCCTGGCGGCGGCCGGAGCGTTTATAGTCTGGGGGGTATTGCCGGTCTATTGGAAACTCCTGCAGCAGGTACCCGCCTATGAGATTCTCTGTCACCGGATGTCCTGGTCATTGGTATTGACCCTTGGACTGGTGCTTCTTACTGGTCGAAGGGTGGTTTTTACACGGGCGCTGCAAGACCGACATAACCTTATTACCTTTAGCATAACCAGTATGCTGCTGGCGCTTAACTGGCTGTTGTTTATCTGGGCGGTCAATGCCGGTTTTATCGTCGAGGCCAGTCTTGGCTATTTTATCAACCCACTGATAAATGTCCTCTTTGGCATGCTCTTTTTCCAGGAAAAGATGCGCCCGGTGCAGTGGATTGCCCTGCTGTTCGCTTTTCTTGGCGTTCTCTATCTGACCTTTTATTATGGCCGGTTCCCGTGGATAGCCCTTGTTTTAGCGGTGAGTTTTGCCATTTATGGATTGCTGCATAAGAAGAATTCGCTGGGTGCACTCGACGCGCTTTGTCTTGAGACAGGGGTTCTTTTTTTGCCTGCGGCGGCTGTTCTTATCGGTCTGGCCGTAACCGGCGGAGGGGCCTTTGGCAGAATCGGTATGGCGGATTCTCTGCTGTTGGTTGGAACCGGGATCATCACCACCGTGCCCTTGCTTCTCTTTGGCTATGCCGCCCACAAGATTCCGCTTTCCACTCTTGGCCTGATGCAGTATCTCGCCCCATCGATCAATATGGTCCTGGGCATTTTTGTCTACGCCGAAGAATTTCCGCCGGCACGGATGGTCGGTTTCCTGTTGATCTGGAGCGCATTGCTGATCTTTATGGCGGAGAACATGCTCCGCCGTCTGCGCAATAAAAAGAAGGTCCTCGCGGATGGGCAAGGAAGCTGAAAATATCTGCTGGTGTCGTAAAAACTCTTCATCTTCTTCGTTGTTGTGCATTCACTATTATTACGAAATTCTCTATTATGCCGAAATAATAGTGAAATGCACACGCCTCGAATAGGAAGTTTTTTACTTACCCAGAGCAAAACTTGTGTTTTTACGAAATTATCATATTAGAGAGTTTGGTTAGTGGTTAAGAAATTTATCTGCCTGCCGATATAAAAGATGTGAGATCGCATTATAAGCATCGAAGACAAATTTTCAGTTAATGTTCAACCCATCCATTTTCCAATGAATGCATATACCGTACAAAAAGGCGATACCATTGCCTTTGTTACCAAACGTCTTGGCACAGACTGGCAGACCTTGCGCACGCAAAATCCTGAGTCCATTGGCAGATCAAACCTCAACGGCAACTGGTTTGTCCGGGAAGGAGCCGACGTCGCAGTGGATAAAAGCGATTTTGCTGCTGTCCTTGAAGAGGCCTCGCAGCCATCTGCTGCGCCGCGGCAACCGATGACCGTGCAATCGAATAAACTGACGGAATATACCGTCCGGCCGGGGGATACGGTATGGGAGCTTGCCATCAGACAATTTCATGTCAACCCTCAGGATTTGATTCGCGATAACGACATTGATGATCCGAACCATCTCGAAGTTGGCCGCAAACTCGAGATCAGGCAGCTTGAACCGCAGCCGCCGAGTGAGGTCGTCGCCAGCTGGTATGGCGAGGATTATCATGGACGAGCCATGGCCAATGGAGATATTTATGACATGTACGCCAACACCATTGCCCATAAGGATTTACCACTCGGCACCAGGGTGGAGCTGAAAAATCCCCGAACCGGGCAAACTGCTCAGGCGGTGATAACCGATCGAGGACCATATATTGCAGGCCGTGATATCGATCTGAGTTATGGTCTGGCAAGCCAGTTGTCCCTCGTTGAGAATGGCGTGGATACTTTGGAGATGGAGATACTATAAAGTATCACTCTTTACGCATGGTGAGAGCGATTCGGCTTCTTTTGGGGTCGATTTCGACAACCCGCACTGTGACCTTCTGGCCGATTGTCACCACTTCTGCGGGGTCTTTGATAAACCGGTCGGCGAGTTGACTGATATGGATGAGGCCGTTTTGTTTGATGCCGATATCGGCGAAGGCGCCAAAACGGGTGATATTAGTGATGAGGGCCGGCAACCACATGCCCTCGCGCAGATCCTCCAGGCAATGAATAGTATCAGCAAAGTGGAATTGTTCAAAGGCCTGTCGTGGATCTCGACCCGGTCTGGCCAGTTCTTCCATGATATCTTCAAGAGTCTGCCGCCCAGTGGTTTCATTCACATAGCAGTTCAAGTCGAGCTTGTCGCGAAGCGCCTGATTTGCCAATAAATCTTCCACCGATACGCCGGCGTCTGTCGCCATTTTTTTGACTAGATCATATCGCTCGGGGTGAACACCGCTGGTATCAAGCGGGTTGCTGCTTGCTCGAAGGCGCAGAAAACCGGCACTTTGCTCAAAGGCCTTGGGACCAAGACGGGGAACCCGCAATAATTCCTGTCGGTTGTGAAAAGCGCCGTTGGTGTTGCGGTAGGCGATAATATTTTCGGCCAGCGTTCGACTGAGGCCGGCGACGTAGGTGAGGAGCTCGGTGCTGGCGCTGTTGAGCTCAACGCCGACGCTGTTGACGCAGCTTTCCACCACCTCTTGGAGGGCTTTTATTAAGGCTGTCTGGTTGACATCGTGCTGATACTGACCGACGCCGATTGATTTTGGATCGATCTTGACCAGCTCGGCCAGTGGGTCCTGCAATCGTCTGCCAATGGAAACCGCCCCGCGCACTGTAATATCATAATCGGCAAACTCCGCTCTTGCTGCTTCCGAGGCGGAATATATCGAGGCCCCGTCTTCGTTCACCAGAGTAATAATAATTGATTTGTCCAAGGCGAGGGACCTGATAAACTGCTCCGTCTCTCTCCCGGCAGTGCCGTTGCCGATGGCGATGGCTTCTATTTTGTGTTCATTTACCAGACGGGTTATGATTTCGCCCGCTTCCACAAGTTTTTTACCGCCGTGGGTCGGAAAAATGGTGGTGTGGTCCAGCAGTTTGCCTTGTTCGTTCAGACAGACAAGTTTGGCGCCGGTGCGGTAGCCGGGATCAAGGGCTAAAACGCGTTTTTCTCCGAGGCGCGGGGCGAGGAGGAGTTGGCGCAGGTTGCCTGCGAAAACCTGGATTGCTTCAGTTTCGGCTCGGGCCTTGAGCTTCTTGGCGAGTTCATTTTCAAGCGATGGGGCGAGCAGACGCCGATAGCTGTCGGCAATGGCTTCAGCGACTTCTTTTTGCCAGCGGGTCTTTTTTACATGGCGTTTTATGACAAGCCGCAGGCCCCTTTCTTCCTGCGGCCTTATGGTGAGCTTGAGGATTTTTTCGTTTTCGCCCCGGAACATGGCCAGCAGTCTATGCCCGGCAGCCTTCGTTGCGGATTCCTGCCAGTCAAAATAATCCCTGAATTTTTCACCAAGCGCGATATTTTTCTTAATGAGCTTTGCGGCAATAATCGACTGGGCGGCAAAGAGGCGGCGGAGTTCAACTCTGGTCGGAGGATCCAAAGCAATATCTTCAGCGATAATGTCCCGTGCTCCGGCAAGAGCCTCTTCAGTGGTCGCGACACCCTTTGCCGGATCGATAAATGTGTTGATATCGACAGCTCCATTATCCTGAAAAAATATCAGCTCGGCTAAGGACGCAAGTCCTTTTTCTCTTGCGGCAAGTCCACGGGTTTTCCGCTTGGGTCGATAGGGAAGATAGATATCTTCCAACTCAGTGAGACTTTGTGCATGTTGCAATTGGCCGGCAAGAGCATCGGTGAGGAGTTCGTTTTTTTGTAAGGATTCATAAATCGCCGTCCTTCGGTTGTCGATTTCGACTAACTCCCGGTGCTGGTCCTGGATGGCCAGAAGAAGCACTTCATCGAGTGAATCGGTAGCCTCCTTTCGATATCTGGCAATAAATGGAACAGTCCCACCTTCGGCAAAAAGATTGAGGGTGCTCCTCACTTGAGCAGCTGAAATATTCAGTCGGCGAGCAATGGTATCGGCGTGTGACTGGCTGCTCATAATGTGGGTGAGCTCCATCAGACGGCAGCGTGAAGAGCTTCTGCGAGGAGGAGCGCCTGTCGGGTGGCGGCAACGTTATGTACCCTGATCATGGCGATATCTTTGTCGACACACATTGCGGCGATGACGGCGGTAGCCAGATCGCGCTCTTCTTCAGTGGGGACACCGGTTATGGTGCCAAGAAATCGTTTACGGCTGTGGCCAAGCAGCAGAGGAACCTGCAGACAGGAAAATTCCGCAAGGTGTTTCAGAAGGGAGAGATTGTGGTGCAAATTCTTACCAAAGCCGATGCCGGGATCGATAATCAGTCGACTGCGGTCTATGCCATGACCGGTAATCCAGTCGATGCGTTGGCGGAAAAAAGTGATGATCTCGCCGACAACATCGTCATAAAACGGTTTGATCTGCATATCCGAAGGCGTTCCCTGCATATGCATAAGAATGACCGGGACCTTCGTTTGGCGGACAACGTCAACCATTTCAGGATCATGACGCAGGGCGGAAATATCATTGATGATATCGGCTCCGGCCCTAAGCGCCTTTCTGGCTACTTCAGCTTTGGTGGTGTCAATCGAGATGGGAATGGGGTACTTTTGCCGTACCGCGGTGATTACCGGTATGACTCTCGCAAGCTCTTCTTCCGTACTGACTGGGGTCGCAAAGGGGCGGGTTGACTCCCCGCCCACATCAAGGATATCCGCTCCAGCAGCTATTAGTGCCTCGGCCTGGGTCATGGCCGAGGCATAATCAGCGAATTTACCGCCGTCGGAAAAGGAATCGGGTGTCACATTCAGGATACCCATGATCTGCACAGCGGTATCTGGCATTACCGGTCTTCCGACTCCTTCTCTGAATCGTCAGGAGACACAGCATCACCACTTTCTTGAGCCTTAGTTGCGCCGTTATCTTCCGGCGACGCCTTGGTGGAGGGTTCGGTGCTTACATCACCCGGTTCTTCACCGGTATCCTGTTGTTGTGGTGCAGCCTTCTTTTTCTTCTGGCGGTTTTTTTTGATTCGGTCCGTGTACTTCCCCGGTCGCAACTCTTCCACCATTCGCTCCATGTCACCAAGAACGATAGTCTCTTTTTCCAGGAGTTCCTCGGCCATCATGGTCAGGATGTCTTGGTTCTCTTCGAGCAGATTGGTTACCGTGGCCATGGCATCATCGATAAATTTACGCACTGAGATATCAATGAGCCGTGCTGTTTCCTCACTAAAGTCGCGGTTGTGGCCAATTTCTCTGCCGAGAAAAATCTGCTCTTCTTTCTTGCCGTAGGTGAGTGGTCCGAGGTCATCACTCATACCCCATTCGCAGACCATTTTTCTGGCCAGCCCCGAAGCACGTTCAATGTCGTTGCCGGCACCGGTAGTAATCTCGTCAAAGATGATTTTTTCGGCAATTCTGCCACCGTAAAGGATGCACAGACTATTTTTCAAATCTTTTTTCGAGTGGGTATACTTATCATCCGTCGGCAGCTGCATGGTCAGCCCAAGGGCACGGCCCCGAGGAATAATCGTCACCTTATGGATTGGATCGGTATCCGGCAGCAGCCAGGCCACCAGGGCATGACCAGCCTCGTGATAGGCAGTAATCTTTTTTTCTTTCTCGTTAATAATCATCGACCGCCTCTCCGAGCCCATCATGATCTTGTCTTTGGCCATTTCGAGCAGATCAAGAGAGATTTCCTTGGCGCCTTTTCTGGCGGCCATCAGGGCTGCCTCGTTGACCAGATTTTCCAGGTCGGCTCCGGTAAAACCAGGGGTGCCACGGGCAAGAACCTCGAGATCGATATTGGCCGCCATCTTGGTTTTCTTGGCGTATATCGACAGAATTTTCTGCCGCCCACCGACATCGGGTACCGGCACAATTACCTGGCGGTCAAAGCGACCGGGTCGCAGCAGAGCCGGGTCGAGAACATCAGGCCTGTTGGTTGCGGCGACAATGATGACCCCGTCGTTGGTTTCAAAGCCATCCATCTCCACCAGCAACTGGTTCAGGGTCTGCTCTCGTTCATCATGACCGCCGCCAAGGCCGGCACCACGGTGGCGCCCGACAGCATCGATCTCATCGATAAAAATAATACAGGGGGCACTTTTTTTGCCCTGAGCAAACATATCCCGGACGCGGGAGGCGCCGACGCCGACGAACATTTCGACAAAGTCTGACCCGGAGATGGAGAAAAAAGGCACATCGGCTTCACCGGCAATGGCTTTAGCCAGCAGGGTCTTGCCGGTACCAGGTGCACCGGCCAGGAGAACACCGGTGGGAATGCGGCCGCCCAGGGCGGTAAATTTGCCGGGATCTTTTAAAAAATCGACAATCTCTTCCAGTTCTTCTTTGGCCTCGTCTATTCCGGCAACATCGGCAAAAGTCACCTTGTTATTGCTCTGCTCGGTCAACTTGGCCCTATTTTTGCCAAAAGAGAGGGCACCACCCTTGCCGCCGCCCTGCATCTGCCGCATGAAAAACACCCAGACCCCGATCAGCAGGAGCATAGGAAACCAGGATACGAAAATCGTCATCAGCCAGGAGTCTTTCTGCGTTTCCTTAACATTAATATCGACGCCGGACTGACGCAGGATGGATATCAGATCGCTGTCGTTAGGCGGATAAATGGTCTGAAACGGCTTGCCGTCCTGCAAGGTTCCGGACAGAACATCGCCGCTGATGGTAACCCGATTTATCGCCTTATTGTTCACGCTGGTCATGAATTCGCTGTAGGTGAGCGATGTCACATTGCTTTGCGGCTTATTGAAAAGATTGAAAAGGAGGATCATGGTCAGACCAATCACCAGCCACATGCTTAAATTTTTATAGAAAGTATTCAACGACCCCTCCGGAGGCTCCTGGTTACTATAGTCTACTCTTTGACAACGTAAGCTCTGCGTAACCAGTGGTTATAATATGGTATAAATATCCAGTTGTGCATCCAAATAAACTTTAAATGCACTTTATTAATGAGTAAACAATAAGTACTCACCAATATTTCTCAATCCGTGCTCAGTTAAAGTAAATCAAAAACCGAGAATGTCGAGCCGAACCCGGTATATATTTTACCCGCTTATAATGATTGTGTAAAGTATTGGACAGGATGAACAACCATCTCGTTTTTCTTCAGTTCTTGTATTCCCTTGACCAAAGCCGCCGCGCCGCTGATGGTGGTGGTGTAGGGAATATGGTAAGTAAGGGCTGCCCGCCTGATTAAATAGGAATCTTCGGTGGTGCGTCGACCCATTGAGGTATTGACGATCCAGGAGATCTGGCCATCCTGGATTTTGTCGAGGATATGCGGCCTGCCTTGCGAAATCTTGTTGATTAGTTCACAGGCAATCCCGGCCTGTTGCAGATAGGCTGCAGTGGCAGTCGTTGCGAAGATAGTAAATTCCAGTTCGACCAGGGCTTTTGCCACCGGCAGCACTGCCGCTTTGTCGTTGTCCCGCACACTGATGAATACGTTGCCGGATGCCGGCACCTTTGAGCCTGCCGCCAGCTGCGCCTTGGCGATAGCCAGGCCGAGGTTGTCGTCGATGCCCATAACTTCCCCGGTCGACTTCATTTCCGGTCCGAGCAGGGTGTCGACTTTGTCAAAACGATCAAAGGGGAATACCGATTCCTTGACCGCCCAGTGCTTGATTGCCACCTCGGTCGTCAGACCGAGGTCCTGCAGGGTGGCGCCCAGCATCACCTTGGTGGCCAGTTTGGCTAAAGGGACGCCGGTTGCCTTGCTGACAAAAGGAACCGTCCGTGACGCACGGGGGTTTACTTCGAGGATATACAGCTGGTTCTCTTTGACGGCAAACTGGACGTTCATCAGACCGATGACCCCGAGTTCCTCGGCCATGGCCCGACTGGCTTGTTTTATCTCCTCGATGAGCGCAGGCGAGAGGGTGTGGGGCGGCAGGATGCTGCATGAATCGCCGGAGTGGATGCCCGCCTCCTCAACGTGTTCAAGGATGCCGCCGATGATGGTCTGCCGGCCGTCGCAGATGGCATCGACATCAATTTCGATGGCATCTTGTAGGAACTTGTCGATCAATATCGGGTGCTCAAGAGAAGTGCCGCCGATAGCCAGCATGAAATCCTTGATCCCTGTGTCGCTGTAGACAATGCGCATATCTCTACCGCCAAGAACATACGACGGTCGGACCACTACCGGATAGCCAATGAGATTGGCTGCCGCGAGGGCCTCGTCAAGGGTGTGAACGGTGTCATTATCCGGCTGGCGCAGGTTGAGTTTTTGCAGAAACTGCTGGAATCGTTTCCGGTCTTCCGCTCGGTCAATGGCGTCCGGCTGGGTGCCGACGATTTTTACCCCGGCTTCGGCCAGGGGAACGGCCAGGTTGAGTGGGGTCTGGCCGCCGAACTGAACGATGACGCCGTCCGGCTGTTCCTGATCGATGATATTCAGCACATCTTCTCGGGTCAGCGGCTCAAAAAACAGCTTGTCGGAGGTATCGTAGTCGGTGGAGACGGTTTCCGGGTTGGAGTTGATCATGATCGATTCCACGCCGATCTCGCGCAGGGCAAAGGCGGCATGAACGCAGCAGTAATCAAACTCAATCCCCTGGCCGATGCGGTTGGGACCGCCACCGAGGATGATGATTTTTTTCCCTGGAGTCCTTTGCGCCTCGTTTTCCTGCTCATACGTTGAATAATAGTAGGGCGTATAAGATTCGAATTCGGCGGCGCAGGTATCGACCAGTTTATAGACGGGCAGGATGTTGAGTTTTTTGCGTAGTTGGCGGATATCGTTCTCCGATGTCCCCGTCAAATAGGCCAGTTGCTGATCGGAAAATCCCCGTTGTTTGCAAGAACGCAGGAACTGCGAATCCAGGCCCTGAAAGCCGGCAACACTGATCTCCCGTTCGGTCTCGACGATCTGCTGCAGATTAAAGAGAAACCAGCGATCTATTTTGGTCAGGTCATACAACTCGTCTAAGGGCATCTCTCTTTTTAATGCTTCATAGATATGGGCGATTCTTTTGGAACTGGGGGTGCGCAGTCCACGGGCCAGATCTTCCGCTTCGAGCGTGCTCATAACCTCTTTGCCATCGCCGCCGAAGCCGAAGCGTCCGGTTTCGAGCGAGCGCATGGCCTTCTGGAAGGCCTCTTTAAAGGTCCTGCCGATGGACATGGTCTCGCCGACCGATTTCATCGAGGTGGTCAGGATATCGTCGGCCTCGGGGAATTTTTCAAAGGTCCAGCGGGGGATTTTCACTACGCAATAGTCGATGCTGGGCTCAAAGGCGGCCAGGGTCTCGCGGGTAATATCGTTGGTCAATTCGTCGAGGGTATAGCCGACGGCCAGTTTGGCGGCGATCTTGGCGATCGGAAACCCGGTGGCCTTGGAGGCCAGCGCCGAGCTTCGCGACACCCTGGGATTCATCTCGATAACCATTAATTCGCCATCTTCAGGGTTGACGGCAAACTGAACGTTGGACCCGCCCGTTTCCACTCCGATTTCCCGGATGATGGCGATGGCCGCATCGCGCATCTCCTGGTATTCGCGGTCGGTCAGGGTCTGGGCCGGGGCGACGGTGATGCTGTCGCCGGTATGCACGCCCATAGCGTCGACATTTTCAATGGAGCAGATGATCACTACATTGTCGTTTTTATCCCGCATCACTTCCAGCTCATATTCTTTCCAGCCCAGCAGGCTGCGCTCGAGCATAACCTCGGTGGTCATCGACAGATCAAGGCCGGAGGTGCAGAGCTCCACCAGCTCCTGGCGATTGTAGGCGACTCCGCCGCCGGTGCCGCCCAAGGTAAAGCTGGGCCTTACGATGATCGGAAAACCCAGTTCATCGCCTGCGATAATCGCCGCCTCCAGGGTTTTGACTATCCTTGATTCGGGCACCTTGAGGTTGATCTTACGCATAGCGTCGCGAAATTCCTCGCGGCCTTCGGCCTTTTTAATGACCGTGATGTCCGCTGCCAGCAGCTCGACATTATATTTATCAAGAATTCCCAATTCGGCAACTTT
Source organism: uncultured delta proteobacterium (assembly GCA_963796255.1). Lineage (GTDB taxonomy): Bacteria > Desulfobacterota > Desulfobulbia > Desulfobulbales > Desulfocapsaceae > Desulforhopalus_A. The sequence goes on along the minus strand of CAWCLE010000010.1, from coordinate 56,227 downwards.
GATGGCGGCATTGAGTGCGGTCTGGCCGCCAAGCGTGGGCAGCAGGGCATCGGGGCGTTCTTTTTCAATTACCTTGGCGATAAATTCCGGGGTAATCGGCTCAATATAGGTACTGTCGGCCAATTCCGGATCGGTCATGATCGTTGCCGGATTGGAGTTGATAAGGACCACTTCATACCCCTCTTCTTTCAGGGCCTTTACGGCCTGGGCACCCGAGTAGTCGAATTCGCAGGCCTGGCTGATGATGATGGGGCCGGAGCCGATGATGAGGATTTTCTTAATATCTGTTCTTTTCGGCATTTTTTTGTGGTTGGTTTTTTGTTGACCCTTGCCGGGTAATAAGAGTGATCTGGCCGGTGTTGCGGTCTATTTGCGCATCATTTCGAGAAATCTATCAAAAAGATAGACAGCATCATGCGGACCCGGAGCAAATTCTGGATGATACTGGACCGAGAAGGCAGGGTATTTTTTATGGCGCATCCCTTCCAGGCTGTTGTCGTTGAGATTGATATGAGTGATTTCCACGTCCTCTGCCGACAAGCTTTTTTCGTCGATGCAAAAACCATGGTTCTGAGCGGTTATCTCCACATGGCCGGTGGTGAGATCTTTTACCGGCTGATTGCCGCCCCGATGGCCGAATTTTAGTTTATAAGCGGTGCCGCCGTAGGCCAAACCAAGCATCTGATGGCCAAGACAGATACCGAAGATCGGTTTTTTGCCGAGCAGGGCCTTGATGGTATCGACAACGCCTTCGACCCCTTCTGGGTCGCCGGGACCATTGGACAGAAAAATACCGTCCGGGTTCATGGCCAGAACCGCTTTGGCGCTGGTGGTTGCGGGGACTACCTGGACCTTGCAGCCTTTTTCGGTGAGCAGCCGCAGTTGATTGAATTTTATGCCGAAATCAAAAGCCACGATCTTAAAAGGATGGGCTGTCTTGCACTCGGCGGTAGAAAAATCAGTGCCCGGTACCGGACCTTTATTGGTCCAGCCATACGGCTCTTTGCAGGTGACTCTCTGCACCATATCCTGGCCGATCAGCCCCGACCATTGATTGGCCTTGTGGACCAGGGAATTCTGATCCAGATCCCGGGTGGACACGATACCCTTCATTGCGCCCTTGGTGCGGATATGCCTGACCAGGGCCCTGGTATCAAAACCTTCTACGCCCAGTACGCCATATTGTTGCAGGAAATCGGCCAGGGTTCGGGTTGAACGGTAATTGGAGGGATATGGATTATATTCTTTTACCAGGAAGGCCATGGGGTGTATTGCCGCCGACTCCATATCTTCCGGATTAATACCATAATTGCCGATCAGGGGGTAGGTCATGGTGACGATCTGCCCGGTATAGGACGGATCGGTGAGAATTTCCTGGTATCCGCTCATGGAGGTGTTGAAAACAATCTCGCCGATCGCTTCCCCATGCCCGGTGAATGAATGTCCGGCGAAGATGGTTCCGTCTTCCAGGGCGATAAGTGCTTTCATGGCCGTCTTTCCTTTATAAGTGCCGATATTCGTCGAGATAACTGTATGGTGCTGGTGAAATGATTAGAGGAGTACATCAGATTGTGCTGTTTGCCGATCCTCATGTAAAGCGGACAAAACCACAATATATAACTTAATCAGGTTCATTTCGTCAACTGTAAACGGCCATGTTGCTGCCGCGTTTGCCGGTGCCGAGCCTCTCTGCAGACAACTCATGTAAAATCCAATAAGGAATGAACTATATGAAAATATTATTGATTGCTTTAGACAACATTACTGATTAAAATCGAAAAATGTTGCCGGTTCGCACCAGTAATGACGGTTTAGCCGAGTAAGTCCAGGTTTGCACCTGTCTGCGATGAGATGCATTGTAGCGGCAATCAAAAGCTAGAGGGAGTGCTAAAGGGAGAGCTATGACAATGAAAATACTTGTCGCAAATCGTGGTGAGATCGCCATTCGGATTATCAGGGCTATTCAGGAACTGGACCATGAGGCAATTGCCGTCTATGAAACTCCAGACGAGATGTCACGGCATATTCGTATTGCCGACGAGGCAATTCTGCTCGGTGATGGCCCCAGAAGCGACTATCTGAATATCGAAAAAATTATTCGCGCGGCCAAAAGATCCGGGGCCTGCGCCATTCATCCCGGCTATGGATTTTTGGCCGAAAACCCGTTTTTTGCCAAGGCCTGTGTGGCGGCGGGACTAGTCTTTATCGGCCCGACCACTGAGGTCATCGCTAATCTTGGCAATAAGGTCATTGCTAGGAAAATAATGGCTGACGCCGGTATCCCCATGGTTCCGGGAACCAATAACCTGAAACAGGGGAAAGAGGGGGTCAGTGAAGCCCTTGAGTTTGCCGCCGGGTACGGCTATCCGATCATGTTGAAAGCGACCTCGGGCGGTGGTGGCCGGGGTATTCGACGAATTGAGTCGGACGCTCAGATGAAGGAGCAGATCCCGGTCGCCCGCGCTGAGGCCCTGGCCGCATTTAATGATGATTCGGTTTATCTCGAGAAGGTGGTCATCAACCCGAAACATGTGGAGGTGCAGATTCTGGCCGACAGCCAGGGCAAAACAGTGCACCTCGGTACCCGCGACTGTTCCATCCAGCGGCGCAACCAGAAACTTATCGAGATTGCCCCGTCGATGATTAAGAACCAGGAACTCCTCGATGAAATTTGTGCGACGGCGGTTCGGGCTGCCAAAGCCGCTCATTATCTGAATGCCGGGACCGTTGAGTTTCTCATCGATAAGGATCAGAACTACTATTTTATGGAGATCAATACCCGAGTTCAGGTCGAACACACGGTAACCGAGATGATCACCGGTATCGATATTGTCCGCAACCAGATCAATATCGCCTTTGGTAAACCGCTGTCTTTTTCCCAGGAAGATGTGCAGATCCGTGGCCATGCGATCGAAGTACGCATCAATGCGGAAGATCCGAAAAACGACTTTATGCCGGAAGGTGGCAAGAAAGTTTCGGTCTACCGCTCAACCGGTGGCTTTGGGGTTCGGCTCGACGGTTTCGTCTACCAGGGGTATATCATTCCCGAGGTCTATGATTCCCTGCTGGTCAAGCTGACAGTCCATGGTTTTACCTGGGATGAGACCGTCCAGCGACTGCGGCGCTGCCTGCAGAACTTTGCCATCAGGGGCCCGAAAACGACCATCCCGTTCTATGAAAATATCGCCCGGGAGAAGGATTTCGTGGGTGGCGATTTCGATACCTCCTATATCGAAACGCATCCGCATATCTTTTACTATGACGAGGATACCAGCGAAGTCGGCAAACTGGCCAGGTTGATTGCCGAAATCCATTATTCCCGGGAAAATCCCTATGCCGTCTAACCGCAAGTCTCCAAAGGATATACTATGACACGAATTCTTCAGGGTAGTTCAGCCCATACCATCGTCGATACCTTGCGCAACGCCGGGGGTTACTATGTTACCAATACGGCTCGGGATTTGTCGCAGTCGGATTTTAAGAACCGCATTCTTCTGCACACCGACCTGATGGCGTCAGAAAGCCGTGACCAGGCGGGCTATTTCTCCCTCGAAATTACCGGCGGTGCGTCAATCCATGTAGATATGCTGCGTAAACAGGTCGATCCATTTTTAAAGCTGAAAAAACTGCGGGAAGCCATGCCGCACACCATGTTTCAGACGCTCTGCCGTGGGGTCAATCTGTTTGGGTATCGGCCTTATCCGCAAAATGTTATCCGTTTTACCGTTCGTGAGTTTGCCAAATATGTCGACGTCTGGCGGACCTTTGATTTTCTCAACTATGTGCCCAATATGCATGCAGTTTTTGAAGAGGTGGGCAAGGCCGGAAAATTGAATGAACCATGCCTTTGTTTTTCAACCGGCCCCGAACATACCGACGAATATTATGTGGCTAAAGCCGGAGAACTGATTGAGGTGACCGGCCGGGATATCACCCTGTGCATCAAAAATCATGGTGGTCTCGGCACGCCGGCGCGAATTGGCCAACTGGTCGACGCTTTAAAACAGAAATATCCCGATATTCCGATCCATTATCATGGCCATAACACCGATGGCAACGATGTCGGCAGGATTGTCGAAGCGGTAAAGAACGGGGCGTCGATAATCGATGCGGCCGATTTCGCCTTCACCGGTTTCTACGGGCCGCCGCCGATTCTTACCGTGGTCCAGACCTTGAAGGAATTTGGTTTTACGGCGGTTGGTATCGATGAAGATGCCGTCATCCGGACCTCGGAAGTCATCCGCGATCAGCGCCGGTATTACGAGCAGTTTGAGTCGCAGATTAAAGGCTTTCAGCCGACAGTGCAGATTCATAAATTGCCGGGCGGGGCGATGGGGTCGAGTCTTGAGCAGGCCGTCAATGGCGGTTTTCTGGATCGGATGCCGGAAATTCTCCATAAAGAACTGCCCCGGGTGCAAAAGGAGCTGGGCAACTACTGGTCGGTCACTCCCGGTTCACAGATCCTCTGGACAACAGCTGTTGCCAACGTCCTTGACGGCGAACGGTATGGCAACCCATCCGGGGATTTGCGTAATCTTCTGCTGGGCAAGTATGGGCCGTTCCCTTTTTATCAACCGGAAGAATGGATTTATGCCAAGGTCCTTGGCGACGATTGGCGCACCGTGCTAAAAGAGCAGGGAGGGATAGACAAGATAGCCGATATCGATCTCGCCCATGAGCGTTATAGCCTGGCCGAACAGATAGGTGTTGAACCGACCGATGAACAGTTGATCCTGTATCTGCAGCATCCGGCCGATGCTGCGGAATTTTTTAAATTTGAGCAAAAATACGGCCAAACCTATGTGCTGCCGCCATCGATCTTTTTTCACCGTGGCGGCTTTGAGATTGGCGAGAACCTGGCCTTCAGGGATTATCATGGCAAGGAGCATATGGTGGAAATCGGCCCGTCGCCTATCAACGATACCGGGGAAGCCAGTGTCTATCTCATCGTTGACCACCATCAGTCGATCTTTAACTTCAAGTCCAAAAAAGTGCAAGGACAGGCAGGTACAGCGCCTGAACTGAGTAAGGAAGAAATTATCGATCTGGCCAAGGCCGGAGATGTGCGCTCACCCTTCTCCGGAAAAATCGTGGAGATATCGGTGAATGAAGGCCAGGAGGTGCTGGTTGGCGACCGAGTGGCCATCATGGAGGCGATGAAGATGCAGACCCCCATTCTCTCTGAAATGGAAGGTATTGTCACGGGCATCTACGCCAAAAAAGGTGACGCTTTGAAACCCGGCGGCAAGATCCTCAAGATCGATACCGACGAGTGATTTCGTTCAGGCTCATTAGCCTCTCAATGTCAGAAACAGTACCCCATTCAGGCAGGACCAGAGAAGAACCAGACCGGTTGCCGCAAGACAGGCCATGGCCAGAACCTTATGGCTGAATGCTTCCTTTCTTTTATCCGTGTAGCCGAGGAGAAGGCCGAGCAATGCGCCGGCCAGCATGCCGCCGCCATGGCCCCAGTTATTGATACCGGGAACCAGAAAACCAAAGATACCAATACCTATCGCCCAACCACCGATCTGGCTGAAAATATTCTGGCCATAGATACCACCCCGGCTTTTGCCATAATATAGCAGGGCCCCGATCAGGCTGCACAGGGCCGCTGAGGCCCCGATGGTAAAGTACACTCCGGCGATGGTGGAAATGATAAATCCTGCCACTCCGCCAAGGGTATACAAGATGATAGTCCGGTTTATACCGAATTCCTGAATGACCAGTGGTGCCAGTTGACGAAAGGCCAGCATGTTGAAGACGATATGCAGTAGGCCGCCATGCAGATAATTGGCGGCCAGAAGCGACCACCAGCGATGCAGCTGCAGCACCGGCACCGTGCCGGTTGAGCCAAGTACCAGCAGACTCTGATTGCTTGGCGAAAGAAAACTGAAAGGACTGAAATTGAAACTGCCCCGGCGTGGGTCGATGATAATCGACAGGATAAACATGATGACATTTACGGCGATGATGATCTTAATCAACTGATCGCCATTGCTGAGCCCGGCAACCAGCATATTGTTTTTTAATCTGGATGCCGGCTTTTTCAATCCACAAAAGGGGCAGACCGGCTCGGAACGGCTGATGAGCTTGCGGCAGCCTGGACAGAGCTGGGAGTTTTTTTGAGTGTTGTTGGCCATTGTCGTTTTGTTAACAGCTAGAGCAAAAATCTTTGGAGGTAAAAAAAATTCTCTGAAAAGTTACGGAGAATACTATACTACTTTATTGCTGATAATCTCGTAAAAATAAAACGGCCCACAGACAGATATCCGTCTGTGGGCCGCTGGTTGTGGGATGCCGTTTTGGTGGATGGAATTTAACTACCAGATTTCATACTCACCGGTCGTAGAGCACTGACATTCAGCATTGAGGAATTTGACCGAGTAACCTTCTTCCTTCAACATTCTGTAGCCGATCTCTCCCCGTCCGCCGGTCATACAGTGAACGACAATGAATTTGTCTTTAGGGATCTCCGACATCCTCGCTTTCATCTGCTCAAGGGGGATGGACAGGGCGCCGGGGAAGTGACCCGATTCGTATTCTGCCGGGGTTCGGGCATCGATAATCTTGATCAGCTCCGAGTTCAGCGATTTGGTAAAATCGGTGATGCTTATTTCTCCTGGACCAAGTTTTTTCTGCCAGTTGATCGGCGTATCGTCGGTAGCGGTCAGCGCTGGTCCTTTTTGCAAAGCTTTTCCTGCGCCCTTCCAGGCATCAAAGGCGCCATAATAACCGATGGTGTTTTTATATCCTGCATCAGTGATCATTTCTAGGGCAGCATCAATGTCTGTATCTTTATCGGAAATAACATAGATAGGTGCTCCTAATCCTTGCGGTAGCGCGTCTTCGGCATCTTCAAGCTCAGCAAGGGGAATTGAATAGGATCTTGGGATATGGCCTTTTTCCACTTCGGCGGTACTTCGTACATCGATTAAAACAATATTGCCGTCAGCGACATAATCAACAGACGGTACCATATGTTTTCCGGCTTTTTTCCAAGCTGGAAGGCCATCTACATATACGAGAAGGTTCTTATGACCCCATTTTGCCGCCAGACCGGCGGATTTTGGACTCATCGTTCAGGTAGAGCCGCCACAATAGAAAACCAGAAGTTTACCCTGATATTTTTCGAGCAATTTTGCGCCGTCATCACCAAGTTTTATCAGCTGAGAGTAGGGAATGGATACAGCGCCCCGAATATGGCTTTCATCGTATTTAATCGCTGGCCGGGCATCGATGACCACCAGATCATCCTTGCCGGCTGAGAGCATCGCCGCCAGTTCTTCCGTTTTAATCTCTTTCATACCCGCCGGAAGTTTGAATACCGCTTTTTCCAGCGAAGTGGCAATGTTTTCGCCGTTGACTTCTTTGTACTGAACAATAATTGCTTCACCATCCTTAAACTCTTTGGTCGATGCGACTCCTTTGAGTTTTGTTTCGTCGGTGAATTTTAGCAGAAAAAAACTCTGGTCACTCTTAGTAAGGGCAATGGTTTTTGCCTTTTGCGAGATGTTGGTGATCATTCCTTTGACGCTCTGAGCATCCGCTGCGTTGGCAACTTTTGCCGTATCGGCCGCAAGAGCGAGTGCGTTTACACCAGGAACCATATCGCCAATAAGCAGCAAATTGGTTGCCAGCAGGGCGCTGAGTCCAAGCTTTAGAATCGTTTTTTTCATTAAGTTCCTCTTGGTTTAATTAATCCCGTCAGGGCTCGGCGATCTCAACTCACTTTCTGTAAGTTGAGTTGAAAACTTTTGAATTTAATTATTAAATGTAATAATAATATGTGTAAACCAAAAAGCAAGCAATTTCCCTGCTGCGCTGCCGATTGTAAGGCAACGGCTTGCCTGAGATTTGGTGACTTGGGGGATGGAAAAGAAAAATGACATGTCGTCTGGGGGATTGGCACCCCAGACGATGTTATGGCTATTTATTTGGTGAAAGAGTCATGAAAGAGTTGTTCGATAGCTTCTCTTCCGGCATCGCTCAGATAGCGGGTGCCGCTGCCGACGAAGGTGTCGTATTCGATCCGCGGCGAATCTTCCTGCCAGCCCGCCTTCCAGGTGAACCATTTTTTCTGAGGCTGGTCAAATACATGCAGCGGCCGGTTGAACATCTTAGCCAGCTCCACCGCCCAGCCGGTGCCGCCTTTAACTGATCCGTCTTCCTGAATAGAGCCGATGACAAAAACCTGATGCCCGCTGTTGACCATATGAAAAATGGTCTGCAGGACCTTACGGATTTTTTCGGTTTCATAATAGGTGCGATTGAGCATTCGCGAGGCAAGTTCCATGCTTATGTCACCCCGTTCCAGTTGTTCTTTGCTCAGGACAACAACGTTTTTTTCCCTGGTGAGTTTGTGCCCTTCAAAAGAATATACGACATCAGTGATGCCGGCTTGTTCCGCTAATTCACCGAAAGTGGCTTCGGCTCCTTTGAGGCCGCTACTGTATAAAGTGTACTTTACAAGATCCATTTAATAACTCCTTAAGTCGGGAAAAGGGGGGAAATTCAGTTCCGTTGCAATGTACTCATAGTTCCATTGAAAGGCAACATTTCCTGCTGTTTTGGGGTGATTCGGTTACATTTTTTTCCTGCCTTTGACAAAAACGCGACAGGGTGCGGGATATCCTTCGACGGTCAGATGCGGGTTGACGGGATCTATATAGTCGATAAATGATTCAAAGTGCATCCAGTCGGTTCGGCGTTGTTCCTGCGCAGACATGGGATGGGTGCAAAAAAGCTTGATATCGATAAAGCCGGCTTTTTTCATCCAGTTGACTAGGCAACTGCCGGTAGGGACGAAGTAAGTACCCGGTACCTTGGCGTAGGTTTCGTCGGGAAAGAGCGAGAAGGGTTCGTTACCGGGGATGGCCTGTGATTCGACAATCAGGGTTCCGCCTGGTTGCAGGGCGACCAGAATATCGCGTAGGGTATCGATGGGCGAGGGGCGATGGTAGATGATCCCCATAAGAAAGATGACATCAAAACACCTCTCAAAAAGGGCCAGATGCTCGATGCCGAGCAGGTCGATGTCTAACTCCGCTTTACCGGCCATGCCGTTTAAGGCCTTAAAACAATAATAGTGCTGGACCGATGGTTCAAAACCAAGAACCAGCCGGGGTTTGGCGTGGGCCATGCGAAACATATAATACCCGTTGTTGCAGCCGATATCGGCAACAACCTTACCTGCCAGATCGGGAATTTCCGGAAGGGCGCGCCGCCATTTTTGATCACTGCGCCATTCGGCGTCAATTTCGATGCCGAATACTGAAAAAGGCCCTTTGCGCCAGGGCATGAAGGCCTTCAGGTGACGGGTCAGCTCCTGTCGCTCGGTGGCGGAAATCTCCTCCGGTCGGCCGATGGTGATCGTATCGCTCCTGCAGTCAACGTGTTTGGCCTTATAGCGGACAAGCTGCCGACAGGGATTTCGGTAGCGCAGAAAACCTTTTTTATCTTGCTCTACCCACGTGCGGCGTTTGGCATGTTCGAGGATTATAGCATCCTTTTGCGCCGAGGTAGGCAGCAATTCAAGGTAATTCATCTATGAAGAGACCCTCTATAATGAGGACTATGCGGCAGGTTTGACTGCGACAAAAGAGGTGAAGTTGAACCATTGGAAATAGGTCGTAACAGAGACGAAGCCACTCTTTTGCAGCATCGCTTTATTCTCTCTAATAGAAAAAGGGATGAGCACATTTTCCAGGGCTTCGCGTTTTCTTGCAATTTCCAGTTCGGAATATCCGCGGGTTTTTTTGAATTGGTGGTAGATGTCGATAAAGGCGCGATTTAGTCGTTTATCATGGTTGATCACTTTTTCACTGAGCAGCAGGATGCCGCCCGGCTGCAAATGAGCATAGAGCCGCTGGAGAAAGCTTTCGCGTTGCAGAGGGCGGATAAATTGTAGTGTGTAATTGAGAATGATGCAGCCGGCGCCTGGGTGACTAAAGTCGGTAATATCTTCGAGCAAAAAAGACAGGCTCTGCTGCTTGGTATACAGTTCCGCCTTCAGCCGTGCTTTCTCGAGCATGGGCGAGGAGTTGTCGATACCGACGAACTGTAGCTTTTTTGGTCCCAGCAGGCGAGCCAGCTCAAGCAGGGTCGTGCCGGTGGAGCAGCCAAGATCGTAGACCCTGTCCCCGGCCTGCAGAAAATCGTCAAGGAGTTTTGCCTGACCCTCAATGACCTGGCGGTAAAAGGGAATCGAACGATCAAGCATATCGTCAAAAACCTCGACGACCCTTTCGTTGAAGGCAAAATCTTCCTCCACGGTCTTGATGTTAAACAGGGTATCCCTTGCTCTAAGGTTCATTGGCTCATTCTCTTGACGCTCGTGCCGGCAATTATTTCTTATACCAGGAGCCATCCGGTTTTTGAAACCACTGACCGGCCTGGCCATTGTCAACGATCATTTGGGCCCGTCTCTCTCCCACCAGGGCCGCCGGCGCTCCCTGTTGTTGAGAAATCGCCTGATAGACCAGGGCGCGATCCTTGTTTTCCTCGGTAACCAACTGCTGCTGCGTCTTGTCGGCAGTGCGATATTCCAGAAAGCCCTTGTTGTTTTCGCCGATAATTCCCTGGTCTTTCAGGGCATCGATGGCTGGAATCCGTGCTGCCATTCGCTCTTTTATATCGGCTGAATGGACCGTCGAGGCGATGAACATCATGCAGGCAATAAAGACCAGGAGAAAGGATGAAAAAAATAAATTTTTATGCATCTTATACCTCAATGAAGAAGAAATTAGTCACGCTTGACCTTGTCCAGATCGCCGAAGAAATCGTCAAGGGCGCGATCGACTTTGACGTTGACATCGATGGTGATATGAATGGGTTTAATTTCCACTGGTTTTACTTCAATCTCATGCCTGGTGCAGCCAGATTGGCCCAGGAGCAGGCATCCAGAGAGAACGCTGCAGGCCAGAGTCATTTTAAGAGACATCTTAAGAGACATCTTAAGAGTGATATTTAATGGGGTCATATTACATCTTCTCCATCATCGATTGGATGCTTGTGCCATATTGAAACAAATCATTTATCGGCAGGCGAAAATTCACATCCAGCCGGATGGGATGCTGCATCCCGGTACCTGTTGCGCTGGGAACAATCTGTCCATCTTTAGAGGTAAACGGTAAGGGTTCGGCTGGTTTTCCATCAAGCTGCATGGTTATCAACAGATCATTATCGAGGCTGTTAAAAGAAAGTTTAGTCCAGTTATAGGCGAAATTTTCCAGTGCCTGCATAGAATAATCGAGATAAGAGCTCTGGTTGATGTCCGGTATCCCCTGACGGAGCTGCCTGGTGTCCTTGAAGCGGACTATACCACTATTGCCGGGCGTAGAAAATAGAAATCCATCGTCAAACAGGACTCTTTTGCGGCTGATGAGCATGGGCAGCCTGCCGTTCAGTGACCCCTGACCTTCCGCTTTATCGATACCGAACTGGGCCAGCAGTTCGGTGAAGCCAATCCGGTCGCAATACAGCGTTACCTCCAGCTCCTCCATCTCCCTGGCAAGAGCCAGGCTGCCGGTCTCTACTTTGCCGCCGCACCAGCTCATTTGCATGTTCTCGACGAAAAGCGCACGGGTGTCCTCGATACGAAAGCGTATCCTTCCATCGGCGAGTTGTATCTTGCCAAACTGGGCAGTCCCAATGGTGCATAGCTGGCTTGGGGCGCTTTGCAAAAGCGGTAGTCGGGGAAAGACCATGGCGATATCGATATCTGATAGCTTGTTTTTGCCCTGGCTTACACTGCCTTCATGAATTTCTGCGCTTATTTTTCCTGTCGGCTGCATATTTGTTATATGCAGTTCACCTTTGGCTGCAAGGGTGCCGTTAAGAGAGAGTTTTTCCGGCAGAGAGAAAAAGCCGGGAAAAGTGGACGAGTCGATTTTTGTCGCCGGGATGCGGCAGTGTGCGGTGAGATCGCCGGTCATCAATGCCGAGCCATTGCAGAGGAGCTGCAGTCCAGGGGCAAAAGGTGTCGTGAGCACAGAGGAGATGATGACGCCGCTTTGCGTTTGCGAGACTGTTGCCTGCAGGGCGCCGCTGTTGCTGTTCTGATAAATAAGTTGGTCGATTTTGAAACTTCCCGAGCCACCGGCTTGAGGAGGGTAGTGCAGCGGCAGCGCAAAAGAAAGATTGACCAGCCTGGTGTCCCATTTTTTTAAGTTGATTGCCGGAATTTTACCGCTCATCTGGGCGCTGACGGAGGTTCCTTTTATGCTGATATTTCCCTCCGCCTTGACGGGACCAAAAGAAGCCTCCGCCAGCTTGAACGCCTCGCCCGTGAACACATAGTCGATGGTGGTTGTGGACTGTTGCGTGGTGCCGTTGAACTGAATCGCAACAGCGGACTGTGTCCTTACAGGAATGATGTTGGCGACTCCCTGGAAGATCCCTTTTGTCGCTTGGATCTCACCTTCCACGGCGAGGCTCGTCTGTTCTGGTTTGATGATGATAAGATTGTTGAGAGCGAATCGGGCTTTCTCCAGGTTTCCGGACAGTTGTAGGGTGATCGGCGGGTCGGATGCAGTCGTGTCGATGGAAAAGTTATCCTGTCTGATATGCAATGCAGATAGAGTTGTTGCTGCCTCATATTTATTATCTGCCGCTTGTAGATCAACTGTACCTGTTAGTTCCATATCACCTCTGGTCTCAATGCGTCCGACAGCGCTGGTCAGCAGTCTGCCGTTGTCGGACGGCGCGGCAAAACCAAGGTCAACGTGCCCATCGATGATGAGAGAGTGGCTTTCCCCGAGTTCATAGTGCAGGGTGAGCCGGCAATTTTTTAAGGTAATTGACTCAATCGCCAGAGGCAGGGCAACGGCGAGCCGGTTGTCATTGGATCTGCTTTGCTCTGAGGCAGGCGAATTTTTGCCGGACAGGCCGCGGACAGCCGGATGCCCGCCCAGCATGTCGATATGAACCGATGCGGAATCAACGATCAGGCCGGTAATTTTGCCTCGAATAAGAGAACCTGGGCTATAGTATACTTCAAATCGCGGTACTAATAAGCCTGGTCGATCGGGGTCGGCCAGGCTCACGGTTCCACTTGCACTCCATGGCGTTATCCGAAAAAGGCGCACGTCCTTTTCAGCAAAAGGGAGCTCGGCGATCAAACCAGGCAAGAGATAAAGATTCACCAGAGAGGGCAAAAACAGGAAAAAAAAGCCACCTCCCAGTACCAGCAAGATCGGCACAATCAACAAAAGGCGGGAATGTTTTTTCATCGATTTGGTGAATTGTTGTTTTTCCGAGTCCATCAATATTAGCCTTGCCTTGTTTCTTTACTGCCATTATAAACGTAATGCTCAAGGCGTGCATGAGTAATTGGCGGCATTTTAATATTAAAAAAACAGGTTGTAGTATGTCTAACGAAATCGATTTTGACGAGTTGCTCACTAAATATAAATCGGACCCTTTTGACTACGTCGATGTTTTTGCGGTTCATACCGGTCGCATAGCATTTAAGGTGGCGGAGGGCGAAGAGGTAAACGCCCCCAGCGGAGAATGGCAGCAGATTCCAGGAACTCGGCTGTATGAAATAACCAGGGAACGAAACCCTAAAATAATAGCCGCGCGAACGAATGGTACGGTGGACAAAATCTCTACCGAGTTGGACGGTCAGTTTGTCGAGGCCGGGGAAAAGCTTATGACCATCAAGCATCCTCTCAAAAAGAAAGAGATTATTGAAAATATCTTGAAAGAAGTCCTCCTGCTTTTTCCTGCCCCTGAAACAGCAAAATACTTTTTCGCCATGGACATCCAGTCCCGTATCGACAAAAAAAGTGCCCGGGAGGTGACCATCGACCAGGGGGAAGAGATCCTCACCATGTCATTGATGAAACGCGATACCCCGGTTTATTATCAAGGAGAACGCGGGGTCATTCATTCCGTCTACTTTAAGCAGGGCATTTCGGTCGCTCAGGGTGAACCGTTGATTGGGGTTTGCGCCCCGGAGAAACTGCCGTTAATCCAGAAGATTATTACCAGGGTTAAGGCCGACTGGGACACCGACCACTGATGGGCTCGTAAAAAGTTCGATCTTCCTCGTTGCAGATCTGATACGGTGACTTGAATATCTTTAGTGATGCAGGAATGTAGGGGCAAACGGAATTTAATTTCATATCAGTATCTCCTTGTTTTTCACTGCACGTATGCTGAATTTGGAAGAACCGTTTTTAGATTAGTTGCAATGGATCCATGATAGAAAATAACCCGACGCCTGAGATGGTTTTTCGCCGTTTGCAGGAGGTGCAATCGAGGGAAGGCAGAATGGCCGAGAGTCCGGTCGATGCTCAGGTGGTTGGCCGGTATGGTGCCTTTGTTGGTTCGGTGATTGAAAGTTATCACTCGTTGCCAAGGGCAATGGATTACGCCCGCAGAATGATAGGCAAAACGGTGCTGGACGGTAGCTCTCTTGCCAGTGGGACAGTTATCCTGGCTGATACCATGAGTCAATCGAAGGGCCGTTTTACCAGGCACTGGCATGCCCCGGTTGGTGGCGTGTGGGGCTGCATGATTCATGCGAATACCTTATTGCCGCAATCAAGACGGTTTATTCCTCTGGCGGCCGGCCTCGCCTGTTGTGAAGCGGTACGAGAATCAGGGGTGGAAAAGGCGACTCTGCGTTGGGTGAATGATGTTCTGGTTGACAGCAGAAAGCTGGCCGGTTTTCTAGTTGAGACGTATACCGAACCTACCCATGGCGAGGAATTCACCCTGGTCGGTTTTGGCATTAATGCCAATAATGTCGTATTTCCCGCCGAGATTACCGATGCATCCGTTTCCCTCTGCCAGCTTCTTGGTCAAACTGTTAACCTCGCCCAAATTACCGCTTTTTTTCTCGCCAGGTTGGCCTGGAATTTTGGGTTGCTCTATCATGAAGAGGCCAGAGAGCTGCGCGGTGATGGTTTTTCCGGAGAGAGCGGCAGGCATCTCTTGCTGCAGAAATGGCAGGACCTTTCTGATTCTATCGGCAAGCGGGTTGTCTACGGTTTTGACGTGATGATCGCCCCGCAATATCAGGCCCAGGTGTTGGCCATCGATGATGATGGCGGCCTGGTTCTGCAGTTTGCCGATGGCTGCCGAAAAACGGAATATAGCGGCGAAATCCGGTATCTCTGATGCTGACCCAGCAACCTATTTTTGTAACAATTTTCGCGCCATCTTCCACGACACGATATCTCGCTGTAACAATTGATTGCCATACCTCTGCAGAAGCGAGACTGCCTCGTAAAGGATGCTGCCGGACATCTTCAGGCGATGCAGGCGTTCGATCGGTTGATCCTGTATGGTGCGTAAAATCTTGATTGTCCCGGGCGATAGAGGAATACCCTGCCCAATACGAGGGGTGCAGGTAAAACAGACGATCCTGCCGCTGGTGGCATCGAAACTGTATTGGCTGTTACTGGTTACGGGAGACTTACAGCGGGCACAAGTGGTAAGGTCCGGCCGGTAGCCTAAATGCGCATAAAAACGAATAAGAAACATGCACAGCACCGTCAGGGGTGGCTGCCGTCGGTCAAGATTGTGCAGGGCCCATAAGCAGAGCCGGAAAATGGCTGGATCCGGTTCATTTTCGCGAATGCCCTGGAGCAGAAATTCCCGGATTACCGTTGCGATACTGTAGAGCTGCAGATCATGGCGAAGTTGCAAGAAACTGGTATGCAGGTCAGCTTCGATAAGAAAAGCGAGCGACCTGTTGGCTTTCTGCTGGTAGGATATATGCAGAAAACTAAACAATTCTAACTTGTTGACAAAACGTTTTTGGCTCTTCTTGGCTCCCTTGGCAATGGCACTCAATCGTCCGACATCCTCGCAGAAGAGGGTGACGATTACATCCGATTCACCGTGTTCCAGGCAGTTTAAGACAACAGCATCGGTTTGCCTGGTCTGCACCACTCTTACCTGTCACTGCAGATGCTGTAAAGGATTATTGCTGGTTTTTTCGGGTAACCCGGCCTTAATAGAATCTTTATCTTTCTGCTGTGGCGGCAGAGGATCTCGGCTTATGTCCTCGCCAACGGAAGCAGTGGCAGTAGTGGGGTAGGAAAGACTGAATATATTGCCACGAATACGACTCGTTCCCGGGAGTTGAGTGGCCAGGAATTCTGGTTGCGGTATCTCCGGATTCGGGGTGTTTGCTGATATCTCAATGCGCTGTGGTTCCTCCAGGCTGCGCAATTTCTGGCTGAGAAAGCTGGCCGGATTCCAAGAAAAATACCAGCAGAGAAAGCCGCCAAGCAACAGCAGGAGCAGCAGTGTCAGGCCGAAAAGAGACAATGGCAGGAAGGTTGGGCGTTCGGCCATATTTCCCACTTCCTGCGCCAGTTTGGTTGCTGGTACGCTCGGCAGATTGCCCGATTTACCTTGGCGTGGCCTTTGTTTCAGATACATCTGCTGGATTTCCCGGCAGTCAAGAGAAAGAGCTTGCGCATACAGCGAATAAAAGCCACGAGTAAAGGCTTCTGCCGGCAGGGCGGCAAAATTGTTTTCCTCCATGGCTTGAATATTTTTGGTGGATATCTTTGTCTGCCCGGCGACGGTCGGAAGGTCTAAACCAAGGTCTATTCTTGTCGCCCGAAGATATTCCCCGAGACCTGCGTACTCACCGGCGGAGGTAGGGCGAGACATAGTTTTTTCCTGATTAGTTTTCAGCATGAGAATTTACAGTTTTTTAATATAAGCTTCTTCTTTCAATTTTCTGACCCATTCGGCGTAGGCAATTTTTAATTTTTCCTCGAAAATCTTTTCCCTGATCTCTTCCTTCACCGCTTCATAGGAGGCGGTCACGACAATCGCGTTCTTGTCTCCAGACAGGAGCTTAAAAAACTGATAACCGGAAGGAGTTTCAATGATTTCACTGATTTCACCCGGTTTCAGGGCGCCCACAGCATCACGCATGCTGCGCGCCATTTCGTCGAGGGTGAAGGTGCCGATATCGCCGCCATCGCTTGCTGAGGGCAGATCGGAGAATTTTTCGGCCAGCGACTTGAAATCCTGACCGCTTTTGGCAAGTTTGTGAACCCGCTCGGTTTGTTCCCTGGTTTCTTTTTTGGCCGCCGTCAGTTTTTCAATATCTTCGGTTTTGGGCCAGCTCAAACCTATCTGCAGCAGGTAAAAACTGCCTGCATCGACCTTTGAGGTATAGTTCTCATCATAATAGTCAAGAATCATTTCATCAGAGACGATTATCTTTGACCGTACATCATAGCTGAGCAGTCTGCTTTGCAGTATCTGTGCTTTGAGTTTGTTCCGATAAGATTCTTCGCTCAGACCGGAAATTTCCAGTTTATGCTTGAATTCTTCGGGCGTAAGTGACATGCCGGTTCGCATCTTCTCGTAAGCGGCATCAACATCTTCATCCGTTACGGTGACATTGTATTTCTTGGCTTTTTGCTGGATGAGGTGGCTTTCAATCATGCCGTTTAAGGCAATATCCCGCGCCTTCTCCAGCGCCTCGGTTACCGGCGCCCCGGGATTATCTTTGGTAATCGATTTAAAAATGCTGTTTGTCTCTTCCTCAAGCTCGGAGAGGGTGATGACCTCATCGTTAATAACGGCAACTACTTTATCGACAACTTCGGCTGCGAGGTAAAGGGGTATAAAAACGCATAAAAATAATGGCAGAATGTGGAAATAAGCTCGTTTCCGCCGATAAATTCGTAAATTCATAAAGATCCTGAAATTGAAAAATAATCTAATGAGAGTACAACAGGAGAACAACTTTTAAGTGGTTGGTGCGAATTTTATTTAATCGACTGTACATAATTTATTGTCGAGATGCCATCTTTCTCTGCAGTTCGTTGACATTCAAATATTATGGAATATTGTTCTTTTCTAAGTATATCATAGACGCAATATTTTTGAAATCTCTCCGGGAGTGCATTAAATGAAAAAATTAAAGCAGGTCCATGCCGGGATACTTTGTGTACTGTTCTGTTTAACAGTGCTGATTCCTGGGGCGTCCTGGGCATCCGTCAAAATGCCTTCTTTTGCTCTGGAGAATGTGCGGGACGGCAAAATTGTTGATTCGGAAACATTTCAAGGCAAGGTTTTGCTGCTCACCTTTTTTGCAACATGGTGTCCGCCATGCGCGGAAGAAGTACCTATTCTGGTCAAATTACAGAATGAACTGGCAGATGCCGGATTTTCAGTGGTTGGTTTGTCGGTTGACCAGCAGGGCGCGTCAGTTGTTGCGAAATTTATTGAAAAACGCGATATTAATTATCCTGTTCTACTGGCCGAGGCCCAGACGACGATTGATTTTGGTGGTGTTTATGGTATTCCCGTTGCATTTTTAGTCAATAAATCCGGTAATGTAGTTAAGAAATATACCGGCTATATTCAGCATGATATTCTTGAAAAAGATATCCGAAGTCTGCTCAACTGATTGGTTCCGGTTGCATTTCATGAATAAATAAAATAGAGTGCGGGTTATCGAATGAGATTATTTGTTGGTCATAATATAGTGGAGCCTGGCTCCGATTAGCAACCACAATAAAGGAGAACTCAAAATGAAGAAGATGGTAACTTTTGCAATGGTTTTAATTTTTGCTCTTTCTACGGCAGGTCTTGGCTTTGCGGCAAAGTTGAAATGTACTGTTGATGAAGTTGTTGGTGAAAAAGTGACTATGACCTGTGAGGACGCTGGTAAAATGGCTCCTGGCGACAAAGTCAAAGTTTCCACATCTAAGAAAGGTGCTATCGAGGGTTGCTAATTGACAGAGCGCAGCTCTTTAAGTATTGTGGGTCGGCTGATTTAAGATCAGCTGGCCCATTTTTTTTCTGTTTGATTCACCAGTACCCCATTTTCGCCCGATCAGGCCCCCGCGCATAGCCAACTATAGCTCGGAGGCCTGCTTGAACGAAACTGGAGCACTGGTTGAACGATTATTTATCCGCGTTATACGGTCATCCAATATGTCCCGGTGAACGAATCCGATTATTGCAATAGTTCATCTCTTTTAACAAGGCTTCAGTTATGGATATTCGAACTCTTCCGGAACCTGAACGGAAGATTTATAATCGTATTCGGCAAAAATATGCCTTGACCTTCGATCGGCTTCGATTTGGGGAAAAGCAGATCCGCTTGCTCAAAATAGCCGATCTGGAAGAGTTCCTGGATGGTAAAGACCCCTTTGCTGATGTCTCGCAGTTTCCCTTCTGGGTTCGTCTCTGGGATGCGGCGATGATTCTGGCCTATGTTCTCGGTTCACAGCCGAACGGTGCAGGCAGAAGACTGCTTGAGCTTGGTGCGGGACTCGGGGCTCCGGGCCTCGCTGCTGCTTCTGCCGGCTTTGATGTCACCATCAGTGACTATGAAGATATTATTATGGATTTCCAGAAAGTGAGCGCCGCAGCTTCCGATCTTACGACTGTTCAGTTTGCCCATCTGGACTGGTTGAATCCACCACCGATGGAACCTTTTGATGTGTTGGCCGGTGCCGAAATTCTTTTTCGCGATGAATTTTTTCAGCCATTGTTAAATATTTTTCAAAAGTATCTGAAAGCCAATGGTGAGATTTACCTGGCGCATGATGCGAAAAGACAGAGTTTGCCCAAATTTCTAAAACTTGCCCAGAACAGTTTCGATATTGGCGTAAAAGAGCAGGTTATAAAACGCGATGGAAAGAAAATAACAATCGTCATTAACCGCTTACGACGCAAAACCAACTAAATGGTGTCGTAAAAACTCTTCATTTCCTTCGTTGTTGCACCGTATATCACATTATTATTATTCTTAAAAATTCCATGTCGTTATATCCTGTCAATTTAAATATTGTTGATAAGCTCTGCCTGGTGGTTGGAGGCGGTGTGGTAGCCTTGCGCAAGACCAAAAGCCTCCTTGTCTGTGGCGCGAAAATTCGGGTCATCAGCCCGGAAGTTCACGCTGAATTGAGTGCCCTTGCCCGGAACGGGAAAATCGAATGGTTCGCGAGAAGTTTTGCCGAAGGCGATGTGCAAGGGGTTTTTTTGGTGTTTGCCGCAACCGATAACCCTGAAGCACAGATCCTGATCACCAGGGAAGCCGCAAAATATTCGGTTTTATTGAACAGTATCGATGATCCGCAGCAGAGCCATTTCCATGTGCCGGCGCATTTCCGGCGGGGGAAAATGCTGGTAACCGTTTCCACTGGCGGCAGCAGTCCGGCTCTCGCGAAAAAGATCAGACAGCAGCTGGAAAAAGAATTTGTCCCAGAGTATGCGGTGGTGGTTGAACTTCTGTCGCTTATCAGGGAGAAAATTGTCGGCCTGGATGCACACCCCGATGTTAATGGCGAACTCTTTCGCCGTTTACTCCAGCAGGGAATTGTTGAACTGGTACTGAACGCTGACTGGTTTGAACTGCAGATGTTGCTCCTGCGTGAGTTGCCGGAAGAAACCGATCCTGTGGAACTTATGCAAAAAATCGTCGAAAGGTAAATCTGACCTTGTGACGATACTCTAGTGGGCATATATTTAATAATGCAGGGATAACCCATGGAAGAAATAAATTACCTCCTTTTTCAGTCGGCTCTCGGCGTAAGCTTTGTTGCCGCAGCGGCCTATCTGGTTTTTTTTATCAGCCAGAACAGTAATATACGTAAAATTGCCCGGATAATTCTGCTGGTCTCGGGTATTGTCCAGACCCTATATATAGGATCGCGTTTCATATTAGCGGGCCATACCCCCATAACATCGCAGCATGAGGCCGTGGCCTTTTTTGCCTGGGCCACCACCTGGGCGTATCTTTCTTTCAGGTGGCGGTATACAGTCAAAAATTTTGGCACCTTCGTCTCTATACTTATTTTTTGTCTTCTGTTGATTTCCGCTTTCTCTCCCCGGGATTTCAGTCCATTGGTGCCCGCCCTGCAAAGTGCATGGCTGCCGGTTCACGCTGGGGTATCGATTATTGCCTATGGTTTTCTGGCTCTCGCTTTTTGCGGCGGGCTTATGTATCTCCTGCAGGAAAGGGAGCTGAAAAGCAAAAAGTTCGGCTTTTTCTTTGCCCGTTTCCCCTCTCTTGATGCCCTTGATCAATTGAACAATCATTGCCTGACGGCAGGATTTGTCTTTTTAACCTTAGGTATCGTCACCGGCTCGATCTGGGCCCGCCAGGCGTGGGGTACATATTGGCAATGGGACCCAAAGGAGACATGGTCGCTTATCACCTGGTTTTTATATCTGGTCCAGCTGCATCAACGATTCACCGTGGGGTGGCGGGGTAAAAGAGCGGCTGTCATGGCCATCGTCGGGTTCGCGGCAGTAATCTTTACCCTGTGGGGAGTACCCTATCTGCTTGGAGGAGTGCATACTTATGCCAAGTGAAAAGATAGTGCTGCTCGGGGTCAATCATAAGACGACGCCGGTAGAAATACGCGAGAAAATTGCTCTGACCGACGGCTATGAACAAGCCCTAGCGGCTCTGAAAAATATTGCCGGCCTGCGCGAGTATTATCTTCTGTCCACCTGCAACCGGGTTGAGCTGCTTCTGGTGACCGAACCCGGCAGTACAGTTAAAGACGCCGTGGTCGATTTTCTTTTTGGCGATACTATAAGTCGGGAAGAGAGCCGTCAATATCTTTATATTTTCTACGATACCGAAGCGGTACACCATTTGTTTATGGTTGCCGCGAGTCTTGATTCCATGGTGGTTGGTGAGGCGCAGATTCTTGGCCAGCTGAAAGAAGCCTATCGGCACGCCGCGCACTTCGGCTGTACCGGAGCTCTGCTCAATAAACTGATCCACAAGTCTTTTTCGGTGGCGAAGAGAGTCCGTACCGAAACCGCTATCGGCTCCCATGCCGTTTCAATCAGCTATGCCGCAGTGCAGCTGGCGAAAAAAATATTCGGCAATTTGAGTGATAAAAATGTCCTTCTTATCGGAGCGGGGGAGATGGCTGAGCTTGCTGCCGAACATCTGGTCGGCCAGGGAGTTGGTTCGGTGACTGTTGCCAATCGCACTCTGGCCCGAGCAATCACTCTGGCCAAGCGCTTTAACGGCACTGCCGTAGCTATGGAGGAGCTGATTAGCCAGTTAAAACACGTTGATATTATTATCAGTTCGACCGGGGCAACCGATATCATCCTGCATAAGGAAGACGTCAAATCGGTGATGCGGGCACGAATGAATCGACCGCTCTTTTTTATCGATATTGCCGTTCCCAGAGACCTTGATCCTCAGTTGAATGAGCTGGAAAATGTCTATCTGTACGATATAGATGATTTAAGTAATGTGGTCCAGATCAATAAGTCGGAGCGAGATAAAGAGGCGGTTAAGGCAGCTCGTATAGTCGATGAGGAGACGCTGAAGTTTGAGCGCTGGTTTAATGGCCTGGCGGTGACGCCGACCATCCAGGCGTTAAAGCAAAAAATTGATGACATCGGCCAGGTGGAGTTGACGAAGACTCTGGCCAGAATGCCGGATATGTCAACATCCGAACGGGAGAGTATGGCTAGAATGATCACCGCCATTACCACCAAAATTCTCTACGATCCGCTAATGTATCTCAAGAGTGAATCCTGTGCCGGCAGAGACAACAGCGATCTGAAAGTGACAACGGTGCGCGAGATTTTTGGCTTGGCGAACAAAAAGGATGAGCAGTAGCGGAAAGTGATGACCGATACGCTGCAGGAAATACTGGAAAACGAATGGTATATTGTTCGATATTCCGGAGAAACTCCGGAAATTGCCTATAATTCGGCCATCTACCAACTTTGTCGAGCACAGGATGGCCCTCGGGTCGTTTTGACCGAGGAGCAGGTCGCTTGGCTCAAATATGCGGCTGTCGACCGATTCTCCGAGATTATCCTGCGTGATCTGCAGCATGGCAACAGCACGCAATCGATATATCGCGGGATCTGCCGGTCGATAATCAATTATCGCCGGTTTTGCACCTTTTGCTCCCGCCAGAATCTTGAAGTGGGTCAAATCCGCCGGCAGACGGCGGAGGCGCTCATGGCCTTTCTTAAAACTGAACTCACCCAGCTGCAAAATCAGAACCGGCCGACCATTATTAACTGCACCTACCCTGAACTGCAAAGATTTGCCGGGGAGCTGGAGGTAGAACTTGACAATATGGCACCTGCATTGAGAGCATTGTGCCCACTGTCTTCGTAAATCTTTTTCTCCGAGCACTGGTTTAAGGCTCCTTCGCAATCGTACACCGGAACGTAGTGGGTGGCCGCGTTACCCGAGTCTGTAACCGTTCAACCAGTGGTCCAGGTTCGTTCAAGCAGGCCTCCGAGCTATAGTTGGCTATTTGAGGGGGCCTGATCGGACGAAAATGGGTTGCTGGTGAACGGTGACCCTACTTCGCTCCTTTTCTGTGCTAATATTTGAGGGTGTGCTTTCTTTGTCGTAGTATTTGTTTTGGTGTTCTGTTATCTCTAACAAGGATATTTTTCCGGCATTGGATTTCACGTCTTAACTTGAGGTTTTTACGAGGTTGTCTTTAATGATACGTATGAAAAATAAAAAGATATTTTCGATTGTCTGCCTGATTTTTCTCGGCCTGTTGGTTGCAACCTTCAGTTATGGCGATACCGCCAGGGTCTCTGACGTCGATCAGAAGAGAAACAGGCTTATCGGCTATATTCTGAGTAAGCAGCTGCCGGCTTTACATTTCAGTGATAAGGTAATGGGCGACGAGTTATCGCGGGCCGCGTTCTATCTCTACATCAAGCAGCTTGATTACCAGAAGCGGTTTCTTCTGAAAAAAGATGTGCAGCAGCTTGAGGCCTTTGCGCCACATATCGACGACAATCTGGCTGATGGTCGAATCACCCTGCCGGATACCGGCTACGATATTCTGAGCGAGAAAATAAACCTCGTGCAGAAAATGGTTGAGGAAATGCTGGCGAACAGCACTGTGGTGATTGGTAAGCCCGGTCCCAAAGATTTCCTGGTCGGCTCTTTTAATGTAGGTAAAAGCGAATCGTATGAAACCGATCCGGAGAAAATTGATTTCGCCAACAATCTCGATGAATTAAAGGATCGATGGCGCATCATATTGAAGGCCCAGGTCATTTCGCAGTATCTCGATCTTGCTGAGGATCAGAAAAAAAAGTCGGTAGATGCGCCAAACGCCAAAGAGAGCAGCGGAAAAAAAATGACCGAGGAAGAGCTCTGGCAGGAAGCTTTGGCCAAGATCAGCAAAAGGAATAAAAATTTTTTCCAGCGTCTGCGTCAGGAGAACCTGCAGGACCATTATGATCGTTTCTTCAACTGTGTTACCAGGGCGTTTGGGCCGCATACCAATTATATTCCCCCGGCCGGCAAAGAGCAGTTCGATATAAATATGCGCGGCAGCCTTGAAGGAATTGGTGCGCTGCTGCGTGAAGATGACGGTTTTATCAAAGTCATCAGGATTATCCCCGGCAGCGCCTCGGCAAGACAGGGCAGCCTCAAAGCAGAGGATGTCATTTTACAGGTGGCCCAGGAGGGGGAAGAACCGATTGATATCACCGATATGCGTCTGCGAGACGCCGTCCGACTCATTCGCGGCCCCAAGGGAAAGGCGGTCATCCTCACCGTGAAAAGAACCGACGGAGTGACGGAGGTGATCAAAATCGTCCGTGATGTAGTTCAGATAGAAGAAACCTTTGTGAAGAGCTCGGTCCTGGAATCATCGGATGGTCGGCGCACGGGGTATATCTTTATTCCCAGTTTTTACCGGGATTTCGAAGGCACCAGAAATGGGGCAAACGGCCGCAACTCAACCGATGATACGCTGAAGGAAATCAATACCTTAAAAGTGCAAAACGTCGATGGGATCATTCTCGATCTCCGGGACGATGGCGGGGGAGCATTGGTTGATGCAGTTGATATTGCCGGTCTGTTCATAAAATCAGGGCCGGTCGTCCAGGTCATGAACAGATTTGGTGATAAGCGCGTCTTAAGCGATACCAACGAGGATGTCTCCTATGATGGACCGCTGGTTGTGCTGGTCAATAAATTTTCCGCCTCGGCATCGGAAATTGTTGCGGCAGCACTGCAGGATTATCGTCGGGCCATCATTGTCGGCGGCACTCATACCCACGGCAAGGGTACGGTGCAAACGATAATCGATCTCAACGAAAACATCCCTCTCTTGCATGTGCGCAAATATGAAGATATCGGCGCGCTGAAGGTGACTATCCAAAAATTTTATCGGGTTAACGGCAGCTCAACACAGTATAAAGGCGTAGAGCCTGATATTGTCTTGCCCAACCTTTTTGAATATATAAAATCAGGCGAACGCTATCTCGATTACTCGCTCCCCTGGGATTCTATTGCCCCGGTTGATTTTAGCGCGTATAAAAGGCCGTTTGACCTGGCTCAACTGCGGTCAATGAGTGAGGCGCGGGTGGCCCGGGAGGAAAGCTTTAAGATTATCAGCGAAGAAGCGGCAAAAGGTGCCGAGCGAAGTGAAGACACTGTTCTTTCTGTGCAGATTGACGATATGCGGGCAAAACGTGAGGAGTCGCGGGTAATGCGTGAGAAAGTTGGCGCGCATTATCGAAAATACCGTGAAGAAGGCGGCGAAGACTCCGATTTTGCGACCGATGATGTTCCACAGGAAGATCCGAAGGATAAGTGGTTGAAGGATGTCAAGGAAGATCCGTACATCCGGGAAGCGGTCAATATCATCGGTGATATTATCCGTCTTTCAGGAAAGTGAAAGGCTGTGGGAGCCCTGACTATACCTTCATTTGAGCAAGCTGTGCGGCGTAAAAATGTTCTTGAAAAAGAGATGGAAAAGTGCTAGAAATGTCACTTTGTGAATGGTCATTCATTTGTTTTCGTATCCTGTCGAGTGTCTGTTCAGGTGATGGATTGTAGGTATTAAGAAAGGTTGTGAACATATGGATTTGGCGGAAGGATTTCGAAACCACGGGGAAAAGATAGTCGACAAATGGGTAGAATACACCCTCTCTACCTATGAATCCTCAGGTTTTTTTGTCAAAGAACGTGATCTGTTCGCCAATCCGGTAGGGGCCAATATCCGCCGGTCTTTGCAGCAACTTTTCGGCAAACTTGTCAAGGGTGCCGACGCCGCAGACTTCACTGCCTCTCTTGAACCGATAATGAGTATTCGCTCTGTCCAGCAATTTACCCCGGCTCAGGCCATAGCACCGCTCAATGCGGTCAAACATATTACCCGCGAAGTTTTCGCCGCCGACAAGGAGCGAAAACATCTGATCGCCGAATTATATGATTTTGAGTTTGCCGTCGACCTGGCCGTACTGGCAGCCTTTGATATCTATATGCAGTTTCGTGAACGTCTGTATCAGGTTCGGATCAATGAGATTAAGTCGGGAAGCCACATATTGACAGACAGCAGATGCCCATCGAAGCTGCTGTCTGATAAAAAAAATTGAGATATAGGTTAATGGTCTGTAACTGGTTTCTGTGCAGTTGGTTGCTGTTTGTTCGGGCTGCATGGTTGCCAAAAAAGTTCAACTGAAGCGAGGTAAGAAATGAAGTATGCCTTCTCATTCCTGGCAGTCATAGCGTTGGTACTGATTGCCGGACTCGGATCGCAGATACCGGGGATGCCCTATTTATTTGGTGTCGCTCTGCCGTATCTGGCTATAATGATCTTCCTTGGGGGTTCGGTCTACAAGGTGGTGCAGTGGGGGAAATCTCCCGTGCCATTTTCCATCCAGACCACCTGTGGACAGGGAAAATCCTTGGATTTTATCAAGCACAATAAGCTTGAGGCTCCGAACAATACCGCGGAAGTCGTTGCCCGGATGTTTCTTGAGGTGGTGACTTTCCGTTCACTGTTTCGCAATACCAAATCGGAAATCTATGATGGACCGCAGATTACCTACGAGTCATCAAAGTGGCTGTGGCTGTTCGCCCTTATCTTCCACTACTCTTTTCTGGTGATCATCCTTCGGCACATGCGGCTTTTTCTCGATCCGATTCCTTTCTGGGTCGGGTGGCTTGAATATGCCGACGGGATTTTTCAGATTGGTGCACCGAACTGGTATATCACCGATGTTTTGCTGCTGGCAGGTTGTGTGCTTCTCTTTTCCCGAAGGCTCATCACCCGCCATGTTCGTTTTATGTCCCTAATGAACGACTATTTTCCCTTGGTGCTCATTTTTACTATAGCCTTGACCGGTATCCTGATGCGCTACTTTTTGCGCACCGATATTGATATCGTCAATATCAAGCAACTGCTCGTTGGCCTGGTTACTTTCTCACCGACTATCGGTCTCGAAATAGGTGCAATCTTTTACATCCACTTGTTCCTTGTCTGCGCGTTGTTAGCCTATTTCCCTTTTAGTAAATTGATGCATTTTGCCGGGGTGTTCATGAGCCCGACCAGGAATATGAAAAACGACAGTCGTGCCAAACGCCATGTCAATCCCTGGAATCCACGAATCCTGCCCCATTCCTATGCCGGATACGAAGATGAATTTCGTGAGTATATGGTAGAGGCTGGTATTCCGGTCGAAAAGGAACTCGCTCCGCAAAAGGATGCAGAATAGAAAAATTGACTCAAATTATACTCTATTGACTCAAAACCAGCTTAAAAGGATGAGATAACGATGGCAGTTCCAAAATTAGAACAATTATCAAAAAGCGTAGTGCAGGGACCATCCTTGGCCACAGGAGCGATACCCACCATGGATTGGATGGAGTACCCGGCGGTGTTCAAGCCGGGTGATTATGCCTACCCTGCCAAGGCGGACAAAGTGGCCTATCTCGACAGTCAGTCGGGGCTGCATTTTCCCAACTCCCGCGAATGGTCCCCGGAAGATGAGGACTGGAAATTACCGCCGGATTGGAAAGTAATTATCATCAAGGGCCTGAAAGAGCGTCTGGAAAAATTTCGTTCTTTGAAAATTTTCATGGATTGTTGTGTCCGTTGCGGGGCCTGTGCGGATAAATGCCATTTCTTTCTCGGCACCGGGGATCCGAAAAATATGCCGGTGATGCGGGCTGAACTGCTCAGATCCATCTACCGTAACGACTTTACGCTGGCCGGTAAAATTTTTGGTAAAATGGCCGGCGCCCGCGAGGTGACGGTCGGCGTCCTGAAAGAGTGGTTTATGTATTCCTATCAGTGCACCGAGTGCCGCAGATGCTCGGTCTTCTGTCCGTATGGCATTGATACCGCTGAAGTTACCATGATGCTCCGCGAACTGCTGCATCTGGTCGGTGTGGGTATCAACTGGATTCTGGAGCCGGTATCCAATTCCAATCGTACCGGTAACCATATGGGACTACAGCCCCACACCTTTAAAGACAATGTGGAATTTCTGGTCGATGATGTCGAGACGATGACCGGGATCAGGCCAAATATCAGTTTTAACCGAAAAGGCGCGGAAGTATTATTCATTACTCCATCGGCTGACGTTTTTGCCGAGCCTGGACTCTATACCGCGATGGGCTATCTTGCTCTTTTTGAAGCAATCGGTTTGGACTACACCTGGTCAACCTACGCTTCAGAAGGTGGTAACTTTGGTCTGTTTACCAACAATGAGACGATGAAGAAGCTCAATGCCAAGATGTACGCCGAGGCCAAACGGCTGGGGGTCAAATACATAATCGGCGGAGAGTGCGGCCATATGTGGCGGGTTATCCACCAGTATATGGATACCATGAACGGTCCGGCGGATTTTCTTGAAAAACCGGTATCGCCAATCACCGGTACGGTTTTTGAGAATGCCGCATCGACCAAGATGGTTCATATCAGCGAGTTTACCGCCGATCTGATCAAACACGGTAAACTGAAATTCGATAAGAGCCGGAACAGCCATGTCAAAGCGACCTACCATGATTCCTGCAATACCGCTCGGGCTATGGGGCTTTTAGAAGAACCGCGCTATATCCTCGATCATGTTGTGGACTGGGTCGAAATGCCGGAAAATACTATTCGTGAACAGACCTTCTGCTGTGGTTCAGGAACCGGTTTGAATACCGATGAAATTATGGAACTGAGGATGCGCTCAGGATTGCCGCGGGCCAATGCTGTCAAGTATGTGCGCGAAAAACATGGCGTGAACATGCTCTCCTGTGTCTGTGCTATCGACCGGGCGACGCTTACCTCGCTTATGGACTACTGGAATCCCGGGGTCAGGGTTTGTGGAATTACTGAACTTGTCGCTAATGCGCTTATTCAGGAAGGTGAAAACCGTGCTGAACTGGACGATGGCTTCCGTACTATGCTTTAAAATATCCTGAACCGAAACAGAGGAGTTAATCTCATGTACAACAAAAGATTTATAATACCGGGGCTGGCTGTATTCGTCCTGATTGTAACTTTCCCGCTCTGGTTCAACGCGTTTTCGAAGGCAAGCGCGGTGCCCAAGCCGGAACTCCCACCGGGTGGAGAAAAACAGTGTGTCGCTCCTATCCCCGAGATGCGGGCCAGTCATATGGTTATGCTCAATCAATGGCGTGATGAGGTTCTGCGGAATGGTGACCGTGTTGCGGTAACAGTAAACGGAAAAGAATATCGGAAAGGTTTGCAATTGGCCTGCATGAAGTGCCACTCAAATAAGGAGAAATTTTGTGACTCCTGTCATGCATATACATCTGTCACACCCAACTGCTGGGATTGTCATTTGACTCCTGCCTTAGCGGCGACCAAGAAGGAGACACACTAATGGATAAGCAAAGAAGAAAGTTTTTAAAAATTGCCGGGGCAACGGCGCTGGCTGGTATCAGTGCGCCGGTGGTGGTGAAATTGACCTCTACGCCCGCTTTTGCCTCCTCGGTCGAGCATGGTGCGGCAAGCGAACACGCAGCTGCCCCGGGTGCTGATGCGGGTGCTCACATAGTAGAAGGGCATGGTGCAGAAGAGGCACCGACCGGAGTACGACTTGGTATGCTCATTGATATGCGCAAGCTATACGGCCATCCTGAACTGATGAAAAAAGCAGAGGCTGCCTGTCACAAGGTGCACAACGTGCCGCAGATCGACAGCGCCAAGACCGAGATCAAATGGATCTGGGATGCACCTTTTAAGAATGTATTCACGGAACATTCAGCGTATCATGAGTCTCAGGTCACCGAAGAAAATAATTTTCTGCTCCTCTGCAACCACTGTGACCAACCGCCCTGTGTGCGAGTATGCCCGACCAAGGCCACCTTCAGGATGGAAGCGACCGGCATTGTCGCCATGGATTTCCATCGCTGCATTGGCTGCCGGTTCTGCATGATGGGCTGTCCTTATGGCGCCAGGAGTTTTAACTGGATGGATCCAAGACCTTATATCAAGGAATATAATGCCGATTTTCCGACCCGTATGCGCGGTGTTGTCGAGAAATGTAATTTCTGTGCCGAACGACTTGCCCTCGGGCTGGAACCCGCCTGTGTTGAAGCCGTCAAGGAAGTTGGAGCGATCGTTTTTGGTGATCTCAATGATCCTCATTCGGAAATTCGCCAGATACTTGACCAGGAACATACCATCCAACGGAAACCATCCCTTGGAACGAAACCGTCAGTCTTTTACATAGTGTGAGGGAGTCATGATTGAAAAAGTATTAAAAGGCAACTCTAACTACTGGATGTGGCTGGTATTTCTCGGTGCATTCGTCTGTGTCGGAGCAATCTGTTATATCAGGCAGTATCTCTTTGGCTTGGGATTGACCGGTATGGGCCGCGATATTTCCTGGGGGCTCTATATTTCCCAGTTCACCTTTCTGGTTGGCGTAGCCGCAGGAGGGCTGATGCTCGTCCTGCCCTATTACGTGCATAACTACAAAGAATTCGGCAAGATGACTATTCTTGGTGAGTTTTTGGCTATTTCCGCGATCATCATGTGTCTGATGTTCATCATGGCTGATCTTGGGCAGCCAACCAGGGGGCTGAACATGATTCTGCATCCAACCCCCAACTCTATGCTGTTCTGGGATATGGTGGTTTTGCTCGGGTATCTAGGCTTAAACATTATCTGTGGCTGGGTCATTCTTACAGCCGAGCGTAAACAAGTCAAACCACCGAAATGGGTGTATCCTTTTGTCTATCTTTCTATTCCGTTTGCCGTTTCCATCCATACGGTAACAGCGATGCTCTACTGTGGTCTGCCTGGCCGGCACTTCTGGCTGAGCGCCATTACCGCTCCTCGTTTTCTTGCCTCGGCTTTTGCCGCCGGGCCGGCACTTATCGTTATCGCCTGTCTGGTCATGAAGCGGGTTGCTCATTTTGACGTCGGTAAAGAGGCAATCAATAAGCTGATGACCATTATAATGTACGCCGCGCTTATCAACGCCTTCTTTGTCGGGCTGGAATTTTTTGTCGGCTGGTATTCAAATATCCCCGGCCATAAGCACGCTCTTGAATATCTTTTCTTCGGTCTTGAGCATGATGGTCATGTGTATAACAATCTTGTTCCGTTCATGTGGAGTTCGGTGCTTTTGTGCTTTGGTGGGCTTGGTCTGTTTGCTTATATGAAGATTACCAAAGTAACCACTGATCTGCTGGTGGGAATTGGCTGCGCCATGATTTTTATCGCTCTCTGGCTGGACAAAGGCCTGGGGTTTGTTATGGGTGGTCTGGCCGTCAATCCATTGAATCAAGTGGTTGAATATTATCCGACGGCTAATGAGATTGGCATCACCATAGGAATCTGGGCAACCGGATTTTTGCTGGTTACCGTTCTGTATAAAATTGCCATAGGTGTTGAACACGAGGTAGAGGCGTAAATGAGAGCTTCATGCCGATGATTGCAAAGCCCCCGACTTGTCGGGGGCTTTTTTTTTAAACAGTCACCAAACAAGAGAGCGTCGAGAAACTTTTTTTATTGCGTCACCTGATATCAGAGGATTCTTTTTGCAAAAGAAACGAGTGCTCATTGTTTTTTATTCTTTTACCCAGCAAACGAGACTTCTAATCAAGAAATTTGTCGAAGGTCTTGACGGTGAAGGAGTTGAAGTCAGGCTGGAAAGGTTGGAGCCGATCGCACCGTATGCCTTCCCTTTCAAGACCAATTTTCGATTGGCCAAAGCGATGGTGGGGACTTTTTTCCGACGCAGAATGACTATCCACCCAGTCAACGATCTTTGCTTTAGTGACTGGGACTGCATTGTCCTGGCCGGACCGACCTGGTCATATCACCCCAGCGGTCCAATTCTCGACTTTCTTGAACGGTACGGCAAGCAGGTATGCAATGGGAAGATGGTCATCCCGTTTATTTCCTGCCGTTCCTATTGGCGGGTGCACTACTGGACGGTGAAACATCGTTTGCAAAGAGATGGAGCCAGACCCGCACCACCGATAGTTTTTGTGCATCCAATCAGAGAACCTTGGCGATTCATCGGACTGGTCCTTCAGTTGCGGGGGAAAATGGTGCGTAAGGAGAAGTCCTGGTTCAGAAAACATTACCCGGCCTATGGGCATAGTAAAGCCCAGGGCAACGAGGCCAGAGCCGCCGGTCGGCAGGTTGCTCTTGGCTTGCTTGGCGGCAGATGAAAGCGGTTTATGGCCATTGTCCGGTAAGGTAGAGATGAAAAAGAGAGAGAATATCTGCTGAGAAAAAAGTATAGACCAGGGCGGCAAGAGACAGAAAAGGGCCAAAGGGAATGCGGGTATGGCCACCCTTTTTTTGATACTGCATGGCGATCAATCCGACGATTGATCCGCTTAAGGAACTGGCAAAAATGACGAAAGGCAGGGATTGCCAGCCAAGCCAGGCGCCAATCATGGCCAGGAGCTTAATATCCCCTCCACCCATGCCATCAACTTTGCGCAGAAGAAAGTAGATAAAAGCTATTGCATAGAGTACACCTCCACCTACCAACAGGCCGATAAGCGAACTCTGCCAGCTGAGTGTGGGACTGACAAGAGAAAAGAGAAAACCAAGAACGATACCCGGCAGACTGATGACATCCGGGATGATCTGATGGTGCACATCGATAAAGATAATGACTATAAGGGCGGCACAGAAAAAGAAATACCCGGCAGTGGTGATTGACAATTGAAATCTCACCATGAGCGCTGCGGCAAGAAGCGCCATCATCAGTTCGACTAGCGGATACTGCAGCGATATCAAAACTCCGCAGTGAGCACATCTGCCGCGCAGAAAAAGGTAGCTGATAACCGGAATGTTCTCATACCAGTGCAGAGCGGAGGAACATTTCGGGCAATGGGAAGCTGGAAAGACTATCGATTGACCGGGATCCGGTAAGCGGAGTATCACCACGTTCAAAAAACTGCCGACAATACCGCCGAAAATGGCGGCTATGCATACAAGAATTGGGTCGGTAAACATAAAACTCATAAAACATTAAATGGATAGTTAGGTAAAAAACGGTAAAATCACCACAACGAAGCAAAGAATCGCAGACTTGACAATTTCGTAAAAACCTAAGGTTTACGATGGGTAAGTAAAAAGCTTCATATTCGAGGCGTGTGAATTTTACTCTCATCATGGCGTACTAGAGTGCGTTGTAATGATAGTAAAAGTAGTATCCCAAGGGCACTTCCTTCGGGCGCGCGACGAAAAAGATGAAGAGTTTTTACTAACCATCGCAATTATATAATGTAGCTATGGCACAATACCAGGAAAATGCGACCGTTACGCGCATCGAACAATTTTCACCGACCAACTTTCGTCTCACCCTGCATTGCCCGGAGGTTGCCGCCTGCGCCAGACCCGGCCAGTTTGTAATGATCAAAACCGGCAACGGCAAGGACCCGCTGCTGCGCCGACCATTCTCTCTTCACCAGACCAGTGTGGAAGGGACGATTCAGATTTATTTCAAGGTGGTCGGCCGTGGGACGGATATTCTTGCGCATGTGCAAAACAATGAAACCCTGTCGGTATTCGGCCCTTTAGGTAGAGGCTATCGCTTAAATAAAACTACGCCATCGGTGATTGTCGGGGGTGGTCTCGGCATTGCCCCTTTACTCTTTCTGGTTAAAGAAAACTGCCGGTTAAAACAGGACTGCGGGAGGGATTTGATCGTTCTCGGGGCGAGGACGAAAAATGAAATAGAACCCCTGCTCGATGATTTCCGGCAGTTCGGCATCAGTATTCTTATTGCCACCGATGACGGTTCTCTTGGCCATCATGGCGTTGTGGTACAGATTCTTGAATCCCTGCAGGTACCGGCTGAATACACGGTATATGGCTGCGGTCCCGAGCCGATGCTCGCCGGATTGAGCCATCTTTGCGCGGCGCGGGGGATAGCCTGCCAGGTGTCTGTGGAAAGTGTCATGGCCTGCGGGATGGGGGCCTGTCTGGGTTGCAGCAGACAGGCGGCGAGTGGTGGCTACACCCATGTATGTCTGCATGGCCCGGTGTATGATGCGGAGGATTTGCTATGGAATATCTAAGCCCACAGCAGGGGGAAGGGCCTGATCTCCGGGTCAATATCGGTTCTCTTGAGCTGGCTAATCCGGTGATGACCGCTTCGGGAACTTTCGGCTATGCCCGAGAGTTCGCAGATCTTATGAATCTTCATCGACTGGGAGCGGTGATTGTCAAAGGCATCTCTTTGCACCCCCGGGCCGGTAACCCACCGCCGCGCATCATGGAGACCGCCTGTGGTATGCTCAACGCGATAGGGTTGCAAAATGTCGGGGTCGACCGGTTTATTGCCGAGAAGATGGACTACCTGGCCGGGCTGAACATACCGGTAATTGTCAATATTCTTGGTGATTCTTTGGCGGAATACGCCGAAATAACCGACCGGCTGGCTGGTGTTCCCGCTGTTGCCGGCATTGAAGTGAACATCTCCTGTCCAAACGTCAAAAAAGGTGGGGTCGCTTTTGGTACGGATCCGGCGATGGCGGCAGCGGTCACTGGGGCGGTGAAGAAAAAGGCCGTTGTGCCGGTTATGGTCAAACTTTCACCCAATGTGTCGGATATTACCCTGATCGCCAGAGCGGTCGAAGATGCCGGTGCCGATTCAATATCTCTTATAAACACCTTGATCGGGATGGGCATTAATTTAAGAACCAGACGACCGGTGCTGGCCAACGTGATCGGTGGGCTTTCCGGACCGGCAATAAAACCGGTAGCCTTGCGTATGGTCTTTGAGGTCGCGCGAGTGGTCTCCATTCCGGTAATCGGTATCGGTGGTATTGAGTCGGCCGAAGATGCGCTGGAGTTTATGCTCGCCGGAGCCACCGCCGTACAGATCGGCACCGCCAATTTTGTCAATCCGAGGGCCAGTGAAGATGTTGTTGATGGAATCAGTGCCTATGCGGTAGCCGAAAAACTGTCCTCAATCCGCTCCATTATCGGCGGCCTTCGCTTAGATAACATAAAAGAGCATCCAATCAATCCGTCCGATCTGCCATGAGCCAACAATGATTGCAATCCAAACCATCCCCCACATTGACGCCGAAATTGAAGTTCCCGGCTCGAAAAGCCTTACTCAGAGAGCACTCATCGCCGCCTCCCTGGCTTTAGGGACCAGCCGGCTGATCGGGCCGCTTACCAGCGAAGACACCGAGTATTCCTCCAAGGCCCTGATGCAGATGGGTATTGCCATCGACAAGGGCAACCAGTGGCTCGTGCAGGGCAACGGCGGGGCTATCGCGCCTTCTAAGGGGCCGATTTTTCTTGGCAACAATGGCACCGCCACGAGATTCTTGACCTCAGTCGCCGCGCTTGGCAATTCACGATATATAATAGATGGCGATCCGCGTATGCGCACGCGGCCAATTGACCCCTTGATGCGCGCCCTGCAGGGCTGGGGAGTGGATATCACGGACACAGAGGGTACTGGGTGCCCACCTCTTATTATTAACGGCAAAGGACTTGCCGGTGGCCTTACCGTTCTGCCGGAAGGAAAAAGCAGTCAATACCTATCCTCGCTGCTGCTGGTTGCTCCCTATGCGCAAACGCCGGCAGTTCTCAAAGTTGAAGGTGAGGTGTTGTCCAAACCGTATGTCGCCATGACTCTTTCGGTAATGGACGCCTTCGGCATAGCCGTTGAGTGTACCCCGGACTTCAGTCATTTTACCATCCCCCAGGGCTGCTACCGGGCAAGAGAATATCACATTGAAGGAGACGCCTCTAACGCCTCCTATTTCTGGGCCGCGGCGGCTATAACCGGCGGGCGGGTAACGGTGACCAATGTTCCGGTGCCATCACTGCAGGGTGATGCCATGCTGGTGCCTCTCTTAGGTCGAATGGGCTGTTCAGTGAACCGATCCGGCAGCGGCATCACCTTGCAGGGAACCGAGCGTCTTGAAGGAATCAGAGTGGATATGGGCAATATGCCCGATGTGGTGCCGACACTGGCGGTTGTGGCTGCTTTTGCCCACGGCACAACGGTCATTGAAAATATCGCCCATCTGCGGATAAAGGAATGCGATCGACTGTCGGCAATGGTTACCGAATTGACCAGGCTGGGGGTAAAAGTCGAAGAGCAGGACGCGGCCATGATCATCCATGGTGAAGGGGGCGCCGGACTGCACGGCGCGGTGATTGAAACCTATGCCGATCACCGGATGGCCATGAGTCTGGCAGTGGCCGGTCTGCGTATCCCCGGAGTGCGGATTACCGGTGAGGAGTGTGTGGCCAAGTCTTTTCCCGACTTTTGGCAGAGATTTTCCCTTCTTGCCGCTAAATAAAGAGAAACCAGATTATTATCAGCGGTAAAAAAAGAGAAATTCTGCAATAAATGCATCCAACTGCTCAGCCGGCAGACTGTTGATTCCCGCGGCCGCTTTTCTGCCCCCACCGGTAGGAAAAAGTTTGCACAGGGTATCAGCGTCGCGCTGATTATCAAGGGGGGCACGGACGCTGATCCGCAGGCTCTTGTCCTTATTTTCTGTGATAACGGCATGGGCGGCCTGCGGCTGCTCGCGCGCCCGTAAATTGGAAAAGACCCCAGTCACTCGTCTGGCCCATGGCGCGTCGGGTATGATATAAATCCTGTTTTTCCCGGCTGTTTCCATTTCTTTAACCTGCATGACCAGGGCAAGGTCTTCATTGTAGCCCGTTCGCAGGGCAGTAAGCTCCGGCGACTGGTCGAAAAAGTCAAAAGGATCGCTAAAGGGGGCAATCGCCCGGTAGAGGTCCCGCGGATGATAATGGAGATCGTCAACGCTGGTGCCGTAGCCATTATAATTAAAAAGTTC
Source organism: uncultured delta proteobacterium (assembly GCA_963796255.1). GTDB lineage: Bacteria > Desulfobacterota > Desulfobulbia > Desulfobulbales > Desulfocapsaceae > Desulforhopalus_A. The sequence continues at coordinate 19,200 of CAWCLE010000010.1, read as the reverse complement.
TCCCAGCTCCTGTAACTGCCCGGTCTGCTGTGTGGTTAAGCGCTGCTCTTGGGCATGCCGGTTGGCCAGGTCGTGGAGGTTGTCACCAAAGGCGCCGCATATGGCCCAGAGGCAATGTTTGCCTGCCAGACTCGAATTGACCAGCATTGAGGTGCAGGTCTTGGGAGAAGGATCGATGCATGCCTGCAAATGAGGGGATTGCGGGATGTCGCCGGCAAAATGGTGATCAAAGTAGATAATCGTGTTGTTTTGCTGCAACAGCTGCAGCAATTCGGCACGATTACTGTCAAGCGAGATGTCGAACACGCTCAGATGGCTGTCGCGCACATCTTCTATTTGGGTAAGCAGGCGGATATCTCGTTTTACCCCGGTTATCAGGCGTGTCTCAGTAAGTGGCTTGACCAGCCGATATTGATGCAGGGCGAAGATGCCATCCGCATCGCCATTAAAAATATCATAGTGCATAGCGGTTTTTTTCTACTTAAAAATTTATACCTATGGGAGAGCCAATATTTGCCAGGCTGAACACGACGAGATAGGTGGTGTCCTCGGGGGTGTATCTGGTCTCAAATTTTACTGCCCAGCAGGGGGCCCGATAGGTAAGAGAACCTCTGGCTTCGACAGTTTCATCCTGCGAGATTGATTGTTCCACCTTCCCTCCGGCATACCAGTTACTTATTATATGGGCGTTAAAAGTAGTATTGAGCTGCTCGATATCTTCCACCTGGTTGTAGCTGTAATCAAGACTGAGGAAGTCACCCCTGCTGTTGGAGTAATAACCCTCAAAGAGTTGCTGGCTGAAGACATTATCATAAACATTGTAATAATTTTTATAAGACAGGGCGATTCCTGTAAGCGGCCACCATTTAAATTCTGAAAAAATATCCGAGAAAGCTCTGTCCGATTTGGAATCGCGAAGGTCATAGGATTGTTCCACCGTCACCTCGGCATAATCTTTGCGGCTCTCCCAGTTTCTTCCCTCGCCGGTGAAAGTATTAAGATAATTATCAATACCATAAGTGATTGCGTTTTTATCATCGACCAAATCGACTTCGTCAAACTGCGGCAGATCCTCTTGATCAACGGTAGGTATATAGCCGTATTGTACATAGGGCCTGGCCTGGTGTGTCAGCGTTCGTTGACCGTTTTTACTAAAATTAAAGTTTCTCTCCAGGGTGGTGGCGACTTCTATTAAAAATTCCGGGTACAATCGGTTCTGGATGTCATCCTTTTCCCATTCGGCATCGCCATAGGTCTGGATCAGATACAAGGTGTCACGCAGACCAACTTCGGCGCGTGATTCAAGGTATGGACCAAGCGGAATTGGGCTGGAAAGGGTGGGACTAATATCGAAGCGGTGGCCACCTATGCCGTCTTCCCGCCAGTAGTCGACATAGTTGGTATCCCAGTCAAAGGAGAAATATGTTTCTCCGACCGGCACTACCCCGACGTAGTCGATACTGGGCAAATTCCACAAAGGGGTGTTGGTGCCATCGGCGTTGGTGTCTGCGTCATCGACTGCCAGCAGACTCACCTGCAGCGATGTCCCGGTCCAACTCCGCAGGGTTTTCAGGGTATTCTCGCGCTGGGAATCGGACTTGTTTTGGAATCCCCGACCAAAGGTTTCAAGGTAACGGTAATTGGTTCTCTCAAATCCCGTTACCCCCGTATCAAACTCATTGAGGTAATCCTGATCGGAGACTATATCAATATCAAGACGGGTCTGCCATTCGGCAAAGGTATGGTCTGACTTGCCTCTCAGCCAGTATCTGTCGTTGTTGTCGTGGGTATATCCGGTATCGTTGTAATAGCCGGTTTCCGAGGGATCAGAAAGTGTATCGTCGAGGTAATTTGCCGTGAAAACGCCCTTGTCGGTCTCGCTTGCTACATAGCGGAACTCAAAACCGGGCATAAAGCCTCGATTGGTAAGATACTCCGGATAAAATGTTACATCGGCGGATTCGGATATATTGAGAAAGAAAGGTACGTTTATCCCAAATCCGTTATTGGTGGAGGAAGAAAATTCCGGAAAGATAAAACCGCTCTGACGGGTACTTTTCACCGGCACAAGTAGATACGGAGTATAGAAGATGGGAACGTCTCGTATCTTGAATTTTGCATGTTTTAAAACGGCCAAACCATCCTGCTGAACATTGGTTTCCGCGCTGGAGAAACTCCAGGGTGGGGTTTGTCCGGCATCAATCTTACAGGTGATTACCCAGCCGTCGTTGATCCGGTAGGTATCAAGTCCGGTTTTTTCAATCTTTTTTCCTTCAAGATGCAGGGTGTTATTTTTGTGCAGGACTGTGGCGTCGGTAAAAGTTCCCGTTTGATCGACCAGATTCAAGGTCCCTGTCTTGGCACTTAATTGATCTTCATTGGTAATAATGTGGACATTGCCTTTGGCATTAATTAATTTCAGCTCAACGTCATAAACTATCCAGTCGGCCTTGATTGTCATAGTTGTCTGGTACTGTGGTGACGCGATTTGCGCGACATCATCGGCTTTGACCGCCGGGGATTTGGCTTTCTCGCCTAAAAGCCCTGCCCACACGGCCGCCTGCGATTCTGCTGCCGATAGCGGTTGGGCCATTTTTTCGCGTTTTATCAGAATAACGTTGCCTTGCGCGACGATGCTGCTTGGCTCGTCATAGCGGGTAATTTTATCGGCAGAAATATTCCACTCTTCGGTCGATGCTTTTTCTGCATGTGCCTCGCCTATGAACACGCAAGAGCACAGGAGGGCACTGCAGAGGAAGATTTTTTGGAAAAGGCTGACGCGGTACAAACCTGAAGACACAGTATGCTCCTTCTAAGAGATCGTTGTCAGCAAACGTAATAACCTTTTCGATTTATGGTGAAAAGAGTAAAGTGTTCGGTATTGCAGTTATTTCTTTAATCAGACAAGACCCGGGAAACGACTTTGTATTGACATCTTTATGAAAGCACGAAATGTACGGTTCAGAGTGAATACTGTCAAGATTAAAGTCATGGTCAATGTGTCGATTAATGAAAGTAACTATTAAATATAATTAGTAAAATATGGAAATTTCAAGGGTGATCCAAAGCCTGCCGTTCGGCTGTGAAATATGCCGCCAATAAAGATGTTGTTGGACCACACGGTCAAATACCATTTGTGTTTCATTAAAATTGGCAGTACTAGTGTTTCGGGGTATTGATCGCATATTAACGTGAAGGGTTCATTCTCCTGCAGAATACCCAGGATCATTTGCTCTAAGAATTGCAGGTATATATTGAGTAAGAGACATTCGTATCAGGCCGGAAAAATTTGCTGACTACTCCTTCATTCATAGGTTAAGAGTCACAACTTCAACTGCTGCCGCAACCGAGCTTGTTCAATCTATGCCGTTGAAAAAATTTGGTATCATACGCTGTTTGTTGCATCACAGGCCATTTTTATGGCTGTATGGTCAACAAATCAATCAATAAGATGGCGGATCGTGTCGCCCCCCTGGGGTGCTCCATCCGGTAAAAGGGACATACTATGGTTGAAAAAAAAGAGACTGAAAAAGAGAATAAAACCGTTCAAATAAAAGCGACGACGGGAGCCTGGTGGAAGAGTACCAGTAGTGATTCGGCGCCAGAAACCACTTCTGCTGCGGCACAGCCGGCCAAAAAAACCGCCAGGGTTGCAAAATCTACGAGAAGTCCTCGAAAAAGAGCCGCAAAAAAAATATCTCCACCGGCGTCAGCTGAACAAGCAGATGCTGCTGATCCGAAAAATGTTGGGGGAGAGAATCAAGACGAGCAGAAAACAAAGCCTCCCGCCAAAAAACGTTCCGGCAGGCGGCCGGCAAAAAAGACGTCGAAGATCGATAATAAACTCCCCATTGATATCGCTGACGACAATTTTACTGAGATAATAGCTGCCAGTGAAACGGTTGTTGTACAGACCGAAGAGCTGCCCGCCGAGGAAAAAGAAGGGAGCAAACGTCCCCGCGGTCGCCGGGGACGAGGTTCCAGGAAAAAGACGACGGTTGTAGAAAAAGCCTCAATAACGGCAAAAATAGATGCCGATGATGCTGAATCTGCAACTGAGTCGGTCGAGTTTGAGCTCACGGAAGCTGCCTTGCCTGAGGACGACCCGGTCAACGATCAGCAGTGGCAGAAGGCGGCAGCTGGGGTGCAGACTACCGAAGAAAAAACTACCAGTGGCCCGCGCAAGGAAGAGACCAAGAAGGTCTGCAAGCTGCTTATTAACGCTGAAGAGCCGGAAGAATGCCGCCTCGCGCTGCTGGAAGATGGTCGGTTGGAGTCTATTCATGTCTCAACCATTTCCCGGACCCAGACCAAAAGCAATATATATAAGGCCCGCATTGTCGCAATCGAACCGAGTCTGCAGGCAGCATTTGTCGATTATGGGACGGAGAAAAACGGATTTTTGCCCTTCAGTGAAATTCACCCAGAATATTATAAGCAGAACTTGTCCGCGGAAACGCTTCGTCTGGTGGAAAATAATCAGTGGAAAAAACTCAACATAACCGAGGTTATCGAACGAGGGCAGGAGATTCTGGCGCAGGTAGTGAAAGAAGAGGTCGGCAAGAAAGGGGCGAACATGACCACCTTTCTGTCGATCCCCGGACGCTGTGTGGTGCTGATGCCGGGATCGGATTCGGCGGGGATTTCCAGGAAAATTTCCGGCGAACAGCGCAGGTCGCAACTCCGCGATACTATGCTGTCGATGAATTTGCCGGAAGGAATCGGCTGGATTGTTCGCACCGCCAGTGTCGATATAACCCAAGATGCCTTAACCAGAGATGTTGAATATCTGCTGGAATTGTGGAGTGAGATCAAGAACAAGGGTCAGGAGCTCGAGGGGGTCGGCCTGGTCTATGAAGATCATCGCAGTGTCCTGCGATTTTTGCGCGAACATTTCGATCCGTCCATCCAGGAGATCCTGGTCGATGATAAGACGGCACTGGAGCAGGTGAAAGAGTTTGTTAAAATGCTGCCGGAGCAACAGCGAACCGTCAATGTCCGTTTTCACCAAGGTGCCAGACCGATTTTTAATCAATACAGTGTCGAGGATCAGATTGAATCGATTTACCAGTCCCAGGTGAGCCTTCCATCAGGTGGGTCCATTGTCATCGATCCAACCGAAGCGCTGGTTGCCATCGACGTCAATTCCGGTTCGACCTCCAAAGGTAAAAATTTTGAAGCGTCCATTTTTCAGGCTAATATGGAAGCAGCAGTGGAACTGGCCCGCCAGCTGAGGTTGAGGGATCTTGGCGGTTTAATCGTGGTCGACTTTATCGATATGCGCAACAGAAAGCATATTCTCGCCGTCGAAAAAGAAGTTAAAACGTCGATGAAAAAAGATAAGGCCAAAGTTGATTTCAGCAGGATATCCAAGTTTGGCCTGATGGAAATTTCCCGACAAAAGCTCGGTGCCCCTATCGAGGCCGGCAACTATCGGCAGTGTGAGCATTGCAAAGGCAGGGGGACGGTCCGGTCGATCGAAACGCTCTCCCTCTATTATCTGCGCCGAATCCAGACCGGAGCCAGCCGCAAACAGGTGGAAGCCATCGAGTGCCATTTCCCGCTCGACGTAGCATCCTATCTGCTAAATAATAAAAGAAGCGAACTCAGCGAGTTGGAAAATCGGTATCAGGTTGAAATCAGCCTGGTTGCCGAGGTTGATATGAAACCGGCAGACCACGAGATCCTTTTCCACAAGGCGGAAAAAGAAAATATTACCAAAAAACAGGCTTGAGTTACCGCTCAATCTAGGGTATAAAAGCTACTCTCTAATGCACCAGTAGCTCAGCTGGATAGAGTATCTGACTACGAATCAGGGGGTCGCAGGTTCGAATCCTGCCTGGTGTACCAAGAAATTCAAGGACTTATGGCTTTTTTGCTGTGAGTCCTTTTTCTTTTTCGTCGTTTTGTCCCCCGCCTGTCCCCCCGTTATATTTCTAATACAATAAAGAACCTTTCTGATATTATCTGAACCGTGCATCCCCTCCATGCAATTTTTCTGTAAGTCTCCGCTTATGCACTCCCGCTTAGCACCACCAACATCAGATTCAACCGGAGAGATGAACGACATGACCAAAGCGCAACAAAAAGATTTGTTCACTGAGTGGGCGCTCTGCAGGCCAGTTGAACAACGATTGATGATCGACGAGAATCTTCGTATCGGTGAGGGAAACTGCAATAAGGACAGGTTTCTGAATCTTCTGAAAGAAATTGTGCTTTCGGTAAGCCTGCCATGACCCATTTTTCTAGGCCAATCTCACAGCATGACGATCCAAAAGGCGCATTAATAGGTCTGCAAATAGGACAACCTCCGATGCCTCTGTCGGATCATTGTAATCAACTTGGCGGTGGCTTGATGGATTTTTAAAAGTAGCAATTGCTCCGGAAAATAACTCCCGGATTCCACTACGCTCTCCGCCGTCCAAACTCGGGTCGACTAACGGTCCGCCATCCCCAAACGCTTGCCTCATTAAAGTTACGCCAATAAGGGAGTTACTCGCTCCAATAAGTTCTCGTACTCGTATTTCCACTTCCCGCATAGCAGCAAATGCTGCTAGCTCATACTCGCCGATCAGGAATTGCGACCGCACCGACACCAACCTCGGATGAAGATGGACATCAAGACGCGCGGCCGCCAGCACTGGCCCAAACCCCTCATCGAGCGTGCGACGGCCCAGCCGGGTAACAAATATTGATTGTGCGGAACTGTTTCCTGGTTTACCTCGGGCAACAAGGTTGTGAGAAATTAGCCAGTTTAGACCTTCGGACCAAATTTCAAGCACATGCGGCTGCATGCCTCGATTTCTACCATCGTTCGTAAAATTGTGCTCATTCCATTGATTTGTATCTACAATGTGCCGCAGCACAATTGCCGCAAGACGATCAATCGGCAGCACCGCTACTTCTTCATTTGACAGATCGTATAAGCCATGTGGCATCTCGACTCCTTTGCTAGTTGCTTTGGGATGAACGTTAGGTGCGGTGGTTGGTACTAGCTGACTACCTTTTATCTCTTTAACCAGAAAGTTAGGACTCGAGGTTAATTACACGACAGTAGAAAAATGGTAGTGATTAGGTGCTGGTTTTTATCTCTGTAAGTATAGGGCGATGATTCAGAGTGGCTGAAAGTGTAAAAAATGCGGTAACATCTTTGGTTACCTGCCATATCTAATAATCTTCAGTTCGTAGGAGAAAAATCACCTGTCCTGGTATTGATTATTCCGCCCGCAGCATCCGAATAAAAAGTTCCGTCACGAGATCCGGTATATCCACCTGCTGCTCTGTTAAGCACTTCACCCGTTTGGGCGTTTATAATACTTCTGGGCTTGCTGTTTTCTGTCTCATCAAAGGATCTGCGCCCCTTTGCAATGGAGCGTCTGTTTTCCCGCCTTGCAAAATATCCGGCAGGATCTTTTTCAAGATATCTACGTGACTCCTGATAATTGGCATATGCTTTTTCTTGGCAATCTCTTCTTTTTTTGAAACCTTGGCCGGTATCTACACCACACCTGTCCTTGTCTTTTTTGTTTTTTCGATAGAGCCTATCTACCTCAGCATTGATCTTTTCTTGTGGAGGGAAAAGGTCCGGCCTCGACCGGCGAAAAGCCCTTTCTTCTTGCTTTCTAATTTCCGCTTGTTGTCTTCGTTCGACTTGTTGGAGCCGTTGCATTTCCAGGTATTGTTGTTTCTCTTCGTCGGCCACTGCCTTTTCTTCTAATCGGTATGCTTTGGCAGTGGGGTCTTCGGTCGTTTCTCTTGAAGTAATTACATTTTTATTACTAGCCGGTGGCTGTGTATTGGAAAATTGGAGGTTTCCGTTTTCGTCGGTCCACTGGTAGATTTGACTATTTGCTGCGATAAAGGAACAGAGTATGGTCAAAACAAAAGAGAGAAAGGCAAGAAATCTCATGGCAGCACCTTTGTTAAGTCTAACCGGTTAACCTAAGAGAAAATTTTGTGGACAAGTCTTCGAGAAGTACACTTATTGTCAGGTGCGGTCAATACCATTCTATTTCTCGCTAATGGGGTTTGAAGTGCGAACTCCAGTGCAAACTAAACTAGTGCGTACCTTTCCATAGCAACAATTCTTATTCTACTCACCGACGGATCTTTAAGCAGGGTCTGGGGTGCGGACCTCGCTGCGGACTAACTTACTGCGGACCAGCGCAAGAGGAGAATTCTCCTTCCCGAGATTGGAGGTGTGCGGTGTTTGGCCACTCCAGTTTTCCGCTGAAACAAGACCTGAAACCATGATATCCAATTAGCGAAAGAATTTTTCAGTAAACTCGACCTTTATCTCGTCTTGTATAAAACCTTGCCAAAACCTTGCCATAGTTTGTCCTTTGATATCTTTACAAGCTCCCCTTGTGTTGCATTGCGCGTTGCATTGCGCGTTGGGTGAGGACAAATATTCTATGCTGAAAAACCTTTCCAAAACCTTTCCATTTTTAGTTGCTTGGATGGGAGTCTTCGGTGCGCAACTGGGTGCGCAATTTGCGCAGCTGTGACGATTGGCAAAGCCTTGGAATACCTTTGTAGAACCTTTGCATAACGATGGTAAAACTTTTGCATGGGTCAGGATCTTGTTTTGGTGAGAATGGGGGCATCTGGTGCGCACTTTCGTTTCGGCTTCGAGCAGTCGGTTTGAAAATTTTATCATTGGAGTATGGAAAAAATTGCCAACCTCGCGTAGGGGGCTCGCAGTTCCCTTCGCAGCAGCTTTCCTAAAAGCAGCCCAACCTTTATGAGAACCTCACTACTCGACTATACGCTGCGCTTTTTCACGGGCAGCTTATAGAGCACGCAGAAATCGCGTTACTGAACAGATATAGAATATTTGTTTTTCAACTACTTTTACTTATAATCGTTGGTGTGTCTTGTAGCTAGTGGCCGGTTTTTCATTTCCATGAGTTCATCGCTAAGTTTATTCGCTGGATAAATAATTGCTTTTTTCATCACGGCAATCAGACTATCTGTAGTGTCGTATTTGAGAGGCGTTAGAACCCATGGGTATTTGTTATGGAGATCAACAAACATCGAAAACGGTTTTTCTTTTTCCTGAATGATCGGCACAAAGGGTATCATGAGATCTGGAATCGATGCCTGAAGCTCCAAAGGACTGGATGCTGGATTGGTAATGTCGGCAATGATAAATTTGCTCATTCCAGCAAGTATGCGGACAATTTCAGTAAAGTCTCTTTCCGCAGGTTTTTCAAAATCAAATAGCATTGGCACATAGCCATAATTCCTCAGTTCATTTCTGAGAGCGTCGAGTACTACTTTTCTTTCAGGGGTGAATCTGCCGAGTATGAGAACTCCTTTTTTGCCAATGGTGTCGATTACAGCACGAATTTTTTCATTGTGAAGAAGAAGATAAATAAATTGCGCAACTTCAAGATTGTCAACGATGATCTCAGGTTCATCTTCAGGTGTAATCCTCAAATTCGATTGGTCTTTTACTCCATCTAGGGTTACTCCCCAGGCGGATATTCCATAGACCTTGCAGCCTGCGAGCATTACCCCTGATAAGTTCGTTTTTACCAGGATTGAACATTCGAGATTTGCATTTGTTAAATCAGCTTCAGTGAAATTGGCTTCGGAGAGATCGGTCTTCCTGAGATCGGCCCCAGAAAGATTGGCCTTGGTGAAATTGGTCTTGACGAGTGTTGCCTCGATGAGCTTAGCATTGCTGAAATTGACCTGAATGCATATTGCATCTGTAAGCCTGGCCCTAAAAAGTTTGGCCATGATGAGTGTAGCTCCAGCGAAATTGGTCTCGGTTAAATTGGCCTTAGAAAGTATTGCTCCGCTCAGATCAGCTTTCCTGAGATCGGCTGCATTGAGATTGGCTTCAACGAGCAACGCTCCGGTGAGATTGGTTTCGATGAGAATGGCTTTTTCGAGATTGGCTCCGATGAGTTTTGCTTCACTGAGATTGGCACTTCCGAGATCTGCCCTGTTGAGATTGGCGCGATTGAGATTGGCCTTGGAGAGATCTGCATCTGCGATTTTGGCCCCAATGAGGATAGCTTTTCTGAGTGAGGTTCCTCTCAGGTTAGCACCGGTGAGGTTAGCGAAATAAAGATTAGCATTATCAAGATCTGCCTTACTGAGATCTGCCCCACTGAGATTGGCGCCGTAAAGATTGGCGTTAGTGAGGTCGGTGGCTCTGAGATAAGCCCCGGAGAGATTGGCATTAATGAGATCTGCTCCGCTGAGATAAGTTCTACTGAGATCTGCCCCGCTGAGATTAAACATTTCGTCAGGCATTGCGCCACTAACTTTCTTCAGTTTAACAAGTTTTTTCCAAGTCTCTTCTCTGTTCATAAAAGTTCTCAAGGGTAAATTATTTTGCCTGTTCAGCAAAGGAAGCTTTGGATGGATCTTCCATGTGGCGATTGGCATATTGTATTGAAATATGTTTATATTTAATGCACTCCATTTATTTCAAATTTAGATTACTGGCTGTTTTGTAAGACACAATAACTATCTCAATTTTAATCGATTTTCGGATTTGGTGCCTGCGCACTACAAACCTTCTATCTCGCAGTGTCAGCGAAAGCCTCCAACCGGCAAAGGACAACTCAGGATCAATGGCTCGGTTCCTTGATGGCCAGAACTATGCCGAGCCGCAAGACATGCCAGAAATTCCACCTAAAATGGCATCAACCCGTGTAAGAACTTTACTAATTTTCAGGCCTAGCAGTTCACCCGCAAAATACCACAAGTGGACAGCCGAAAGGAGGTTCTAAGATTGACCTAAATACAAGTCACTTAAAAGATTGACAGATACACCTTGAAGTAGGACCTGTACCGGGATATACCTTTAACATTGTTCCCAATAGTTTACCTGGTTGAATAGCAATGTGGGTCAGGACCCTTGATCGACAGTTATCATCATTATGAAGTAGCTGTTGCGGTGGTTACTCGCTTTATTGTTTGGAACCATTGATGATCGTAAATATCCAGGACGTTCAGTTATCTTGTTTTGCAAAAATATGACAAAGAAAGAAATCAAAAAAAAGATGTATAATGGTGATATCGTGGCCGGTTCTTTACTGATTCCAGAAAGCAGGAAAATTGCCAAGCTCCTTCTTCAAAAAGCATCAAAAGAAGAATGGTACCAGGCCATAGTCATCGATAATATTTTACAAAAAAGGAGCCCGTCTTCTGCAAAACGGCAGGCTCAACTGATCAGAAATCGATTGGAGCTCATGACCCCGGAGCACTGGACCTTGGTCATAGAAGGTAATGCAGAGGTTGCCACTCAGGCATTACTGGCTTCAGCAATAAAGCATAGTCGCCTACTGAGTGACTTTATGGCCAATGTTTGTCGACAGCATTGGCTGACTTTCAACTATATGCTTTCATACAAGGACTGGCAGGAGTTTTTAGAAACTTGCTCCCTGGTGAATCCGGCGGTTAGTGAGTGGACGACAAAAACAACCACGAAGCTCCGGCAAGTAGTTTTCCGAATACTCGCCGAGGCGGGATATATTGACACTACAAGAAAGCTTAACCTGCAACCGGTCTCGATTGTTCCGGAAGTCCGGGAATATCTGGCAGAACATTCAGAGGACTATATTCTGCATTGCATGGAGTGCACAAAATGAGAGAGTTTTTATGATCGGCAATCTTCAGGACCGACTCAATAAAATTATCCCCCGCCTGACTTCTGATGAGCTCCTCAATAACCAGGGGCTGGGCAATGAGATCGGCTTTTACATCTTTGATTATCCTCCGGAATATGAACTCGAGGTCCGAGACTATATCCAGGTGGTCCTCAAACATATCGGCAAGAAAAAGACCGGAATCAGAGTGAAGCATATTAACCTGTTTGCCTTGATCATTGATTATCTCAAAGAGGCAAAGTTCCTTGATAAAGCAATTACCATGCAGAAGGACAAGGGTGACCAGGCCCTGGCCAAGGCACTCAAAGGACCGCTTGATTCAAAGAAAATTGCCAAGGTCTTCACCGCCGAGGCAGATCCGGATAGCCATGATCTTATCCTGATATCAGGTGTTGGCAGTGCCTGGCCCATGCTGCGGAGCCACAATCTGCTCAATAATCTGCACCCGGTGATGGGAAGCACTCCCGTGGTCATGTTCTTTCCCGGGGTATACACCGGAGCGGGAATGAAACTCTTCGGACATATGAAAGAAAGTAATTACTACAGGGCGTTTCAACTTGTTCCATGATGGTCTTGCTGCCCTGTGATTAAAGTTGCTCTATGAATTTACCTGCGTGAACAAGGAGAGGAGTAGTATGCCGATACACGATATTTTTTCAAAGAACATTGCCAGACCAATTAACGGGGTAGTCAAGGCGGAGCAGCAGGACGATGAGATTGTCTGGCAGGAACTGGAAGAATATGTCGTTACCAGAGAGCTGGATCAGCACTTCAGAAAGCTCTTCCAGTCCTATCTCTCAGCAATTGATAATGCAACCGATCCGAACGTCACCAGCAGGATGGGCGTCTGGATATCTGGTTTTTTTGGTTCGGGTAAGTCTCATTTCGTAAAAATACTCTCCTACCTGCTTGAAAACAGAAGCGTTCAAGATCCAAGCACAGGCACCTCAAAAAGAGCAATCGACTTTTTCGTGGATAAAATAAAAGATCCCATGCTGCTGGGTGATTTCAAGCGAGTCGCCCAAGACAGTACTGATGTGGTTCTTTTCAATATCGACAGCCGGGCGGATGCTTCCGAAGGCCGGGCCGCCATCCTTCTCGTGCTCTGGCGGGTTTTCAACGAGCTGCAGGGACTATGCAGTCAACATCCTCATATCGCCGAACTCGAACGGCACCTGATGCAAAAAGGTAAGTATGAGATCTTCTGTGATTCCTTCAAGGATGCCTCAGGAGGAGATGTCTGGGCAGATCAGCGAGACTCCTACCACTTCCATTACGATGAAATCAGCAGGGCACTCAACGACTCCCTGGGTATGAGTCAGCAGGCAGCGGAGAAATGGCTTGATAAGGCCGAGGACGAAACAAGCCTTACCGTCGAAGGTTTTGCCAAAAGGGTTCGGGAATATTTAGACAACAAGGGACCGAAGAACCGGCTCATCTTCTTGATAGATGAGATGGGGCAGTTCATCGGCAAAGACACTCACCTCATGCTCAACCTCCAAACCGTCGTAGAGGATCTAGGCCGACACTGCAACGGCAGGGCCTGGGTGATCGTCACTTCACAGGAGGATATCGATGCCGTACTTGGAGATATTAAAGGAGCAAAAGCCAATGACTTCTCCAAGATCCAGGGCCGGTTTTATACTCGCCTCTCTCTTTCCAGTTCCGATGTTGCAGAAGTAATCAGAGCCAGACTGCTTGAAAAAATTGAGATTGCCGAGCACAAGCTGGAAGTACTTTTCAAGTCCAAGGGTGATATCTTAAAAAATCAACTGAGCTTTACAAGCGATAGTTCCACACAGAGAAACTATGTTGATGGCAAAGACTTTGCCGCAAACTACCCTTTTGTGCCCTATCACTTCCCGCTGGTCCAGAAAATATTTGAATCGATCCGTAAGGCAGGAGCGACCGGTCTGCACTTGGCCCGAGGGGAAAGGTCAATGCTCGATGCTTTCCAGTCCGCGGCGCAAAAAGTATCAAGCAGGGAAATTGGGGTTCTGGTACCGCTGTATGAGTTCTTTCCATGCATTGAGAGTTTTCTCGATACGGCAGTCAAGCTCTCCATTGACCAGGCCAAGGATAACACCGGACTGCAACACCCTTTTGACATTCAACTTCTGCAGACCCTCTTTCTCATTCGCTATGTGGAAAGCATTAAGCCAAATATCGAAAACCTGGTAACCCTCTGTATTGACCAGGTGGATGCCGACCGCATAGACCTAAAGCGAAATATTGAGGCAGCCCTGCAACGTCTGGAGCGTGAAAACCTCATAAACCGCAGCGGTGATCTATTCTTCTTCCTTACCAACGAAGAGCGGGAGATCTCCCGGGAAATAAAAAATGTCGATATATCGGCAGCAGAAGAAACCAGGCTGCTCGGTGAAATTCTTTTTGATGATATTCTGAAAGGTAAAACCAAGCACAAGTATTCCGATTTTCGTAGGGACTACCCTCTGAACCGAATCTGTGACGAACATATGTTTGGTGGTAGCGGCGGTGAGGATGTGTCTATTGAGTTTGTTACCCCGTTTCATGATCAATATTCAATTTTCGGAGAACCAAAGTGCATCCTCCACAGTGCAGAGCGAGAAGGTTGCCTGCTGATCAAATTGCTGGACAGTAAGGAAATGGAAATCGAACTGCGGACGTATCTGCAGACAGATAAGTTTATCAAACTCAAAAGCGATGCGGCCGCCTCTGATACCCAAAAGAAAATATTGAGCGACAGGGCAGCAGAGAACCGCCAGCGAAAGGACAGGTTCTTTTCCCTGCTTGATGATCTCGTGCAAAAGGCCGACTATTACGCCCTCGGCAAGGCCCTCGACATCAAAGCCGCAAAAAGTACAGCTGCCGTTGATGAAGGGCTCAATTACCTGGTCCAGAATGTGTTCAGGAAATTTAGTTACCTGCAACTACTCCACGATGAACCCCTGAAAGAATTAAAGGCCATACTTCTGGTCGACGAACTGGGACGAAGGCAGTTGGAACTTGGGTTTGCTCAGGGTGAAACGACAGATATCAGAGAGATCAGGACCTACGTCGAATTGAAGATCGCCAAAAATCAACCGGTGCTGCTCAATGAACTGATCAGTCATTTTTCTCGTCGACCCTATGGCTGGCCGGAATGGGAGATCGTTCTCCTGGTGGCAAAGATATTCACCGGGGGTCTTGTCCACCTGATGATTGACAAGGTGAAAACCCAGGCAAAAGATGCCTACGGTACTCTTTCCAAATCCTCCCAGTGGAAAAATGTACAAATCATCAAGCGAAAATCCCCTAACCCGGAGGCATTAAAAAAAGCCAGGGATCTGGGGAAGGATTTATTCGGTACCATCAGCTCAGAAGGTGCGGACAAACTCTCAGCCTTCCTTCGCAAAGAGCTGACAGGGTGGCAAAGCGATCTGGAGAAACACAAAACTCTAGCTGATACCGGAAACTATCCGGGCAAAAAGGAGATTGACGCCTGTCTTGCCTGCACCCGCTCGCTGCTGATAATCAGTGACACCTTTGAATTTATTAAATCCTTCAACGACAAAAAAACAGACCTGCTCGATATCGCGGAAGATTATAACGACCTGACCGGTTTTTACAAAAACCAGATCAAAACGTGGGAGTTGCTCCGCAAAGCCATTGTCGAATATAAGCCCAATAAGGCGGCTCTTGCCAAAGAAGCCAGTGCAGCCAGTGCCCTCACGAGGCTTGAGGATATTCTTGCCGCACCCAGTCCATACGGAATGCTCTATGAAGTGAACGGCCTTGTCACTGCTGTGAAGACGGTGAATGACCAGCTGGTCCAGGATGCTCGAGATAAGGCTGAGGCTATTATTGATAAAAATATCGTAAAAGTTGGTAAATTATTGGACGCTGCCGGTGCTTCTCCTGATTTAAGAAACAAGGCATTGTTTGGTCTGCAGGAACCGAAGAAACGACTGCAAAGTGAGCTCAGCATACCAAATATTGTTTACGTCACTGCTGAAGTTGAAGAAATTTACGAGACAGCTGTTGACCTTATTGAAAATGCAAAAGATCCGATTAATCCCAAGCCGGCAAAGAAAGAAGTCAAAACGATTCGTCCCGCCGTCTTGTCGCCCAAAACCTACCTGGAAACCGAAGAGGATGTGGATGGGTTCCTGAACACCATAAAAGAAGCCATTACCTCAGCGATTCGAGACAACAAACGAGTCAGGATTCAATAGCCCGGTCGAGAAAATATAATGAACACAGCCAATATCAAATCATATGCTCCCAAGGCACGGCGGGATTTTATCCAGGCGGTGACCGAAAAAGCTCATCTGTTGGGTTTGTCCGAAAAGCAAATCGAGCCGATTGAAATCAAGGGCGATGTCGCTATTATCGCCGGCCGTCCTTACCCCAAGGAAGTAGGAACAATAAGGCAGGATCTGGAGAATCGTATCAGGCAGGACGGCTTTAAGCTAACTATGCGTAAAATGGCCTATACCTGGTTTAACCGTTTTGTTGCCATTCGGTATATGGAATTGCATGACTACCTTGATCATGGCTATCGGGTTTTGAGTAATCGGACAGGATCGGAAATTCCAGAGATATTAGAGCGTGCCATTGACGTTGAGTTACCAGGTCTGAACAAGGAAGAGGTTGTCCGTCTCAGTTTAGCCGGAAACATGGATAATGAACTCTATCAGCTTCTTGTTGTCACCCAATGCAACGCGCTGAGTCAAGCCATGCCTTTTCTGTTTGAAAAGATTGGCGGCTATACCGAGCTTCTTATGCCGGACAATTTGCTTCATTCCAATTCACCGATTCGCAACCTGGTCAATGACATTCCGGAAGAGGACTGGCAGCAAATCGAGATAATTGGTTGGATTTACCAGTTTTATATCTCCGATAAGAAGGATGAGGTTATCGGCAAGGTGGTTAAGTCGGAGGACATACCGGCAGCGACCCAGCTGTTCACGCCTAACTGGATCGTGAAATACATGGTCCAAAACTCTTTGGGAGCACAGTGGTTGGCGACCTATCCGAACTCACCGCTCAAAGCGCAGATGGAATATTATATCGAGCCCGCCGAGCAGACCGACGAGGTCAAGGCACAGCTCACGGCCATCACACCCAACACACTCAACCCTGAGGAACTGGCCCTTATCGACCCGGCAAGTGGCTCCGGCCACATTCTGGTGGAGGCTTATGAGCTCTTCAAGGCCATTTACCTGGAGCGCGGCTATCGCCAGCGGGATGTGGCGCAGCTGATCCTCGAGAAAAACCTCTTCGGTCTTGATATCGATGGCCGGGCGGCGCAGCTGACTGGGTTTGCACTGATGATGAAGGGGCGAGCGGATGACCGGCGACTTTTTCGGCGGGGCGTGAAGCTCAACGTGATGGCGCTGGTGGATAGTACGAGGTTTGATGCCGAGGGGGTATCGAAGGGTATCATGCTGACCGACTATGGGCTGCAGCCGGGTGACCTTACGGAACTGAAGCGGTTGTTCGAGCACGCCACGACCTTTGGGTCGCTGATTCAGGTTCCCGAGAGACTGAAGGCGAAGCTACCGGCGTTAAAGAAGCTGTGTAAGGCCAACAGGAGCTTGTTTACGGCGGACGCGCTCAAGCGTTTGGATCACCTGGTGAGGCAGGCCGAGATCCTAGCAACACGACACGACATTGTGGCAGCTAATCCTCCATATATGAGTAGTAAGGGCATGAACGCCTTGTTGAAGAAGTTTGCCAAGGACTATTTCCCTTACGCCAAGAGTGATCTTTTTTCCTGCTTCATCGAACGTGGCTATACGTTGGCGAAAGATGTAGGGCATAATGCCATGGTCACTATGCAGAGCTGGATGTTCCTGTCGTCTTACGAAAAAATGAGGGAGTTTCTGCTCCAGGAAAAGACCATCTGCACAATGGCACACCTCGGAGCGCGAGCATTCGGGAGCATTTCAGGTGAGATCGTTCAGACAACTGTATTTGTGTTGGGAAACTGGTCACCTCAGGGCTATAAGCCTGTGTTTTATCGACTGCTTGACGGCGGTGAGGAAGAAAAGCGAACCGCGTTGGTGAATGGGGAGCACCGTCACGATACAATAGTGCAGGGTGAGTTCAAGAAAATCCCAGGAAGTCCGCTGGCTTATTGGGTAAGCGATGCAGTACGTCTGGCTTTCTCCCAAGGTGTTCCACTTGGAGCGATTTCTGATGCGGCTGTGGGGCTACAAACTGGGGACAACGATCTCTTCCTTAGATTCTGGTTTGAAGTACAGCAGTCTCGGATTGGTTATGGGTGTGCAGACAGATTAGAAGCTCGAGGCTCCAGAAAAAAATGGTTTCCTGCAAATAAAGGAGGAGCTTTCCGCAGATGGTACGGAAATCAAGAATACGTCGTGAATTGGGAGGACGACGGCAGGGATATTCGGGAGGACAAACTTTCCAAACTTGCACAAGGCTTGTGCTTACTCAGTAACTCGAAGCCGAAGAATCAGCAATATTACTTTCGGTCTTCGGTTAGTTGGTCAGACGTGACGTCTGGACCGCCCTCATTCCGAATGTTTTCTAAAGGGTTTATTCATGATGCCACGGGGCACTCGGCCTTTGGGGGGGACGACGACTGGAAGCTCGAACTCATCGCATACTGCAACACTAAGTTCTTCCGACAAGCAGCCGGCCTACTCAACGCAACACTGCATTTTCATGTAGGCTATTTCAATAAGCTACCATTCGTCGAGCTCGGTGAGCTGCAACGTATTCAGTCAATCGCTATTGCTTGCATCGGCGTCAGTCAGCTTGACTGGAACGCCTACGAACGTTCCTGGGACTTCCAATCCTCCCCATCCTGACGGTGTCCACCCCAGAACCCACGCCAACCCTCGAATCCAGCTACACTGCTTGGATCACCATAAATAGTGAAACGATCGCTGAGATGAAGTTTCTCGAAGAGGAGAACAACCGCCTCTACATCGACGCATACAGTCTGGCGGACGAACTCACCCCCGACGTCCCCATCAATCAAATTACCCTCACGGTGAACCCCGCCTACCGCTACGGTGGCAAGCTCACCGAAGAAGAGCAGTGGCTCCGTTTCCGTCAGGACACCATGCAAGAGCTAGTTTCTTACGCCATCGGCTGCATGATGGGTCGCTACAGCCTGGACGAACCCGGCCTCATCTACGCCCACAGCGGTAACGAGGGCTTCGACCCCAGCCGATACACAACCTTCCCAGCAGATGACGATGGCATCCTCCCGCTCACCTGCACCGAGTGGTTTGACGACGATACAGCGAATCGCCTCATCGAGTTTATCTCGGTAGCCTGGGATGCGGCCCACTTAGAAGAGAACCTCACTTTTCTTGCCGATAACCTCTCTCCGAAGAAAAATGAGCCGAGCCGCGATACGCTGCGCCGCTATCTCTGCGACAACTTCTTCAAGGACCACCTACAAACCTACAAGAACCGCCCCATCTACTGGCTCATCTCAAGTGGCAGGCAGAAAGCCTTCCAATGTCTTATCTATCTTCATCGGTGCAATGAATCGACCTTGTCACGGGTCCGCAGTGCATATGTGACTCCGTTATTCGGGAATTTTAATGCCCGCCTGGAATATCTG
>CAWCLE010000009.1:0-74841 GCA_963796255.1 uncultured delta proteobacterium | reverse complement strand
CCGCGCAGAAGCTGCCCTGGTTCGGCACTGTTCATCTTCGCCAGCAGCTCAGTCAATTAAAGGCTATGGAGGCGGAACTCCAGGTCCAGCGCAAGAAACTTGAAATCGCCAAAGATCTGACGGCGGCCTGGTATGATCTTGGTTTTACCGAAAAAAGCATGGAAATCAATGACACTCTTAAAGTCATTGTGACCCAGATGCTGCGGGTGGCGGAAACCAGGTATGCCACCGGCGAAGGATTGCAGCAGGACATCCTGACCGGCCAGGTACAACATTCCGAACTTATTGATGAGGCCATAAATCTGACGAGTCGTCAGCGGGTTATCCGCGCGCAGCTGGGTGGTCTGCTCAATAGAGGAGATCTCTTTACCGAAAATGGACCTGTCGTGATAGATGAGCCAGGCAAAATTCCGGCCCAGGATGTGCTCAACCGAGCTGCTTTACAGTTTAATCCCCTTGTCCAGCAAAAACAGCTGGCCATAGACCGGGCTAAAATAGAGGTACAGCTGGCGGAAAAAGCATATCTACCTGACTTTGATGTGCGGCTTACTTATGGCCAGCGTGAAGATCTGCCTGATTTTCTTTCCGCTTCAGTGGCCATGACCGTGCCGCTCTGGCAGTCGACCAGCCAGGACAGTAAACTGGCCGGGGCGAGAAACCGACTCATCGCCGCGGAAAAATCGTTGCGTGGCCTCAACCAGACCCTGCCGCACAGCATCGACCGGCTGCTGGCCGAGATTGCCGGGGCAAGAGAAAATTACACTCTTTTTCGTGACGCCCTGGCCGTGCAGGCAGGGCAGTTGGCCGATGCAGCCCTGGCGGCCTACTCCGTAGGTAAAGTTGAGTTTACTACCATGCTCGCAGCTCGTATTCGGCTGCTGCGAATCCAGTTGCAAACGGAAAATTATAAATATCAGATATATAAGAAACAGGCAGAACTGGAGGAGTTGGTCGGTGCCGGACTGTCATCACTGGAGGGCTCGCCATGAAACCACTGGTTTGGCTGCTGGCTGCCGGATGGCTGCTTTTTTTCATCTCACCACCGCAGGTATTGGCGGGACTGAAGGCGGGAGATGTCGATCCCAAGACCGGCGAAGTAATCAAATACTGGGTTGCCCCGATGGATCCCACCTACATTCGCCAGGAACCGGGAAAATCACCCATGGGCATGGATCTGGTTCCGGTTTATCAGGACAAGGAAGGGGAAAAACTTCCAGAATCGGTCATTAAGATCGATCCGGTAACAGAACAGGATATGGGGGTGCGGACGGCGACGGTCAAACGGGCGCCCCTGACCAAGTCCATTCGCGCCCTGGGAACAGTGACCTACGATGAAAAAAGAATCTATGCCGTCAATCTGAAATTTGATGGCTGGATAGATAAACTTTACGTCAATTTTATCGGTGAGAGTGTCAAGAAAGGCCAGCCCCTGTTTGAGATTTATAGCCCGGAGCTGTACACCGCCCAGGAAGAGTATCTGCTCGCCAAATCACAGACCGAAAGTCTGGCCGCCAGTTCCTATCCGAGCGTGCGGGACAACGCCGCCCGGTTGCTGCAAGCCGCTCGGCAGCGCCTGGCTTACTGGGATCTTGAGGAGAAGCAGATACGGCAGCTGACCCAAAAAGGCACGGTGAACAAAAATCTCACCGTCTATTCTCCGGCCACCGGGGTGGTCATTCAAAAGGACGCCCTTGCCGGTCATTTCGTCAAGGCCGGGATGCATCAGTATGAAATTGCCGACCTTTCCAGGGTGTGGGTGGATGTTGAAGTGTATGAATATGAGCTGCCATTTGTCAAAAAAGACATGCCGGCAGCAATGGAGCTGTCTTATCTGCCGGGTAAACGCTTTACCGGGACCGTGCTGTTTATCTATCCGTTTCTTAATCCGCAGACCCGTACGGTAAAGCTTCGCCTGGCCTTTGAGAATCCCGAAGGATTACTCAAACCGGAAATGTACGCCAACGTCTATATTGAATCGCTGATCGATCCCGCGGCTTTAGTCATCCCCCAGGAGGCGGTCATCGACTCCGGTCTGCGCAAGGTGGTTTTTGTCGCCTTGGGCGATGGCAAATATGAGCCGCGCCAGGTGAACCTAGGGGTGGAAGGAGAAAACAACACCTTTCAGGTCCTGGCCGGGCTCAGCGAGGGTGATACCATCGTCACCTCGGCACAGTTTATGTTTGATTCCGAGTCCCGACTGCGCGAAGCCATCCAGAAGATGCTCAAGGCCAGAAGCGACAAGCCGACGCGACCAACAGCCGACGATCTGGATATGGGCACGATGCAAATGGACGACAGTGACCTGGATATGAGCACCCTCAAGATGGATAAAGAGTAAGCTGTTATCCACCGACAGGATGGGAGAATAAGCTGATGATCAAGGCAATAATTGAATTTTCCATCCGTAATAAGTTCCTGATGTTGATGTTAACCGTCTTTTTGGTTGCCGCCGGCATCCGGGCGATGATGCAGACGCCGCTCGATGCCATCCCTGATCTGTCCGACGTCCAGGTGATCATTTTCAGCGAATTTCCCGGCCAGGCGCCGCAGGTGGTCGAAGATCAGGTCACCTATCCGCTGACCACCGCCATGCTGGCGGTGCCTTTTGCCAAGGTGGTGCGCGGCTATTCTTTTTTCGGCATGAGCTTTACCTATGTCATCTTTGACGACGGTACCGATATGTACTGGGCCAGAAGCCGGGTGCTGGAGGCGCTGAACTCGATTGCCGGCAGGCTGCCCAAAGGTGTTTCGCCCAGTCTTGGGCCGGACGCTACCGGTGTCGGTTGGGTCTTTCAATATCTGGTGGAAAGCGATCGCCATGACCTCCAGCAGCTGCGCTCAATCCAGGACTGGTTTTTGCGCTATGAACTGACCAGTGTGCCGGGGGTCTCCGAGGTGGCCTCCATCGGCGGTTTTGTCAAGCAGTACCAGGTGATGGTCGACCCCAATAAACTGCTCGCCTATAACATTCCCCTGCAGAAAGTTCGTCAGGCTATCCAGCGCTCCAATAACGATGTTGGCGGCCGACTGGTGGAAATGGGCGAGACGGAATTTATGGTGCGCGGGCTGGGCTATATCCAGTCGATCAAGGACCTGGAAGATATTCCGCTTAGTTCCGACAACGGAATACCGGTCCTGTTGCGTAATGTCGCCCGAGTCACCATTGGGCCCGAATTGCGGCGCGGATTGCTGGATTTTAACGGTACCGGTGAAGCGGTTGGCGGTATTGTGGTTATGCGCTATGGCGAAAACGCCCTGGCGGTAATCGACCGGGTCAAGAAACGGTTGACGGAGATTAGCTCGGGACTGCCTGAAGGGGTATCTATTCGGCCGGTCTATGATCGCTCCGGATTAATCCTCCGGGCAATCGACAACCTGAAACAGACCCTGATCGAAGAGAGCGTCATCGTCGCTTTAGTCTGTATTGTGTTTCTCTTTCATCTGCGCAGCGCCCTGGTGGGCATCATCACCCTGCCTATCGGCGTGCTGGTTGCCTTTGTCATCATGGAACGACAGGGAATCAATGCCAATATCATGAGCCTTGGCGGTATCGCTATTGCCATCGGGGCCATGGTCGATGCCGCTATCGTTATGGTGGAAAATGTCCATAAGCATATGGAACAGAACCAGGGTCAAAAAGAGCACTGGCAGGTGATTCGCGAGGCCTCGGTCGAGGTCGGTCCGTCGCTGTTTTTCTCACTGCTGATTATTGCCGTCTCCTTTTTGCCGGTTTTTACCCTGGGTGCCCAGGAGGGCAGGATGTTTCGCCCCCTGGCATATACCAAAACCTATGCCATGATGGGCGCGGCGATCCTGGCGATCACGCTGGTGCCGGTGCTGATGGGCTATCTGGTCCGCGGTAAAATCATGCCGGAACATAAAAATCCGCTGAACCGGCTGCTTATCTGGATCTATCACCCGATTATCAAGCTGGTGCTGCGGATGAAACTCCTGGTGTTGGCTCTGGCCGTGGTGGCTTTGGCTGTCGCCTGGATTCCCTACAGCCGGATGGGTTCTGAATTTATGCCGCCCCTGAATGAAGGGGATCTGCTCTATATGCCGACGACCTTGCCGGGCATCTCCATTACCAAGGCCAAAGAACTGCTGCAGCAGACGGACAGGATTATTAAATCTTTTCCCGAAGTGGATCAGGTGACCGGTAAGGCGGGACGTGCCGAGACGGCCACCGATCCGGCGCCGCTGTCGATGATGGAGACGATCATCACCTTAAAACCGCAATCCGAATGGCGGGCGGGGATGACCATCCAGAGTCTGGTTGATGAACTGGATAAAGCCATTCAGTTTCCCGGACTGACCAATGCCTGGACCATGCCGATAAAGACCAGGATCGATATGCTGTCCACCGGAATAAAAACTCCGGTCGGCTTGAAGTTGATGGGCGATGATCTGCAGACGCTGTCTGAGATCGGGGAGAAGGTCGAGGCGGTGATCAAGGAAGTCCCCGGCACCACCAGCGTCTATGCCGAGCGGGTTACCGGGGGCAATTTTTTTGATTATAAGATTAACCGGGAGGAGGCGGCCAGGTATGGCCTGACGGTCGGCGATGTGCAGGATGTGATCATGACCGCCATCGGCGGGCAGAATATCACCTCCACTGTGGAGGGACTGGCGCGTTATCCGGTTAACCTGCGCTATGGTTCGGAACTGCGTGATACTCCGGAAAAACTGAGGCGTATCCTCGTTCCTACGCCAAGCGGAGCACAAATACCTATCACCCAGGTGGCGGATATCACTATCCGTAAAGGGGCGCCGTCCATTAAGAGTGAAAACGCCCGGAAAAATGCCTGGGTCTATGTCGATATCACCGGCGGCGATGTCGGCGGCTATGTCAAGGCCGCCCAGCAGGCGGTGGCCGAAAAGATTAAACTGCCGCCGGGTTACAGTATCGTCTGGTCGGGGCAGTATGAGTATATGGTGCGGGCGCAGCAGAAACTGAAAGTCGTGGTCCCGGCGACTTTAATAATCATCTTTTTGTTGCTGTATCTCAACTTTAACAATATTACCGAGAGCCTCATCGTCATGTTGTCCGTCCCTTTTGCTCTCACCGGAGGCTTATGGCTGATGGATTTGCTGGGCTACAATATGAGTGTGGCAGTGGCCGTCGGCTTTATTGCTCTGGCCGGAGTGGCGGCGGAAACCGGGGTGGTGATGCTGATCTATCTCGATATTTCCTACCGCGAATACAAGGAGCGTTATGGTGCTTCTTTTAGCCGGGAGCATCTTAATATGGCTATCGAACACGGTGCTGCCCTGCGGGTGCGGCCCAAGATGATGACGGTTGTTGCCATCATTGCCGGTCTGGCGCCGATTATGTGGAGCAGCGGGACCGGTTCCGAGGTTATGAAGCGCATCGCGACCCCCATGATCGGGGGGATGGTCAGTGCTACCATTCTCACCCTGGTGGTCGTCCCGGCTATTTACGGGCTCTGGAAATCAATCGGTCTGCCAAAAAGCGACCCAGAGTCCACCAACTGAAAAAGGTGAAAAATATGAAAAAAATAATAATTCTTTTAGTGTATTGTGGCATTATTCTGGTCGGTAACGCCGTGGCTGCGGAGCAGTCGAAAATGGCAACGATGGATCATAGTGAGATGAACCATGGGGCAAGTCAGGAGGGAGGAACATTCAAAAATGCGGCAATGGTCGATGGGATCCATGCCGAATTCCAGATTATGGAACTTGCCGCTATGAACATGTCCGATCCCGAAGGACGGACGCACCATGTGATGGTTTCATTTATAAAAGATGGGCAGCCAATCACCGAGATTGCCGGAAAGGTAAAACTCATTGCCCCGTCGGGAAAAGAGCAGATCGCCACTCTGAAGGATTTCGGCAGCGGCGTTTATGCCGCCAATTTCACTATCGATGAACCGGGCAAATGGGGGGTAATCTGCCTCTTTAAAGATATGGCCGGCAAACATACGGTCAAATTCTGGTACCCGCATGGTATGTAGCGGTGGCACATATTCCGGCTGGATATTTAGCGTCAAGTCCTTATGGTAGATGAAGTCGCTTGCAAGTTGAGTGAATTTTTTAAGTGCTTTTCAGCAAAAGAGTCTTCATCATGGCCATAGAAAATTTTGACGCCAATATTAGAGGTATGCACTGCGCCGCATGTTCGGCGCGTATTGAACGAGTGGTCGGCAATCTTGACGGGATTACGTATTGTTCGGTGAATCTGGCTACAGAAAAGGCTAAGATTGACTACGATCCCCAGACGATTTCCCTTGGGGCAATTAAAGAAGCCATAACCGGACTCGGTTTTTCCGCTGAGGAAGTCGCCGAGGAAGATGACGATGCCGGTACTGCTTCTGAGACGGCAGATCGACTGCAGGCGCAGCGCAACAGGCTTATTCCTGCATTCATACTGGCAATGCTGATTATGTGCCTGTCAATGGCCACGATGTTCGGCATCACCCTGCCGGCAGCGGTGCATCCCGATACTGCGCCCTTCACCCATGCTTTTCTGCAGTTTTTGCTGGTTCTTCCCGTCTTATATATGGGCCGTAATTTTTACCTGATCGGCATCCCGGCGTTATTGCGCGGTGGACCGAATATGGATTCGCTGATTGCCATTGGTACGGGAGCGGCGTTTATCTATTCCACCTGGAACCTGGTAGAGATAGCTCTGGGGATAAATCCTATAGCCCGCGCCCATGACCTCTATTTTGAATCGGCGGCCATGCTGATTGCTTTGGTATCACTAGGCAAATATCTTGAAGCCCGTTCCAAGGCCCGAACCAATGACGCGATCAAACAGTTGTTGCAGCTTGCCCCGGAAACGGCGACGCTGATCGACGATAAAGGGCAGCGCCAGGTGGCGGTAAAAGAGGTAAAGGTTGATGATCGCCTGTTGATTCGACCAGGCGAAAGGATTCCCGTTGACGGGCTGATCGTCGAGGGAGACTCTGCCGTTGATGAGTCGATGCTCACCGGGGAGGCCATGCCGGTTACCAAAAAAAAAGACGATCCACTCTTTGGCGGCACGCTCAATAAAAACGGCGCCCTGGTCATGCAGGCCCAAAAAGTGGGACGGGATACCATGCTCGCCCGGATTGTCAATCTGGTTCAGGACGCTCAGGGAAGCAAAGCGCCGATCGCCAATCTGGCCGATCGTATTAGTCTGTACTTTGTGCCGACGGTAATTGTGATTGCCGCACTCGCCGGATTGAGTTGGTATTTTATCGGTGGGGCCGATTTTAGTTTCTCTTTACGTATTTTTATTGCTGTCCTGGTGATCGCCTGTCCTTGTGCCATGGGGCTTGCCACCCCGACCTCAATAATGGTCGGCACCGGGCGCGGCGCCCAGTTGGGTGTGTTGGTGAAAAGCGGCGAGGTGCTTGAGCTTGCCCAGAAGATCAGCTGCGTGGTCTTTGACAAGACCGGAACGTTGACCCTCGGCACCCCGGCAGTCACGGACATTGTCCCTTTTGCCGGATATGACGAAACCATGCTGCTACGCCTTTGCGCCGGCGCCGAGAGCCGTTCCGAACATCCCCTTGCCGAGGCGATTACCGTCGCAGCCCATAAGCGAGATCTCGTCATCCCGCAGCCGAATTCTTTTTCGGCAAGCCTTGGCCGCGGCATAACTTCCTCCCTGCAGGTGGATGGCAGCCACTATGAACTGCTATTCGGCAATAAAACCTTTCTCCATGAAAACACTATTGCCGGTTTGAACGACCAGGTCGAAGAGCAGGCGAGCATCTTGTCTGAGCAGGGCAAGACAGTACTTTTTCTGGCGGTAAACAACGTCTTTGCCGGCCTTCTGGCGATTGCCGATCCATTGAAGGCGGAAGCAAAAAAGACGGTACGGGAGCTTGACGAGATGGGCATCAAGGTGGTGATGCTCACCGGCGATAATGAAAAAACGGCCCATGCGGTGGCGGCGCAGGCCGGGATTACCAGGGTTGTTGCCGGGGTTATGCCGGACAACAAGGAAGAAGAAATTGTCCGCTTACAAAAAAATGGTGAAATTGTCGCCATGGTCGGTGACGGTATCAACGATGCTCCTGCTCTTGCCAGGGCCGATGTAGGTATTGCCATGGGCACGGGCATCGATGTGGCGGTGGAGTCGGCCGATATTGTTTTGATGAGCGGTAATCTGGTCGGGGTTGGCCGGGCCATCGGCCTCAGTCGAGCGACTATGCGCAATATTCGCCAGAACCTCTTCTGGGCCTTTGCCTATAATGTAATCGGTATTCCGGTGGCGGCAGGAATATTGGCGCTGTTCGGCGGACCTACGCTCAACCCGATGATCGGTGGGGCGGCCATGGCACTCAGTTCCGTGTCGGTGGTCAGCAATGCCTTGCGCCTGCGCTGGTATAACCCGAACGATCAGCAGGATTGAATTGCTGTTGCCTGGGGAACTCAGAATTTTTTCTTGGTCCCATAGCTGCTATAATTGAATTCCAGTATTTTCTTGAAGATGTCGATCGCCCAGTCGTACCAGGCAGGCTGGGTCTTTTTTTGAGCTGCTGGTGGTGGTGCGGAGGGCGCAGTGTTTTCGAGTGCCATGGATTGTTCTCCCAGTAGATGCTGTTATGCCCGAATCAAGAATTTGTTTTCATTACTTTCGCCGAGCAGTATAATGACAATCCATTGATCGTACAAGCGTTAATTTTATTGCATAAACCAGACCTTGCACCGTTTTTTCAACCCAATCCAACCAACAGGAATCGAATGAAAATTAATAAAATTCTACTCATCTGCTTCTCACCGACCAGGACCTCCAAGAAGGTTATCGAGGCTATTGCTTCGGGTATTGCCGATGTTCCGGTTGAAACAATTGATCTTACCTATCCTGACGCAGTTTCTACCTTACGCATCGCCTCTGACGAGTTGGCTATTATCGGCGTTCCAGTCTATGCCGGTCGCGTGGCGCCCCTTGCCGTCAAAAGACTTGCGGTAATCAAGGGCAGTAACACGCCGGCGGTTATTGTCACCACCTATGGCAACAGAGATTTTGAGGATGCCCTGCTGGAGTTGCAGGATATTACCGAGAAGGCAGCATTTATACCAGTGGCCGCCGGTGCGTTTATCGGGGAACATTCCTATTCCGGGTCGGATACTCCTATTGGGGCAGGCCGACCGGATGGTGCCGATTTGGCTGCAGCCCGTGATTTTGGGGCAAAGATCAGCGAAAAAATCGCTGCTGTTGCCGGGCTGCCAAGTGGATCTCGCCTCAAGGTGCCGGGCAATTCTCCCTATAAAGACGGCATCGGTTCGATGCCCTTTACCCCGCAAGTTATCGAAGAGAAGTGCACCCAGTGTGGAGCGTGTCTTCCCGCCTGTCCCACGGGAGCGATTTCTCTGGAATCGGCGATAGAGATGGATCAGGACCTGTGCATTTTTTGTTGCGCCTGCCTCAAAATCTGTCCGGAAGACGCAATAATTATCGGGGCCGAGCCTATCAAGCAGAAAAGTCAGTGGCTCTCTGAAAATTTCAGCAAACGCCGTGAACCGCAAGTTTATATATAACACTGGAGGAGAATCCCTTGCCCATACAATCATTGAAAAAAATAACCCTTTTACTCACTGCCGACAACACCGCTGGCGAACCGGTATCGTTGACATTTATTTACGGGATTGGTGGTAATGGGCTCTGTCCATTCGAACAGGCTCTGCAGGGTAAAGATGAGGGTGAAAGTCTGAATTTTACCTGCACCGACTCCCAGGCACCAGATTTTTTCGGTAATCTCTTTTTTCCGCTGCGTCAGGCCCTTAGCCTGCAGATTATGCCTAAGACACTTTCTTTGCATGCTGCCATAGCCACTGTGCAAGATGCTGAAAACCACGAGGTGGTGAAGTCATTGGCACAAGCTGCGAGTGGCTGTGGTGGCTCCTGTGGCTGTGGCTGTTCGTAATAAATCTCTTATTCGCTAAAGAATCAGATTTTTTTTCGATGCAAACGACATCTCTTTCCCGGTGATCGGATCCCGGAACTCAATTTTCTGCGACAGGAGCTGCAAGGGGCGCTCGAAGTCATCGGCTGTCTCCGGCAGGAGTTCCGGATAATACCGGTCATTGACAATGGGAAACCCGAGCCCGCTGAGATGGATGCGGAGCTGGTGCTTTTTCCCGGTTAAAGGAAAGAGTTGAAAACGGGCCCGCGACCCGATTACTTCGAGCAGCCGGATGTGCGACTGGGCATTGATTGTACCAGCGCAAGTTTGCATCCGAAACCACGGTTCTCCCTGGTCGATCCGGTTTTCTACCAGCCATTCATTCTCCCCGGAATCATAATGGTAATCAGCCACTGCCTCATACGTTTTACGCACCAGACCCTGCATAAAGAGTTGCTGAAACAGTCCTCTGGTTGCTTGATTTGTCGATATGAGCACCAGACCCGCCGTGGCCCGGTCGATCCGATTGATGGGGGAGAGAAATGGATTGCCCGTTTTTTCTTTGAGGCGGTTGAGCAACGTTTCACCGACATATGGCCCGCCTGGACTGACGGGGAGAAAGTGGGGTTTACAAACGACCATCAGATGGTCGCCCATGAACAGGATCTCTTCCCGAAAGGGAATGACCGGCTCTTCGGTTACTTCCCTGAAATAGAATAATCGCCTATTGGGCATATAAGCGGTGTCCAGAGTGACCGGCTTACTTTCTTCATTAAGCACTTTCCCGGCAGTAATACGCTCCACCCAGATTTGCTCAGAAATTTTTGGAAAACGCCTTGTGAAGAAGGTGAGTAATGTTGGATACGGTTTATCGGTATCCGGCATGGATACTATCGATGCCCCGGCTGAAATGCCCAATAACTAATCCTTTATGTTTATGCCCAGTAAAGCTCTTAACCGAAAAGCTCTATTTTACTGTCACTGGCTCCCGCGTCGGCATTAATTTCCACCTGTATCGTCCACAATACTCAAAAATCAAAAATTAAACTATCGCTTGCTCGGTTTTTAAAAAGAGATCGTCTAATAATTGTTCAGCCTCCGCAATGTCTTTTTCAGATGAAAAGCCAGTGTCTAGTTCCCTGAGAATCTTTTCGTAGGAGGATGGCAGTAAATTCGAAGTAGTATAAAAGACATCCGGCCTGGGATACAGGCCGTTTTCCAAGAAAAAGTTGCAGGGCCCGGGGCAATCTTTTCGGCGATAGGGCCATTTGCACTTGAGTTCGGCAAATTCCCTAAAGGCATCCATTGCCCCGATATTCTGTATGTAATCACTCACCGTTAGAGGCCGTCCAAGGCGGGATTCTACCTCTTTAAAATAGGCGGTCACCAGGGCATGCTCCGTAACAATCAGTCCGAAAACATACCAATTGTCAATACTTTGTATAAGAATCGACTGGTAAACACTTGACAGTTTCTTGGTAGCTGGGCAAAAATAGCTGCGGCAAGCCAGCTCACCGTACCAACTCAGAGATCGATAGTCGATGCCGTTGTTACCTGGTACGGCCGGGTGGAGGAGACAACCGACGCGGCTTTTTTCACCGCCAATAAGCCCCAGAAAAGGACAGTGATGAAATCCGGGAAACGGTCGTGTTAGCCTGTGTGGCCCCCTGTTTCTTTTTTTAAATTCAAAGAGCCCATCTTCGGTTCTGGGGACCGATGCAAAGGCCTCAGTCCTCTTTGACAACATAATCTCAAGTTTTTCCCGTGATAAATGCGGCAAATTATATAAACCGCAACAGGCCCCGCAGGATACTGTTTCACTGACCTGGCACAAATACATATCGTGGGTATCATCCAATGTTATGGCTTTTCCCCTTAGGTGAGTCAAGCAAAGACTTGACACTTATGTTTTATAGAAATTAACAACAACACCAGCATTAGCTGGTCAGTACAGCGAGAAAATTCTGTTGTGAATTCATTGATATTGATTACCTACTGTAGTTTTTTTAAAATCTTTAGATAGTTTTTTTAATTGCCGGGTGAAAGCTACAGCGCTCATAATAAGCGATTCCGGATCAAGATAATCCTCGGCCTGCTTTTGAAACAACACGGAACATGCAGCAGGAAACTCATCATCGGTGTCATTGAAAAGCAGCAGTATGTTTATTTTTGGTAATATGCTGAATTCCATAGTGAAATCATAGGAAATGTCCAGCCTGCAGGGTTTGCCTCCTACTTTTTTAGATGCCTCTGCTAATGCGTCAATCCGACCTGAAAAGCTTTTAATAATGGGTTGTTCTGCATCACTGGTAAAGACGTTAAGATTGGTAAACTGGGACACTTTATGAAAATCTTTGAGTGCTGACCATTCCTTGTTCACAACTGGAGCGTCGGGACAGAGCAACAGGTATTTAGCGAGTATCACGCATATCATGTAATCTGGACGATTACCGAACTTATCTGCAATTCCTTTATTGGAAACAATATACTCCTCACCCAAAAAGGCGACAATGGCCTCTTGGCCCCGTATTTCTATACCAAGAATGTCTTTTATGGATAAAAAATCAAGCTCAGTGATTTGACGGCAATATTCTTCATAATGGGTTTCAAAAACAGTTGCTTCCATATTTTGACCTTCACTCTTCTATCCGGTTTGAGCCACTTCAAAGGTGACACCATGCTTTTGGGTGTTTGAATTGTCCTTTTTTTATCCTACTCAAAGTTAAGCCTTTTCATACGCACATTGTACTTATGACACATAAGGTGTCTATGTTGGGTTTTTTGAATTCTAACGTTAATTTCACCGGCGAGTTTCAGTGAGTCCAGCGAAACGTGCCGGAGCGATTGTGAAACGCTTAATGAGCTCAAGAAGATCTTTACTGCCACCTCAGCGAACCATGGGCGTAGCTGTAAGATTTTTTCCGCACTTTCACCCGAAGATGCCAGAGGATATGAAAATCGCAGGCATATTTGGCATCTTCGATATATATGTCTTACTATAAGTGATAGGATTGTGATTGGACACACTTGCAATATCGTCGACTCAATTTTTGCTTAACGGAGGTTCAAATGCCTGTACATGTAGTCATTAAACGTAAATTTAGAATGAATCAACCAGATAAATTGATACCTCTGATGAACGAACTTAGCCTCCGTGCCAAAGATCAGCCAGGATACATCTCCACTGTGACTCTGCAAAGCACTGAAGATTCAGAAGATTACATTGTTATCAGCCAATGGGAGACAGCAGATGCTTGGAAACGTTGGTTCGTCAGCAAAGAAAGAAGGGACATTCAGGGCAAGGTGGATAGTTTGATTGGTGAACGTACCTTCTATGAAGTTTTCCAGCCCATCAATTCAGTTGACTGATTGTGTCTATTGACACCAGGATTTGTATGCAACAGATAAAAGATACAATATATTTTCTTTCATCTCTGCACCCTGAATTACTAAAAAGTTCATCAAGCTCTCCAAGGCTTTCCTCCTTGCGGCAGAGCGTATCGAAAAGTGGCGGGTTCAATCCGACACTGCAACTCTGGGGAAAATATCTATGAGCAAGAAAAAAAGCACAAAAAGAGAGTAAAAATGACAACAAGAGCATCAAGTCGAAAAAATAAAACTCCTTGAAGGAACCGCACCAAAAACCGCACTACCCCAGAAGGCGATGACACCACAGCAATCTATATAAAGAATACAAAGACAACCTGATGACACCCGAACTGCTTCACGGGTAATATGACAGCACGTTATATCTTACCCTTCAACTCTTTCCTATACATCAGCATGAGCTTTTGCATCAAAATTTACAACTTCTTCTAGCTCTCCAAACCAAAAATCTGAACTTGTGATTTCATACTGGCGCTCTTTTTCTGTTATGGAGATCTCTTTTAGTATCCAAAGTATGTTTTTTGCATCTGAAAAATTCTCTCCATTAATTTGCTCATCATACAGACGATTTAAGATTGCATCCTCATCCAATCCGTTTGAGAGCAACCTCACTATCACAGCATGGAGCGATGAATCAAAGATCTCAAAGGTACTATTTGTATTTGCTGTGATTTTTATAGTGAATTTCACTCCTGTTGGTTCTTTAAATATGCCGTTATACGCTTTTCTTAAAAGCCCATAAGCATTAAAAAGGCTCCAGTGATAAGCTGAGTCAGCATGTTCTTCCCAAAGTTTATTTTCAATCATTTGATGACTCAGTTGATCTATCTTGCCTTCAGTAATTTCATCTTTAAAAATATGTGTTAAAAGAAATTTAGCTGATTCATGATGTTCAAAATCATTAAGTGACATCAAACACATCTCTTTTAACTCAGATTCACTTGTCCCTCCAAGCTCATTTTCAGCTATATCCATC
This sequence comes from uncultured delta proteobacterium, assembly GCA_963796255.1. Classification (GTDB taxonomy): domain Bacteria; phylum Desulfobacterota; class Desulfobulbia; order Desulfobulbales; family Desulfocapsaceae; genus Desulforhopalus_A. The sequence goes on along the minus strand of CAWCLE010000009.1, from coordinate 60,615 downwards.
ATCGATAGCAGTGCTTTGTAATCAGTTGCCTTCCACGCATTTTCAATCTCAGAAATTTTCAAAAAAGATAAAATCTCCACATTAAATTCTTCATTCATTGACATCACCTGTTAAGAAATATTAATCCGTACGCCGAATGGCGGACATCGGGCTAAAAATAAAAAATGCGTTTTCAGTGATAGACCTGTTTGACACTAAACACTCATGTACGGTAATCAGCAACCGCCTTAGTTGTTACTCGGGTATAATAGTGATAGACCATCACTTTACAATCCCAGCTTAAAATTCCCACAAGATCCCACCTACTCGTAACCCACGGTAAATTTATTCTATGCTTCAACTTGTTGAAAAAAATGAGTATTGACAGACATTTTCATATAGTTAAAAACCAAGCGTGGAGAAAAACAGAGTTGCCGCATTCTTTGCGCTACATTGATTACGCCCTTGCTTTTGATGAGATCGACAGCGAATCGACTCAGGCGTGTCATGTTCTCCGGACCATTACCTTTTGAGATTCTATAGCGATCTTCATAGTAATTCCAGTCAAGGATACTACTTTCATATCAAACATTGAGGTTGGCGGGGAAAATCTCTTCAGAACTGGCTTCAACCGGATGATTACCTTCCTACTGTTAAGGGAACAACAAGATGCTTGAAAAACCTAACAACATTTAAAGGTCCTTTTGGCCGTTTTAAAAGCAAGATTTTCCTGACAGTAAAAAATAATATCAAACCCCAGGGGCTTCCAGAGCATCAACTGAGGTAAATACTCCATTGTTTCAGCATCGGATGAGTGATACTTTCGTTTCAATTTTGATATTGGTAGTACGAATCTCTTGAGAGTCTTTTTCAACCTGATGTTGACATTGTTCTTGCTAGTCATGAAATGGAAGCATAGTCGTTTCGTGAAAAATCCGTGCTGAAAATGTTGCTCTTTTTTAGGTGAAACGGATGCTCGATACTTTTAAATCTTTCAGTTAAAAAGTATCGAGCATCTCGGATGGATCATTGACGTTCTTGGTGAAATAAATGCCGATATTATCGCTCTACAGGAGGTTACCTCGCATCCTGAAATATCGGATGATAAATTGGCTCATATAGCGGCCGCAACAGCAATGACGGCCATTGAAGTGTGGTTTACGCTCACTGTGGCTGGATCGCGGTATGGCAATGCTCTCCTGTCACGTGTGCCGATTTCTACAGTCAACCGTGTCGATATCAGCGTAAAGGAAAGGGAACCTCGCGGCGTGGTTGAAGCTGTTTTCAACCATAACCATCAGAGTATTACATTATGGGCGACCCACCTTGGCCTGAGTCTCCAGGAGCGACATTGGCAGGTCAAGGTCAACACATTACTGAAAATAATTAATGCGGCGGATACCGATATGAACATTCTGCTCGGCGACTTAAATCTATAATTTCCTTGGGATTGGCCGTCGCGTCAGTTGCAACGATGGTTTACACCCGGTCCGTTCTCCGGCAACTTTCCCGGCGAGAAGACCTTTTCTTGAGTTAGATCGAATATTTGTTAGGCATGCAGATAAAATTACCTCAATACGAACACACTCGACAAAGCTGAGCCGTATTGCTTCACACCATCTGCCATTTGTGGCAGATACAGCTCTTTAAAACACCACGCAGGAGTAGTACCAAGTAACATTTATTTTTCCAGATAGAGATTGTGTAGCCTAATGCAAGCATCAAGTGTTTTAAATTGCAAGACAATATTTCTGCGGTGATGCTGAAATTCTTATTTTTGGTCTCCCTCTAAAAGTGATTTCCATTACCGACTCCTGTTTATCATTTCCTTCTACGGCAATACCATTGAACGTCAAGGGTTGAACTGACGTTACATGTTTATTAATGGTAACAGTTGTTACCTTTAGGTACGTCATGATGTAATATATCTCTTTTGGGATTAATATATGAAATAGGCATACGTATTATTAGAAATTAAAAATCTTCCAGTTATTACATTAGTGTAATGTTTTGCCTAGACGGTTTACAGTAATATTTGCAATGCTTATATTAATCAGGAAAAGGAAACGGAAACAATGAAAGAATTTTGAATTGTAGGCATTATTTACAATTATATTTATTGCTTACATTAAGTTGGATAATTATTAGGTTATGACACGGAAGGATTAATGATTTCTATAATGGTTACAAACATAAAAAACGAGGAGTATATTATCACAACGAATTTTTGACCACATTGTCATGATGAACAAAGAGAATAAGTTAATTATACCAAGGGGGCTAAAATGCAAAAAATAGAAAAAATCGTGGTTCCAGTTGATTTTACAAAAAGCACCAACAAGCTGGTAGAATATGCGTTTTATATGGCCGAAAGCCTTCAGGCTGCCATTCATTTTATCCATGTAGTGGCTGATTATCCCGGAGATGCAATGATAGGCGCACCGTTTGCCCAGGAATATCAAGATAAAGTTTTCGCTGCTTCGAAGGAAAAAATGAATCTTCTTGTCGATAATTCCAAGAAAGTATGTCCTGGAAATGACGGAGAGGTGGTATATGGCGACCCTGTGGATCAGATTGTTGAATTTGCCGAGAAGAAAAGGGCAGATTTGCTTATTATCAGTACCCATGGTGCCAAAGGATTGGAGAAAATTCTGCTTGGTAGTGTGGCGGAACATGTGCTGAAGAAAGCTCACTGTCCTGTTCTGATTATGAATCCTTTTAAAGATATCTCAGCGAAATAGGAGTGTGTACCTTGCCTACACAATGGGATCGGCAGCACTCCCTCTCATCGGTTTTATGAGGGCATAGCAGGCGTGATCCTGTTGTATGCGACAGTTGACTGGGCTCTGATTGGCCTGTTCTCGGTGGCTGGTTCCACCCTCATAGTTCAATCTCTGAACATCGCCTCCCAGGTAAATTTATTCTTTTTGCTGCTTTAATTGTTGCCGGAGTGCTTTTTCAGGTAATGATGTTGCGCAGTCACCGTCTTGCAACGAGATAATCCCTTTTTATCATATATTAACTCTGGTTTCTCTCAGTTGATGGTGGTTGACTGGAGCTTCATGGGTAATGCCTGAACTGTCAGTGCAACCTCTGGCTTGGGCAAAAAAAAGGCAATCGTGAATTTTTAGCGTGTTAGCAATTGCAGTTTATCGTTACGTCACTCTGATACTTTCCAACACCACACAACTACCGGATATGATCGGACGGATTGATTTTCCGCCCTCCAATAGCACATAGAAACTGTGTTAAACAATAACAGGAGGAGAGGAAGTATGGACGCCAAAATTGATCGACTCGAGTCTGTTGAATTGCCGCAAAAGCCAGAAGTTGATACCAAGAATGATCTAAAATCCTTACCCATGGCTGATCTGCAGAAAACTCTTATCTCGTCGTCTGACGGGCTGAGTCAGGTCGTGGCACAGAAACGGCTGAGTCAATATGGTGCAAATGAGATTGAGGAAAAAAAAGCCAACTCATTCCTCAAATTCCTCTCCTATTTTTGGGGCCCAATTCCATGGATGATCGAGGCGGCGGTTGTTTTGTCGGGCCTGGTCAGGCACTGGCCGGATTTCTTCATAATCCTTGTTTTATTACTGGCTAACGCTGCGGTGGCCTTCTGGGAAGAGCATCAGGCTGGAAATGCCATTGCCGCCCTGAAAGCCAAACTGGCGTTCAAAGCCAGGGTTAAACGCGATGGCAAATGGACAGCCCAGGCGGCAAGGGAGCTGGTGCCGGGTGATGTTATTCGTGTGCGTCTGGGCGATATAGTGCCCGCGGATGCACGCCTGCTGGACGGTGACCCTGTGGAGGTTGATCAGTCGGCACTAACGGGAGAATCTTTACCCGCGACACGTAAATCAGGCGAGGCGATTTTTTCGGGATCGATTGTTCGTCAAGGTGAAATAGAGGCCATGGTCTATGCCACAGGTGCCAATACGTACTTCGGTAAGACGGCCCAGCTGGTGCAGGACGTTCACACGGATAGCCACTTTCAGCGTGCCGTGCTGAAAATCGGTAATTATTTGATTGTCCTCGCCGTGAGCCTGGTGGTGTTGATTCTTGGCGTGGCATTGTTCCGTGGTGATCAGATGCTTACCACGCTACAGTTTGCCCTGGTGCTTACTGTCGCAGCCATTCCCGTGGCAATGCCGACAGTGTTGTCGGTGACTATGGCGGTCGGCGCACGCCTGCTCGCCAAAAGAGAAGCCATAGTCAGTCGCTTGGTGGCCATTGAAGAATTGGCCGGCACCGATATTTTATGCTCCGACAAAACCGGAACCCTGACCCAGAATAAGTTGAAGCTGGGAGAGCCCTTCAGTGTGAACGACGTCTCAACCGAAGATGTAATTCTCATGGCCGCACTCGCCTCACGCGCTGAGAATCAGGATACCATCGACCTGGCGGTGCTGAGCGGCTTAAAAAACGATCAGGTACTGAAAGGGTATGAGATGGTCCACTTTCAGCCATTCGACCCGGTCCATAAGCGCACCGTGGCGACGATAAAGACAGCCGATGGAAGCACTTTTAAGGTCGCCAAGGGGGCTCCGCAGATGATCCTCGAAATGTCGGCCAATGCCGGACAGATACAATTGGTAGTCGATGAAGCCATCGATGGTTTTGCCAAGCGTGGTTTTCGCTCCTTGGGCGTGGCCAGGATGGACAATCAGGAGGATTGGCAATTTCTTGGTGTGCTGCCGCTTTTTGATCCGCCACGGGAAGACTCTCAAACAACATTAGCTACAGCACGCGATATGGGTGTGAAGGTTAAAATGGTCACTGGCGACCAACTGGCTATTGCTCGTGAAACAGCTGAACAACTCGGTATGGGAACAAATATTCTTGATGCCAATGGTTTTGGCGACACTAAATATCATGAGACAGGACAGTTGACACAACTCATCGAAAAGGCTGACGGCTTTGCCCAGGTGTTTCCCGAACACAAGTTTCATATTGTTGATGTCCTGCAGCAACAGGGACATATCGTTGGTATGACCGGGGACGGGGTGAACGACGCCCCCGCGTTGAAGAAAGCCGATTGTGGCATTGCTGTTTCAGGTGCCACGGATGCGGCCCGGGCGGCAGCATCCATAGTCTTGATGACCCCGGGGCTGTCAGTTATTATCGATGCAATAAAGGAAAGCCGGAAAATCTTTCAACGGATGAACAGCTATGCAATATACCGTATCGCCGAGACTTTACGAGTAATGCTTTTCATGACGCTGACGATCCTTATCTTTAACTTTTATCCGTTGACTGCGGTGATGATCGTCATGCTGGCTTTGCTCAACGACGGTGCGATTCTTGCTATTGCCTATGATAATGTAATATACCGAGATCAGCCCGAGGCATGGAATATGCGTATGGTGCTTGGGATAGCTACAGTTCTAGGGGTAATCGGGCCGGTAGCGGCATTTGGCCTTTTCTACCTCGGCGAGCAGATCTATCACCTCGACCGGGCGCATATTCAAACGCTGATGTACCTGATGCTCTCCGTTGCCGGACATCTGACAATTTTTTTAACCCGCACGCGCGGCCCATTCTGGTCCATCCGTCCGGCGCCGATTTTATGGATAGCTGTATTCGGTACACAAATTATTGCGACCTTGATCGCGGTTTATGGCCTGTTTATGACTCCGCTGGGCTGGGGCTGGGCGTGCTTTGTCTGGGGTTATGCCTTCGTCTGGTTTCTAGCCAGTGACCGAATGAAATTACTGGCCTATCGACTGATCGATCCCATTGATGAAGACCCTGCGATACTGCGCGAGACAACCCGGTTTTAGCTTTCTTGTGACGGCTCTTAAAATGAGAGACAGAGAAGACTCTTTTGGCCCTAATTGCTCAATTACTTGAAGCTAACGATATGAATATAAGATAAAAAAAATAGTAAGGTGCTTAAAATGTTGACGAGAAAGGAGTACTATGGCTGGTTCTAAATCTTCGAACAAAAGCTCCATTAGCTTGTGGGGTGCCGTGTCCATCGGTGTGGGTGGAATGGTCGGCGGTGGTATTTTTGCCGTACTTGGCCTTTCGGTACAGATTACCAAAGCGGGGGCACCTCTCTCTTTTTTACTGGCTGGGTTTATTGCACTTGTCACTGCCTATTCATACACGAAATTGTCGGTTGCCCTGCCCAGTCAGGGTGGTACCGTTGCCTATCTGAATAATGCTTTTGGTACAGGCATCTGGACAGGTTCACTGAACATTCTGCTCTGGATCAGTTATATCGTTATGCTCTCGCTCTACGCCTATGCCTTCGGTAGTTATGGTGCCGAACTTTTTCCATCGGCCTGGCACGCTGCCGCAAAACACGCCCTTATCAGCGGTATTGTCCTCCTGATTACAGGGTTAAATATACTAAGCGCTAAGTTGATCGGGGAGGCAGAGGAGTTTATTGTCGCTATCAAGGTGATCATCTTGCTGGTGTTTGTCGGGATTGGAATTTTCGGAATCGATCCATCGCGGTTGGCAGTTTCTCACTGGGCGGCGCCCGTTCCACTGATTGCAGGTGGAATGGTTATTTTTTTGGCCTATGAGGGTTTTGAGCTTATCGCTAATACAGCAGGTGATATAAATAGACCCTCAATAAACCTGCCGCGAGCTTTTTTCATATCAACTATTTTTGTCGTCATCCTGTATGTCCTAGTTGCCTTGGTTACGGTGGGAAATCTGCCGATTCCTCATATCGTCCAGGCCAAAGATTACGCACTGGCTGAAGCTGCCCGCCCATTTTTAGGTCAAATGGGGTATGATATCATCACGGTGGCAGCCTTGCTATCCACGGCGTCGGCTATTAATGCTACGCTGTACGGCGCTGCACGCCTATCATTTATAATAGCTAAAGATGGCGAACTACCTGCCTTTCTGGAGAACAAGATCTGGGATAAGCCCATCGAGGGCCTGTTGATCACTGCGGCGGCCACTCTGGTTGTGGCCAACTCTTTTAACCTGGATAGTATTTCCATGATGGGAAGCGCAGGGTTTCTAATGATCTTCGCAGCGGTCAATGTTGCCTCTTATCGGCTATCCGGAAAAATCGGGAGCAATAAGGGGATTTCAATCATCGGGGCATTTCTTTGTCTTGCCGCATTCGGAAGCCTGATCTGGCTCACCATGCGCGATAATCCGGTACATATTTTTTTCCTGGTTGGAATGGTTTTTCTCTCAGCTGTGATCGAATATGTCTATCGCATCATAGGCAAACGGGAGATAGATGTGACCCAAAACGAGCGATCTTGATCATAGAAGTGGCTGCCGGTGTTGTGTCGAAAATATAATGAGGAAAATCGAGTGAGAAATATATTCGCAGAAATAGAACAAACAAAAAGAGCGATTTTGTTGGTTACTATCTTGCCGGTAATGTATAACACGCTAAGATTGTTATCTATTATTGTCGCACCTTATTCAATCGATCAAATTGTAAATAGACATGTCGGAATATCTACTTCAGAGTATCAGGTGGCATAGCAAAATTATATTAATGAAGAGTCAGAAAGACTTCAAATACCACCTGATTCTTTACCAACAGTGCAAAAGCAATTCGCCCCGACTCATACTGGTGTATCTTTCATAACTTTTTCATTGCTGGAATTGCCATTTCTTCTATCTCTCGTAATTTCACCTTCTCTTTGTCGATATGCTCAGTTCGGTTTATGATACCAATCTGGAAATGAAAAACCATAATGCGATTATAGTCGGAAACCTAATGCCAAAAAAAATTGAAGGAGCAGGTAGTGTTATATCAACTGGATGATAGACAGGTGCAGCTGCCTGAAAGCTTTTTTATTGCCGGGAATGCCTCGGTAATTGGCAATGTAGCTCTGGGTAACGATGTGAGTATCTGGTTTAATGTGGTGATTCGTGGTGACTCGGAATTGATAGTCATAGGAGAGGATTGCAATGTTCAGGATGGTGCAGTTTTACATACGGACCCGGGTTATCCCATGACTTTAGGCAAGGGAGTCACTGTTGGGCATAAAGCGATGCTCCATGGTTGCACCGTGGGGGATTATAGCCTGGTCGGTATAAACGCTGTCGTGTTAAACGGCGCAAAAATTGGCAGCCATTGCGTTATCGGGGCCAATGCATTGGTTACAGTGAATATGGAAATCCCTGATGGCTCGCTGGTAATGGGATCGCCCGCAAAGATTAAGCGTAATTTAAGTTTCGAGCAACAACAGGCACTGGAGTTACAGGCACAGCACTATGTGGAAAATGGTCGTCGTTTTAAAAAGGGTTTAATTGAGGATAATAGAAGTTAATAGTGAGGAAGTAAAAGACCAGGGCGTCCTACACGCCCTGGGTGGTGTATATGCAGGTTATTGTCTTTTCCAAGGCGTTTTTCAGCGGTGTGCGTTTTCTGACATACTGATGTCAACAACGCTGATATTGCTCCCGGGAGCATCTGCTATCCTATGCAGGGAGCACTACCAAATGTTTGTTTATAGTATTTTTCCTTTTAGTTCATTGCTATTGGTTAAACAGAGCCGTGGTCCTGCTGAAGAGAGGATACCCCCTCTGGAGTTGTCTCGCATAGGGAGGTTTCGGTTGAAAGAAAAATAAAACATCCGGCGAGAGGAAAACGGAGTAACTTTGTCCCCGTCTTTTGCTTATACCTATCCTGTGCTAAACACAGGATATAGGACTCATTCTCTGTGAGACCATCAAGCTCGGTAGCCCCACCAGAGATATCGTTTTTACTGTTTCTTGCCGGTTAGATAGCCACCCAGGGCACCGACTCCAGCGCCAACGGCGGCGCCGGTCCAGGCATTGCCGCCTGCGATGGCAGCCACACCTGCGCCGGCAGCCCCGCCCAAGGCTGTCCCGCTTAGGGTACCCTGCTGGGTTGAAGACATATTCGTACACCCAAAAACTGAGGTGATGGTTAATATCAATACCGCCAATTGCAAAATTTTCATATCAAACTCCCTGTGTCATCATATAAAAAAGTGCTGTGTCTATTAAAAATCTTTAAACGTCATTGAAGGGGACGTCCCCCAATCCCAGTTTTAAGATTGGGCTTAATTGTTGTGTCCCAGATAACAAGCATAACAGGCATGCTATTCTTTTCTGGGTGGGCATTATAATAATTATCGATATTTTTTATCAGATTGTTCGCAGTAATTTTATTAGATAGGCCCTCGGCCACTTTGGCGGAAAAATTCTCCACCTTCAGCTGTGGCATTGCAGCCATGATCTCATTCTCCACCCGCACAACCTGACCAGCACCCCAGAGAAATGCAACTTTTTCGTCCTGATTCATGCTCTGCCAAACATCTCCACGAAGTAATTCGTTTTCCCCGGCAGGGGCAATGGCCGTAAATAGAAATGTCATTGCCAGAAACAGTATTGCAATGCCGATTGCCTTAATCCTCATGATTTGTCTCCTTCTTTAGAGAATGTTGTATGAGAGTAAACATGCAGGGTTGCATCTGGCGCAAGATAAGACAGATACGCAGTAAATCCATGCGGCAAACTCATTTTCCAAAACTTTAATAAGCTAGTGTTTGTCACTGCTCACGAGTATCATTTCCAGTCCCAAATATTTTGATTTCCACTATTGTCTCTACGCAGAAAAATATCCCATATTTTTTTCATGGTTTCTGGTGTGTGACCCCCTGACGTTATTATGACCTGGTCATCGGGCAGGATATCACCCAAAAGTCTTTGGGCTTTGACATAGGTGTCCTCGGTTCCATAACCAAGAAATATTGTCGGTCTTTGCCTCGGCTTAGCGGCGTATTGTTTAAGCCAGTGCCAAAGCATTCGTTGCCAATCATTATCAGGATTGTATTCCCCTGGATCCCACTGACGGACACCTCCTTTCGATGCAATTTCGCTTATAATCTTGTCGTACCCCAGAAAAGGACTAATGACCAAAACACCAGTGATATCTTCAGGGTAGAATCGGGAGTACATTAAAGCGCCAAGCCCTCCCATAGACGCACCAACGAGCCAGATATTTTCATAACCTTTGATCTTGGCCGGATCAATAATGTCAGCTTTAAGGCGGCCAACCAGAGTTTCTCCAAAATAATAACCAAAGTGCGCATTCGGCGCGACCATGTCATAGGGCAGCTTGGTCGACTTGACGGCATCAACGAATCCTTCACTTACAAAATCTTCGTGACTTCCTCCACGACCACGAAGGAAAACGATCAGGTTCTTTTGCGATCTTGCCTCATCAATATCATAATAGAGCGAGGTGAGGGGGGCGTTAGTGGAGCAACCGAAAATGATTGAACTGACGATCAGCATCAAAGGAAGAACCAGAACTGTTTTCATAATTCCCCATTTAAGTTGAAGTATAAAGGAGATGCCTTGACTACTATGTTTTCTATTTTCTTTTTCCTACGGAAAACGCCTTGCCCAGGAAGCTCCCAAGACCGGTATACCCTTGGTGTATGGAATCGTAGATAAAGGGCTTCACTTTTGTTATATCCGGCAGACCGTCTTCTGCCAGTACCTTCTCATCCGCCTTTACATCAGCAATTTCACCAACGAAAAGGGTATGCAGGCCAAGCTCGATACTTTCCAGCAGCTTGCATTCAATAATAAACGGCACCTCTTCAGCATAGGGTGCATCCACCAGATCACTTTTTACGGCTTTGAATCCTATCTCAGCGAACTTGTCAACTGTGCGACCGCTGACGAGACCTAGAAAATCAGCTTCTTCAATTTGTGATTCCATCGGTACCCCGATCGTAAAGGCCTTGCGCTCAATAATCGCAGAATAGGAATAGGTCGCTTTGCGCAGTGAGACGGCAACACAAGGCGGTTTGGAACAGCAGATTCCTCCCCAGGCCGCAGTCATCATGTTCGGTTTACCCTGTTGATCGTAAGTCCCCACTAAAAGGACTGGAGTAGTCGGGAGATATGTATGAGCACCCAATGATTTTTTCATGATGTCCTCCATAGGTTAAAATTAAAAATGTACCGCCTTTAATTACTGCAAATAGTAAACACAAAACATATTTTGTCTGACGGGCAAGTATAAGGAGGCACAGGTTCACCGCCTTGGCCACTGCATTTGTCAACAGTCGAGTGTTGTTTGACCCGCCGCATCGAGTTACATATCATGCTACCTTTTCAGAGAAAATCAATAAATACATGGATATTGGGTATAGTTTCAGGTACACCTTAAACAGAATGTCGCGCCACTATTTTTCAAAACAAGTCTCCATGATGCAATATGCCCAGTGAAGCGAAGGAATTTCTGGAACAGTGCCTTCTTTTTGATATCGAAATTAACGAGAACAATACTGTTTATTCCATTGGCGCTGCTTTTCAAGGAAAATCTCTGTTAATTAATCCCGGCAAAAAGATAACAACGGCGCAATTCAAAGAATTTTCTGCATTTGGCAGTTCCGCATCTTTTGTTCTTGGACATAATATCCTGCACCATGATATTCCGCGCCTTCGGCAGCTTGCTCCTTTTCTGCAACTCCTGCAAAAACCGGCAATCGATACCCTCTATCTCTCACCCCTGGCTTTCCCGGAAAATCCCTACCATCGTTTGGTGAAAGACTATCAAATTGTCCGAGACAGTATCAACAACCCGGCGCAAGACGCACTTTTGGCCGGGAAAATATTTACCGAGCAATGGGATGCCTTTGCCGCACAAAATGGTGCCGGCTCGGATGCGCCGATATTGTATAGAAGTTTTCTGCATCGTGATCAAAATCTTGCCGGAACAGCCGCGGCCCTTGCAGTAATGGGTGTTCCTCTTCTGGAAGGGGATGACCTGTATGAAGCCTTTTCCTGGCTGGCCGTGAAACACGGATGCAGGAGTGGCGCAGAAAATATCGTCGAGCAGTTGTTAAACGGAACACTCAGCCATCCACCGCTTGCCTATGTCACAGCCTGGCTAACGGTTGCCGGTGGGAATTCTGTTCTCCCGCCCTGGGTGCGGCATCACTTTGCGGAAGTGCCGGTTGTTCTCCATCAACTTCGCGAGAATAATTGCGGCAAGAGTGATTGCAGCTATTGCCGGGAGCACCATAACCCTCATTCTTATTTGCAGAATTATTACGGTTTTGCTGATTTTCGCGTGGAACCGGCTAACGAGGAAGGGAAAAGTCTCCAGGCGGAAATCGTGGCGGCAGCCGCAAAAGATCAGTCGCTTTTTGCCACGCTGCCGACAGGTGGCGGAAAATCGCTTTGTTATCTGCTGCCCGGCCTGATGCGTTATCAGCGGCGCAATATGCTGACCATCGTCATTTCACCCCTGCAGGCCCTGATGAAAGACCAGGTGGACAACTTTCTCAAACAGACCGGGACAAAGCTGGCTGCCGCCCTCTACGGTATGTTGACCATGCCGGAGCGTGGAGAAATAATGGAAGCGGTTCGTCAGGGCGATGTCGGGATTCTGCTGGTTTCTCCGGAGCAGCTGCGCAATCAATCATTTATTAAAACCATCAGCCAGCGGGAGATAGGTGCCTGGGTCTTTGACGAAGCCCACTGTCTATCAAAATGGGGGCATGATTTTCGGCCTGATTATCTCTACTCGATTCGTTTTATTCGTGAGTTTGCCCAAAAAGAAAAAACCGCCATCCCGCCGGTCGAGTGTTTTACCGCTACCGCGAAAAGGGATGTGCAGGCTGAAATAATTGACATTATCCAGAGTGAACTTGGTTTGCGGGTGGTACGGTTCGCCGGAGGGCATGAACGAACCAACCTGCGCTATGAAGTGTGGCCGGTAGATAGACATGAAAAAAACCAGACAATTCTCGAGTTACTGCGAGCGAGATATCAGGGCAAAGGGTGTGTCGTCATCTATTGTGCTACCCGCAAAAGTACCGAAAAACTCGCTGATTTCCTGCAGGTGGCAGGGTACACGGCAGAAGCTTTTCATGCCGGTCTCGATCCGTCGCTGAAAAAACGTATTCAGGAAAATTTCATTGGGGGAACCACTCCTATCATCTGTGCGACCAACGCCTTTGGCATGGGGATCGATAAGGATGATGTTCGTCTGGTCATTCATGCCGACATTCCGGGGTCGCTGGAGAACTATCTGCAGGAAGCCGGTCGCGCAGGGCGGGATCGCAGTGCTGCCGAATGCATCCTTATCTTTGCCGAGCCGGATATTGAAGGGCAGTTCAGGCTCTCCAGCAGCTCTCGATTAACCCAACGGGAGATTGCGCAGTTTCTTCGCGGCTTGCGCTATGCCGCAAAAGGAGAAGATTCGGTGGTGTTGACCGCTGGCGAGTTGTTGCGCCTCGATGCAGTCGATATTGATCTGGAGGGGCACCCCGATGCAGTGACCCAGGTGAACACTGCTGTTTCCTGGCTGGAACGAGCTGGTTTTCTGCAGCGTAATGAAAATCACACCAGGGTTTTTCAGGGCAAACCACTTGTTCGCAGCCTGGATGAAGCGACCGAAAGAATGGTTAAACTGGGTCTTTCCAAGCGGCAGCAGGGACGATGGCTGGCGATTCTGGCGCTGTTGATGGAACGACGGCCCAATCGGGCATTTAGCGCCGATGAGCTGGCGGGTCAGTCCGCTTTCGCCGCCACGCCTGACGATCCAGCCAGTGAGTCAGAAACCCTGCGGGTTATTCGGACCATGAACGATATGGCTGAGCAAGGCCTGCTCTCCAAGGAAACAATGCTTTCAGCATATATCCGTTATAAAGTGCAGAACAGTGCGGAGAAACAGCTGCAGCGGATAGTTCTGTTGGAAAATGATTTTTTGCGTGTGTTGCAGGAGCTTGCCCCGGAAGTTGAAGTCGAAACTCCTTTAGAAATTGACCTGCGGCAGGTGAATCAACCTCTCCTGGATAAAGGGCATAAGGAATGCACCCCGCATATCCTGAAGCTTATTCTTTACGGCCTCTCCCGGGATGGAAAAGGGCTGGCCGGGAAAAGCGGCAGCCTCTCGCTGAGAGCAAAAGGAAATAACCGATTCGCTTTGTGGCTGCATCGCGATTGGCAATCACTGCTGCAGACGGTACGTATTCGGCAGCTGGCAGCCGCTGCCGTATTGCAGTTAATGCTTGGTTCAATTGCCCCTTCCGCGAAGCCAAACGCAAGCCTTTTGCTTGAGTTCACTCTTGAAAAAGTCATTGCCGGTCTCAAAACGGATTTACTGCTGCTGCCCCAGCTCCGGGATCCCCTTGCCGCGGCAGAGCGCGCGCTGACCTTTATGCATGAGCAGGGAGTAATCGAACTCCAGCAGGGATTGGCCGTCTTGCGTCAGGCTATGACCATCAAGATTAACCCGGAAGCGAAAGGGCGGCGTTATTCCGGGGCCGATTTCTCTCCTCTTAAAACCCACTATGACGAACGAAACTTCCAGATTCACGTGATGAACGAGTATGCCAGGCGAGCCTTGGAAAAGCTCAGTGTGGCCATGAATCTGGTCGCGTCATATTTCAATGATGATAAGAAAGATTTTATCGAGCGATTTTTCCCGGGCAAGGAAAAATTTCTAGAAAGGGCGACGAGCGAACAGTCCTATCTCCGAATTGTCGATGATCTGCACAACGACAGTCAGGAAAGTATCGTCGCAGCGCAAACCGATAAAAACACGCTGATTCTAGCCGGTCCGGGATCGGGAAAAACCCGGGTCGTCGCCCATCGAGTGGCGTATCTGCTCCGGGTGAAAAGGGTGAAGCCTGAATCAATTCTGGTGCTGTGTTTTAATCGCAGCGCGGTGATGAGTCTTCGCAGCAGAGTCCGGGATTTGGTCGGAAATGACATGTCCCGCGTAACTACTCTTACTTTTCACGGTCTGGCTCTGCGCCTGACCGGCAGGTCTTTGGTCAGCGCCGGCCGGAAAAATGACAGTGAAATTGATTTTTCCTTGCTTATTCAGGATGCCATACGGCTGTTAAAAGGCGAGACAGATGTCTTAGGTTTCGGAGTTGTGCCTCCCCGGTATGCTCTGGTTGGCAAGATAAGTCATATCCTGGTCGATGAATACCAGGATATTGATGCGGAACAATATGAACTTGTCGCGCTTTTGGCCGGTAAAACCCTGGAAGAAAAGGATCAGAAGATGACCATTCTGGCGGTGGGCGATGATGACCAGAACATTTATCGTTTTCGTGGCGCCAATGTCGCATTTATTCGTCAGTTTCATGAGGATTATCAGGCGAAGATTCATTACCTTGTAGAAAATTATCGATCGACCGCTCATATCATCGCGGCGGCAAATGCTTTTATCAATCGCAACAGTGATAGGATGAAGACCGAACAGTCTCTTCGGGTCAATCAGGCGAGAACTTCCCTGCCAACCGGTGGCAATTGGGAGCTGGCCGATCCGCTGACCAAGGGGAAGGTGCAACGCTTTGATGTACGGAACAAGGAGGATCAGGCTGTAATCTTAGTAGAGGAACTGCGGCGTCTGCAGCGGCTGCAAAATGGGTTTGATATTGGTGAATGTGCCGTTCTTGCCCGTAATTGGGAGGGGCTTGATCTCATCCGAGCGGTGTGTGAGCAGGAAAAGATCCCGGTCAGTTTAAACTGGGGGCGTTCGAGTGCTTTTCCGCGGCTGACGAAAATTCGGGAAAACGCTTTGCTGCTGGCGCATTTGCGGGAAACACGGCTGGAAATGAGCACGGCAAGTTCTCTTCTTGCTTTTGTTCCGGCTGATATGACAACAGATACGCTCTGGTCTAAAAATCTCAGAAGGTTGATAAGCGAATGGCAAGAGGAGACTAACGATGTTCCACAACCTGTTCCGCTTATTGAAGAATATTTTTATGAAGCACTCTCTGACCTCGGGCGCTCGAAAAATCTTCCCGACGGTATTTTTCTCTCCACGGTTCATTCCATCAAAGGGCTTGAGTTTGACCATGTCTTTCTGCTTGGTGACGGCTGGCAGAAAAAGCAGGGCCTGGAGATGGAAGAGGAGCGAAGGTTGTATTATGTCGGCATGTCCCGTGCGCGGGAAACGTTGCATCTGTTTAATCCGGCAGATGGGTTAAATCCCCATGCGACATCCATTTCCGGAGATTTTTTAATTGTGCGAAAAGTGGTTCCGGCAGAGAGAAAGGTACTGCACACTAGTCAGTATACCTTGCTGGGGATGAACGATCTTTATCTGGATTTTGCCGGAGTAAAATCTGTCAACCACCCGGTCCGCCGAGCCTTGCAGGGACTGCAGGCGGGTGACCACCTGCGATGTGTACAGCGAAATGATTCTATTGAGTTCGTCAATCATAAAGGGATATCGGTGGCACGACTGTCAAAGAATGCCCAGCAAGAATGGCAGGGCAGGGTGGAATCGATCCGGGAATGCAGGATCGTTGCCATAGTTCGCCGGTATAAAACCGATATCAACGATACGACATTCAGCAGCAGGTGCCATGGCGACACCTGGGAGGTGCCGATAGTTGAATTATGCTATTGAAAGACTCAAGCAGGCTGGTCCCCATGTGTTTTATGGGGACCGGATGAAGGCCCTCTCTTAATCAACCGTCCAGCTCTTTGCGTACCTTGGCGAGATAGTCCGGTCCTATCTTCTTGCCCCATTCCTGCAATACCGGTTCGGCCATGGTTTTCAGCTTGTTGATATCTTCGTCGGAGAGCTTGATAAACTCGACGCCGTCCTCTTTGGCTTTTGCCACCTGGACATCATGCTGAGTGCGGGTCAAGGCCCGGGTGTTCTCGCTTTCCTCGCTGATTGCGGTGAGGAGGATCTCCTGCAGGTCTTTGGGTAATTTGTCCAGCCATCGCTTATTGATCAGGTGCACGAATAGGCCCTGGGCATAATTGAGTTCGGTGAAATATTTGGCGATGGTGAACTTCTTGGTGATGGTACAGACAATGGCGGTATGATCCAGGCCGGTGATAACTCCAGTCTGCAGGGCCTGGGGGACATCACCCCAGGGCATGACCGTGAACTTTAGGCCCCATGCTTTATAGGTATCGGTATTTACCGGCGCCTCGGCAATCCGAAAATTAGTATTTTTAGCATCTTCTATAGTCCGAACCGGGGTGGTAGTTGCCCAGCCATAAGGACCATAACCGGTAATATCTGCGACTACGAGACCCTGGTTCAGGGCACCGTCGGCAAACGGTTGCCAGAGCTCGGGACTGTTCCTGAATTTGTCCAGTTTATCAAAAGTATCGATGACATAAGGAAGATTGACAATGCCGAGAAGGTCAGAGACATTAGCGGCGGCAACGGAAGAGCTCATCATCCCCTGGATGGCTCCGAGCTTGAGCTTACTGATTACATCTTTTTCACCGCCGAGCTGGAGCAGGGGACGAAAGTCGACATAGAGCCGGCCCCCGGATTTTTCCCAGACCCTGTCGCGGATCCGATATCCCGCGCCGACCCCTTCAATAACCGGATGCGAAACATTTGATAGCAGATAGGTGTACTCGGCACCGCTCGGATCAAATTTTGGTTGCCAGGCCTCTAGGGGGTTTTTCTTGACGTCGGCGGCCAGGACTATGCCTGGTACGCAGCATACGAGCAATAAGGCGGTGAACAGCTTGTTCATAATGGAGTCTCCTTGTTATGGATAGGATAAGGGCTGATGGGAAATCACCTCGACAGCAGCAAGAAATGATTCGTCCATTAAATTATGCTTTTTTTAATACCATGAACCAACAAGCTTCGTAAACTCTTTTATTGAATCTAATATGTATTTAATCTGATAGTGCCGAATAATGTTATTCATATGCGTATTGTTAATTAATTAAATTTTGAAAAACGATCTTATAAACGAATGAAGTTGGGTGATCATTTTTGACGATATGATGTTTTATTAGAGAGTTAAACGTAGACGCATGGCGAATTTTGTTGCAATTTTAAGCACCATTTCGTTACTTTCAGCCTGGCAGATTTGTTCTGTATTTAAAAACAAGGAGAGAAACTATGACATTTAAGCAGAAGATGAGATTTGGTATGTTTATTTTTTTAATGAGCAGTATGCTCAGTATGCCTGCCTCAGGCGCTGATGATCCTCTGAAACAGTGGCAACCTTCTTTTGACCCTTCACAAGCGAAGTACACCTATCTTCTTTCCTGCGTCGGTCATCCGGCAATTGAAGGGGTAGCTGTTGGTTTTAGGATTCGGGATCGAGTCTGGCAGGAGTCTAAAGGGCAGCTCTATGTTGATTTTCGGCCCTTGAGCCAGTTGGGTGGCGAAAAGGATGTGATCAACAAACTCAATTTTGGCGCGATCGGTGGCATGATGAGTTCCTCCGTGGCCGCGGCTAATATCGCTCCCGAGCTGGGCATTGTCAATCTTCCCTTTGTTGTTGATAGCTTTGAAAAACTGGATACATTCCGCAACTCACCGGAGCTGTGGGATACCTTTCGTGATGCGCCTGTCGCCAAAGGGCTCCAGGTCATTGACTTTACCGGCTACGGCAGTTACGGCTGGGCAACCACTCGGCCGGTAACCACCCTGGAAGAGGCAAAAGGGGTCAATTTTCGTATCGCCGAGGCGCCGGTCAATATCGACTCATATAAAGCCTGGAAACTCAAGTTTGCCGTTCTTCCCTGGCCTGATGTTCCACAGGCGCTGCAGACCGGGGTCATCGACGGCCTCGATCATACGCCGATTGTCTGCAATATCTCCAAAAAATTCACTATCGCTAAATACTATACCGAGCTTGATTACGCCCAGGGCCTTTACGTCCATATCATCAATAAAAAGTGGCTGAGTACATTGCCTGAAGAGTTGCAGCAGCTCCTTTTGAAAGTGGTGCAGGAGGAGAGTGCGGAGGCCAGGAAGCGTACCAGGCAACAGCAGCAGGAACAGATCGCTGCCGCTAAAGCCGACGGTGTTACCTTCTTGCAACTGCAGCCGGCCGATAAGCAAAAAATGATCGACGAAAGTCAGGTAGTATATAAGGAATGGGGGCCAAAAATAGGCCAGGAGTATCTGGACAGAGTGCAGAAGATCCTGCAGCAATAATTAAGGACACATACAGGTGCGCCTCTGCATCATTTTTCAGGCCCGGTATGCTTTGCATACCGGGCCTGATTTGCGTTTATCCATGAGAAGACATACAATCATTGTGCTTAGGGATAAACAAATACACATATAATAATAGAGGAACAGTATGCGAAGTAATAATAGAAAACCAGAGAGTCTCCGACCTATTTCGATTGAACGAGGTTTGCAGTATCATGCCGCCGGTTCGATATTGATCCGTATGGGTAACACCCATGTTATCTGCGGAGTTTCGGTGGAAGAAAAAGTACCCCCTTTTCTAAAAGATAAAGGCCAAGGGTGGATAACCGCCGAATACGGCATGCTCCCGTGTGCTACCAACGGGAGATACGGACGTGAAACCAACGGCCGGTCGGGCAGGACTATGGAGATTCAACGGCTGATCGGCAGGAGTCTCAGGATGATGGTCGATATGGCAACAATTGGTGAGAGAACCCTGCGGGTCGACTGCGATGTCCTGAATGCCGATGGCGGAACACGAACTGCTGCCATTACCGGGGGTGCCCTGGCGGTACGTGACGCTCTGTGTAAACTGGTTGCTGATGGCCGTTTGGCTGCCCTGCCGAAAATTATGCCGGTAGCGGCGGTTTCTGCCGGCATTGTAAGCGGTGAAGCCATCCTCGACCTTGATTACAGCGAAGATTCTGCTGCGGAAACCGATGCCAACTTTGTTATGGCCGGCGATGGCCGGTGGATTGAGATCCAGGCTTCAGCGGAGGGGCAACCCTTTGCCGATGCCGCGTACCTGGCCATGGCCGGATATGCCAGAAAGGGAATTGAAGAGCTCTTTGTGCTCTGGAAAAAAGACCAATAGCAGGAGCAGTGATGGATCTGATTGTCGTTTTGGTGCTCGGTATTGTTTCCGGACTGCAGTATCTGCTGGTTCGTGACCAGAACTACGGCATGGCTTTTTCCGCCCTGCTGCTTGGTTTTTTTTATGGCGGCGACTGAGCCCTGCTATGCATCTATTGGGTGAGGCTTTTCTGGCTCTGGGAGTGGTTTTTGGTAGTCTGGCGATTCCCCTGGCCCTCGATGGGCATGAGGCAGGCTGGGCCGTTCACCAAATGGCCGGTCTTGGTTAGGTCTGGGTGATGATCTGCTGGGCCCTCATTCCCTGCGCTGCACTCTTGCTGCTCTTACGCCTTGGAGAAGGGGATTCCTGGCCGGTGGGCAGGAATGCTGCAGCTTATCTGGCGATGGGTGGGATGCTGCCGGCTTGTGGTCTGGTGCTCTGGACGATATGGTCCTTTACGGTCGTCGGTGACCCGCGACCGCTTATCTATATCCTTTTTCTCAACCCGGTGGAACTCGTCGGACTTGTGAGTATCGCTACCCTTGTCCTGTGGCGTATATCTTGTCAGAAAAAGGGCTGCGCCATGAAATACCTGCCGCAAAAACAGTTACTATGGGGGGCGGGAATGCTGTTTTTTGCTGGATGAACAGCGTGGTTGCCCGTTCGGTACATTTTTATGTCGGCATTCCTTATTATCCCGAGTCCCTGTATTCTTCCGTCATCTTTCAAGCGGCTCTTGCCGCACTCTGGGGTTTTGCTGCGCTGGCATTGACCGTCTGGGCGACCAGGAAGGGAAGCAGGACCTTCTGGCGAGTGGGCGCCGTCCTGCTGACCATGGTAGTAGTAAAACTCTTTCTGGTTGATCTCTCTGGTACCGGGACAATCGCCCGCATCGTCTCTTTTCTGGTTGTCGGCGTGTTGATGCTGATCATCGGCTATTTTTCGCCATTACCTCCCAAACCAAAGGAAAATTACTGACGAAATATCTTCTCCACCGATCTTCTGGTGACAATGGCTGCTCTGGTGGGTCTTGGTTCTGAGCGTGGGTCTGCTTTTTTATGGGCCAAGGCCTCATCAGAGAAATGAAGACCTCTGACGAAAAAATAGTGTCTGGAAAGTGATAAGCGATTATTGTTGTCGCTTTATTTCCATCCATTTTGCACTCCATTAATAAAAAAGCTGGCTTTTTTCGGATTTACCGCAAAGGACTAAAGAGAATGTTCCGATCGTTTTTCAAGAGTAAAAGATGGTCCCTCTGGGCCTATGGTGGTGGACTGACCTTATTGGCGGCACTGTTTATCCAGGTTGAATTGACCGTTAAACTCAATCAGTGGTATGGCAGTTTTTATAATATTCTGCAAAAAGCTACCGAACACCAGGTGAGTGAGTTCTGGGAGCAGATGCTCATCTTTGGCAAAATAGCCTTTCCCTATGTCTTGATCGCCACAGTGACTGCTTATTTTACCCGAGTTTATGCCTTTAAATGGCGGGAAGCGATGACTTTCTCCTATGTTACAAAATGGCGAACGGTCGAAGAGGAAGTAGAGGGTGCCAGCCAGCGTATCCAAGAAGACATCTACCGCTTCGCCCGGATATTCGAGAGCCTAGGCCTGCAGGTGATCCGGGCTATTATGACTCTTTTTGCCTTTCTGCCAATTCTTTATGGGTTAAGCAAAGGAGTGGATATTCCCTATATCAAGAACATCCCCGGCAGCCTGGTCTGGGTGGCTTTGCTTGTTTCGGTCGGGGGTCTGCTAATTTCCTGGTTTGTCGGTATTAAGTTGCCGGGGCTCGAGTATAATAATCAGAAAGTCGAGGCGGCTTTTCGTAAAGAGCTGGTCTATGCCGAGGACGACAAGGAGCATTACGGCAAAACCGAGACTATTGTCGAACTTTTCACCGGCTTGAAATATAACTATCATCGACTCTTTCTACATTATGGGTATTTTGATATATGGGTCAATTTCTTTGAGCAACTGATGGTCATTGTTCCTTATCTCATTATGGGACCGGGCCTGTTTACCGGTCTTATCACTCTTGGGGTGCTGGTCCAGGTTTCCAACGCCTTCAGTAAGGTGCGCGAATCCTTTTCCATCTTTATTGCCAACTGGACTACCATCACCGAACTTCGCTCCATTCACAAGCGTCTGAGGGAATTTGAATTAAATATTAATTATTAGTGATGCCATCTGTATGATTATTACAAGTACGTCAATTGCCATACATTGATAGTTCAAAATAAGCCAATCCATATACCATAATTGCTTCATTTAGTTTAATAGGAAGTTGCTGATAGTGTTCACCAACCAGTGAACCGCCTTAGTGATAGGTTGAGACCAGAGAGTCTCTTGGTTAACAGTTTTGGGAGGCTCATTAGCTTGTCCTTAAATTCATCTTTCTTAATAGTAAAATGTTTGCTTTTATTGGAAAAACTATACGGTTTGTGAAAGAAACGTGCAAATTTCTACAGATATTGTGGAAAGATAGTAGTGTCCAAAAAGGTCAAGGTGCTGACTTTCGCATTGCAACAAATGGTTTTCCTATAGGATTTACCGGTTCATGGTTTTGTGATTTAATTGAAGAACGTACTCACAAAAAAGTTACTTTCTCTTGGTATCAACCCTCTTTAATCCTTACTTCCTTATTTGGAAGTTCCTGGTTGTTGAAGATAATATTATCTACTTACAAACAGCCAAGTGTTTTCTTTTCTGGAGAGAACATTAAAACTTTGAAGAAATATAGAGATTACAGGAATTATTTAGATGATCTTCCCTCATTATCGTTGGGATTTGATTATAATCAGAACAAAAACTATAGAAGATTCCCACTATGGTTACTTTATATCTTTCCCGCTACCTTTGTTGCCAAAGCCTCATTGGCTGATATTCAAAAGCGATTAAAGCAGATAGAGCAACAAAGCTTTCTACCAAAATTAAAATTTGCGGCAATGATTGCGAGTCATGCTGGATATTATACGGCTCGAAAAGTCGATGGCAGTTTTGACATGGTTTCCAGGGCGTTGATAACACAGCAAGTACAAAGCATTAACTTCGTCCATTGTCCCGGGAAATTGCTCCATAATGATAATTCACTAAAAGAAGAATTTAAAGATGATAAAAAAGAATACCTCAAACAATTCCAATTTAACATATGCTCCGAAAATTCAGCATCCCCAGGCTATGTAACCGAAAAATTGTTTGAATCTTTTGAAGCAGGAGCCATACCAATCTATTGGGGTGATGACAATCCAGAACCGACGATATTAAATCATGAACGAATATTGTTTTGGTGCAATGGTGGCGATAATAAAGAAATTGTTGATCGCATAAAGACTCTTTATCTATCTAAAACAGAGAGGGAGAGATTTTTTACTGTTCCTATTTTTAAAAATACTGCCGCAATCTCAATATATAATTATTTCGATATTCTGAATACTAATCTTATCGAACTTTTACAAAAGAAATGAAAATGATAAAAAAGTATAGACGCAGTGAATAACTGAACTAATTTTATCAGCATTTGGGGAAAATGCCTGAATATTTGCACGAATTGTCGCTATTAAACGGGTGAGGAAAGTTTATGCATATAGTCCAGAGCTAATATACCTTTTCAGTCTCCAAGAAAATACTTCTTTATATCTTAGCGGCGGTGCACTAAAATGGCTACTTTCCAGACGTTTTGATTCTGGAAAGAGCAGTCGGCTTTTCTGGCCCATTAAAGCTTTGGATTTTTTATGTGAGGAATATTAATCAAATATGAATGTTTCATCAACTCATTCAACGTCTAGCTTGAACGAAATGAAAATAAAATTTCCCCAGTGGGGAAAACCTACTGTCAAAGTCAAATTCATGCAAAGAGGGCTGAGGAGAGGAGAGTCGGCTGATGGGTATATTCGCCAGTTTCCCGGTTCCTATCCTCAATGGGGGAATTGTATATTTGATTTTGATGTGGATTGTACTGACTATGACTGGTTGGTGGTTTATCACGACATTCCACGTGGCGAAGGTATTTTTACTCAGGAAAAGCTCCATTGTCCAAGGGAGCGAACACTGTTGCTAACGGGAGAACCTTCAACGATCACAGTTTTTGGAAGGGATTATTTACGTCAGTTCGGTTGTATCTTAACTTTTCAAGAACCTTGGGCAATGAAGCATCCAAATGTTATTTATAGTCACCCTGGATTATCGTGGTTTTACGGACGCCCTTTTGGCAAGGGCGATTTTATTACTTGGGATCAAATGGCTGCAAGCTCTCCACCCCCAAAAACAAAAATCATCTCAACGGTATGTTCTGATAGAATGGGCAAGGTCTCTCTCCATTCAACTAGGGTTGGTTTTACTCATCTGCTCAAAAACGAACTACCTGAACTGCATATTTTTGGCCATGGTGTTAAGAGCATGGTTGATAAAGCCGAAGCGCTCGATTCTTATATGTTTCATGTCGTGGTTGAGAACCATGTATATAAGAATCATCTTACCGAAAAACTGCCCGATGCTTTTCTTGGCTACACTTTGCCATTTTATCATGGTGCGCCAAATGTCGCTGACTTCTTTCCCAAGGAAAGTTTTATTCCCATTGACATCAATAACTACGAACGAAGCAAGGATATAATAAAAAGTCATCTTGCCAATAATGAGTATGAAGATCGCCTTCCTTATATTATAGAGGCGCGGCGCCTCGTTTTGGAAAAAGAAAATCTTTTCGCTATATTAGCTAAAAATATATGCGAACAGGATGAGAAAATAACAACAAAAACAATGGGCAAGGTCATTCACAATAGACAATCTCTACGAGTGAAAAGACCACTAGCAGGAATTCGCAGCCTCACCGAAAAGGTTCTGACCAAGGCGTATCACCGAGCTACCTTTAAATCGAGAAACAAGACAAGAGACCTTTAGATTTTAAGTTTCATCCACGAGTTGATATCATGAACAGCGGTTGAAACAATAATATAATTGGTTGGCATTATTGAAGGTATGAGGTTTGCGGAATGTTGAGGCTTAATTTCATCAACATGTCTGCATGCAGATCCTCTTTATCGGGAAAATATGCCAAGACCATCGCAAGGCTGGGTTCGATAGACTTAAGATTTTAGAATGAAACAGAAAAATGATTAAAAATAATCTGCGGTCATATGGGCTCTATGCGGTTTATGCGTGCAGTTTTTTCCTACAACTCTCCACCACCGGTATATCACTTTGTACTATATTGTTTATTTTTTGCTGGCTTGGTTCAGGGGCTGTAAAAGATGTTCCTGAAATCTTGAAAAAATACCCCACTGCAGCCATATCGACACTTTTATTTTTGTTGTTTATACTGGGTGTTTCATACTCTCCTGCCTCCAGCGAGGTAATTCTAGATACGCTTAAGGAATACAGAATCTTGCTCTATGTTCCTATTGTCATGTGTTTGTGTAAGAACAAAAACAAGGTTGCAACCTGTTTTCTAAATTCATTTCTTGCCGGCAGTGTGATCGCACTTCTTGCCTCGTACCTTATTTTTTGGGGATTATTGCCTGAGACTTTAAGCTATACTCCTGCTTACCCTTCTCTGCTTTCTCCGACTCCGCATAGTGGTTTCATGGCGCTTTTGATTTACCTTCTTCTCGGTAAACTCATAAACAAAGAGAAAAGTGCTGTTTATGGAATTCCCTTTATTGCATTGGCCTTTCACAATGTCCTCTTTCTCGTTGGATCGTCAACAGGAATTGTCGTTTTGGGAGCCTTGATGATTTTATTGGCCCTTCAGTTTTTTTCAGTAAAGCGTATTGTCATAATATGCCTAGCTTCTTTGGTATTGGCTATTGCTGTATATAGAACCTCCCTTACAGTAGCCCGTGAAGTAAATGAAGTCATAAATACCTTTCAGAACTATGAAATTGGCTCAGGGACAATGCATAACAACGTTTCTCTCCGTCTGGATTGGTGGTTGAGCAGTTACTGGCTGATGAAGAAAAAACCACTTTTAGGGCATGGGACCGGCGCTTTTGAAGTGGTGCATAACGAAATTGTCAAGGGTACCAATATTCAACCTCGCCCTCACCCGCATAATGAGTATTGGTATACCGGAGTTCAGGTCGGCCTTGTTGGTCTTGTTCTATTTGTTTTACTCCATGTTGCTCCTTTTTGTGCCTCTTTTAAGCTTAGAGCGTATGAAAAACATGTTCTACAGGGAATTGTGATTTTTTTTGCCATTGGAAATATGTTTGAGGGCTGGCTTGTTGGTTCAGCTACTGGTAATTTCTTTGTAATGGCTGTAGCCGTGTATGTTAGCAATCAGGATGGAATAGTGGAAAAGAATGATAAAAGTATCAGTAATAATACCTTTTTATAAAGTTGAAAAGTATGCGGCACAGTGTCTGGATTCGGTGGTGAGTCAGACGCTTTCGGAGATAGAGATCATCTGTGTCGATGATAAATCGCCGGATGGGAGTATTGATATTATTAGAAAATATGCCGAGAAGGATAGTCGGATACGCATTTTCCAGCATGATAAAAATAGGGGTATTGGGGGTGCGAGAAATACAGGAATTGCTCAAGCCAGAGGACAATATATTTTTTTCCTGGATTCAGATGACTGGCTGCTGGAAGATGGTTTACAACAGCTTTACGTGGCTGCACAACATAATGATGTGAAAGTGGTATCAGCTCCTTTCAGGAGATATGTCGAGAAAAGTCATAGTTATAAACGAACGAGAGTCAAAGAAAAGGGTATGTTTTGCGTCACGAATAAGAATTTTGCGTCATTGGATTATAACGTGTTCAAGCTTTATCATATCAGTATATTTCAAGACCCTGATATTCGGTTTCCAGATCATTTAATCCATGAAGATGTGGAGTTCTATTGGAAGGTTTTCACCATATATAATTACATCTATTGTTTGGAATATCCAGTAATGGTGTATCGAATAAGGGCCAGCTCCATTACGAATTCTAGAAAACGAGCTGATTACTGTGATAACAATATAAAATTGATTAATAATATATTCCTTTTTTTGGAAAAGAAAAACCTTATAGTTGCCTATCGGGAGGCTTTTGTCAGGGAATATTATCATTTTTATTACATGGGAAGTACCTTTGATGCTGAAAAATTCACCCGGGAGCTTGAGCCGTTATTCCGCAAGAAAAATTTCAAACTGGGGTTTTCTATGAGAAGAATACGTAAATGGTTTTTCACTAAAAAAATCAATCAGAATGAAAGGACTCTTCGTTTGTTTGGCATGTATCTTATGAAAACCAAATTGTAATGCTAATAATAGTATAAAAAGCGAGATTAACCAATATGAATCAAGAAACTTTCAGCACATCCTCACCTGTTAATATTGTCACCATCAAATGGGGTACACGGTACAGTGCTGAATTTGCAAACAAGCTGTTCGCAGCAGTTAAACGAAATCTTGATCTTCCCTTCAGATTTGTTTGTTTTACCGATGATCCCAAAGGCCTTGTAGAAGGCATCTACTCTTTTCCCATTCCGGATATTGATCTTCCTAAAGATAGACTTACTACCGGCTGGAGAAAACTCTGTCTTTTTAAAAACGATTTGCCACTGGAAGGTAAGTGCCTTTTTCTCGATCTCGATCTTCTTATAATTGGCAACCTTGATGATTTCTTCACATATATGCCTGAAAAAATTCCCATCATTCGTGATTGGGTTGCTTTGGGCAGGAAGATTTTTCCAAAAGGTGCTCCGGTCGGCAATTCTTCTGTCTTTCGTTTCACCGCAAACAAAAACAGTTTTGTTTATGAACAATTTCTTAATGAAAAACAGTGGGCTCTTAAAACATTTGCACCACCACAATCTTACCTAACTCACTGTATCAGGCCTCAAATGGTATTCTGGCCCACAAAATGGTGTGTTAGTTTTAAAGAGAACCTGCGCCCAACCTTTCCGCTGAATTATTTCTTCGAGGCCCCAAAACCTAAGGAGGCCCGAATCGTTGTTTTTCATGGGAAACCTGATCCAGATGAAGCGGCATATGGTTTTAAAGGAAAAAAAATCCACCATTTTGTGAAGCCTACCAGCTGGGTGAAAGAGTTGTGGGAAAAGTAGTTAGCCTCCATTTGTTGGATTGCCAATGGCAGTACCAGGTAATGTTAGTTCTTTCAATATGCAATTGGCAGGACGCTTTCTTTGGTGAAGTGGTAAGAGTTCACCGGGACACAATAGGTGACCGTAAAACATGGATTTGTAAACGTTCAACCAGTGCTCCAGGTTCGTTCAGGCAGGCCTCTGAACTATAGTTTGCTATGTGAGGCGGCCTGAACGGACGGAAATGGGGTGCTGGTGAACGTTTACGTGAAGTGATAACCTTAATGGTATCGTCCTTAACCACCACTTATATTAAGCTCAATATAAGTGGTGCAATGTTAATCAGATGTTTTGATTAAGAGCTACAGGTACTTGTTTTATAGCCGGAGTCTGGTAGCGGTACCTCCAGACTGGTGCGCCGGTCAGTGCTGTTTCAAACCGGAACTGCCGCGCCGCCTGCCGAAAATCCTCTAGCGTGCGAAGAGGCAGACCGGCAAGTGAGGCGACTAAAGACGGCATGGAACAGGCGGGCAGCTCATGTCGTTTCCAGCCGCCGGGCAGTCTCATGACAAAACGAATACCGTCACTTTGTACCCTGTTGCCCATAACGACCTGCTGGGGAACAGCTTTCACCTTAATCGGCGGACGAGAGAAATCAATGATGGTCGCGGTTGTTGGGATTTGTCGGTGCAGTTCGCAGTCAAGAAAGTCTTTACCTCTGGGCAGAAGATTAATGACTAAGTCGGCTCCAGCCAATTGCTTGCTCGCTTCTTCTCCATCTATTAGCTTGACATCTCCTTTTCTGGTGTACCTGACATCTACCAGCGACATCTGGTAGCCATCGGCAGCTAGATACTGCATCAGGTCTTCTCCGAGCAGTCCCCCGCCGATTACTGACACGGAAACCTGCCAGGGTTTTTTCTGCGTATTTGTCACTAGATGACTGACTGCGTTCTGAATACTGAATATGTTGCCATAGGTACTGCTATAAAAAGGGTGTTCCATCGGGATGCCGTGTCGTTTTTCAAATATGGGTCCCAACTGTCCGGCTAAACCAATTGTTTCTGCTCCGGTTAGGTTTTTGACCCAAAGCATCCGCTTGATGATGGTTTCTACCATCGAACGATTTTTTTTTCGCATGAGTTCCATTGAAGAGTCAGGAATAACCAGATATATACCCATTGGCCGCCAGCCATTCATTATCAAGCCGGCAGGGGTGGGGCGGCCGGAGAAAAAATCTCTCAACCACTTAATATTTGGACAGAAATCAAGACACTCCGAAGTGTCTGTCGGGTAGATGAGAAAGAGAGTTTTCAGCCTGCCGGTGCAACCGATAAGCCAGATGAACAACCAGATCGGCCATCGCAGCAAAAAAGCATAAACCAGAAAAATTAGTTGTCGCATGCACTTGTCCATTCTGTTCTCCTTTTCCGATATCGTATGCCTGATTTTATGCCTCACAGGCATTATTCTGAGAGGCAAAGCCAACTATCGTTAAATATTGTTATCGGCAACTGGGAATAAAAAGATTATGGCGCAATTAAAAATAAAAAAAGGTGTTACTAATGCTAGACGTATTGAGGATAACCGATTGATTAGAAAAAGGTAGCATTATCAATGGATAATGCTATTTTAGAGAGAAAAAAGGCAGAAAAATGATTTTTTTTAAAAAAAAATTAAAAAGATGCCTCTTTGCAGGAATAGATGCAATCGCGATTTCTGCTAGGCTGGTTGATAAAACAGATTCGGTGCAGATGAACGTTTGCCGTTTTTTTCAGAAATGGGACAGATCATAAACGAGTGGTTAAAACGCTTTTTATGAGTGTGAAATTTCGATTGAGCCCCATGAATCTTCTAAGAGAGAAACACCTTTAATCTGCCAGAACATCCTGCACCATGATGCTGAGTTCCTCAAGACCATAGGGCTTTTTGACATAACTGCGCACGCCGAGATCCAAAGCTTTTTTAATTCGATCAGTTTCGGAATAGCCACTGACAATTATAACTTTTTGCTCGGGTTTAATTGACAGAATTTGCTGAAAGGTGTCCAACCCATCCATCCCCGGTGTCATGATCATATCGAGAAGCACCAGCTCCGCTGCATTCGTTTTAAGAAAAGCAATGGCTTCCTCCCCGCTGGCAGCGGTCTCAACCCGGTAGCCCATAATTGTCAGAATATTTTCTCCAAGCGATCGCTGTTCTGCATCATCGTCGACCAGGAGAATTGTTTCCCCCCGGCCATGTTGCATCTCCCGGGTCATTGATTTTAATTGCGATTTCAGCTCCATGTTTTGGGCCAAAGCGGGAAAAAAGATGGTTATGGTTGTGCCGCTATCAGGGACACTCTTTACGTCCAGATAGCCTTCATGATCTTTAACCGTTCCCCACACCACAGTCATGCCGAGCCCTGTTCCGCTGCGGCCCATGATCTTGCTTGTGTAAAAAGGTTCAAAAATTTTCGCCAGCTTGTCCTGGGGTATGCCCATGCCGGTATCGCTGATTGAAAAGACCACGTAGTTGCCGGGGACAGTTGTGTCGTATCCTTTAATGGGAGTATCGACATACCGGTTTTCCGTGCCGATAACGATAGTACCTTGATTCTCTATCGCTTCGAAGCTGTTGACCAGCAGGTTCATGATCGCTTTTTCGAGATGAACTGGAGAGCCGGACATACTTTGCAGGGTGGGACAAAGACGCGTTTCTATCGCGACATCCGGATAGGTCTTCTGCAGATTTATAAACTCCGGACTTTGCAGGTGGGCATTAACAGTATCATTGAGCTGTACGTTTTCGCGGGTGGTGATTCCCCTACGCGCGAGTGTCAACAAGTCCTGGACGATGACTGCCGCTCGTGTTCCGGCCCGTCTTATATTTTGCAGAGGACCTCGCATATCACTGTCGGGAGCGAGACGGTGCAGCAGCAGATCCGGATAACTGACAATACCGGACAGGACATTGTTCAGATCATGAGCCACTCCCCCTGCAAGGCGGCCGAGAAGTTCCATCTTTTCTCCGCGGATCAATTCTGACTCAAGACGTAAACGTTCCTTTTGCGCCCATTTTCGCTCTTCAATTTCAACCCGCAGTTGTTCATTGGCGGCTTCCAGTTCTGCTGTCCTCTGAGTGACCCGCATTTCCAGCTGGTTTCTCGCCTCTTCCAGTTCCTTTTCTTTGTCCTGCAGCTCATTAATGGTACCAGCAAGGAGTTCCTGCTTATCGAGTAGCGCTGCGCGACTCTTAGCTCTGCTGTGTTCGACAAGAAACGCCAGGACGCTTACTAGGAGATAGGAAGGTATGAAGCGGAGGGCAAAATCCTTGCTATACATGTTGAAGCTGGTAGAAAAAAGATCAATAAACAGCAATCCGGTGCAAAAAGAAAAAAGTAGCAGCGTGGTCCACATCCCTCGCGGTAAGCCAAGCAGATAAAGAGAGAAAAGGGGAAAGGTGTAGAGCCACATAAAGGCTGTCGTCCGCACTCCACCGATAAAAAAGAGATAACAGAAAAAGAGAAACAACGTTCCCACCCCAAAGAGTGATGTTGCAGGTTCGTTGCCGGTGCGGTGGAGATAGACAAGATGAGCGAAAAGGATGATGGAAGCAACAATATCGGCGAACCCAAGAAAAAATGCATCCTGCAGGAAAGCTACAATTGCCATGAGAAAGAGGAGAATAGCTCCGAGAAAAAGAAAAATGTCCAGCATGATAATTTTTCTCAAGGTCTCGCTGTCCTGCCCTTCGTAACTTCCACTGTAGAAGAAAGGGTGCATCTATATCTCCAAATTTTTTCGCCAGCTATTAATGGAAAATCAGGGTGTGAAAGTATATTAATAATTGGAAGTTTTTCAGATTCGTTAATATCCAATAATATACACCATATTTAGTGCCAGTCCAGTAGCAGAGTTTTGGTACCTTAAAGTTCTACCGCTAAACCAATGGACTGTGAGGGAGAACACAGCCATTGTTGTATCGGGAGCATTGATTTTGACGCGTATACTCTGGGGGTGAGTGTTTATTAACTTGCAGACAATCCTGTAAAACTTGTAAAAGAAATACTGTTTGCTCTTTTTTTGAAATAAATAAACGGTCTATCGCCGCCTTGGTCCGGTTATTCTAGTAATAATTATCATCAGATTTGATCTCACTGTCAATAATAGTTTTGCGACTGGTAGAGGTTTGCTATCTGAAGCGTTGATGATCAATAGAATATTGGCACTTGTATGTTTATGGTATGGGTTTGGCCGGTAATATGATAGAAAAACAAAAATCCTTGATAATTTAGGTTGTTTTGGCAGATCTGATTATGTTGTTTTATTATTTTTATCGGACGTTAAAATTTTGTCGAGGCTTGTTGACATATAGAAATTCTTTGTTAATAATAATCGACACCAATAAAGTATGAGGTTCCCGGCCAGGTTTTTTCCGGGCGGGTATCGAAACCTTGTGTTAATATTGTTAAAAATGCATGGATTTTGACGCAAGACTGCTTATCCTGTTTCTAATTGTAGGGTGTTGGACTTGATTTTTGTGCACAAAAAGCAAATACATAGATCAAAAAAGGAGGTGGAAGAAGGAGAGAGCTAAGCGAAAAAGAGCTGTGTACAAATGTGCAGGGAATGTGCAGGAATAACACCTGTAGTCCAGGGTGTTGTTAAAGCAGGAAGCTGGATTGCGGAGGGGAGCGGCATAGAGGAACCAAAGAGGGACTATGGTCTCGGTATTCAAGGAGTTTATCGCTGAGTACGGCTAATCATCTGGGTCATTATCTATAAATCGCTTTTTGATATGTAAGTTGTTTGATTTGTTGTTTGCTTTTTATGATGGATACTGTTAGATTTGCTTCGTTGTGTTAGAATGGTATTCTGGTTCTTTTATTAAAAATTTATTGGGGAAATTATTATGCAGAAAAAAACATTATTTGCTTTGCTGGCAATGCTCGCTATCAGTGTGCCTGCATTTTCTATTGAGCTGCCTCAAGGTGCCACGCCGACCTTTGAGAAAGAATCCACAGCTTATTCGTCGTCTTACAAATTTAACGACCTGCTGGCAGCATATGGCCTGAAAATGGATCCTGCTGCGGTATCTTCTGTTCCTACATCCTACGCCAAAGCTGCTGGAAATGATGTTGTATTCAATAACACTTCAGTCGCTTACACTCCTGCCCAGTACCATAGTATCCTGACCGCTTATGGCCTCCAACTGGAACCTGAAGCGGTGTCCGCCAAATTGGGTGATGTCACTTCTTATGCCACCGTTAAAAATGGCGACATCGTTTTCGGCAATACTTCGGTTGCTTACGATGGCGAAGATTGGGCCACTATTCTCAGTGCCTACTCATTGCCTGTGGTTGAAGAGGTGGTTGTTGTTGCTGTCGAATGTCCAGACGAAGACGGTGATGGCATCTGCGATGATCAAGATGCCTGTCCCGGCACCCCCAAGGGAGTTGCCGTTGACGAAAGAGGCTGCTGGGCATTGGCGAGCGAGGTTCTGTTTGCTTTTGACAAATCAGTAGTCAAACCAGAGTATTATTCTTTCTTAAATGATACCAAAAAGATTTTTGATGATTATCCAACCATGAGAGTGCAGATTGATGGTCATACTGACAGCGTCGGCACGGATGCATATAACCAGAAGCTCTCCGAAAGACGCGCCAATGCGGTCAAAAACTATCTCATTGATAAAGTGGGTATCGAAGCCAGCCGTCTAAAATCAGTAGGATACGGCGAGTCTCGACCTGCATTTCCTAATGACACTGCTGAAAATCGCGCCAAGAATAGAAGGGTTGAATTCACCCCTGCTATGTAAGTTCAGTAAATCGGGCAACGACTCTATAAGGAGTCGTTGCTGATAATAAAAAGGCCCGCTGGAGTAATATGCTCCAGCGGGCCTTTTTTGTTATAGTCAGGAAATAAACTAAGCGCAGCGTAATGTTTACCGGAACGCAATAGATAAACGAATATGGGATCAGTAAAGGTTCAACCAGTGCGTGAGGTTCGTTCAAGCAGACCGCCGAGCTATAGTTGGAGTTGGCTATGTGAGGTGGCCTGATCGGATATAAAATGGAGTGCTGGTGAACGTTTATGCTTACGCTGCCTGCTTTGCCGCATAGGCCGTTGCGGCACACTCATTCTTGCCGAGATCAAGCTCTTCGGCTTTGTCATCGTCTACCTGTTCCAAGTTGGCGTTAATCCGGCGGATCACCGCATATTCATCGGGTTGCTTGCGCATGTTGCTTTGAATAAAGCGCAAGAATTCAGGTTTATCCTTGATGGCATAGATGGCGTTATTATACGCCATTGTTTCTGCCAGAGTTGCAACAAAAGCGAGTTTGTCATTTGCTTCCTCCCAGCTCATATAGTGGCCGGGAAGAATAATCATATCGCTTTTATAGGTCCTTACTTTCTGCAGGGTCTGGAACAATTTATCGGACCAGGCCTCAACCTGTCCGCCAAGGTCCGGACGGCCGATCGACTGAATAAATATGGTATCGCCGGTAATCATAAAGCGATCATCGATAATGTAGCTGGTTGAGCCTGGGGTATGACCGGGGGTAAAGATACATTGAATGGTTGGTCCCGGCTGAGAAAAGTTGTAGTAAGCACCGTCTTGCAAGTGCGTGTAAAGGATGTTGGCACCGGTAAAGTCATTGTCACTAGCGAGAAAATCAGCACCGGTTTTTTCGGCCAGTATCCTACTTCCGGCGATATAGTCGGCCTGCAGATGAGTTTCAAAGGTTTTTATCAGGGAGCACTTATTTTTCCTGGCGAATTCAAGATAAAAATCGATGTTTCTGGATGGGTCAAAAAGCATCAGCTCGTCTTCATTTTGCAGACCGTAGCTGGTAGATGCTTTGCCTGGCCGGATGAACTGATAGAGCTGAAAGGTTTCGCCGGGATTAAGTAGCACCGGGACGAGGAGGTTGCCCCATGATTTTATGCCGCCCTCTAAGTAGCCCACGTCTTTTATCCCGTGTTTGTCGAGAATTTCTGCGACAAATTTAGCAGAACCTTCTTTCGCACAGACAATACGAACTGGTTTGTTTTTGATAACTTTGGCAACACACTCATCTTCGATCTCCATAAAATCGAAGTAAGAAATGTTCTGGACAGTAAAAGGATAGGGCGATTCAACTTTGAATCTGGCAAAATCAACTTTATTTCTGACATCAAGAACGACTATGTCACTTTTTGTTGTCAACCAGGCATAAAGTTCTGCTGCCGTGTAGGTAAAAATGCTCATGAGATCTCCTTCGGTTACCCGTTTTGGCAAAGCCTGTTCCAAAAACCGTGGCAAGGCTCTGTTGTTGCACTCTAATCGATGCGAACATGAAATAAAAAAGAACAACTTTCCGCCAAAGAATTACCTCCTCCGCATATAGTGAGACTAACAGTGGGACTACAGGGACTAGAAGCGTAACAGCCCTGCCTCTTCCGTCGTCGTTGCAAAGCACTTGACATGCAACAGCCAGAAGTGTTGAGTCTCATCGTGAATGGCTTGATCGGTTGTCGGTGACAGCCAATGACTGTCATCAATGAGATTATAGAAATACGAATCTATGCCGATAAATCCGTCCAGGAAATGGCTTAGGATATGTATGGTCTTGGATAGGTAGCCCTGTTCCATATGCAGCAAATCTTTTGTTGTCGTAAAACCGGCTTGAACCAGTTCTTCGATCAACTCCTGTATCATCTGTCGATTATGTCCTTCCGCTGCAGCTATCCGATCCAAAAAATCCGCATCAAGGCTGGAACAAGATTGCGATTCCACCGTCTCGATACAGTCATATATCACCAGAGAGGTCAGGTCAAAAAATTTGTGCACCTGTTCACTGCAGTGGGCAAAAGACTCGCCGGTTAGGAGCATTTTATGTTCGGAAATCTGCTGCATGGTTGTGAGAACTCGGCAGAGGGTTATTTAATAAAGCTGTCAAGCACGCGTTTGCCGATCCGCCGACCCATTGCCACACATTCTTCCAGTTTATGCGCATCCGGCACGTACTTCATCTTCAAACCATCTTCAATCACCTCAATCTTCATCTCCTGCATTGCGGTATTAATCAGGCTGACTGCCTCGCCGCTCCAGCCGAAAGAACCAAAGGCGGCGCCGAATTTATCAGTCGGTTTCAGACCCCGCATATACATGAGAAACCCGGCCATGCGCGGCAGAAGCCCGTTGTTAAGGGTCGAACAGCCGATGACCACTGCCTTGGCGCCAAGCACCTCAGTCATGACATCGCTGCGATGATTCACCTTGAGATTTATCATTTTAGTACTGACTCCAGTTTCCTGGAGACCGGCCCCTATTGCATGGGCCATCGTCTCGGTGGAGTGCCACATGGAATCGTAAATCACCAGCGTTTTTGGACTTGTTTCGTTCCGACTCCATTTATTGTAGGCTTCCAATATCTTATGCAGATGGGTTCGCCAGACAATGCCGTGATCAGGGGCAATCATTTTGATATCGAGGTTCATTTCGGCAATCGATGCCAGAAGCTTTTTGATCAGCGGCGCATACAAATAGAGGATGTTGGCATAGTATTTGGCGCTCTCGTGCATCACCGCCGACAGATCGACCTCATCATCGAACCTCTCGCTGGTGGCATAATGCTGGCCAAAAGCATCGCTTGAAAACAGAATACCATCTTCTTTAATATAGCTGAACATTGAATCGGGCCAATGGAGCATTCGGGTTTCGATGAACTGAACGGTTCTTTTTCCCAGGCTCACTTCGGCGCCGCTTTTTACTACTTCAAAAGGCCAGTCTTCACGATGGAAATGATCTATAAGCGCTTTTTGTCCCATAGGCGAACAGAAGAGTTTTTCCGGTTTGATTATGTCCATCATCTCCGGCAGACAGCCGGAATGATCCATCTCAACATGGTTGACTACCAGATAGTCAATTTTGGCTGGGTCGATAATTGTTCGTATATTGCGCAATAATTCGTCTTTATGGGACCGTTTCACGGTATCGAAAAGGGTCACCTTTTCATCGATAACGAGGAAGGAATTATAGGTTGTTCCTTTGTAAGTCGAATATCCGTGGAAGTCACGGACGTCCCAGTCGACAGCTCCTACGCTGTATATTCCTTTCGCCAGTTCATTAGTGCTCATTTTTGCTCCAATAATATGTGATGAAAATTTCTTGAAGTTTTCTTAAATGACAACTCTTCAGTGTAAACAGTTGGCCTTATGGACGCAACAGCTTCCTTGTGTTTTTCTCTATTTATGCTATAAAACAGGAAAAATTATTACCATAAAAGGCTAACAATAGCATAAGAATCGTCCTTGCGGTTCGGTCATAAAATGGTAATGATTATTATAAACTGATAGTTGACAATTGCTACTGGAAAATTGCCGTGTGATAAGGTAAGGCGTCTGATGAAAACATATCCTTTGAGCAAAATATATCCGGCAATAAATCTTGGCCAGTGCAGCTATTGCCACGGATGCCTTGAAATTGCCCCTCAGGTTTTTCGCTACAACCAGGAAACCGGGTTAATGGAGATTATCGAAATGAGTAAATATCCGATTGAGCTGGTCGATGAGGCGATTAAAAATTGCCCCGAAGACTGTATTTCCTGGGAAGAATAACCGGGCAATGCTGGATAAATTGCGGGCATTCGGGTAGCATCTTCCGACTGTTATGATGTAATCGAATCGTATAATATTATGGATACACCGTTTACCTTAACCTCAAAATTTCAGCCTTCCGGTGATCAGCCGGAAGCCATTAATATGCTGACGGAAGGCGTCCAAGCCGGTATAAAAAGTCAGGTTCTGCTGGGGGTGACGGGATCGGGAAAAACTTTCACTATGGCCAATGTCATCGAGCAGGTACAGCGACCAAGCCTGGTAATCGCGCCGAATAAAACTCTGGCAGCCCAGCTTTTCAGCGAATTCAAGGAACTCTTTCCAAACAATGCGGTTGAGTATTTTGTCTCCTATTACGATTACTATCAACCGGAAGCCTATATTCCCCAGTCGGACAGCTATATTGAAAAGGATTCTTCGATCAACGACGCAATCGATAAAATGCGCCACTCGGCCACCCGTTCTCTGCTCACTCGACGAGATGTGCTGATCGTTGCCTCAGTCTCCTGTATCTATGGCCTTGGTTCACCTGACGAATATAAGAATATGCATCTGTCTCTTCGCGTGGGCGATGAGTACCCGGTGGAAGAGATGCAGCGGCGTTTAGTCTATATGCAATACGAACGCAATGATATCTCCTTTCATCGGGGGACTTTTCGGGTCCGCGGTGATGTGCTCGACATCTTTCCCGTCCATGAAGAAGAGCGGTCAATCCGGGTTGAGTTTTTTGGTGATACGATTGAAGCCCTGGTCATAATCGATCCCTTACGCGGCGTGGTGTTGGAAACATTGGCCGAGTATACGGTCTTTCCCGGCAGCCACTTCGTTACCTCCAAAGACCGGCTGCAGATCGCCGGTGAAACAATCAAGGCCGAGCTTGTCGAGCGTCTGGAAGCTTTGTACCAGGAAAATAGGCTGGTGGAGGCTCAGCGCCTTGACCAGCGGACGATGTTTGATCTGGAAATGATCCAGGAATTAGGCTATTGCAATGGTATAGAGAATTATAGTCGGCACCTGACCGGGAAAAAACCAGGTATTCCCCCGCCTAATTTACTCGATTATTTTCCTGAGGATTATCTTCTGTTTATCGATGAGAGCCATATCGCCATCGGCCAGCTGAACGGTATGTACAACGGGGATCGCTCGCGCAAGACCACCCTGGTGGAGTACGGTTTTCGACTGCCGTCAGCCCTCGATAACCGACCTTTGCGCTTTGATGAGTTTGCCGGGCGGGTCAATCAGGTAATCTATGTTTCGGCAACCCCTGGCCCCTACGAGCTGGAACAGGCTCAGGGCAGGGTGATCGAGCAGGTCATTAGGCCGACCGGTCTTCTTGATCCGCAAATCGAGGTTCGAGCTGCCACCAGCCAGGTCGATGACCTGCTGGAAGAAATACGGCTGCGGGCCAATAGGGGTGAGGCCGTACTAGTGACGACCCTGACCAAGCGAATGGCCGAAGACCTGACCAGCTACTATGAAAATATTGGTATCCGGGTGCGCTACCTCCATTCCGATATCAAGACCCTGGAACGTATCGAAATTATCCGTTCTCTGCGCAAAGGAGAATTTGACGTTCTGATCGGTATCAATTTATTACGCGAGGGCCTAGATATCCCCGAGGTCTCTTTAGTGGCGATCCTCGATGCCGACAAGGAGGGCTTTCTGAGGTCGGAGAGATCGCTTATCCAGACCTGCGGCCGCGCCGCCAGAAACGTGGACGGGTTGGTGATCATGTATGCCGACACGATAACCGGGTCAATGCGTTATACGATGGAAGAGACGGACCGAAGACGACAGATCCAGCAGGAATATAACTTGAAAAACGGCATCACCCCTCAGACAATTATTTCGGCGGTAAAGGATACCATGCAGCAGCATCTGCATAATTCCGGCTATGTCGCTGAAGATTTTTCTGCCGGTATGGTGGCAACTGGGGAAGAACTGCCGGTTTTTTCATCGTTGAAGGACCTGGAAAAGGAAATCAAGAAACTGGAAAAAGAGATGCATCTGGCGGCCGGCGAACTGGCCTTTGAGAAAGCCGCAGAGTTGCGTGACCGCATTAAAAAGATTCGTCTGCTGGAGATAGAAATAGGGTGACTGAGGGGAAGCTCAATAGTTTGTTGCTCCGCATAATTCCGGGGGTTGTTTTCTGGGTAATGCGGCTTTGGTTCAGCAGTTGCAGGGTGATTGTTCATAACGAGGAACATTTTTTGCCGGTCAAAAAAAAAGGACGAACGGCAATATTCGCGTTCTGGCATTATTCGATATTTTATATCATCTATTATATGCGCCATTATCCGGCTACGGCCATGGTCAGTGCCAGCAGAGATGGCGAATATCTCGCCGGAGTGGTGGAGAAATTTGGTTTTTCTACCGTGCGCGGGTCGAAAAACACCAAGAGTGTCGAGGGACTCAAGGCCATGCTTCGGGCGGTTCGCCGGGGCAGTAATGCGGCAATTGTCGCTGACGGTTCTCAAGGACCAGCGTTGGTCGTGCAGGCCGGCTGTATTTATCTTGCCGCCAGGTCGGGCGTACCGGTACTGCCAATAGTGTATGCCGCGTCGAGCTATTTTACCATTAATTCCTGGGACAGAACCATGATCCCCAAGCCCTTCTGCCGGATAGATTTTCATTATGGGGAACCGCTTTTTGTCCCGGCGAAGGCCAAACCGGAAGAGCTTGAACAATATCGTCTTCTTTTGGAACAGCGGCTCAATGCTCTCGATAGGACGGCCTGGGGGAAATATGCCAAAAAAGACCATTAAGGGATTAAAAGGCGTGACAATGGAAAAAAAAGGTCTGGTAATTGCCGGACTTGCAGGTGGATCGGGGAAAAGTGTCGTGTCGGTGGGAATTACTGCCGCCTTCGCCCGGCAAAACCGACGGATAGTGCCATTTAAAAAAGGACCGGATTATATTGACGCCGGCTGGCTGCAACTCGCAGCCGGCAGGAGATGCTATAATCTTGATCCATTTTTTATGACCAGAGAGATCATTCAACGCTCCTTTGCCGTCCATTCAGCCGATGCGGACCTGGTCATTGTCGAAGGGAACAGAGGATTATACGATGGAGTGGATGCCGAGGGCGGATATTCCACCGCGGAACTGGCATTGATGCTTGATCTGCCGGTTGTTCTGGTGGTCAACTGTACCAAGACGACCAGGACTGTGGCGGCGATGGTGCTCGGCTGTCAACAATTTGATAAGCGGCTGAATATCAAGGGCGTGGTGCTTAATCAGATAGCGACTACCCGGCAACGGCTGCTGGTCACCGAGTCGGTGGAACGGTATACCGGCGTTGCAGTCATCGGTTCGATACCCCGCTTAAAGCGCGATATCTTTCCGATGCGCCACCTGGGGATGGTGCCCCATCAGGAGTATACCGACAGCCGGGAAGCACTTGATTTTCTGGCCGATTTGATTGTTGAAAATGTCGATCTCGATTCCTTCCGATCGATCATGAAAAATCTGCCGGACACCAAGCTGGATGTCACCAATAAACTTTGGCATGGCTCTTTATGCGGTTTACCGAAAATGACCATTGGGGTGCTGCAGGACGCCGCTTTCCAGTTTTACTATTCAGAAAATCTGGAAGCACTCGAAAATGCCGGCGCCCAATTAGTCTCTATCAATGCCTTGTCCGACAGCCGCCTTCCTGAGCTTGACGGTCTGTATATAGGCGGTGGATTTCCCGAGACGAGCGCCAGGAAGCTGGCGGCCAACACCTCCTTTCGTCAATCGGTTAAACAGGCCGCCGACAACGGCCTGCCGATTTATGCCGAATGCGGCGGCCTGATATACCTCGGTCATTCCATTGTGCAGGGCGGAGAGGAGTTTCCGCTGGTCGGGGTATTCCCGGTGCGTTTTGGGATGTCGGCAAAACCCCAGGCCCATGGCTATACAATTTTTCATGTCGCCAAAAAGAATGCTTTTTACGAGCAGGGAATGGATATCAAAGGGCACGAATTTCGCTATTCGAAAGTTCTCGACTGGCAGGGAAGCTCCGACCAGCTCATCTTTAAAATGGTGCGTGGCCGTGGATTTATCGACGGATGGGACGGTTTGACCTACAATAACGTCCTGGCACTATATTCCCATATTCACGCCGACGGAACTCCTGAGTGGGCGAAGAATTTCGTCAATCGCTGTCGAACGGTCCGAAGATAAACCACTGATGGGTATGCCGAAGCGGCCTGTTGGCCTGTGAATCAGTGGGCAGTGGCGGAGCCGAGGACTTTCAGGCTGATTTCCTGTTGTTTATCCTTGCTTGGGGCTGGCTCAACCCAGTGGATAAAAGATTCTCTGGTGCGCATAAAGCTGCCATTGTCTTCTTGACACTTGGCACAGATACTTTGCGCCTGGTCGCGATACATGATGATTTTCGAGGCCGGCTCCCCGTCTTTGGACACCGCCGCCATTTTGCGGCAGCCGCATTCCAGGCGCACCACTACGACGCCGATAGCATCCGGGCTCCCCTCCAGTATGCCTTCTATCATGGCCTGTTCGCGTTTTTCTGCCTGGAGTGTTTTCTTGGGCTTTTTATCTTTCATGGGCTCTGTCTGTAATTTTTAAGAAAAGGGATGGATACAACGTTTTTTTTGGGGCTGATTCTCTCTTTTTTCTCAAAGGATGGAAAAAAGAACCCGCACTATATAAAAAAAAAAGTGCTCCAGTCAACATTTATTAACCGGCGCCCGGCTGGTAAAAGAAGTAAGATAATTATTTAATCGTTTGAAATAATACAATTAATTTTCGAAAGCGGAGAGTCTGACGGGAAGAAAAGATGTGATTTGTTTTTGCTTGACAAAAATCTGGCCGTGAATTAATGCAATATGACACGTAACAACGGTGGCAGGACAATGTTCGGATAGCCAATTAAGTATGACCGATACTTAATTTTCATTCTCATTTTATGGAGGTAGTTCATGTTTGAAGTAATAGTTGACAAAGATAAGTGCAGCGGCGATGAAGAGTGTGTAGCAGCATGCCCGGCGCAGGTATTCGAGATGGTAGACGGCAAAGCAGAGCCGGTAGAAATGGACGAATGTCTCGGCTGTGAGACTTGTGTTGAAGTATGTCCTGAAGGTGCCATCACTGTAAACGAAGTCTGATATAGCCCTGGATTGTAAAAAGAACAAGCCCATCTCCTGTTCAGGAGATGGGCTTGTTCCGTTTATATATGGTGCGTTCTCTATGGTAAAAGGTCTGTCTCATTTTAAACCGGGAGCGAGCACGCGCACCCATCTGCTGCTCTCTGCAGTTCTGTGGACGACAATCGGTATTCTGTTGCTG
The DNA here is from genome assembly GCA_963796255.1 of uncultured delta proteobacterium. Lineage (GTDB taxonomy): Bacteria > Desulfobacterota > Desulfobulbia > Desulfobulbales > Desulfocapsaceae > Desulforhopalus_A. The sequence goes on along the minus strand of CAWCLE010000009.1, from coordinate 18,017 downwards.
GCCAAAGGTACCTATCGCCTCAGTCAGCTGGGGCAATGGCAACCATTTATGGTGGTGCTGCCAGCAATTGTTATCGGTAGCCTGAAAGCATTTGTGATACTGGATAAATCTGCCCGGCGAGGTATCGAGCGGATCGCAACATTTAAGGACGGCACTTGCCTCGGCGCAGTTTACTCTATTAAAACATGGATATTGGTGTTGTTTATGATGGGTATGGGTGTTATCTTGCGCAATTCTTCTTTACCTATTACACTACTTGGTTTTTTGTATATCACTATCGGCTGGGCACTGCTGGTGTCCAGCAGGCTTGCCTGGAAGGCATGGCTGCACGGGAAATAACCCCCCATTACTTTTTTACATCATGTACGACCAATCCTTTAATAACATTACCGTAGACTGCACCGCCCTGCAGAAGAACTACACCTTTATCCGGAAAAAAGCAGGGGCCGGAACTTCGGTTATGGCCATGGTCAAAGCAGATGCCTATGGCCATGGCATGGTGATGGCCGCCAAGGCCTTCAGTCGATCCGGATGCAAAGCCTTCGGTGTTGCCGAACTGCGCGAGGCCGTTGTCCTTCGCGAGGCAGGGGTACAGGGTGATATATATGTGACTATTGGTTTTGCCGAAGTTGATGCTAAACTCTTCCTGCACTATCAGCTTACTCCGGTTGTTTACAGCTATGCTGCAGCGCAGGCTTTGTCGCTTGAGGCTACAGCCCGAGGACAGGAAATTGGTGTTCATCTCAAAGTCGATTCGGGAATGAGCCGATTGGGTGTTTTTCCTGCTGATGTTCCGGCTTTTGCCGATGCGGTCGCCGGCTTGCCGGGCATTAAAATTGCCGGGTTGATGAGCCATTTCCCAGAAGCGGATAATCCCGCTGCACCAAGCACGCGCCTTAATTTTACCCAGTTTGCCGAGGCATGCGGTACTTTGCAAGACAGCTCGGCAACGCTTTGTCATATTGCTAATTCGGCAGCAGTGCTTAATTTCCCGGATACTTGTTGCGATATGGTGCGGGCTGGAATTGCTCTATATGGCTATCATCCGGCCGGACAGGGTGGCAGCGATGAATCCGATGGTCATGAGCTCATTCCCGCGATGTCTTTTACTTCAAGAATTCTGCAGGTGAAGACCGTCCCGGCGGGTACGGGTGTCAGTTACGGACATACCTTTCATACCAGTCAAGTGACCAGAATTGCCGTACTGCCGGTAGGCTATGAAGATGGTTATTCGCGGCTGTTGTCCAACCGGGCCATGGTTTTAGTGCATGGCCGGCCGGTTCCGATTGTCGGTCGGGTGTGCATGAATATGTGTATGATCGATGTCACCGATGCCGGTGAAGTATCTGCCGGGGATGAGGTGGTTCTGCTCGGTCGGCAGGGGAGAGAGAGTATCAGCGCCGATGATATCGCCGAACACATGGACAGCATCAGCTATGAGGTTCTCTGTCTGCTGGGCAATAACAATCAACGACATTATATCGAGTAGAGATCAATGATCCGTTCTGCATTAAAAAAGGTGCTTGACGACTGTTTTGCACAAGGGCTTGAAGAAGGCGTATGGACTGGCGATGCCGCCGGTAAATTCACTGTTGAGCTGCCTAAACATGAAGGGCAGGGGGATTTTTCAACCAATTTTGCCTTGGTGCTGGCCGGAATCGACAAGAAGAATCCCCGGCAAATAGCTGCGCGCATGGCCGAAAAACTGGCAGCTCACACCGATCTTATCGCACGGGTGGAGATTGCCGGGCCAGGTTTTGTCAATATTTTTATCAACCCCGATGTCTGGCGTCGATTGATCCCGGAGATTATCAAAAAAGGCGCCGATTTCGGCACAAGCCGCATCGGTGCGGACCGGAAGGTAATGGTTGAGTTTGTCAGCGCCAACCCCACCGGCCCCTTAAGTATCGGCCATGGCCGCCAGGCGATCCTTGGTGACTCCATCGCCCGGCTCCTTACAGCCACAGGCCATGATGTCTTTCGGGAATATTACTATAATGATGCCGGGCGGCAGATGCGGATTCTTGGCGAGTCGACCCGTGCCAGATACCTTGAGCTGCTGGGCGAGGCGTTTACCTTTCCGGAGGATGGCTACCAGGGAGAATATATTATCGATATCAGCCGGTCTTTGATTAAGGAGCAGGGTGACGCCTTAAAAGACCATGCCGATGTAACGCCGTTTAAAGAGCAGGCGGAACGCTATATTTTTAAGGATATCTCAGCCACGCTGGAGCGCATGGGGATCATCTTTGATAATTATTTTAATGAACATTCTCTGTATGAAAATGGTCTCATCGACGATGTGGTCGCCGAGTTGAAAGCCAAGGGCTATGTCTATGAGCAGGACAATGCGGTGTGGTTCAAGACCACCGCGTTTGGTCAGGAGCAGGACCGGGTGATCATCAAGAGCAGCGGCGAGCCGACCTACCGTCTGCCGGATATGGCCTATCATCGGGAGAAATTCCGGCGCAACTTTGACTGGCTGGTCAATGTTCTTGGCTCCGACCATATTGCCACTGTACCGGATGTGCTGGCCGGCGTCCAGGCTCTGGGCTATGATCCGGGCAAGATTACCGTCGTCCTGCATCAGTTTGTCACCCTTACCCGCGAAGGCAAACAGGTCAAGATGTCCACCCGCAAGGCCAACTTTGTCACCGTCGATGAGCTGCTTGACGAGGTCGGCATTGACCCGGTACGATTTTTCTTTATGATGCGTAAAGCCGATAGCCAGCTTGAGTTCGATCTGGATCTGGCCAAAAAACAAAGCCAGGAAAATCCGGTTTATTATGTGCAGTACGGCTACGCCCGTCTCTGTGCTATTTTGCGCCAGGCAGAAGAAAAAGGTATTGCTGAGCCTCAATATACCATCGAAGAGCTCAAACTGCTGCAGGAGCCGGAAGAACTGAAACTGCTCCAGACCATGTCGACTTTTCCTGCTACCATCGAGGGGAGTGCCCTGGAGCTGGCACCGCATAAAATTATCTTCTATCTGATGGAACTTGCCGGGCAGCTGCATAGCTACTATAACAAGCATAAGGTCCTCACCGATGATATTGCCCTCACTCAGGGCAGACTCAGCATGATAAAGGCCCTGCAGGTGGTGCTGAAAAACGGCCTGGATATGGTTGGCCTGTCGGCACCGCAGAAAATGTAGGATCGGGACTCCAGGATGGCCGTTAAGCGCAAGACTCAAGCAAAAAAGATCAAGTTTGAGTTGACCAGAAGTGCGATCGCCGGCATCGGCGTGATCGTCTTTTGTCTCTTCCTCTGGATGTTTTTGCTGGGGGTATGGACCGGCCAGTCAGTGCTGCTGCCATCCTATGAAAAAACCGATGTCGTGGCGGAACAGCCTGTCAAAAAAATTGGGCCGCTGATCATTCGCGCGGAAAAGAAGGCGGTGAAAAAAGCCGAAGAACAAAAATCCGAATAACCAACGCCGGTTTTTTACTATTGCACGGATATGTGTATAATAGAAGACCAGTAACGACCATCTTACATCTTACATCTTACTCTTAGGAGTCTGTCGGATTATAGCAGTTTTTTCTCAGATCGAGGCAAACTCGAAAAAATGACCGGAAGTATATAGTTAATATTCAGAGGATAATTTTTTCGAGTTTGACGAAGATATGGGGAAAAAGGGCATAAGCCGACAGGCTCCTAGAATTTTTAACGGACTATTACTAACGGCAGAAAATAATGATTGGAAAAATACTCACCAAAGTGTTCGGCAGCAGTAACGACAGGTATCTCAAACAGCTCAACCCCCTCGTCAGCCGAATCAATGAGCTGGAAAAGGATATCCAGCCTCTTGACGATGCAGCACTTGCGGCCAAAACTATCGCCTTCAAAGAACGGCTTGCGCAGGGAGAACCGCTTGATGATCTTTTACCGGAGGCCTTTGCCGTTGTTCGGGAAGGAGCTAAGCGGGTCCTTGGCGAGCGCCATTACGATGTCCAGCTCGTGGGCGGCATTGTGCTGCATCAGGGCAAAATTGCCGAGATGAAAACAGGTGAGGGCAAGACGCTTACCTCGACCTTACCGGTATACTTAAACGGTCTGACCGGTAAAGGGGTGCATGTTGTCACCGTCAATGATTATCTGGCCGCTCGCGACAGCAAGTGGATGGGTCAGGTCTATAGTTTTCTCGGGATGAACTTTGGCAAGATTATTCACGGCCTCAACGATGAAGAGCGGCGCGCGGCCTACGCCGCTGATGTCACCTATGGTACCAACAACGAATTTGGTTTCGATTATCTGCGGGACAACATGAAGTTTGATCTGGCTGATTTTTGCCAGCGTGGCTTTAATTACGCCATCGTCGACGAGGTCGATTCCATTCTGATCGATGAAGCGCGAACCCCGCTAATAATCTCCGGTCCGACGGATATTTCCACCGATCTCTATAAGAATGTCAACCGGGTCATGACCAAGTTCAAGAAAGACGAACACTACACGGTCGACGAGAAGGCGCGCCAGGTCTCTTTGACCGAAGAAGGCGTCGCCCTTGGTGAAAAACTGTTCGAGGTGGAAAATCTCTACGATCCGGCGAGCATCGAGAAGCTGCACCATCTTAACCAGGCGTTGAAGGCCCATGTTCTCTTTAAAAACGATGTCGATTATATCGTCCGGGACAATCAGGTCATAATCGTTGACGAATTTACCGGCCGTACCATGGAAGGCAGACGTTACAGCGATGGCCTGCATCAGGCGCTGGAAGCCAAGGAAAAAGTGAAAATCGAGCAGGAAAACCAGACTCTTGCCTCGATAACCTTCCAGAATTATTTCCGGATGTATGACAAACTGGCGGGCATGACCGGTACCGCCGATACTGAAGCACCGGAGTTCAAGAAAATTTATAATCTCGATGTAGTGGTTATGCCGACCAATCAGCCGATGGTGCGCGACGATTACGCCGATGTCATCTATAAAAATGAGGCCGCCAAATATCGTGCGGTCGTCAATGAGATTAAGGAACTGCATGCGGCCGGACGCCCCGTTCTGGTCGGCACCATTTCTATTGATGTCTCGGAAAAAATTTCCAATATGCTTAAAAAAGACCAGATTGAGCATGAGGTTTTAAACGCCAAACATCATGAACGTGAAGCGGAGATCATTGCCGGTGCTGGCCAACTGGGCAAGGTGACGATCGCCACCAACATGGCTGGCCGCGGCACTGATATCAAGCTCGGAGCTGGCGTCGTTGAGGTCGGTGGCCTGCATATCCTCGGTACTTCACGCCATGAATCCCGTCGTATCGACAACCAGCTGCGCGGACGTTCCGGACGGCAGGGGGATCCTGGTTCCTCGCGCTTTTTCCTGTCTTTGGAAGACGATCTGCTGCGTATTTTCGGCTCTGGGCGAATTACCGGCATCATGGATAAGCTCGGCATGGAAGAGGACGAGCCGATTGAGCATAACATGATCTCGCGGGCCATCGAAAATGCGCAACGCAAAGTGGAGGGGCATAACTTTGATATTCGTAAGCATCTGCTGGAATATGACGATGTCATGAATAAGCAGCGGGAGCTTATTTATCAACAGCGTCAGGATGTCCTCAACAAAACCGAGCTCAGCGAGGTGGTCCAGGACATGATTGAAGACCTGGTTGATATCGTCACCGGTGAATTTTATCAGGATCGCGTTGATTCGGTTGAATGGGACTGGCCGGCATTCAAGGTGCGGATGGGGGAATTGTTCCACAATATCCCGGAGTGGCCGGAAGAAGAACTGGAAGGGCTGAAATTTGAAACCTTCACCGAAAAGACGCTTGAATTCGTCAAACAGGCCTATAAAAAGCAGGATCAAGTCAATGGGCCCGACACCCAGCGGCAGCTCGAAAAGCTGATCCTGCTGCAGATTGTCGACAGCCATTGGAAAGATCATCTGCTGTCCATGGACTATCTGAAAGAAGGTATCGGACTGCGGGGCTATGGCCAGAAAAATCCTTTGAATGAGTATAAACGGGAAGGATTCGAGATGTTCGGTGCCATGGTCGAGACTGTCAAGGCGCAGATTGTCTCCAGCCTGATGCGGGTCCGGGTCGTGCGTGAGGATGATGTGGAACGACTCGAAGAAGAGCGGCGCCGAAGACATGAGCAGGAGCAGCTGCGCATGAACCGGGCGAGTGCGACAGAGCAATCCGCCCCGGCTAGGCAGGTTCGCCGAGACGGTGACAAAATTGGCAGAAACGCTCTCTGCCCCTGTGGTTCAGGGAAAAAATATAAAAAATGTTGTGGGCAAGAGGCCTGACACCACTGATAGGGCTTGCTGCCGTCTTGGAGCCTAGCCGTGCAACTTCTCCGGCGACATCAAGTTCTCTTCCATATGTTTGAGTTCATCGATGCCTGAGATGACAATTTCCGGGTCCGGGGTAAGCTCTTCGGATCCGAGTTTCTGGTCGTAATCCATCTGGTTGAGGATATATTTTATACAGTTGATCCGGGCCCTTTTCTTGTCGTTGGAGCGGATGATCGTCCACGGCGAAATGGTCCGGTTGGTTTCTGAGAGCATCTGGAATTTGCGCACCGAATACTGGTCCCAGTATTCCTGGGCCAGGTTGTCGACCGGAGAGAGTTTATACTGCTTAAGTGGGTCTGTTTTGCGTGATTCGAAGCGCTTGTTCTGCATATCTTTTGACACAGAAAAGTAGAACTTCAACAACTTGATCCCGTCTTTAACCAGCATTTCTTCGAACATCGGTACGTCCTTTAAAAAGCGCTTATTCTGCTCGTCGGTACAAAAGCCCATGACCGGTTCGACCATCGCCCGGTTGTACCAGCTGCGGTCAAAGATGACTATTTCTCCGGCCGAAGGAAGATGGGCGATATAGCGTTGAAAATACCACTGGCTTAATTCTGTTTCGTTGGGCTTCATCAGGGCAACGACTCTGGTGTTTCTGGGGTTGAGGTGGGCGATAGCCCTTTTGATGGTGCCTCCCTTGCCAGCCGCATCGCGTCCTTCAAAGAGAATTGCCATCCGCTGCCCGTTCGCTTTCATAAAGCTTTGCAGCTTCATAAGTTCGATCTGCAGTCTTTTCAGCTCTATCTCATAGCGTAGATGGGTGTTCTGGATCCAGATCGAAGTCTTCTCGTCGCCCTCTTTGGTATCGATATTTTTATAGGCGGTCCCTTCAAGCAGTCGGACTTGCTCCAGCTCATTTTTGTCACTCTTGTCACTTTTACCATTCTTTTCGTTCTTTTTGTTCTTGTCGCTTTTATCGTTCTTGCTTGCTTTGCTTTTGGCCATAGAAGGTTCCTCGTTGCAGATGATCAGGAGAACAGCTTGTGTATTCTTGTACGATAACAATAATTTGATCAAAAATACCATGCTCAATTTAATTTTGTGCCTTGCTGGTACATGGTGGTGTAGATCTCGGGGAGATTTTCTTCCTTGATTCTCTTGATAACTTTATCAACCGCATAGGCGATTCGGAAGTGCTGCACGGCAATGGCATCCCCCGAAATATCCAAGGTGGCGCACGAAGCACTTGGATTTCCATCAAACATTCGACCTGCTGCGCCGGGGTTGATAAAGTGGACACCTGCCAGGAGCTTATGGTAGGGCGAGTGTGAATGGCCGGTTACCACGATGCGGCATTTGGTCAGAGCTGCCAGTTCATAAAATCTCGCATCCGGCGTATCGGCAAAGAGAAATTCGTCAGGATCAGCGGGACTGCCATGAAAGACGCCCAGTTTAATCTTTGGTTCACGGGCTGCTTTTCCAGCTTGGTGCAGTTTGAGTCGGGCGGTGGTCGTGAGGGAACAGAGATAGTGGCGGTTTGCTTCGCTCAGTGCTTTGGCGGTTGCCGTGTACATGATCCGTTTTTCCGGGTTGGACGGTTTTTTTACCTTTTTACCTGAGAGCAGTCTGATAATCTTTTGATCGGTGTTGCCGAGAATTGAGATGGCCTGATGCTCGCGCAGCCATTCTATCGTTTCGTTGGCAAAAGGGGCATAGACCAGAGAGTCGCCGGAATTAACAATAGAGTCAAAGCTGGAAGCGTCTAGTTGCTGATCGATAGCCTGCAGCGCTGGATAGTTGCCGTGGATATCGGATATCAATAAGATTCGTATCTTCATTAGAGTAGAGGCGAGACAAGAAGGACGCTATTTTCTTTAAATTTTTCCCAGGAGCCTCTTTGAGAAAAGGTATCTCTATCCAGTTCTGTCGAATGGTTGAGGTATTCCCGCTGGATGGCCAGGAGTTTTTCGGTAAACGATTTGCAATAGATAAAAAGAGTCGCTTCAAAATTGAGCCAGAAGCTGCGCATATCCAGGTTGACCGAACCGAAGAGGGCAAACTCATGATCAACGGTAATGGTTTTGGAATGGAGCAAGCCGCCATGAAAAAGGAAAATTTGCACCCCTGACTCGGTAAGTTCCTGGTACCGGGCGCGGCTGGCATATTTTACGAGGAGTGAATCATTATGTAAAGGAACGATAATCTTCACTCGCACGCCACGCTGGGCGGCTGCCTTTAGGGCAACCAGCAATGGTTCATCGGGGATAAAATAGGGCGTGGTCAGGATTAATTCGGATCTGGCCGCATAGATGGTGGTCAGCAGCAGGTTGTGAATTGCATCCGGCACAAGGCCCGGGCCCGATGGGACGAGCTGGATCGCCGATTCTCCGGCAACGGGGGTGGTGCGTACATCGCTTGACTGCCCGGCGGCTTGAATATCTTTCAGCAGTGACTCCGAGTGAAAGTGGTCTATATCCGAATCAAGGATCCAGTCGCTGATAAAGGTGCCGGCTATACACTCAACAACCGGACCCTCTACCTGCACCATCACATCGACCCAGTTGCCGACCCCGGCATCTATTTTAAACACCTTCGGATCAACCATATTCTGGCTGCCGGTAAAGGCAATCCGGCCGTCTATGACGACCAGCTTGCGATGATTGCGAATATCCATCCTGGAAAATAGGGCATTAATGATTCCGGCGGGCAACGATTCCTGAATTTTGATTCCTGCGTGGCGCATTGCCGCGGCATTTCGGCTTTTAAGAAAATCGCGACTGCCGATCGAGTCGAGCAATATTCTGCAGGTTACACCCCTGTTTACCGCGTCAAGCAGGGCCTCGATAACCATATCGACTCTGCCGCCTTCCTGCCAGATGTAAAATTGCAAGTGACAGGTGGAAGTTGCATTGTCGATAGCTTTAATAATGGTGCTAAGGATCTCTTCAGGCTGAGTGATAAGCGTCAGGTGGTTGCCCGCCATTGTCGGGATACCGACCAGGGTTTCAGCCTGACGGTGGAGAGGGAAGCATTCCAGGCTGAGATCCTCCCAGGCAACGGGAGTTCTCTGCTGCAGGGTTTTCAGCCAGCTGAGGTAGGTGCTGTACGAGGTTTTTGCCCGTTCTTTTCGTCTTTCCGGGAGTCGGTTTTCGCCGAGGAGCAAATAGACAAAACCGCCCAAAAAAGGAATGACCAGGATAACAACCAACCAGGCCAGGGAGACACCATAGGGGCGTTTGCGCATGATAACCCTGATCGAAAGACCGATACGAATAAAAAAATCGGCCAGCAGCACGAGGGTTGAGTACAGGGTATAACTCCAATGCAGTTCAGGAAAATTCATGCTTTGACGCTATGTAGCGCTTATATATCGGATCGGTAAGAGTTCCGGCAGGAAAGGGCAGATTTACTCTTTGCTGCCGGCAAAAAGTGTCATCTTTGGGGCCGCGCGAACCAGATGATTTTAAAGTAGCATAATCAGATCGATAAGTGGTAGATATATTTTATTGTTTTTGTGGCGATGGAGGGAGAAGTGGGGTCTTTTTGAGGTTGCTCGCAATGGATGAAAAGTTTCCCTCTGACTGAGAAAAAGTTACCAAAAAGAAGCCTGGAGAGAAGAATTATATGCAGATTAAGGGGTTTTCATTTTCGGCGGTCAAGGCAGGAATACGCTATGCCGACAGACTGGATCTTGGACTTATCTATAGCGCTATCCCCTGTGTGACGGCGGGAGTTTTCACGACGAATCAGGTGGCGGCGGCCCCGGTGATCCTTGATAAAGAACGTTTGAAAAGTGGTCAGGCGCAGGCTGTTCTGGTTAACAGCGGCTGCGCCAATGCCTGCACCGGGGTAAAGGGTATGGATGCGGCGAGGGCGACGAGCAGTCTGGCAGCCGAGGCGCTGGGGATTACTGATGATCTGGTGCAGCTCGCATCCACCGGGGTGATCGGCGAGCCGCTGCATGTTGCCGCCTTTGAACGAAGTATGCCGGCGCTCGTCAAAGGCTTGTCCACCGATAATTTTGCCCAGGTCGCTCAGGCAATAATGACCACCGACACGGTGCAGAAAGTTGCGGCAACGACGGTGCAAATTGGAGGTAAAGATGTCCAAATAATGGGCATGGCCAAAGGGGCAGGGATGATTATGCCGAATATGGCGACCATGCTGGCTTTTGTCTTCACTGATGCCCGGATTAATTATCCACAGCTGCATAAGTCCTTGCTCAAGGGAACGGATCGTACCTTTAACCGGATAACCATTGACGGGGATACTAGCACCAATGATATGGTCCTGATCATGGCCAACGGGATGGCGGAAAATCCTGCGATCGACGGCGATTCTTCCGAAGCGCAGCAACTATTCGACGTTGCCCTGGAACAGGTCCTGAAGGACCTGGCGCTGCAGATAGTCAGCGATGGAGAGGGTGCCACCAAGACGATCACTATCCGGGTCTGCGGTGCAAAAGAGAATAAAGACGCCGAAAAAATTGCCCGGACCATCGCCACCTCCAGCCTGGTCAAAACCGCGTTTTTCGGAGAAGACGCTAACTGGGGCAGGATTCTTGCGGCAATGGGACGCTCCGGCGTTCTCTTTTCCCCCGACCGTGTTGATCTGGCTTTTGGCAATGTACTGCTGGTTAAAAATGGCCTTTGCCTGGGTAAGGAGGCAGAAGCAGCGGCAACAAAGATTCTCAAAGAGAAAAATATTACCGTTTCCATTGATTTACAAGATGGTCCCGGCTGCGAAGAAATCTTCACCTGTGATTTCTCCATCGACTATGTCAAAATTAATGCCGATTATCGATCGTAGTTAAATGTAGAATCCCATTACGTTCATAGTCGTCCACGAAGCCATCGTAAAAGCTGGCTTTTTTGTTTATTGACGTCCAGTAGTGTTTTTTGACAGCCGAAGGTAAAGCGGGTATGAAAGGGTAGAATGAGGGCTGGTAGGAAGTGTAAAAGCGGGTATGGATTCTCGGGCCCAAAAAACAATAGGGACAGACTGTTATGCTTACTGATACTGAAATCAAAAAGGCAAAGGCAAAGAAAAAATCGTACAAGCTGACAGATGGCAATGGTCTCGTTCTTGAAATTACCCCTAACGGTAAAAAACGATGGCGATATCGCTACCGCATCGATGGCAAAGAGAATTTATTTGCTCTTGGTGATTATTGCTTGTCGCCAAGTGGTGAGACTGAGGATCAAGCCAAGGAGCGCATTGTTGCCCGCCGGTTACCTTAGCTGAGGCACGGATAGAGAGATGGACCAATTCGTGCCCGAGAGTCAGTTACTATCAACCTCGCTGCCTAACGCTCGTCCTGAAGTGACCTGCAAATATTTGGATTATTTTAGATTTCAAAATGCTCCATTTGAGACAATTCTTTTGGCATTATCCCGGTGACATTTACAGGAAGAAGATCAAGTGCAGAACGAGGGAGAAGATTGATACCTTGTCTTTGGTAATCTATAATTTGCAGTTACTCCATTTCTGAATAATTCCATTGGACTAGGCAGGTCTATACTCTCAGGAAGTATATCAACCTGACTTTGGCTGAATATGGCTAATATTGCCAGAAGCAATGTGCAACAAGATGAGACGCATTGGCAGCTATTCGTTAATAAAGGAATTGCTGTAATCGCGAACGGCTACAGAAGATGTTGCGATAGTTTTCACGCCCCCCATCTGAACGGAGCTATCTTGCATACCAGAAAAAATTAATAGACTATTCCCAATGTTCGTGCGATAAGGTGCAAAGTAAAAAAATGTCAAACCGAGCACTGCTTCTCTTTATAGTGTTATTACTCCTTATTGTATCCTCTCTGCCAGTATCTCGGCTATATCGCGTGGCTTGAGCTTCTCTTCCAACTCCGCTCCCTTCACTCCATCCTCAAACATGGTCAGGCAGAAAGGACAGTTGGAAATCAGGATGTCTGCCTGTGTATCCGCCGCCATCTTTACTCTCTTGATATTGATCCTACTGCCCAGCTTCTCTTCTGCCATAATCCGCCCACCCCCCGCGCTGCAACAGAAAGATTGATTACGACTCTTCTCCATCTCGGTTATCGTGCCGCCCGCGGCTGTGATCAGCATCCGAGGTGCATCATAGATGGAATTATGACGGCCCAGATAACAGGAGTCATGATATGTACAGGACAAGCCCTCGGCCTTGACCCTCAACCTGCGGGAGGTGATCAGGTTTTCCAGGAAGACCACATAGGATTCAACTTCAATATCAAGTCCCAGATCCAGATAATCCTTGGCCAGCGTATTGTAGCAATGCGGGCAGGTGGTGACGATCTTCTTCACTTCGTAGCCCTTGATCAGCTCGATGTTCTCGGTGGCAAGAGTCTGGTAGAGATACTCATTGCCCATCTTCCGCATCGGCTCGCCGCAGCATTTCTCCTCCTTGCCCAGAATCCCGACCTTGACGCCCGCACTCTGGCAGAGTTTGATGAAATCCGTTGCCACTTTAATATTACGTTTATCAAAGGAGGCATAGCAACCGACGAAATAGAGGATATCGACCTCTTTATCCTCAGAGAGCGTCTTCACGCCCAGGTCTTGGGCCCAATCACCGCGAGAGGCATAGCCTATCCCCAACGGGTTGCCATTCACCTCGGTCTGCTCCATGGCCGTCATCACCTCTTCGCCCGGAAACTCTCCTTCCATCAGTACCATATTCCGGCGCATCTCAACGATCTTATTCACATGCTCGATGCCGGCCGGACAGATATCCTGGCAAGCCCGGCAGGTTGTGCAGGACCACAGCGCGTCTTTGCCGATGGTCTCGATCAGGTTCGCTTCGGGAGTATTGAAGGCAATCTCACCGATCTGGTTTATGACCCTCATCGGCGACAGGGGTTTGTCGGTGGCAAAGACCGGGCATCTGTCCTGGCAGCGTTTGCATTTAGTACAGGCGTCGGCGTCGAAGATGTCCTTCCAGGTCAGGTCGGTGAGCTTAACCGCCCCGAAGCTCTCCGCCTCCTCGTTTTCCATGTCCATGGTCACGAGTTTGCCGACTGGCCCCCGGTCGGCTAGAAACATGTTGACGCTCGTGGTGAAGATATGGCGGAATTTCGTGAACGGGATGGAGACGATGAAGAGCATCACCAAGAGTAAATGAAACCACCAGGTGCCCACGTGCAGTGCCCTCAGCCCGTCCTCGCCCATGCCAGACAGGACTTTGGCGAACATCAAGCCCACCGGCGACCAATAGGAGAGATCCGTGCCCAGCTCGGTAACCGCCATCCGGGCACCTTCAATCACAAAGCCGGTGACCAGGATCATAAAGAGCAGCCCGTGCATGATCGCGTCGTCCCGGCTGGTCTCCAGGCCCGCAGGGGTGAAAACATAGCGACGGAAAAACATTGCGCCCATGGCTACGATAGCGGCAAGTCCTGCGATATCCAGCGTCACCGAAAAGAGCTTATAAAAGGTCCCTTTCAGAAATTTCACCCCAAATAAAAGGTCGGTAAAGTCCGCCTGGATGACGATAATGGTCGTCCCGATCAACAGCAGGAAAAAACCCCAGAAAAAGACCCCGTGAGCCAGCCCCGGCCAACGGACACGGATCACCCGGCCCTGCAGAAGAACATCCTGCATCGCTGCCGTAAGCCTCTCACCGATGTTATCTGTCCGGTTGATCGCCTTCCCCTGCTTATACACTTTCAGGCGCAGCATGAAACCGTAGACCAGAACCGCCATTGCCACTATCGTCACCAGATACATCGGCAACAGCGTCATCCAACTATGACCTACATTCCAATATATCTCCCGGCTCGCTTCCATCTACTCCCTCCAATACTCGTACTATAACAATGATCAAAACCGCATTCTCCCTGCCTTTCACCGGGAAATGCATTTTTACTTTGCTGTTAAAATCATCGGGTCAATGCCGAACCGATGATAATCCGCTGAACCTCGCTGGTGCCTTCATAGATCTCGGTAATTTTCGCATCCCGCATCATCCTTTCTAAGGGGAATTCACGGCTATAACCATAGCCGCCGTGAATCTGCACGGCCTGGGTAGTGACACGCATAGCGGTCTCACTGGCCACCAGTTTAGCCATAGCCGATTCCTGTGAATACGATAGTCCTGCGCTGGCTCTGTAGGCCGCCTTATAAACCAGGAGGCGCGCCGCTTCCACCTGGGTTGCCATATCGGCCAACTGGAATTGGATTCCCTGGAAAGTGGCGATGCTGACATCGAACTGTTTGCGCTCCTTGGCATAGGCAACCGATGCGTCCATTGCCCCCTGGGCAATACCGAGAGCCTGGGAAGCGATACCGATCCGACCGCCATCAAGTGTCTTCATAGCCACCTTGAATCCTTTACCCTCTTTGCCAAGAAGATTATCCTTCGGGATTCGGCAACCCTCGAAGACCAGCTCCATGGTTGGTGATGACCTGATGCCCATCTTCTTTTCCTTCTTGCCAAAGGAGAAGCCCGGAGTCCCTTTTTCAACAATGAAGGCACTGATGCCGTGGTGTTTCTCGGCCTGCTTGTCTGTCCGGGCGAAGACCACGTAGGTCTCGGCCTCACCGGCGTTGGTTATAAAGATTTTGGTACCATTCAAAATCCAGTCATTGCCGTCACGGACGGCCGTGGTTTTGGTCCCGCCGGCATCCGACCCGGCGGATGGCTCAGTCAGGCCAAAAGCCCCCATCTTTTCCCCCTGGGCCATGGGCACGAGGAATTTCATTTTCTGCTCCTCGGTGCCAAAAAGGTAGATCGGATTGGAGCCAAGCGACAAGTGCGCCGACAGGGTAACGCCTGTCGATGCACATACCCGTGACAGTTCCTCGACCGCGATCGCATAGCTCAGATAATCAGCCCCGGCTCCACCATACTGTTCGGGAAAGACAATCCCCGTCAATCCCAATTCAGCCAGCCGGCCGAACATCAAAGGCCGGTCGAAACGTTCCTCCTCGTCACGAACAGCTGCAGACGACAAGACCTCTTTCTCGGCAAATTCACGCACCATATCCCGGATCAGACTTTGCTCTTCTGTCAGTTCAAAATTCATCTTCGTTGCTCCTGTGAGATTTTTTACAGATCGATCGCAAGGTGAAAACGCACCTGTAATGTTGATTCAAGTTCTGCTATATTTTGATTCGGAATCAGTTGACCTTCTTATCCAGCCCAGACCACTCCTTCTTGCGAAGAATGAATTTTTGAACCTTACCAGTTGAGGTTTTCGGCAATTCGATAAATTCCACTGTCTTCGGCGCCTTGAACCGGGCAAGATTCTCCTTGCAGAAGGTGATAAGGTCCTCGGCCGTCGGATTTGATCCGGGTTTTGGCGTGACAAAAGCCTTTGGTACTTCACCCCATTTGCTGTCCGGAACCGCCACCACTGCCACTTCCAATACATCGGGATGACGGTAAAGAACATTTTCCACCTCCACTGTGGAGATATTCTCACCGCCGGAGATGATAATGTCCTTCTGCCGGTCAAGGATCTGGATGTAGTTATTCGGATGCATCACCGCAAGGTCGCCGGAGTGGAACCATCCGCCCTTGAAGGCCTTTTCGGTGCCTTCGGGATCCTTGTAATAGCCAAGCATCACAACGTTCCCTCGCATGACCACCTCACCGATGGTCTTTCCGTCGCGTGAAACCGGTTCCATGGTCTGCGAGTCCACCACATCCAGGAACTGGCATACCGTATAGGCCACCCCTTGGCGTGACCGGATGGAACTCTGTTCATCGGCAGGCAAAGAATTCCATTCGTCATGCCAGGCACAAATCGTATAAGGTCCGTAAACCTCAGTAAGGCCATAGACGTGATTGATCTGGGCGCCTATGGATTCCATCTGCCGAATGATGGTGGGCGATGGAGGCGCACCTCCAACGGCAATCTTCAATGGTCTTTCCGGTTTGAGATTTTTAAAATCCGGAGCATTGGCCATGCCTATCAGGACGATAGGCGCAGCGCACATGTGCGTCACCTTTTCGACCACTATCTGCTTAAATATTTCGTCGGGAATAACCTTGCGCAGGCAGACATGGGTAGCACCGGCTGCGGTTACAGCCCAGGGGAAACACCAGCCATTGCAATGGAACATGGGTAGGGTCCATAGATAAACGGATTCGCTGGTCAGACCGGTTTCCAGACAGTCGCCGAGACCGTTCAGATAGGCGCCGCGATGATGATACATGACCCCTTTTGGCTTCCCGGTAGTGCCACTGGTATAGTTGATGGAACAGACCGAACGTTCATCATCGACATCAATGACGAGTGGCTCGGAACTGCCGGTCATGAGTAATGACTCATAGTCGGTCCCATTCAAAGGACAGTCATCACCGGCATCGCAGATGTTGACAAAAGCATGCACCTTCGTCAATTCCCCAAGATTCGGCAAAACCGTACCGGCAAACTCGTTATCGACAAAGCAGATCTTGGTATCCGAATGGTTAAGGATGTAGGAGACCTCAGGGGCGGAGAGACGGATATTGATAGTCACCAAGACGGCACCGATCATGGGCACAGCAAAATGGGCCTCCAGCATGGGGGCCGTGTTAGGAGAAATAAAGGCTACCTTGTCGCCGCGGCCGATGCCTTGTTTTTTCAGGGCACTGGCAAGACGGTTGATACGGGCGTAATGCTCCCGGTAAGTATAACGTTTGTTGCCATTGACTACAGCAAGCTTGTCGGGATAAACCTCGACGCTTCGCTTGATGAAGTTCACCGGCGTCAACATCTCATAATTGACAGATGGAAAGTCCATAGACGATCTCCTTAGATGGAATATTTAGTCTGCTTCTTTATCGTTACTTCTTATTTCAAGTGATTAGGACCCGTTTTTTTACTTAAAAGTTATAGATGAATTTTCACTCCGTAGCGATCACATCCCCTCGGACTCCGGAATCTCAGACCATCTCTACCGCGCACGCCATGGACACGCCTCCGCCGCCGCACAGGGTAGCAAGGCCAAGACTTTTGCCCTGTTTTGTTAGAGCATTGAGGAGGGTAACCATGACCCGGCAACCGGTGGCGCCGATGGGGTGGCCTAGACCTATTCCAGATCCGTTTATATTGGTGATCTCTCTTTTTAATCCCAGTTCACGCTCACAGGCGATATACTGGGCGGCAAAGCCGCATTGACCTCAACCAGCTCAAAATCGCTTATAGCCAAACCGCTGCGTTTCAAGAGGTCGTTGACAGCAGGCACCGGCGACAGTCCCATCACCGCCGGATGACAAGCTCCCCGGCCGATGGCCCGAATCCTGGCCAGTGGTTTGATACCCAATTCTCCGGCCTTATCTGCTGCCATGATAACTATGCCCGCGGAACCGTCATTGAGGCCGCTGGCATTACCTGCCGTAACTTTGCCGGTTCCGGGAACGAAAGCAGGCGGCAGCTTGCGCAGCTGATCTATGGTCAATCCCGGACGGAAATGTTCATCTTTGTCGAAGAGGAGCGGCTCGTTATTTCGGCGCGGTACCGGTACCGGTACAATTTCCGCCGCAAAGGAACCATCATTTGTTGCCCGTTCGGCATTGTTCTGACTGCGCAGTGCAACCTCGTCCATCTCTTCACGGTCGATGCCAAGCTTCTGGGCCACAAATTCAGCGGTATGTCCCATAATATAAGGCTGGCCCACCATCAAACTGGCTGGAGCTTTTGTTGTGTCAAAGAGGAGGGTCAGTATCGAGAGGCATCAGATGTGACCCACAGTGCAGGGCATGCATCATCGCATCGATAAATCCCTGGTCCTGGAGTCTGGCTCCCCAGCGGGCGCTGGGTACGGCATACGGAACACCAGACATGTGT
>CAWCLE010000008.1:0-66028 GCA_963796255.1 uncultured delta proteobacterium | reverse complement strand
AATCATACGATTTCATGGCTCTTTTTTTGTTCTTTTTCCACCTAAGAGGCTGGACAAGACCGCCTGGCAACTGGTATGGTGCACTCCATCTTATTCAATCTTATCTTAAATTGAGCTGATTATCATGTTTCTACCGGACCGACAGCAATTTACGCGTGATATGGCCAATGCCCGGTTAATTCCGGTATGTGCTGAGATAGTTGCCGATCTTGACAACCCGCTCACGCTTTTTGCCAAGGTTGCCGGGGAGCACAGCCATGTTTTTCTCTTTGAGAGTATGGAAGGCGGCGAAAAGTGGGGACGTTTTTCCTTTATCGGCTACGATCCATTGGTAACGTTTACCTCAAAAACTGATACTATTCAGCTGGAAACCATAAAAAATGGTATCCGGCAAAGCCGAAGCTTCTCTTCCGATCCGCTGCAGGCCTTAAAAGCGATGATTGAGGGGCTTGCCGCGGCCGAATATGAGCATCTTCCTCGGTTCTGCGGTGGTGCCGTCGGATTTCTCGGCTACGATATGGTCCGGTTTATGGAGGACCTGCCCGACAGCCGTCCGGCGACTGAATTTCCCGATTCTTCTTTTATGGTGCCGAAAATTGTTCTGGTGCATGACAGTTTTAAACAGACGGTGACCATTGTCTGCTGGGTGCAGGTTGAAGATGAGAGCGATGGCGCCACCTTGTATGATGCGGCGGTACACCTGATTAAAGAAGTCATAGCTAAAATTAAACAGCCGGTCTCTGCCGATTTTTTCGCCGCAAGCGCAAGCGATGGCTCAGTTGCCCATCAATTTTCTGCCAATATGACGCAAGACCAGTTTGCAACAATGGTGGAAAAGGCCAAAGAATACATTATCGCCGGAGATATTATTCAAGTTGTCCTGTCGCAGCGATTTCACACCAGAACCGAGCTAGCGCCGATGGTTTTATATCGGGCGCTGCGGCATATCAACCCGAGCCCCTACTTGTTCTTTCTCCAGTTGGGAGATATTATCCAGATCGGCTCATCGCCGGAAATTCTGGTCAGAAAGGAAGGCCCCAATATAGAACTGCGACCCATCGCCGGTACCAGAAAAAGAGGTTCGACCCCGGAACAAGACCTGGCCCTGGAGCGAGAACTTCTGGCTGACCCCAAAGAGACCGCGGAACATCTGATGCTGGTCGATCTTGGCCGTAACGATGTTGGGCGAGTAGCAAAAGGTGGTCATGTCAAGGTCCAGGATCTGCTGGTTATCGAGCGATACAGCCATGTTATGCATATCGTCTCCGGCGTTCTTGGCGAAATCGCAGGCGATAAAGATCAATTCGACGTTATGGCCGCCTGTTTTCCGGCGGGTACCGTCAGCGGCGCTCCGAAAATCAGAGCGATGCAGATAATCGATGAACTGGAAAAAGAAAAGCGGGGGCCGTATGCCGGGGCTGTCGGCTATTTTGGTTTTTCCGGTAATATGGATTTCTGCATTACCATCAGGACTTTTGTCATGAAAGGTAAAGATCTCTCTATTCAGGCCGGAGCCGGAATTGTTGCCGACTCCGTGCCACGACTAGAGTATGAGGAAACGGTCAATAAATCATTGGCTTTGCGCCGCGCTGTTGAACTTGCCGAGAAAGGTTTTTAGAGAAATGCTTGTCATAATAGATAATTACGATTCTTTCACCTATAACATCGTCCAGACAGTGGCGGCCAATGGACTGAAAGAAGGGCGGATCGAGGACATCCGGGTTTTTCGCAATGACAGGATCACCGTGCAGGAAATTGAGGCCTTGCAGCCGGATCGCCTGTTGATCTCACCCGGTCCCTGCACGCCTAAAGACGCCGGAATTTCCATTGAGGCGATTCAATATTTTGCCGGCAAAGTGCCGATTCTCGGGGTCTGCCTTGGCCATCAGGCGATAGGCGAGGCTTTCGGTGGCACGGTCGTTAGAGCGTCGCGCATTATGCACGGCAAAACCAGCCCGATGAAGCATGACGGCCGAGGTGTTTTCTCCGGGCTACCGCATTCATTCGACGGCATGCGCTATCATTCGCTGGTGGTTCAGGAAAGTGACTTTCCCGATTGTCTCGAGGTGAGCTGCTGGTCTGATCAGCAAGAATTGATGGGCCTGCGTCATAAAAGCCTGCCTGTTGAAGGTGTCCAGTTTCACCCGGAGTCGATCATGACTCCTGCCGGAATAACCCTTTTGCAAAATTTTTTAGCCAGCAATTATCTGCAGTTGCTGCGACCATAATAAAGAAAAAGCCATGAATATTAAAGAAGCAATCAGCAAAATTGTTATCAGCCAGAACCTGACAGAGTCGGAAATGGTTTCGGTTATGCATGATATCATGGACGGCAATGCAACCGATGCGCAGATTGGCTCATTTATCACCGCACTGCGGATGAAAGGCGAAACTATTGACGAGATTGTCGGTGCCGTCCGGGTCATGCGGGCAAAAGCAACCTTTATCGATTCTGGGGTCGATACCGCCGGCGGCGCGGTGTTGATGGATATTGTCGGCACCGGGGGCGATGGCTCCGGCACTTTCAACGTATCGACAACAACATCCTTTGTCGTCGCTGCTGCCGGTATTCCGGTGGCCAAACACGGCAACCGTGCAGTTTCCTCTAAGTGCGGCAGCGCCGATGTCCTCGAAGCGCTAGGTATTGATTTGAGCCTTCCAGCTACCGCTGTTTCTTTGTGTGTGCGCTCGGTGGGGATTGGGTTTTTATTTGCGCCCATGCTCCATGGGGCGATGAAATATGCCATCGGGCCACGTCGGGAAATAGGCATTCGGTCTATTTTCAATATCCTGGGGCCGATGACCAACCCGGCGGGAGCCAATGTCCAGCTCACCGGAGTTTTTGCCAGGGAATTGACCACTATTATCGCCGAGGTGCTAGTGCGATTAGGTATCAAACGCACGCTGGTCGTCTGGGGCGAGGGGAACATGGATGAATTGACCGTTACCGGAACATCGTATATCGCCGACGGTTTTGACGGTAAAGTAACCAATTACAGTATTGAACCGGAAGATGTTGGCTTGGCGCGGGCATCGCTTGCCGATATTAAAGGCGGGGCAACACCTCTGGAGGCAGCGCAACAGGTTCGATCGGTATTGCAGGGTGAAGCCGGGGCCAGGCTCGACATGGTGCTGCTCAATGCCGGGGCTTCATTGCTTGCGGCGGGAAAAGCCGATACTATAAAAGCGGGCATCAGCCAAGCACGACAGCTTATAAAATCCGGCGCCGCAATGCATAAACTTGACCAGCTGGTAAGCTTTTCTGCTCTTGCCGGCAAAGCACCCAAAACGGTTTGATATGGCGATGATTCTCGATACTATTGTTGGTGAAAAAAAAATTGAGGTAGCCGCGCTGCGTCAAAAAGGGATCAGCCTGCCACCGGAATTTCGGGACAAGGCCATAGATCCGCCGCGTGGTTTTCGCAGTGCGCTGACCAAGTATCCTGAAGTGGCCATTATTGCCGAGGTGAAAAAAGCATCTCCTTCGAAAGGGGTTATCTGTGCCGATTTTCGTCCGGTGGAGAGAGCCGTCAACTATCAACAAAATGGAGCCCAAGCAATTTCTGTTCTAACCGATAAGAAATTTTTCCAGGGCGAGCTCTTGTATATGATGCAGATCCGCGACGCAGTTTCTCTGCCGGTTCTGCGCAAGGATTTTATCATTGACGAGCTGCAGATAAAAGAAGCCCACCAGCACGGCGCTGACGCCATCCTGTTAATCGTTGCCATTCTTGATCAGCCTCAGCTGCGTGATTATCAGGCCTGTGCGAAAGAGTACGGGATGGATGTCCTGGTCGAGGTGCATGATGAATGGGAAACGGAGCTGGCGCTTGAGGCTGGCAGTACCCTTATCGGCATTAATAATCGCAATCTCAAGGATTTTTCGATGGATATTACCACCACCTTCCGCTTAAAAAAACGTATCCCTACGGAAATCCCAGTGGTTAGCGAATCAGGTTTGAAAACGGCTGACGATTTCAAACGTTTAAGAGATGCAGGAATTGCCGCAGCCCTGGTCGGTGAAACCCTGATGCGCGCTGGTACCGACAGCGCTCTGCTGCAGTCTTTACGCGGTTAAGGATGATGGCGTCGTAAAAACTCTTCATCCGAAGTCTGCACTTATCTATTTAGCCATCGTGAATTCGAATTTTTACGAATTTATCAAGGATGATGTCTTGGTAAGGAAAACAGGACAAAGAACGCGGGTAAAGATGTGCGGCACGACAAGGCTCGAAGACGCCCTGGCGGCAGTCAGCTATGGCGTTGATGCCCTGGGCTTTATTTTTTATGACCGGAGCCCGCGCAGTATCGACTCTGCTGCGGCAGCCCGGATACTTGAGCAACTTCCACCTTTTATCGACCGGGTCGCAGTCTTTGTCAACGCCTCGACGGCTGAGGTGCTCAGCACCGCTTCTCTTGGGTTTTCTTATGTGCAGCTGCATGGCAGCGAGTCAGCGGAGTACTGCCGAAAAATTTGCCGGCAATCGCCCTCTCTCGGCATCATCAAGGCCTTTCGGGTGGGTAAAGAAAGCCGCGCTGAGGACTTTACCCCGTATAACGACTGCGTTGATGCGTTTCTTCTGGATACCTTTGCCAAAGGGGCGCGCGGCGGTACGGGCAAGGTTTTTGACTGGTCGATTATAGCGCAATTGCAGCTGCAGCGCCCGGTCATCCTGGCCGGTGGGTTGTCGCCCGAAAATGTGGTCGATGCCATTACCAGGGTTCAGCCCTTTGCGGTGGATATCAACTCCGGCGTGGAATCACAACCGGGAGTAAAAGATCACGCCCGTCTGCTGGATTTGCTGCGGCAGGTTTATCAAGCAGCGCTGCTTTAAACAGAAAAAGTATTACCTGGCGACAACAAATGCGCCGACCCAACCTCGATCGAGCAGAGATTTTTCCGCCCGTTTGGCGTTTTGTATTGTCGTTTTGCCGACATAGACCTGTACCTGATGTACCGCTTTATCGCCGTCAAAATCTTTGTGAATAATGGCAGAGTGCCCGGAATCGTTAAACCGTTTCGCCACCTTCACGGCATTGTCTGCTTTAGTAAAGGCACCAATCTGGACGTAAAATTCACCGATGGCCAGATTCTGGTGAACAACGGCTGGTGGTTGGCTATATTTGACGATCTCTTCTTTAGCAAGAGCCACCGCCTCAATCCTGGCCAGCCCTTTCCTGGCAATGCCCAATGACTCTGCGGCTTTGTAGCTTAAATCAACAATTCTCCCTTGCACAAATGGTCCGCGATCATTAATTCGAACGACGGTGCTTTTGCCGTTATCAAGGTTTTTGATCAGCAGCATGGTGTTCATCGGCAGGGTTTTATGGGCTGCCGTCATGGCATGCATATCATAGATTTCCCCGTTTGATGTTTTCCGGCCATGAAACTTGCCGCCATACCAGGAGGCTATGCCGTTTTCGCTATAGCCCACAGCGGAAGGAATCGGATAATAGCGGATATTGTTGATCACATAGGGTCTCTGGGTGGCCGGTAATCCATTCTCGGAATCCTTATATTTGGGACCGGAAGTAACGGAGCAGCTGGTCATGAGAAGAAGGCAGCACAGCAAGCGAATGAGAATATTACTTGTCATAGCTTAATCCGTTGGACGAATTTTCTCAGGTGCCTCAGCGATTTTTTGCACAGCACCTTCTGTTGCCAGAAATTGTTCAATACGTTGTTTATAAAATAAACCCGCCGGGCCGGTAGTATGGGGCACGTAGGGTCGTAACCCCATATCCGGGGCTGCAGATGGTATCGAATCAAACCGAACATTTTCTTCGTCATCGATCCACGACAGCCGATAATCAAGTACCGGACGCATGGTGGCGATATTTCCTTCGTTGTCCCGACCCAGCAGCGGGACTTCCCAACGCCGCATGGTATATCCTTTATACCAGAGGCCGCTCTCCGGTTCACCGGTTATTTTGTCGGTCATCTGCGGCAGAAGTTCCGTTTTGTCAAAGTCATTGTTATGGTCAACAATGGTTTCCACCTCGAAACTTCCCTGAACCGACAGATTGGCCCATAGACCGAAATCATCAGTATCCGATCGGAGGAAATGCTTGCCGAAATCGTTAAATGTCCATTGGGCATGACATACCTGGCAATTGATCTTTCCTTCGAGGTCATCTAA
Organism: uncultured delta proteobacterium; assembly: GCA_963796255.1. Lineage (GTDB taxonomy): Bacteria > Desulfobacterota > Desulfobulbia > Desulfobulbales > Desulfocapsaceae > Desulforhopalus_A. Next base: position 59,888 of record CAWCLE010000008.1, on the reverse strand, counting down.
TTCCTTATGGGCGGGATGCTGCACTATCGGAATAACATGGTCTTTGCCGTCGACACCCTGCAGCACAAAAAGATTCTGCCGGGCAACAACCCGCTCTGGTAATGATTGTTGCAATTCCTCAAGTTGGTGGCATTTTTTACAGGAAGGTTTGGCACTTCCCGGTCTCATTAGTTCCCGACCTGAATGGCAGTCAATACACAGCATGCCCCGCATTTGATGGACATCAGGCTGCAGTTGATGGTATTCGACACCATAGGGTCGGAAATGTTGTTCTGTTGTAGTATACGGCGTACGGTATTCAACATTCAAGTCATGTTCAAACCGGCCGTAGTAATCAAAGCCGACGTAGTTGCCGTAATGACATGACAGACACTGCTGATCAGCCGGCTTCTGCCAGCTGTGTGAGGCCAGTTTGCTCTCGACAAAGGCCATATGGCAGGCAGCGCAGCCGGTGCCATGAACAACGGCAGGGTAGTGGTCACCGGAGTTGTACAGATGACATCGAAAGCATCGCCGGCGGAGCAGATCATCGGCCAGTTCCAGGATCGTTTCCGGATCGTTGTTCTTTGGCGTTGCTAGAAAACTGGTCAGTTTGTTCCGGGCGCCAAAAACTTCTCGGAAAAGGTTGGTACTATTCGCAAGAGTAAAATGAACTGTACCGGTTATCTTCTCGACAATTTCTGCATGGCAGCCTCCGCATGCCTCAGCCAGATGATCCGGGTGGGCGGGGAAGGGGATGTATCCCAAATGGGCACTTTCTTTATCGATTGCCGGGGTGTTGCCTTTATGGCAGCTGATGCAGGAAAGTTGATGGTTGGCGTCGGTGTGTACGGCGTGACAGTCGATGCATTGCCTTGCGGCGATCGTTTTCTGTTGCTCTTTATCTGTACAGCCCAAGAGAATAACAAGAAAAAATATAAGGCAAAGAACTTTGAGCATATTCTCTTATTAAGATAAAAAATGTAACAATGGTGCTGATGAATGTTAACCCTTAATGCATTTCTTATATTGCATAATAGTTGAATTTTCAATGATTACCTGATATATAGGCGTACTGACGGCAGACAGGGCTTCTGTTAAAACCCTCGTTTAGCGGTAAAATATAGGCCAGCATAGCTCAGTTGGTAGAGCGGCGCTCTCGTAAAGCGCAGGCCAGCGGTTCGATTCCGCTTGCTGGCTCCAGATACTTAAAGGACTTATGGCTTTTTGCTGTAATCCTTTTTTGTTTTAAATAATGGTCTTACCGGGCCCGGAAAGGAATCTGGCAGTAAGAGATACCCTTGGCGGGGCGAATCCCGTTCATTGCTAAAAACATGGTCAAGGAGTTCATCGAGATGGTGATATTGGGAGTGGGACCTAAATAGAGATGATCCAGAGCAATGGGTGCGTCTTTTTCGGCACTAAAGTTAAATTGAACATAGGGCACTAACATGGATGTACCTTCGCGGAACAGGACCGGCGCATTAACATAATCGGTAATGACCGGAGAGACTATTCGCCACTCCTCTTCTTCAGCAAATGAGGGATGTTTGAGGATCGCGGCGATACGCAGCAGGTCACTTTCCAGTAGATGAAATATTTTGTGATACGAATGATCACTGGAATTTTCTTGATTGTCCAGGGCAGGTTGATGTCCTTCAGCGAGAACCTCTACAGCATCGATTACCTGACTGATCAAATGCTGCTGACTTTTAGAGCTGTAGATACATTTGCCGATCTGAAAAGACTGTTGCCCTGCACAGCGGAGAATATAGTCGGGAGCAAAGCCGAGACTCACTCCTTTACCAAGCCGGCTGTACCCGCGCCACTGACTGAGCAGATTGCCGTTGGATCGAAAAGAAGAGGCAAACAGCATATGACCATTGGTGATACGATAAGTGACCCAGTCGAGAAATTGATTGAGGAGATCCGGTTTTGGATGGCCGGCTCCTATCCTATGATTGATTTCCATACGGATAAGATCAGCTGTATGCCTCAGCTCGGCTGAATCATTCATATATCTGATATCACTGGCCCAGAGTGCACCACTTGCAACGATACCAAGAAGACCTGTGAAGCTGGTGTAGTGGTACAGTGGTTCCTGGGGGATGTCCGAATAAAGTTTTGACGTTATATCTTGTATCATCAGGGAATTATTAAATCGTTGTTGGTCGGTTTGTATACAGTTGATTATCCTGCTTTCTTTAACAAAATTCAAGAATAGAATATATCGTTTTTTTTGCCTTTTGATCGCCGTATCTATTAAAAGAAACATTTTAAAATTTCTTCATAGTGGTATAACTGCCGTTTCGTGCAATAGCTGTATCAAATGCTGTCCGCAATGATATTGCAGACTTTTTTATCATCTCTTGGAAAACGAATATGCTGGGTACTATAGTCAATGCCGTCGCCATAATAGCCGGCAGTCTGCTGGGTCTTCTCTTCAGCAAAGGAATTCCGGAAAATTATAAAGAAATTATTCTCAGCGGCGTTGGTCTTTCTGTCGTTCTGATCGGCATTAGAAGCGCCCTTGTCTCCGACAATCTGATGATAATTATATTCTCCGTCATACTCGGTGCCCTGCTTGGAGAATGGATGAAGATTGAGAAGAAGCTGGAGAGTCTCGGTGCTTTTCTGGAAAGTAAAGTTGCCGCCAAATCCGACGATTCCAAGTCGTTTGCCAGGGGATTTGTCACCGCCAGCCTGGTCTTTTGCGTGGGCTCCATGGCCATAGTCGGCTCTCTGGAGAGTGGTTTGACCGGCAATCATCAGACTCTTTTTGCCAAGTCGGTGCTCGATGGAGTCACTTCGATTATTTTTGCCTCGGCGATGGGACTTGGGGTCATGTTTTCAAGTCTTGCAGTGTTGGTCTATCAGGGAATAATTACCATCACTGCGGTGTTCATGAAAAGTTTTCTGGTGCCGGCAACAATCGAACAGATGACGTCCGTTGGTGGCTTGCTCATTATGGCGATAGGATTGAATATGCTTAAAGTAACCGCCATACGGGTGGGAAATTTAATCCCCGCCATTTTCCTTCCCCTGGTCTATTTTGCCCTGCGTCAACTTTTTTGATACATACTTTATAATACTAAAGGCTTGAGGTTAAATCCCTGGTTATGGAGTAAAAACAGCATGAAAAAAATTGAGTATCGCGAACAGGCCTTGAAAATCCTGCCCTGGGTCTGCGCCAGCTGCGGCCGTGATTTTACCGGCAAGAAATTAAAGGAGCTGACGGTCCACCACAAAGACCATAATTATAAAAATAATCCGCCGGATGGGAGCAACTGGGAGTTGCTGTGCATTTACTGCCACGACAACGAGCATTCCCGCCACATTGATGCCGAGTGGCTGCCGACCGAAAATCCGGATGCAGATAAAGGTGCACCAGCAACCCATACGCCTTTTGCCGGCCTGAAAAATCTGCTGCGTAAAGGTGATGAGTGACGGCTCTTTTTAAAAGAGCTTTCTCGGCGTCGGTCTTTTAGTTGGATCTTTTTTTGAGAATATAGTCAATGACTGCACCGGGATCGGTGTTTTCCTGGATCTGAGATGAAAGGTCTTCGGTTTCTGCCGCTTCTTTTGGTTTACTCATATCCTCAGGTGCATCGTTCGGTGTTTCCTGTATGTTTTTTTGAGCAGTTGGCTTCTCTTCTTTTGCGGCAGTCTCTTTGCCAAGCAGCTCTTTACTCGCCATTGGCTCTTCTTCAAATACTTGCACGGTGGAGGGCTCCGTGGGGATGGCGATGGCTTTTTCCTTCAGAGCGATCGCAGGAGGCGGAACCTCTTTTTCAAGTGCTACATCTTGTTCTTCTCCTGTTGGCGCTTTTTCCTGGGTTGATCGCGCGGATGCGTCTATTTTTTCAGAATTCTCTGGGGCGGCCTCACTTTCGATGACTGTATTTTCAACGGTTGTTAGAGGGATCGGCTTGCTGGTAGCTTGTAAAAGAGCGTCTTTCGGATCGTCTTTCGGAGTGTCTTCTGCCAGTTGCTCGACTGCAGGCGGAGAATTTTCTTCTGCTGGTTCTGGTACCGGTGGGGGATCCGATTTCCTCTCTTTAGGAGTTGGAATTGGGGGAGAAGGAGTGATATTTGGTGGAGTTTGGCTTGTGGTTTGAGCTCCGGCAGGGGCGGAGGGTGGAGGTTGTGTGGGTGTTGCCATTCTATCGGCAAGATTTACCAGCTTCGCCGGATTGATGAGAAATGCAATTAAAAATACCGGCAGCATAACGAGAACAACCATGCCGAAAGTTGTTCCGCGTCGGTGGCCACTGACTGTTGGCCGTGCACCTGTAGGTTTATTGCCAATTTTTATGGGAGCTTTACCCGCCTTGGCTGTTACCGCAATGGTTGGCATCTGATGAAAAGAATCGTGCGGGCGCAGGTCTTCCCCGCATTGTCTGATCAATTCGCCATTAATAGTTTTGCTGCCCTTCCCGAATCCGAGCAGCAAGGCATGGTCGCAGATGATATTTATTCGCAGCGGAATGCCACTCGATAATTCATACACGGTGCTGATCGCATCGGGGCTGAAAATATCTCGATTGGCCCCGGCAGTTTTCAGGCGATGACGGATAAGTTCACCCGTCTCATTGACTTCCAGGGGTGCGATTGCGTAGTTGATGGCGATGAGTTGGTGCAGCTCCCTGCTGGTGTTTTTTCGCAGCACCGTGTCAAATTCGTTTTGTCCGATCAACAATACCTTGAGGAGTTTCGTTCCATCTTTTTCAATACTGGCCAGTTTTATGATCTCTTCAAGCAGTTGAGAGCTTAATCGCTGGCATTCGTCAATGACCAGGAGGACCTTTTGGTTGAGGGAAAAAGACGTCTGGAGGAAATGACGGAAATGATCATAGAAGCTTTCTTTACTGGAAAAATTTGTCTTAAAGTCGAGCGCATCAGCAATATAATTGATGAAGTCGATATCTTCCAGGTCGGGGTCAGGAATTTTGACGACCAGGTACTGGTCGCCCAAAGACTCGAGGAACAAGTTGATCAAAGTCGTTTTGCCGGTTCCTGCATCTCCGGTAAGCAGAAGAAGCCCGGGCATCTTGGAAAGGCCGTATTTTAAGATCGTCAGCGCTTCTTTCTGCTTTTCTCCGAGCCAGAAAAAATCCGGATTGGTATTGATCTGAAAAGGCCTTATTTTGAGCCCAAAAAAGGAAAGATACATCTTGAACCAGCCTTTAAAATATTTTCCGCGCAACAGGCGTCAACAAGAGAATGCAGGAAATGTCATCCGTTGTGTTCAACTAGAGGATTTCCTTAATGGCTTGAAGTATTGGATTCATGTCCTTGGATTTGCTCTGGGGAGGCTGCGATTGAGCTTTACCTCCATAGTTTTTCACACATTCGTATTGCTCCCAGCCTTTGAGGGGATATTGCAGATCGACCGAGTTCCACTTTGGGTGACCATTTTCTTTCAGCCACTCGAGGTTATTGACCAGAATATCAGCGAATCTGCCTACATTCTGACAATTGGCCGCTTTAAAATCATAGGAGATAAGTACAGCCTTTACGGCGACCGAATCAACGGCTTTTTCCTGCCATGTATAGGTATTTTCCGGGATGGTAGATTTTGGATAAAACTCGATAACGCTTTTATTGAGGATAGGAATCAGAGCGAGATTATCCTCTTTACTTACCTGTTCGCTAAAAAGTTTGACCGGATATCCGGCGACATAAAACAAGGCATCGAGTTGTCCTGTCTTTAATTGCGGGAGTGCCTCATCCGGGGCAATGGGGATAAGTTCCGCCGGTTTGACCCCGGAAACTTCGAACAACAGCTTGGCCGTAAGATACGTGCCGCTGCCTTCCTGGCCGATAGCGACTTTTTTTCCTTCAAGTTGATCGAATTCAGTAATATTGCTGGTGCCCAGTAGATGCACCTCCTCATTATACAGAGGGTAGATCATCTTAATTTTCTGGGCGATCTTTTTCAGTACCGGGTCGGACTGCACCTTGACGACAAAGGCAAGAACATCCGATTGCACAATGCCCATCTGGGTATTAGGTCTCTTGAATACGGCATAGACATTTTCCACCGATCCATCGGAGTTTGCGACTTTTAATGTAATGCCTTGAGACTCAACCAATTGCGCCAGGTTCAAACCAAATTGGTAATAGGTCCCTTTGGGGCCGCCGGTCACCATGCCCATTGTTATCGGTTGGGTTTTTTCCGCAAAAGATATACCCGCAAACAAGCAAACTAAAAAGAGTGAAAAAGATAACCTGAGATGTAATGTATTCATTGTACGCTCTCCTTCTTGGTTATTACGGTTTAGATAAGAGTAACGAGTATATTATTATCAAAGCGGCCTCCGGAGTGTTTTCAGAGTTTTAATCTACTTGATTATGTTTTAAGTTTCAATTCTTTGGTCATAAAGATTCACCAGTGCGCCATATGCGCACGAACAGGCTGGCGGGCATAGAGCGTGCTCAATGTTGCTTAGAGAAATGATTTTTAGAAATTATCGCCTTCAGGAGGGCGCATGGTCAAAATTATCGCTTTATATGGTAGTCCCAGACGAGATGGAAATAGTTCAACTCTGCTGCAACAGGCAGTTGCCGGTGCCCGACAGGAAGGTGCGGAAGTTGAAGAAGTGATACTAAGGGATTATAAGATATCCCCGTGTATGGAAATTTACGCCTGCATTAAGAACGGAGAATGTGCCATTCGTGATGATTTCCCAAAAATTCTTGAAAAACTTGAATCCAGTACCGGGATTATGCTGGCATCGCCGATCTTTTTTTATACGGTGAGTGCCCACACCAAAATTTTTATGGATAGGTGTCAGTCTCTTTGGGTGCGAAAATACTGGATTGAGAAACAGCCTTTTGGCAAGGAGCCGACAACGCGCAAAGGATTATTCATTTCCGTCGGCGCTACAGGCGGCAAAAAACTGTTCGATGGAGCGTTGCTCACAGTCAAATATTTTTTTGATGTACTGAATGCAGGCTTATGGAAAACGGTTCTCTGCCGGGGGGTTGATCGCAAGGGGGAGATCGATGCTCATGCTGATTATCTCACAGAAGCCTTTGAGGCAGGCCGGGAACTTGCTAAAACTCTGCAGGAAGAAGCAGAATAAGCCGCTTGGTGGTTGCCCGCTCGTTGCCCGTTACAATGCGAAGCGGCTCTTCATTGCCACTTTGTGGGTGTACATATTGCGATCGGCGACAATCAGCAGGTCTGCAGCATTGTCGGCATCCTCGGGGAAGTGGGCTTCACCGATGGCGGCGCCAAGGGTAAGCGGAGTGGAATCGAAGATCTCCAATGGTGCTGCAAGGGCTTGCTCAATATTTTTCCTGATGAGAGTGATATCTTTTTTCGTCGGTACATCGTTGAGAGCGATGATAAATTCATCGCCGGCATAGCGGGCAACGAAATCATTTTTTCGGATATGATTACGAAATCGTTGGGCCACTTCAATCAATGCCTGGTCGCCGGCATCATGGCCGAAACGATCGTTGATTAGCTTGAAATCATTCAGATCAATGAACAACAGGGCAAAAGGAGTTCCGTGCTCGTGGGTGTGATGCTGTTCTATCGCCGCTTGCAGGTACTGGCCCAGCGCATAGCGGTTGGGTAATCCGGTTAAGTAATCGGTCTGAAGACGGCGCTGCATGGCGGAAAAACTTTTAGCCAGATCACCAATCTCATCTTTTCTTTGAATGTCGATAGGTTTCTCGACAAAGCCGCTGTCGACCCGATTCACCGCGACTGACAGAATTTTTAGATCCTTGGTCACCCAATGTAGTATCCGCAGGCCAAAAAGGATGACAACGATGGTGGCAAAGATGCCGAGCAGTAGCGTGCGCAGGACATTCTTTTCGATACCTTCCGTGAAATCTTCACTGGGGATTGCCACGACGTTGATCCACTCAAGTCCTGCCCCGTCTTCGAATTTATTGAAAGCCACGTGAATCTTCTGTTCATCATTATTTTCAAAGAAAAAAGTTCTGGGTTTAAGGCTTTCCATTTTTGGTGCAAGATGCGGCAAGAGATGGCGGTATATTTCTGTGAGCAACGGATGCCCGCTGTCGCCGGCATTGACCCTGATATTGTCACCTGCCTCAGTCTGCCTGATATTCGGGCTGCAGGATGAGGCGATGAGTTTACCGTCAGGTTCGATAATGAAGGCGACACCATGAGGAGATATTTCCAGATTGCTCACAAAATCGTTTAACGCCCGAAGAGGCATATCTGTTGCCACCACGCCATCTATTTCCTGATTACTGTTGAGGACCTGCCGCGATCTTGTCGCCACCAGGTCATAGGTGCCAAAATCAATGTACACCGAGGTCCAGGTATCATAATTGGCGGTTTGGGCCGCCTGATACCAGGGACGCTGCCGCGGATCGAAAAGTTTGTCCTCAATGGTCCGGGACTGTGGTTCACCATTAATCCCCTCGATTTGATAAATACTGCGATGCTCTTCAGGGGTATACTTGACGCGGAGCTCTCCTTTTTTAAGCGAATGACGGAACAGACCCATCCCCTGGCCGGCCCTGTTGCCGTAATAGACATAGTTGTTTGGGTCGATATGCAGCGAGGTGGCAATCCAGAAACGGGTCCGCATATTGGTGAAGTCGGACTCAATAGACGCAGGGGCGAGCATGCCGCTGGGAAAAGCCGCTTCGAGTGTAGCCATAGAGCCGACAACATGACGGTCGACGGCCTGACTGATGCGACTAACGGTTTCTTTCAACAGGTGTTCCGAGACCGTCAATACTGCATGGCTGCCGGTAACATACGATAAAATTCCAATGGCTACAGCTAAGGCGACAACCAGTGCTACATACGGAAAAATAAGGACGGAGCGAAGGGATAGATTTACCATTAGACCGTTTCTAGTCGTTGGTTAGCAATATATCTCCGCCGCGCATAGAGGGAATGACACTGACAGCAAAATGGCGAAAACGAAAATCAGCAGGATGATCAGGGAGTTTCAGTGATAGATGCGCTCCATCTGATTGAGTTGCTCCAGGGCATGAAGATCGTCAACCCATGAATTGTTTTTATTTTTAGTGATGATAAAACGGACTTGATTCGCAATTTTCCGGCGAGGCGGTGGTTCTCTATCGACTCCGTTGTCCACTGGCGGCAAAAGCTTTTTCTTGGATTTTCTTAGGTTTTTTAAGTCATCAGCCATGCCGCACTCTCCCTACTGCTTGAAAATAAATAATATCAAAAAATTTTATTATACCACATTATAAAGGAAATTTTGAAAGAGTAAATGGGAAACAATACCAGAGTGTAAGTGGAAGCTTAAATAATTTTTAATATGCTGATGAGATTATGAAAATAGTCCAAAGTCAGTTTCCCGGCAGTGGCAATATCTTCTCCCAGAGCGACAAAGCCGTGATCTCTTAAGATGAAAAAAGAGGTGGTGCGATCAACGATATCAAGCGCGGACTGTGCCAGTTCCAGCGTGCCATAGGCATGAAATTCTGTGGTTACCGGAATATTTAAAGCCTCGGCGTGGATGTTAAGCAGGGGGCAATGCCCATGCAGGATGGCGTTGATGTGGGGCTGGGACCGGTAGAGCACATAATGCAGATATGTTTCCGAGGAAGGAGCGAACAAACCTTCCGTTAAAAAAATGCCAGTGGAGTCATCCTGGCCGAGGACATGAGTAAAATCATCGGCTTGCAGCCGCTCTTTAGGGATCATTGCCGATTTCGTGATAACAAAAGAAGAGTCGTCGGTCCGGTAGGAATGATTGCCATACGCTCCATCCGCATGCACTGGAGCCAGGCCCAGTTGAGAGAAAAGATACGCCCAATGGTTCAGCTCCGGTAAACGGTGGTCGTAAGAGAAGGTGGCTTGAACCTGGCGATACTGAAATTTTACTCCCTGGTATTTTTCCATAAGCACGCTTAGCTGTCGTTTACTGAAATTGATGGTGTTGACTGGGTGGGATGTTCTATTGTTTGACCGCCTGCTGCGTCAGTTCAGGAATATCAAGTCCCAGCGGCAATAAGATCTGATTATTAAAAAGATTTCGGACATGGTCGTCGGAGGCATGGCCGATAGAGTGCGAAATAGTGCGGATTTTTTCGGCATAGTGCAGGGTCCTGTCCCGGCATTTTCGCCTTGCCTGCTCAATTCCCCGCCAATCCCGATCGGCACTGAATTTTTGCTGGGCACTGACTATCTCAGGAAAGAGTTCTTTGCGTAATCCGTCAAGAAAACCAACATAAAAACTGAGCGAAGTGTCCAGTTCCGCGCTAATACAGTGTGACAAAAGTCCTTGGGGATGAGTGTCAGCCAGGATGTCTTTAATGGAGCGACTGACCAGCTCATACACTGAACCGGGAAACCGGGCAATAATTTTCTGCAGGGTTGCACTGTCAAGGATCGTCTGCAGCACTTCCCCAACTTCGTGATAGATAAAAAGATCCAGCTCAGCATCAACGATAATATCGAGAGTATCCTTGAATTTTTGCTGATGTAACTGTCCATCCTGCAATACCCCATAAAGTTGCAGGGCATGACGGATCGAACCGCGACAGGAAGAGCGCAGTTCCTGGATATAATCCCATAAAAAAAATCGTAAGGGATCTTTTCTGATAAAAATTACTTCTTCCTGAGTCATCGCAAAAGGAGCGGCCATTTCCCTGGCCATTTCCTTGCCTAAAATCAATACCGGCAGGCCGGCTACGGTACGCTGTCCTATTTTTTCGGCAAGAAAAAAAACGGCTTTCATCGATCGGCCGTATCCAGCACCGTAGACCATCTGTTTATCGTGGAAATATGCATTTACGAGCACAGAATCATCAGGTTTACAGACAGAGCCAGTGATATGAAGAGGACGATATGACTCCTCGGCAATCGTTCCCCAGTAGTTTTCCTTGGCGTCTATCCAATCCAGCAGATCTGCAGGTTCCGGTTCCTGCCATGGTTGTAAATCGTTTTCCCACTTATAGAGATTGCGTAGCTTCAACACCATGGTGCACATAGTATAAATACCATGGTCCCTGGCATCGGAAATATTGCAGTTATGCTGTATATCTTTAATTATCGAACTGTCCTGATCTGAGGCTGGCATACGCTCCTTTATCGCTGCAAGGTTTTATTGTCCATCCGCGTAAAAGACAAGATATATCATTGGCCGTGATTCTTTGTTCGTATTGTAAGCATTCCAAAGAAATATGCTTTTTCAGCATAGACAACAGCAACCTGAGAGACGCAACACTTTAAATATGATAATGGCCGCTCTCTTTAAAAGCAGTGAAGCATTCAAGGCCATCGGTTACCACGTTTCTCTTCGGAGTCGATGCTGTTGTGCCCAAGATTTGATCGCTTCCTTGGAAAACGCACTTACTTGGCTGAATCGAATTGCGTTTGGATGGCCTTTGTCACTTAAGGATATTGCCGCGACGAAAGGGATTTTTCCGGTAGCACCTCTTCCTCGCTTGCCGTCATTCTTTTTGCCGCCCCAGTAAGCATCGTCTGCCTGTATGTATTCGCCGTCGAGAGAGGTTTGTTGTTCTCGTGATATTTTGTAACTTACTGGATTTTATACTATAATCATAACACATATTTTTTATCGTACCCTCTCGGGGTGATCATCATATCCCGCCAGGTGTATGTCTGGCTGTTGCCGATGATGACGGTAGACTGCATGCCGATCTCCTGATCGAGCATTTGCGCGAGCGTGGTAACAATAATTTTTTCATTCTCCCTCGTTGCTGCGGTAACAATGCCAACAGGAGTTTTTGGGTCGCGGCAGCTCAGAAATATCTCCCTGGCCCTAACGATCTGTTCGGTGCGGCGCTTTGATCTGGGGTTATAGATAGCGGTGACAAAATCGGCCTGGGCAACCGCCTCCAGTCGTTTTTCGATAACCTCCCAGGGGGTGAGCAGATCGGACAGGCTGATTGCCGCAAAGTCGTGCATAAGCGGTGCGCCCAATCGCGCAGCGCAGCTGTTGATCGCGGCAAGGCCGGGTATTATCTCGATGGGGCAATTGTATTCGGTCTCTCTGGCCATCTCAAAAACCAGACCGGCCATGGCATAAATGCCGGGGTCGCCACCGGAGACAAGGGCGACTCGTTTGCCGGCAGCGGCCCGTTCCAAGGCTTTTCTGCACCGATCCACTTCTTTCATCATCTCCGATGAAATGACCTCCTTGCCGTCTAAAAATTCAGGTATTAGTTCAAGATAGGTTTTATAGCCGATAATCACCTCGGCTTTCGCCAGCACTTCACTTGCCGCAAGGGTCATCTGTTTGACCGATCCTGGTCCTGTGCCGACAACGTAAAGGGTGCCTGTGCTATTGCCATGGTTACATTCTTCCATTTTCTTTTCCTAACGAGTAAGTGTTTGCTGTTCGCGCTGAGCAGAGCGGTCGGTTCGGCAACGCCGATGGCACCGACGGCTTTCAGTGCGGCAAAGGAAATTTCCAGGTGCAGCATTTTGTTAATGGCGTCGCGGTCATAAAAATCGATCCGCCAGCCATTATTTTCGGCAAATTGCAGCAGACCTGTTTCATCATTTTTTTTATCGATCGAGGCCAGGTTACGGACAGAAGATCTGTTTATATGCAAATCATTGCTGAGTTCGTCCAAAGCTGTTTCAAATTCATTGACCGGGGTACCGCGGTTGCACCCGATACCGACAACCAGATCACGGGGGAAAAAGATTGGGCAACTCTGTTCTCCATCACTAAAATGAGAAACAATAAAATCCGCCTGACCGGGATCAGCAACCTGCTGGAGACCTTTAGGCAGGGACGCGAACGGTAGATCGGCATAGAGGCAAAGATAACCTCGATTGACCAGTAGTGTGGACAGTTTGGTTAGGGTCTTACGGTCTGGCACAACGAGCTGATGTTCTTTGGCCCACAGATCAAGCGCGGTGAGTTCCAGGGTATCGGAGGCGGTGGTTATTACCGCTGTGCCGTTGGTCAGTCCGGCTACTTTTTCTGCCAGAGCATTGCCGCCCCCGAGGTGGCCGGAAAGCAGGCTGATAGCATGGCGTCCTTTTTCGTCCAGGACAATAACGCAGGGGTCAATACGTTTATCTTTGATAAGCGGAGCAATGGCCCGCACCACAATGCCGGCAGCCATGATACAGATAAAACCATCGTAATTGTGCCAGTGGGAGGCAATGGTCTTGGCAATTTTTCCGCCCAGTGGCTTTTCAAGAAAAGTCGCATCATCAAGCAGGGCGATAAGTTTTTCGGCAAGCTCTTGGCCGCCGGTGGTTATAGCCAGAATGCCGATTTTCATGGACGGCTCGTTCCCTTTCTATAGCCGTGGGTGAAAGCTTCATCGTATAATTTAGACAAAACAGGCGGCGGTCCTTCGGCCAGGACTTTACCGACGGCGATGAGTGCAGTTTTGGTAATGCCGGCGTTTTTTACCTGGGTGGCAATGCTCGACAGGGTACCCCGGAGCTGTTTTTCATCAGGCCAGCTGACTTTTTCAACGATGGCTACCGGGGTGTCTTCGGGATAGCCGCCGGCAAGAAGATCGGTGACGACATCGTCAATCATCCCGACACTGAGAAATATCATCATTGTTGCCTGGTGCGCCGCGAGCAGGGTGAGTTGTTCTTTTTCCGGAACCGGGGTTCTGCCGCCGCGACGGGTGAATATAACGGTCTGTGATACCTCCGGCAGGGTCAGCTCGGTCTTAAGGGCGGCGGCTGCGGCCAACCCCGAGCTCACTCCGGGAATTACCGTAAAGGGTATTTCGTGCTTATTTAACAGGGCAATTTGTTCATTGATGGCGCTGTATATTGACGGGTCTCCGGTATGCAGCCGGACAACCTTTTTACCAGCCTCCCAGGCCTGCAGGGTGCGGGCGAACACCTCGTCAAGATTCAAGCCGGCTGAATTGTGTATTTCAGCGCTAAGGCCGGTGATCAAGGCCTGAGGGACGAGGCTGCCGGTGTAGATAACCATGTCGGCTTCGAGCAGCAGCCGTTGCCCCTTTACGGTAATGAGTTCCGGATCGCCAGGACCGGCGCCGACAAAATGGACAGCATATCTTTTGCTGACGGTTTTTTCCCTGGTTTCTGCTCCGTTCATCGTGTTCCTGTCATAATGGTTATGGGATTATAATCAACAATCCTGCCGTCTTTTTCGGTTCTGCTCACGCTGATTTGTGATGAATTGACAGTGAAGTGGTGCCTGCGCATCAGCTCAGGCGCCTGCCGCACCGTTTTTTCGATCACTCCATTGATGACCAGTCGGCCATCTTGCGGTAATCGTCGGTCGGCCAGCTCAATTATGGCGGGTAAAGAGCCACTGCTGCCGCCGATAAAGATTCGATCCGGGTCCGGCAGCTGAGTGAGCATCTCCGGCGCCCTGCCGAAAACCGGCACTATATTGTAACAGCCAAATTTAACAATATTATTTTTTATATTGGTCAGTTCTTGCTGCTTATGTTCAACGGCAAAGATGGTTAGTTCCGGGTGCAGTCTCGCCGCCTCGATAGACAGAGAACCGCTGCCGGCACCGATATCCCAAAAGATTCCCTGCCGTGGCAATTGCAGTTGATGCAGGGTCGCCGCCCGGACCTCGTTTTTAGTGATCAAGCCCCTGCTGTGCTGGATCAAATCCTCGCTAAGCCCAAAGCTGTAGCAAGGGTCACCATTGATACCTGGGACCAGCAAACAGACAATATTGAGCGGCGAAAAAACGTGTTGCACCGCCTGGTCAAGGGAGCCGCGAAACAGCTTTTCACCGGGCAGACCGAGGTCCTCAGCAACCAACATACTTATGCTGTTTTCCAGGTCTGGCTCGCCGATAAGCCGCAGGTACGTTAGGAGCCGGCCGGCAATCAGCTCAGGCCTGTTGTTGGTATCGGTTAAGATCAGGTTTTTGCTATGGTGCAGCAAGAGGCCGGGGAGATGAGCTGAGTCACGGCCATGCAGGCTGGTAATTCGGGCATCGTCCCAGGGAATTTTAAACAGGGCGCAAGCCCTTTGGATGGACGATAGGCCCGGATAGAACTGGACGATCTTTTCGTCAAAAGCCGCCAGCAACCGACGACCGATACCGTAAAAAAGAGGATCGCCACTGGCCAGCACCGCGACATTGCCTTTGTGCAATTCGGCGCGGATAATATCAAGGGCTGCGGGCAGTGGGGTGATCGACAAAAATTGGCCGGGCAGATGCGCGGTTAATGGACGAAACCGTGTGGTGCCGACAAGTAAACTGCACTGGGTCAGTATCTTTTCCTGGGCGGCAGATAAAACAGGTTCGGCTATGCCAAGGACAAAGAGCTTATACATGGCAAATGATTTGGGCCTTATGATCAACGAGATACACCTTTACCTTGGTGCTGCTGACCTTCTCGCAGTAATGTCGCGCGTGGCGGCAGACTGCCTCGACCAGCTGGTTTTGACCCGCAGCCTCGATATGACTGTATATTTCCCGCGCGGTATTGGACGTGCTGATTTTTTGCAACAGCTCGCCACTGGCGCCTAGTTGCTTAAGCAGCTTGGTACCGTCCGCCACCTCGAGAGCACCGTTACGCACGTGGGTCTGTGGGATGCAGAGCGCTGCCTTCATTATTTTTGCCCACATCCCAGCCAGATGGATGGTCTTGAATTGCCTGGCGGCCGCCTCTTGCAGCGAAAACTCCAGGTAGTCACCCATCATGGCATAGGCTTCTTCGGGCAGATCAAGCAGCAGCTGCGCGCCTTTTTCGGAAGTCCTGCCGGTAGACAGGACTACGTCAGAAAGACCCGCTTGTCTGGCGACATCAAGGGACGCCTTAATGGTGGCGGTCCAGGCGTCGGCGGAGATGGGCCGGACAATACCGGTGGTGCCGAGGATTGATATGCCGCCGAGAATACCCAGACGTTTATTGAGCGTTTTTTCTGCCAGTTCAGTTCCCCGTGGTACTGATATGGTGACGGTGAGTTTCAGTTCCCGGTTTATTTCACCAACAGCGGCGACAATCATCTGTCTGGGCACTGGATTAATCGCCGGTTGACCAACTTCTATGGCGAGGCCAGGCTTAGTGACGGTGCCGACTCCCATCCCGCCGCATAATAAAATATTGCCCAGCACCACGCCTCGCGTCGGGTCAACCGCCAGATGACCGGAACAGATGCTCGCCTTAATTGCCGCCCTGTTGGTCACATCCGGGTCGTCTCCCGCATCTTTAATCACTGACGCTGATGCCGTGTCGTTCTTTACTTCGCAGTCATCGATAACAAAACTGTGTCGGCTGCCATCAGGAAAGGGGATATCAATCTTTTCCGGGCATACCCCATGCGTCAGGGCAAAAGCCGCCGCTTTGGCTGCTGCCGCAGCACAGGCCCCGGTGGTAAAGCCACTTCTGAGGCGTCGTACAGCCATAGCTTATTCCGCTGCCAGGCGGAGCAGGGCATTGACAATTGCCGCCGCCACCGGACTGCCACCTTTGCGGCCAAGGTTGGTGATATAGCAATTATTTTGTTCAATCAGCAGATCTTTGGATTCAGCGGCATTGACAAATCCTACCGGAACGCCGACCACCAGCGGGATGTTTTCCCAGGGGAGGGCGGCGAGGCTTTTAATCGTTTGCACCAGGGCGGTGGGGGCATTGCCCATGGCGACAATACCGATATTTTCGTGCAGCGACATCTCGATAGCCATTTCCGAGCGGGTTTTGTTTTCTGCTTGCGCGCGAATAGCAACCTCCGGGTCGGCGACCCTGCAGATAACTTCGCCGCCAAATTTGGTCAGCATCGGCTTACTGATACCTGATGCCACCATGGTCACATCGGTGAGGATATCTTTGCCTTCGCGAAGAGCCTTGATGCCGGCTTCAATCGCGCCGGGTGCAAAACGCATCGTTTCTTTAAAAGAGAAATCACCGGTAGCATGAATGACCCGCTGGATTATTTTAAAGGTCTGGTCGTCCAACTCGGTAGGACCGAACTCTTCTTTTATTATTCTAAAGCTTTCCTGCTCAATATCGGCGGGAAGGATCTGTTGTAATGTTACAGTCATACTATTCCTCTCTCTTACTCTCGGCAAAATTTAATCAATTCATCGGTTATCTGCGGAGTAAAACCGAAGTGCAGGTGCATATAACCGCCAAGGACTTTTTTATAGGTGTAGCCTTCGCTGGTGCCGTTGTTTACGGCGTAAATCCGCTTTATGTGCTCGGGCATTGGGTCAATACTGGAATAATGAAATTCATGGCCGCGTAAAACGGTACCGGCAGGGCCAAAACAACAGGCTGATTGGGTCTGAACTTCCCGGTAGCCGAGACTGGCCCTGGTTTGCTGCATTCGCGCTGTAACCGGAAAGACGCCAACCATCTTATGCATGATGTTTTCCTGGTCGACGATGCCCTCGGTAAGATACATAAAACCGCCGCATTCGGCATAAACCGGCTGGTTACTGTCTATCCACTGCTTTATGGCGATACGCATCGAATGGTTAGCGCTTAATGTTGCCGCATAGAGTTCCGGATACCCGCCGCCGAGATAGAGTGCATCGAGTCCTTCCGGCAGCTTATCATCGGTAAGCGGGCTGAAAAAAATCAGCTCACATCCGGCGGCACGCAAAATATCAAAGTTATCTTCATAGTAAAAACAGAAGGCTTTGTCACGGGCAACGCCGATTCGGCAGCATTTTTTTGGCGCAGGGCAAGGGCGAGCAGCAGGGGCGGATTTTGCGCTCACTTGAAACAATTGTTCAACCCGGTCCAGATCGATATGTTCGGCAACGGTTTGGCCCAGTAGTTGAATCGCCTCCGGGCTGAGTGGCGCCTCGTCACTGGTCAATAGGCCCAGATGACGGCTGGGGACGGCAAAGGCCGGGGTACGCGGCAAAGAACCGAGGATTTCCGCCCGGCAGTGGGTTCTGATAGCATCGCTTACCAGTTGCAGGTGTCTGGGGCTGGCAATCCGGTTGAGAATAATGCCTTTTGGGGCCGCCATGGGCCGCATGGTTTCAAATCCTTTGACGATGGCCGCGGCACTTTCGGCCATCGACCGGACATCAACAACCAGGATGCCGGGAATATTCAGGGTCTCCGCCAAAGAGCCGCTCGATGAAATCCCCCCGTCAAACATGCCCATAACCCCTTCGATTATGGTAATATCGGCATCCCTGCTGTTTTCTGCCAGGGTCTGTCGGGCAAATTTCTCGCCGCTCATCCAGAGATCGAGATTGCGCGAGATCTTGCCGGTGACCAGCTGGTGCAGGCCCGGATCGATAAAATCCGGCCCACATTTAAAAGGCTGCACGGAGCGGCCTCTTTGCTTGAATGCGGCCATTAATCCCAGGGCGACCGTGGTCTTTCCCGATCCGCTAGAGGTGCCGGAAACGATAAACCGACTGGCTTTTCTGTTGCTCATTGGTCTTTTTTTGCGCTTGTTATGTTCGGGTAGAGGAGGGCATGGAGTTGTTCAATTCCTTCAAGAATTCGAATCGTTGGGCGGGAGACCAGCGCTTCTTCGATCAGATATACCTTGCCCTCACGCACCGCCTTGATGGCGTTGAATCCGGGTTCCTGGATAATAGTCTCGACATCCACGGGATTCATTCGGCCTTGTTGGGCCAGAAAAATATCAATCTCTGGGCCGTGACTGAGCAGCTGTTCCTTGCCGAAAATGGCAATATTGGTATTTCGCACCTGCAGGGCTTCGGCGGCAATATTTACTCCTCCAGCCTGCTCCAGGACAAATACGCCAATACTCTCAGGGGCGAAGGTTTTCATTTTTTTATGGATCGACTGAAAGTAGACCTTTGGCCGCTGCTTGAGCGGTACCTCCTGCACCTTGTCCTGAACCACTTTCAGGCGGGCGGAAAAGGCCGCAACCATTTGTTCCGCCTGATTCTCATGCCCGGTAAGAATGCCGAGATTCTTCCAGTAAGTGAACATCTCGTCGACACTGTTTGGTTGCAGCGAGATGACGGTGATTCCTGCCTGCTGCATTTTATCGATAAATTGCGGGTAGGAGCGTTCGATCATGGGACGAACCAGAACCAGATCCGGATGCAGGGCGATAAATTTTTCCGGATCTTCTCGGTAGGAAAGTTGCGGCTTGCCGTTAATGGAGGGTGGATAGTCATCTGAGGCAGAAATTCCTACGAGCAAATCTTCTGCGCCAAGACCGCAGAGATTTTCGGTATGCGCCGAATAGAGAGAGATAATCCTGGTAAACGGTTTTTTGAGGGTGATGGTTTGGCCTGCGCTGTCGACTATGCTTGTATCAGCCATGGCCGCTTGCGCACCCACTAGTTGGCACAAGAGCAGGAAGAGACAGCAAAAAAAGAGATACAGAAGGGTAATGTAAGAGTCCTGGAGGTTACTATTCGCCATGTTGTTCTTCTTGCCAATATTGAAAACTTACCTGTTGCGTTCCATTGAAAGGGTCGAACGCCACTTTCGCCTGCACATCGAACACCTCGGCTATAATCTTTGCGGTCATGGTGTGTTCGGTTGGGCCATGATGGACGATGCGGCCGTCCTTGATAAAGAGCAGTTGGTCGCAGTAAGCTGCGGCCAGATTAAGATTATGGATAACTGCAATCACTGTTCTCCCTTCGTTTTGCACCAGCCTTCGGGCAATATT
Organism: uncultured delta proteobacterium; assembly: GCA_963796255.1. Lineage (GTDB taxonomy): Bacteria > Desulfobacterota > Desulfobulbia > Desulfobulbales > Desulfocapsaceae > Desulforhopalus_A. The sequence continues at coordinate 40,372 of CAWCLE010000008.1, read as the reverse complement.
GAAGATCTGCAGGGTGTATTTTACATCAAGACTGGAAGTTGCCTCGTCAAACAGCAGTACCGATGCGTTCTGAGCCAGGGCCCGCGCCACAACCGCCCGCTGTTTCTGGCCACCGGAGAGACTGTTGGTGTAGCGATGGCGGAGCGTGCTGATGCCGATACATTCCATGGCCGCATCGACCGCCAGCCAGTCCTGTTTCGAAGGGGCCGAGAAGCGATCGATATGAGGATGCCGACCCATCAGGACAATCTCTTCCACGGTAAAGCCAAAGCCGGTATCAAATTCCTGTGGTACGAGAGCAAGTTGCCGGGCCAGCTCGCGCTTGGCATAGCTCTGCAGTTTCTTTCCCTTAAAATCGATAGTGCCGGTCAATTGCTTTTTGCCGCCGGTGAGCAGATCGAGAAAGGTCGTCTTGCCGCACCCGTTGGGGCCGACCACCCCATAAAATCGGCCGGGTGCAAGGCTCAAAGTGATATCCTGCAAAATAAGAGCAGTGCCGTAGGCAAAAGAGACGTCCACAAGGCTAAAAAGCGTCTTATCACTCATAGCTCTTCCCTTTTTGTTTCTGCCGAAAGATGACACAAAAAAATGGTCCGCCGATCAAGGCGGTCAGCACCCCAATGGGCACTTCGACCGGTAAAACGGCGCGGGTCATGGTATCGGCCAACAGCAGCAGGATGGCTCCGGCCAGGGTAGAGACCGGCAGCAGTTTGCGATTGTCCGGACCGACCAGGTAGCGCATCAGATGCGGCACGATCAGGCCGATAAAGCCGATAATGCCGGTAACCGCCACGCATATCGCCGTCACCAGCGAAGCGGTTAACAGCAGAATTTTTCGCACCTTGGCTGTTTCCACACCGAGGGTGTCCGATGATCGTCGGCCAAGACTCATGATGTTCAGGTCTCGGCCGTAGTACAGGGCCACGACAATGGCAAACAGCAGAGCTGCGCCAATCAACAGGACGCCGTTCCAGGTGCTTGAGGCGAAACTGCCCATTAGCCAGAAGATGATGATTGCCACTTGTTCGTCGGCCAGATATTTTAAAAAACTGATGCCGGCAGAGAGTATCGCCCCGACAATAACGCCAGAGAGGATGAGGGTCTGCGCTGATATCTGGCCGTTAAAGGTGGAAAGGCGCATGACTAAAATAAGCGTAAGAAGAGCGCCGATAAAGGCGAAAACAGGCGTTGAAAAATGACCGAGCATACTCACGTTGGCCAGCAGCGCCAGAGAGGCGCCAAAAGCAGCGCCGCTGGAAATCCCCAGCGTGTACGGATCGGCCAGGGGATTGAGCAGAATTCCCTGGTAGATAACACCAGACAGGGCCAGGCCACCGCCGACCAGAGCGGCGGTGAGAATCCGCGGCAGCCGGACATCCATAACCACGTAAGGGATGCTATTTTCTATCCCGTCGATAAGCGCCTTGTTGTCAAATAAGCTCGCACCGAGAACCCGGAGAATATCTCCCGGAGAAATCACCATATACCCCATCCCGGTCGAGATAATAATTGCCAGAACGGTACCGCAGAACAGCCCCGTGACCAGCAGGTAGAAATTTCTTGGTGAATGGCTGTGCATCATATTAACTTAGGTAATAGTAAATAACCGCAACGACAATAACGCACAATGCCCGGGTTATCTGGCTGATGCCGACCAGTTCCAGGGCTAGCTGCGGGGAGTAAATTCCACTATAATAGGGCATCTGGTGACGAATCGCCCGGATCGGTGTCGATAAAATATTGCCTACCAGCAGGGCCAGCACCACTTCCTTGACGGTGAGACTGTTCTGGGCCAGGAGGACGCTGGCGGCGCTCAAACCGGCGGAGAATTCGGTGGTGACATGCAAGATGACGATACTCAGACTCTGCGGATTCAGCCAGGACAGAAACCATGCCTTGGCGGCAATAAATTCTTCTATCCTGGTGAATAGACCATATCTGCTGAAAAGAAAAAAGAGCAGATAGACTGGAACCAAGAAGAGCATAACTTTGCCAATTCGTTTTTTCAGTCTTTTAGCGCTGGTGGCTAAGGCCGTTTGCCAACTGGTCTGGATGTTTCTGGGCGGTGGCGCCTGGCAGCTGCCGTCCTTTTCGGGCAGCAGCATCCGGCCGCTCACCACGACCAATATGGTCTGCAAAATCGCCGCCGCAAAAGTAAGGCCGACATAGAGGAGCGCGGCGGTTTTGATAAGTGGCACGGTAAGGAAAAAAGTGGTTGGCAGATGAAGAAAAAAACGGGGCAAGGAATTGAAAAGGTTGGCCAGGACCAGCTCCTTTTTACTCATCTGCCCCTTGTCAAAAGCCTCGGCGAGCATGGTGTTGGCTGAGACCCCGGAAATAAAGGCCATGGAAAAGCTGGCCCCGGTAACCGCCGACAGTCGACCCAGGCGAATGAGGGGACGGGCAAACATAGCCAGACGGTTGGTCCAGTTGAGGCTTTCGATAAAGTTAGCGATAAAAAGGCCGACGGCGATAAAAAAAGTGATTCTGATGATCGGCAGAATCACCTGGGGCCAGATTGCGGCAATCAGACTGTGTTCCATGGGCGATATGGTGTTTTTAGAAAGAGATCTAGGGAAATTTTGTCATCCTGCACCGTGATACCCTGCTGAGGATTCAGGGGCGATACTACACCCCCTCGGTGCGAAAGAAAATAAATATTATTTTTGGGAAATTTTGCACGATTACGCGCAAGAAAGAGAGATGAATACGCTTTTTTCATCACGAATAGTCGTTGACTTTTTGTTAAGCTGTTGCTTAAGTGTGACGCAGTTTCAGGTGCTTTGCAAAAAGCTCAAAGAGGGAACCTCGTGGGAATCGAGGACGGACCCGCCGCTGTAACCGGGGACAGATTTCACGTTTTACCACTGGGCGAATATCCCGGGAAGGTGTGAAAGATGACTGATCCGGAAGCCAGAAAACCTGCCTGAAATGAAGGTTTTTGCCATCCCGAGGAAAAGGATGCATTCATCGATACGAGGAAAAACAGGGAATCCCCGGATCATTATCAATGGTTCGGGGATTTTTTTATTACCGAGCTCAAAGAAATATTGCTCGTAAGGGAAGATGATGCAAGGAACCTTTTATATAGTCGGTGTCGGGCCGGGAGATCCGCAGTTGATGACCTTGAAAGCGGCCAAGATTCTGGACCAGTGTGCTGTCTGGTTTGTACCTTCCGCATTTGACAACGGTGGCAGTATGGCGTTGGAAATCGCTTCCGGTGCAGTCAGCAGGGAAGGGAAAACTATTCTCAGTCATCGCTTCCCCATGAAACGGATTGTGCGAGGAGAATCCCCAGATCCGGAGGTAAAAAATGCCTGGCAGGAAGCGGCCAAAACTATCATGACAGTGCTTGCCGACGGCCAGGATGTGGTTTTTCCAACTCTGGGTGATCCGGCAATCTACTCGACCGGATATTATGTGTGCGAGACCTTGCAGGAGTATGGTTCGCCTTTTTCGGTGGAAATCGTTCCCGGCGTCTCGGCTATCGGCGCTTCTTCCGCGGCTGCCGCCTTACCTCTTTGTCTCGGTGATGAACGTCTGGTGGTTATTCCCGCCACCTTTGCCAATGAGAGAATCCGGGATTTGCTCCAGCTCAGCGATGTCGTTGTTTTTATGAAAGTCCACAAGGTGATGGCGAGGCTGGTTGGGCTGCTCGAAGAACTTGGACTTATCGACAATGCAGTCCTGGTTGAGCGCTGCAGTCTGGGGGATCAAAAAATCTGGACCGATGTCCGTTTGGCAGCCAAGCAGGATGTCCATTACTTTTCCACTATGGTAGTGCGCAAAACAAGATGAGGTCATAGGATTTTACGAGTCCGATTTTATAACTGCCATACTACCAATAATTATGAATACATTTGAACATGGTGGCAACATCCATAAGATACTTCGCGAAACGCCGACCCAAGACCGGCAGATCCTCGACTTCAGCGCTAATATCAATCCGCTTGGTCCACCGGAATGGTTTCGCCCGCTGATTAGCAGCCAACTGGAAAATCTCATTCATTATCCGGATCCGGATAATACCGACTTTATCAAGGCGATTGCCAAACATACCGGGGTGTCCAGTGACCATATAGTCGTCGGCAACGGCACGACAGAGCTGCTCTATGCTTTTCTGCGGGTACTTCCTTGTAAACGGGTTGTCCTTCCTGTTCCATCATATGTTGATTATGCACGAGCGGCAAAAGTAGCCGGACTTCCAATTATTGCCTTTACTCTTGATGAAGAAGACGATTTTACGCTTAATCCGGATGCACTGGGAGCAATAGTAAAAGCGGGTGACCTGGTGATCATCGCCACCCCCAATAATCCGACTGGAAAAGATGTCGATCGTGGGGAACTTATCTCACTTATCCTTGATTATCCGGCCAGTTATTTCTTAATCGATGAAGCCTTTGCCGATTTTATTGAGGGAAGCCGTACGCTTGGCGGCCGATCCCCGAATGTTTTGACTCTTAATTCCATGACCAAGTTCTATGGGGTGCCCGGCTTACGGATTGGCTACGGCATCCTCTCGCCATCTCTTGCGGTGGAGGTCAAGGAGAACCTCCCACCCTGGACGGTCAACAGCCTGGCCCAGGCGGTCGGCACGGCGGCTCTTCGCGATACGGTCTATCAATCAAAAACCAGGCAGGTTTGCCAGGAGTTGCGTCTTGAGCTGGCAGACGGACTGCGCCGGATGCACCAGCTTAAAGTCTATGATTCAAAGGCAAATTATCTGTTTATCAAGGTGGTGAACGGCGACTCCCGCCACCGCACTTGCCGATTTTTGCCTGCAGCATGGCATTATGATCCGCCGTTGCGACAACTATCAGGGACTTGAAGCGCCGCGGCTGTTTTTTCGGATAGCTGTACGAACAAAGCGGGAAAATCTACGCTTGCTCGAAGTCCTGGAAAGTTTTTTCGCTGGTGCAGCTCCGCGCAAAAGTGAGGTCCGAAAAGCCCAGGCTATTATGTTTCAGGGAACCTGCTCCGATGCCGGTAAATCGATTATCACCGCCGCTCTCTGCCGCATTTTATATCAGGACGGGGTGCGGGTCGCCCCCTTTAAGGCCCAGAACATGTCTCTGAATTCATTTGTCACCCTGCAGGGCGATGAAATGGGCCGGGCACAGGTAGTGCAGGCTCAGGCCGCACGGCTGGATCCGGATTGTCGGATGAATCCGATTCTGCTCAAACCGAATTCGGATACCGGCAGCCAGATCATCGTCTGCGGAAAGTCGGTGGGCAATATGTCGGTGCTTGCATATAACGACTATAAACCCAAAGTATGGGATTCGGTCTGTAAAAGCTATGACGCCCTGGCCAGTGATTTTGATGTGGTTGTCCTGGAGGGTGCCGGTTCTCCCGGTGAAGTTAATCTCAAGGCCGATGATATTGTCAATATGCGGATGGCGGCGTACGCCGAGGCTCCGGTTCTCCTGGTAGGAGATATAGACAGGGGCGGGGTATACGCTTCTTTTGTCGGGATTATGGAGGTTTTAGCCGAATGGGAACGGCAGCTGGTAGCCGGTTTTCTGGTCAATAAATTCCGCGGTCAGGCATCGCTGCTCGCATCTGCCCATAGTTATGTGCAGATGCATACCGGTCGAAGCGTTTTAGGTGTTGTGCCATATCTGAAAAATCTCGGCCTGCCCGAAGAAGACTCGGTCTCTTTTAAAAAAGGCAGCTTTAATAAACAGCATGACGGCGACGGCATTGAAATTGTTTTGATCAATCTGCCGCATATCTCTAATTTCACCGATGTCGAACCATTTTTAGAAGAGCCTGATGTTACGCTGCGCATTGTCGAAAATGCGGCGGATATTGGTTATCCGCAGGCAATTATTCTGCCTGGCTCCAAAAATGTAATTCATGACCTTAATTTCTTGATAGAAAGTGGTTTTGCTGAAAAAATAGGCCGGTGTTTGGAAAGGGACGGTGAAATTGTCGGCATATGCGGCGGATACCAGATGCTTGGCAAATTGATCCATGATCCCTATGAAATTGAATCCGTTGATGGCGAATTGACCGGCCTTGGCTATCTTGAGATCGAGACGGGATTGAGCGTGAAAAGAATCTGACTCGCAAAACCGGGATACATCAGCTTTCCGGCAAAAAGATCTTTGGCTACGAGATCCACCATGGCATTTCTTCCATAACAGGTCAGCCGGTACTGCAATTTGATGATGGGACGAGCTGCGGCCAGATGGAACGCTCGGAAAAAATCTGGGGCTGTTATCTGCACGGCCTCTTTGACAGCGATGATTTTCGGCGGTGGTTTATCGACAAGCTGCGTGTTAGAGCAGGACTTTCGCCGGTGGGCGAAATACTGGCACCCTATAACCTGGAAATCGCCTTTGATCGTCTGGCTGCGACTGTTCGGGAAAATGTTGATATGGATTCTATATATCGTCTACTCAAGATGTAATGTGTGTCTTGGCCTTTCTGTGTTCTTTTCGAGCCGTCTCAAGAGATAACTCTGGGTACCGTCCAATAATATACATGCCGTTCTTGCCACCGAGTTTAAATCGATGCAACCACCGCTTTATTCCAGTACCGGTAATTTCATAAAATAAACCACCCCCATCAGGCAAACGACAGGGGAGTTTCATGTTCCTTACTTCCAGGGCAGTTAATTTGGGCATAGCAGTCTCCAAAGAGTATATTTTGAGACTCAGTTCGGCGATCGATTTAAATATACCCCTTAATATACCCTTTCTGCAACGGATTTTGGTGGAGATCAATGGATGCCAGTGGACAAAAAAGACAAGAAAAAACCCGCAAACCATTGTTGGCTGCGGGTTTTAATGGACTTCGTTGGAGGTCCATGGGCTATCACTTGGTGCCTAGAGCGAGAATCGAACTCGCACGGGCATTAAAGCCCACGAGATTTTAAGTCTCGGGTGTCTACCAGTTCCACCATCCAGGCAAGTCGCTTGCTTTTACCATACCTGATTAAAGCTTGTCAATCGACAATAGCATCTCAATTTCAGCATCTCGATTTGGTTGCACGAGCCGCAAGCGCAAGACAAGCAGTTCAAATTGTCGCGTCGGCCTGCCGGATAAGAGCGAGCATCTCCCGCACTGCCTGATCGAGGCCGACAAAAACTGCGCGGGCGATTATCGCATGGCCGATGGACAGTTCTTCGATCGTGTCAATGGCGGCAATCGGTATCGTGTTCTGGTAGTTCAGGCCATGGCCGGCACAGACCCTGAGGCCCATTTGGGCAGCAGCTTCGGCGGCCTCCTCCAGCAGCTGGAATTCATGCTGTCGCTTGCTCTCCCCAACCACATCGCAGTACTTGCCGGTATGCAGCTCGACAAAGGTTGCACCGACATCAGCGGCAGCGGCTAGCTGTTTTGGATCCGGATCGGCAAAGATGGATACCGGGATCGAGGCGCCAGTCATTTTTTCAATAACCTTGGCGATCTTTTTTTTCTGGGCGGCAACATCCAGACCGCCTTCGGTGGTCAGTTCTTCACGTTTTTCCGGTACCAGGGTGATCAGATCCGGTTTGACGTCCAGGGCAATCTTGATGATCTCTTTATTGGCGCCCATTTCCAGGTTGAGCTTGGTTTTTATAGTTTGTCGCAGCAGGTACACGTCGCGGTCCTGGATGTGGCGGCGGTCCTCGCGCAGGTGGATGACGATGCCCGATGCGCCGGCAAGCTCGCAGATCGCCGCAGCAGTCACCGGATCGGGCTCCATGATTCCTCTTGCCTGCCGGATGGTAGCCACATGGTCGACATTGATAGCGAGTTTGGTCATTGCTGTTCTCCTCTGCCTGTTAAGCTTTTCTAATAATAGGTTTTCTTTTGCCAGCATCTGTTGTGCATCATTTGGTGAGCGCTCATGGTCATAGCCGAGCAGATGCAGCAGGCCATGAACGATAAGCCAGCTCATCCGTTCGTGCAGGCTTTGTTTATATTCGCGTGCTTCCCGCAGCGCGGTCTCAACGGAGATAATAATATCACCCAGCTCGCGGACCGGCAGCAGGGCAAGCGATGGGTCCGCTCCGTCAGAAAAGGGAAAAGAGAGCACATTGGTGGGTTTATTGAGGTCGCGGTATTGGGCGTTGAGACGAGTAATCTCCGCATCATCGGTAATAAGCAGACTGAGGGAGTGGTCCTCTTTGCCGCACTGGGTCAGCAGCCAATTGGCCAGATTCCCCAGTTTATGGTAATTGAGAGAATATCCGGCAGTCTGAGGGCGGAGAGTAAGATCGGTCGGCACGGGGTGTTGTGTCCTTTTGATTACTGTTTTTCGTAGGCGTTGATAATGGCCTGGACCAGAGGGTGGCGGACGACGTCTTCTTTCGAAAAAGAACAGAACTTGATACCGTCAATATCAGACAGTATTCTTCTGGCCTCGACCAATCCCGAATGACTCTTAATCGGCAGATCGACCTGCGTGGTATCCCCGGTTATGACCGCGCGGGAATCAAAGCCGATCCTGGTCAGGAACATTTTCATCTGCTCCCTGGTGGTATTCTGCGCCTCATCAAGGATGATAAACGCATTGCTCAGGGTTCGTCCGCGCATAAAAGCCAGCGGTGCAATTTCAATAATATTCTGCTCGACAAAATCATACGCTTTATCAGGACCGAGCAGATCGTTTAAAGCATCGTGCAGGGGGCGCAGGTACGGGTTGACTTTCTGGGCCAGATCGCCCGGCAGAAAGCCCAGTTTTTCGCCTGCTTCCACCGCCGGCCTGGCCAGGATAATTGACCGGACCTGGCCGCTGGTCAGCGCCGAGACTGCCATAGCCACCGCCAGATAGGTTTTGCCGGTCCCGGCAGGCCCGATGCCGAAAACAATATCATTATTGCGGATGGCATCGATATATATTTTCTGGTTTTTGGTCTTGGGGGAGACCACCCGATTCTGGGTGGTCACATAGACCTTATCGAGAAAAATTCTATCGAGTTTTGCCTTGGGTGTCGATTCGAGAATCTTCAGGCCAAAGGCAAAATCGGAGCTGTACACCGGATAGCCTTTACCGATCAGTTCATAGAGCTGATTGAGCAGCGTGCTGATCAACTCCACATCGTGCGGCAGCCCCGTGATGCGCAGGTTGGTCCCCCTGGCGTTAATCGTTACTCCGGTACTTTTTTCCAGGGACTGCAGGTTCTTGTTGAGATCGCCGTAAAGGGCACAGGCATGGTTGTTGTCGGTAAAGCTGAGGTCCTGCTGCACAAAGTTTTGATTCATAAGCTCCGCTGCTGTGCTCTTTTATTTGGTAAGCTTGCCAAGCTCATCGTTGATTATAGCCTGAAAACCTTCAAGGTTGCGTTGTTTCGGCAGCCGGCCGTTAATAAAAGGGGTCGGGGTGCCGGTGACTCCGGCTTTTTGCGCATCTTGGAGATCTTTCTCGATAGCGGCATTGATTTTGGGCGAGGCCATATCCTGTTCGAAGCGCGGGATATCCAACTGGAGGTCAACGGCTATTTTATCTATCGCTTCTTTGGTCAACTTTGGTTCGGCAAACAACCGGTCGTGAAATTCCCAGAATTTTCCCTGTTCCCCAGCGGCTAATGCCGCTTTGGCGGCGGGAATGGCCATCTTGTGAAAATTGAGCGGCATGTTTTTGAAGACCAATTTTACAGTTTGCGGATTTTTTTCGAGCACCTGCTCGAGCAGCGGCACGATTTTGCTGCAGTAAGGACATTCAAAATCGGTGAATAAGACAATAGTGACCGGGGCGTCAGTCGGTCCCTTGAAAGGCGAGCCGGTAATATCGACATCGACGATAAAAGAAACTGCGATGGAAGAAAAGGTTTGATCCTTATTATTTATCAGGTAGAGCATTTCTCCCTGGGGAGCGATGTCAATGGCGGAAACTCCTTCCTCAACAGGAATGGTTCCTTGCAGCTGGCCCTGGTTGTTGAACACCTGCACCACCTGTTTATCGTTAAGTATATAAACAAATTTGCCATCGAGGGAATGCACCATATCGAGGGTTTTTCCTACTGTGGGCCACTTCTGCAGCATGTTCCATTCGATCCGGTTGTCTTGACCTGAATCGGGCACAGCCAGAGCATTGGCCCCCGATGCCAGGAGCAGGGAAATAAAACATCCAGCATACAGTTTGGTGAATTGCATAAAAACCTCAGTGAAGATTAAAAGTAATAAGTTGAAAGTAACGTCTAACGTCTATAAGAATAAGGGTTCGGCTATATACAGCGCCTAATGTAGCCATTCTCACCATTTTGCGCAAGATGAACAAGAGTTTGTCGGGTATCCGGTTTTATTTATCATCAAACCGGAAAACGAAAGTCAAAAACCGAAAAAAGAGCATTCGGCTGCAAAAAAATGGACTCTTTTTAAAAAAAACTGGTAAGCGATCGTATAAAATGGTATTTATAGCAACTTTTTGGGTTATAAATCAGCCAATATCAAGTACGGTCTTGACTGGAGTTGGCAGGTGAATTAATTAGTAGCGCTTTGGTGAGGCCAATTTCATCAAAACCACAGAAAGTCCGGCTGCGAGGGTGGCGGAACTGGTAGACGCACCAGACTTAGGATCTGGCGCCTTACGGTGTGGGGGTTCGACTCCCCCCTCTCGCACCAAATTTGCAAATTTTGCTGTACACCTCACCTGTGGCAGTAATAATCCACTGCATTTTTATATATATGTCGCTCTCGCCAGCGCTGCCCGGGGGAATGGGATTGCCGGTTTTTCGATCATGGCGGGCGACAGGTAAAAGGTGGATTCGGGTGTTTATGATAATTTTAAAACCAAAGGATGGGATTCGATGGATGTAAATGTTGAGGAGCTCAGTGCTCTCACAAGAAAAATAACAGTCACGCTACCCGAAGACAGTGTTCGACCCAAACTGGACCAGGCGTACGACAAGCTGAGGAAAGAAACCAAGATGAAAGGCTTTCGTCGCGGCAAGGTGCCTCTCTCGGTCATTGTCAAATATTACAAGGCCCAGGTTGAGGCGGAGACCGGTGAAAAACTGGTACAGGATAATTATTTCAACGCCATTGAAACAAATGGGGTTGACCCCATCGTCCATCCAGATATTCGTGAAGTTAACTACAATGACGATGGCTCGTTTACCTTTATTGCCGAAGTGGATGTGCGTCCGCAGTTCGAGCTCTCCGGCTATAAAGGGCTGGAAGTAGAGAAAGAAGATATTCTGGTTACCGACGAGGAAGTTCAACTGGAACTCGCCGAAATGCAGAAAAATATGGCGGTGCTGCAGTCGGTGACCGATCGGCCAATCGATAAAGGCGATATCGTCGTTGTCGATTTTCAGGGACATCATGACGGCTCCCCGATGCCTCAGGTCAAAAACGAAAACTACTCGGTTGAAGTCGGCGAAGGTAATATGGGAGTGGAGTTCGAGGAAAAATTGGTCGGTATGAATAAGGAGGAAGAGGGTACCCTGGAGGTTGATTTCCCGGAAAGCCATCCCAATCCTCTCCTTAAAGGCAAAAAAGTCGAATTCCGCATCAGGGTCAAGGATATTAAAGAGCGGGTCCTCGCCGAATTAAACGACGAATTTGCCAAAGACGCCGGGGAAGAATTCAAGACCCTCGAAGATCTGCAGGCGTCGATTAAAGAGCGCCTCACCAAAAAGCGTGAAGAACAGGTTGAGGGTGCCTTGACCGACAAAATTATGCAGAAACTGCTCGATGCCCATGCCTTTGAAGTTCCGAAACGTCTTGTCGCATTTGAAATCGAACAGATGATCAAACAGACCGAAAAGCAGTTTGAACAAAGCGGCATGACCCTTGAGGCTGCCGGCCTCAGCAGAGAGAAGTTGGCGGAACAGAATGCGGCAATGGCCGAAAAAAGGGTTCGCGGCGATTTTCTGTTAAAGAAAATTGCCGAGGTCGAAGAGATCAAAGTCGAAGAAGAGGATATGGAAAGAGGCCTGAAACGCATTGGCGATATGTATAATATGTCGGTTGCCAAGGTCAAAGAATACTTTAAAAATCGCGACGATCTCCTGCCTCTGATGAACGAATTGCTCAACGAGAAAATTCTGGCCTTTCTTCGGGGAGAAGCGGTCCTTGTCGAGCCTGGCAAAGTTGCTGAAAAAGCCGAAGATACCGCTTCAGAAAGCTGATAGGGCGGCTTGCTTACGCCGGGAAAAGAATTATAATAGCATATCGGGTGGGGAGCCCTGCCCGGTATGTCTTGAAAGCTTTTAAATAATAACGACTGCATAGGGCTCCAGGCCTCTTGCAGTCGAACCGTTTTGAAGGAGAGGAACCCATGAATCTTGTGCCGATGGTGGTGGAGCAGAGTCCCCGAGGCGAACGCGCCTACGATATATATTCCCGTTTATTAAAAGAACGGATCATTTTCCTCGGCTCAGGAGTCAATGACGATGTGGCCAATGTAATTGTTGCCCAGTTGCTTTTTCTTGAGGCCGATAATCCCGATAAAGATATCACTTTTTATATTAATTCTCCAGGCGGTTCGGTGACCGCCGGGATGTCAATTTATGATACCATGCAGTATGTCAAGTGTGATATCGCCACCCTGTGCATGGGCCAGGCGGCTTCCATGGGATCGTTTCTTCTGGCCGCAGGCGCCGATGGCAAACGCTATTCGCTGCCCAACGCCAGGATCATGATTCACCAGCCGATGGGCGGATTCCAGGGGCAGGCCACCGATATTGACATTCAGGCCAGAGAAATTTTGCGGATGAAAGACGAACTGAACCGTCTGCTTGCCCATCATACCAAAAAGCCACTCGAAAAAATTACTGCTGATACCGAACGTGATTATTTTATGAGTGCAAGTGAAGCCAAGGAATATGGTATCATTGACAAGGTGCTCACCAAACGGGAAGAATTAGTTGAGGATTAAAAGTATGGATGATGTGAACAACAACGGGCCGGAGTGTGTGTGCTCTTTTTGCGGCAAGGATCAGGACGAGGTCGGCAAGCTTATTGCTGGTCCGGATGTCTTTATCTGTGATGAATGTATCGAGTTGTGCAATGAGATTGTCCACGACAAAGATAACCCGGACGGGGAAGAACAGGCTGAAGGGCGTAAAGTTACGCTGAAACCAAAAGAAATTAATGCCTACCTCGATGAGTACGTGATTGGTCAGGAATATGCCAAGAAAGTGCTTTCTGTCGCCGTGCATAATCACTATAAGCGTATCGATGCCCCGGTTGAGGATGATTCCGTCGAGCTGCAGAAATCGAACATCATCCTGGTCGGCCCAACCGGATCGGGCAAGACCCTGGTTGCCCAGACTCTGGCCAGGATTCTCAATGTACCATTCTGTATGGCCGATGCAACAACGCTTACCGAGGCCGGTTATGTCGGCGAAGATGTTGAAAATATTCTGGTAAGTCTGCTGCAGGCGGCCGACTATGATGTCGAGAAGGCGCAGCGGGGAATTATCTATATCGACGAGATCGATAAAATTGCCCGCAAATCGGACAGCCCATCGCTTACCCGCGATGTATCGGGAGAAGGTGTACAGCAGGCGCTTTTGAAAATCATCGAAGGAACTAACGCCTCCATTCCACCAAAAGGCGGCCGGAAGCATCCGCAGCAGGAGCTGGTGCAGATAGATACCACGAATATTTTGTTTATTTGCGGCGGTGCTTTTGTCGGCCTTGATTCGGTCGTCAGTAGACGCCAGGGCGCTAAATCTATAGGTTTTGGTGCTAAGGTTACCGGCGATGAAAAGAAAAAGATCGGCGAGCTTTTGAAGATGGTCCAGCCGGAAGATCTGCTAAAATTTGGCCTGATTCCCGAACTGGTTGGGCGCTTGCCGGTTATTGCGACTATGGAGGAACTCGTTGAAGCAGATTTGATCCGCATCCTGAAAGAGCCCAAAAATGCCTTGACCAAGCAGTACCAGAAACTGTTTGAGTTTGACGGCATCAACCTCAGTTTTACTGAAGGGGCCTTGACGGCCATTGCCGCTAAAGCCTTGAAAAGAAAGTCGGGGGCTCGCGGCCTGCGATCGGTCATGGAAGAGGCGATGCTTGATGTAATGTACGATCTTCCTTCCAAACAAGGCGTGCAGGAATGTGTGATCAGCGAGCAGGTGATAACCCAGGGTGAGTATCCGGTTATTCTCTACCACAATGACAGCGCCGACGAAAAACTGAAGACCGCCTGACCCAGGTGGTAACTGCTAGGGGTCTGTCGGATGATGCCCTTTTTCCCCATATCCTCGTTAAACTTGAAAAAATTATGCTCGGGATATTAACTATATGCCTCCGGTAATTTTTTCGAGTTTGCCTCGATCTGAGAAAAAAATGCTATAATCCCACAGACTCCTAGGCCAAAAAATTATTATGTTGTAAGAGGAACGTACCTTTGAAAGGAGATTTTGTGACAAAACTTTACCCTTTGATGCCACTTCGGGATATCGTCATTTTTCCGCATATGGTTGCTCCGTTAGTTGTCGGTCGGAAAAAATCCATTCAGGCACTCGAAGATGCAATGGAAAAGAAGACGGATATTTTATTGGTAACGCAACAAAAACCGAACGTTGATGATCCGGCAGGCGAAGAACTTTACACCTTCGGCACGCTGGCGACGGTTATGCAACTTCTACGACTTCCCGATGGCACAATCAAAGCCCTGGTTGAAGGAAAAACCCGGGCGAAGATTATTTCCTATGTACCCAATGATAAATTTCTCCAGGCGGAAGTAGAAGAACGGTCGGATAATACCGAGCCGACCAATGAGCTGCTTGCCCATGAGCGGGAATTGCGCAAATTCTTTGAGCACTATGCGACCGGTAATAAAAAAATTGCCAAGGAAATAATCAGTTCCGTCAAATCGATGGACAACCCTTTAAAGATGTTAAATGTCATTTGTGCGCATTTACCACTTAAAAGTGAGGAAAAACAAGAGATTCTGGAGCTGGAGCCGCTCACCGAACGAATCGCCAAGGTCCTCGAAGTCCTGGATCGGGAGATCGAGCTTGCCGAATTGGAGATGAAGATCAACGCCAAGGTAAAAATGCGCATGGGTAAGACCCAGCGGGATTATTACCTGGGTGAAAAAGTGCGGGAGATCCAGACGGAAATCGGCCAGAATGAGAATGGCCTCGACGAGATGGGTGAGCTTGAAGAGACGATTAAAAACAAGCAGATGCCGTCTTTGGCTAAAGATAAAGCGCTGAAAGAATTTAAGAAACTGCGCAGTATGCCGCCCATGTCGGCCGAGACGACAGTCGTCCGCAATTATATTGACTGCATTGTCAGCCTGCCGTGGGAGAAAAAAGATACCTCCAAAATAGATATCAACAGGGCCGAAAAAATCCTCGATGAAGACCATTATGGTCTGGCCAAACCAAAGGAGCGAATCCTTGAATATCTGGCCGTTCAGGCCCAGGTTAAAAAAATAAAAGGCCCCATTCTTTGCCTGGTTGGGCCTCCCGGCGTCGGCAAAACATCTATCTGCAAATCCATTGCCCGGGCCATGGGCCGAAAATTTGCTCGACTGTCGCTGGGTGGAGTGCGCGATGAAGCGGAGATCCGTGGTCATAGAAGGACCTATATCGGTGCGATGCCGGGCAAGATTATCCAGTCAATGCAGAAGGTAGGTGTTGCCAATCCGGTCTTCTGTCTGGATGAAGTGGATAAGATGTCGATGGATTTCAGGGGCGATCCATCGTCTGCCCTGCTGGAGGTGCTGGATCCTGAGCAGAACGTGGCATTTAACGATCATTATTTAGATATCGATTACGATTTATCCGAGGTCTTTTTTATTACCACCGCCAACAATCTGCATGGTATTCCGGTTCCTTTGCAGGACCGGATGGAGATCATCCAGATCAGCGGTTATACTGAAGAAGACAAGCTGAAGATCGGCACGGGTTATTTAATTCCCAAACAGCTGGAACAAAATGGATTTAAGGCCAATGACATCCAGTTGACCGATGGTGGCATTCTGGAGATTATCCGACGCTACACCAGAGAAGCGGGAGTGCGCAACCTGGAGCGAATAATTGCCTCGCTCTGCCGCAAAATTGCTCGGGAGCGGCTCAAGAAAAATGAAAAGAGCAGTCGAAACAACAAAAATAAAAAGTATCGTATCGGTGTCCAGTCGGTAACCAAATATCTGGGGACGCCTAAATATCGTTATGGTCTGGCCGAGGAAAACGATGAGATCGGGCTTACCACCGGCTTGGCCTGGACGGAAGTTGGTGGCGAACTGCTGCAGATCGAGACCACCTTGATGACCGGGGCGGGTAAATTGATCATTACCGGCAAGCTTGGTGAAGTCATGCAGGAATCGGCGCAGGCCGCCCTCAGTTATGTGCGATCGCGGGCTAAGGTTCTCGGTCTTGATGAGGATTTTTATCAAAAGCTGGATATCCATATCCATGTTCCCGAGGGTGCTATCCCCAAAGATGGACCTTCGGCGGGGATAACTATTGCGACAACCCTGGCTTCGGCACTCTTGAAGGTTCCCGTCAAACACTATATGGCGATGACCGGAGAAATTACTCTTCGGGGCAGGGTGCTGCCGATTGGTGGCCTGACCGAAAAACTTCTTGCCGCAAAACGCGGCAATATCACCCATGTGCTGGTGCCCAAGGCTAACGAACGAGACTTGAGCGATGTGCCGGTTAAGATAAGAAAATCACTGACTATTAGTGTGGTTGATCATATGGACGAAGTCCTGGGCCATGCCTTGCTGCTGAAAGACGGTGAAACGCTCTTTAAAGCATAGTATCCTTCTGAAATAAAAGAAGAAAAGCAGACTACTCAGGATAATCGGCAGCAGGGCAGTTTTTTTCTTGACGTAGGAGAGTGAAGTTGGTAAATAGTCCTTCACCATTGGTTGCGAAAGGGGGCGACTAGCTCAGCTGGGAGAGCATCGGCCTTACAAGCCGAGGGTCACAGGTTCAAGCCCTGTGTCGCCCACCACAACCAAAAAGAAAGATTGCGATAAGGTTGAGCATTAAATCAGTAGCAATTTTGGAGCGGTAGTTCAGCTGGTTAGAATGCCGGCCTGTCACGCCGGAGGTCGCGGGTTCGAGTCCCGTCCGCTCCGCCAGTATATAAAGGGTTTACAGAGTCTATCTGTAAACCCTTTTTTGACGGATGGGGTCAAATCTTTATTCTTGACACGGCTGCATGTGTCAAGAATAAAGATTTGACCCCATCCGTTTGCAATTATAGCATCTTCTCCTTAAACTTCTCATTCATCTGATATACAAAAGCAAGCACTTCGGCCACGGTCTGATACAATTCCGTCGGGATTTCATCCCCAATGGGAATCTTTGACAGAAGTTCAACCAGGTCGGCATCTTCCTGGATATGGATTCCGGCCTCTTTTGCTGTTGCGATGATTTTTTCGGCAATGATCCCTTTGCCGGCGGCAACCACTTTTGGCGCGGCTGAGTCCTTCTCGTTATAGACAATTGCAATGGCTTTGGCCGTAGATTTTTCAGGCGATTTATCGTCAACCATAGTATCAGGCCCTGGTGTCCAATATCTGGTCGCCTGCGCGGCACGATGCGGCGGACCAGGTCCTGGATGGGGTCGGGGGCATCCGCTGAAAAAGAGACGTTTATCAGCGGAATATCTCGGATAGCATTTTTTAAATCTTCGGCGAAGGTAGCGATAAAATCGACTTTTTCCTGGTTTTCCACCCGGAACCTGATAAACAGTCCCTCTCTATTCTGCAGGAAATCGATTTGCAGATTGCCAAGGGCAGAAACGCGCAGGTGCAGGGAAAAACGTTTTTCCGAACCGGTAGAATCGCTTGATTGTCCATCTTTGCCGTCTTGCTCAATAAGCAGATACCCCTGGTCGATAAAGGGCAGAGGAAGAGGTAAGAGAAGCTGCGTTTCGCTAGCGACCTGCAGTTGGGCCAGTTGAAAAAGCTCGAGTGTACTGAGGATTTTTGCTGTTGTTTGGGTTATATCGCCGAAAGTGGTCAAGCTATGGGCAATTTCCAGCAGGGCAGCCTTCAGGGTATGCGCCGCGCCACTTTTATCGTTTCGGGCCAGCAATTGTTCCAGGTTCAAACCCAGACTGTCGATGAGTTGCTTGAGCACAAGCCCACCACCTTTACCTTCCACCCCGTTTTGCTGTAATGAAAAGAAATCTGCTAAAGCTGAACGACTCGTCGTCGAAAGAGATGCCAGCGGTGGTGGATTCTGCTGCTGAAATTTCTCCATCAGGCCGGCTAGATCTATATTTTGACCAAGCAGGGTAAGAGACCGACCCTGCAGCCGATTCAGGGGATTTGCGATAATCTGCAGTTCAATCTGCGGCTCGATCCTGATCACCTGAAGTCGCAAGGACTGGCCCGGCGTGAGCATCGCCTCCGATCGAACGTTCTGCCGCGTTCCGCCAATATCGAGGACAAATCGGTTATCACCGCCGGCCTCAATCACCACCGCTTTTAACACCTGTCCTTCACTTGGCGCCTGCCGGCCTTGACTCCGTTCTCTGTTCTGTGATGTCGCAGAGCCAACAGTCGTTATGGCGGTGAGGGGCTTTATAGATTCCATTTATATCCGGCCAAGCTTGATCCCTCTCTATTTTACTTGATTGTCTGAATGTTCTCCCTTAACTGACGGCGCTGTTTTGCAAAACAATTTTTAACGATTAAATCTCGTGATTTGGCAGAAATATCGTCGAAATGAAAAGAAGTGAGCCAGTACGTTCCGCGGACGCCTCATCCATGTCCTTTCGCTTAAAAATAAAATTGATGATTGATATACTATCGACGGGCATAAGTGGCTATTTTTTCACCGAGACTTTCAGGCGCAGCAATTTTCTTTGAATATCCAGGCAACAGCCAATAATTTTATCCCGATCTTCCGTCGTGATGTCATCAAAATGATAGGCAATCTCAAAACGGCCATCATGCAACTCCTTCACCCGGATCTGATGGGCCAGGACCGTGATGGTTTCAGGCTCGAGGGAGGGGGTGGTTATTTCCAGTTGCACCTGTCGATCCGGCTGGGGCTTTTCTTTAAATATCGCCAGAATTCCACTGCCGCTTATATCGACGGTCTGGCCCTCTGACGACCAGTGACTAGTGGCAGTATCCGAGAACTTGGTATCTACGGATTGTGAGATAACGCTGGTCACGGCATCGACCCGGAAAAATTCCCGCATCTGTTCGTGATTCATCGATTTTCGGACAATCATTTCCAAAGTCTGGGAATTAGCTACCTGCTGAATCATCGCTTCAAGAGACAGGGTCGGCCCGCCCATGTCGATACTGATAATACATGGCGTCAGGATATCTATTTGCTCAACCGGCAGAACCCCTGCTTTAAAGAGTAAAGAAAATTTGGGTGCGGCCGTTTTGTGATAAATACCCTGGGCTCTGACACGTTCCGGCTGGTGCAGCAGGGGCAGGAAGATTCTTACCGGCTTGTTGTCGGGGATATTCTGCAGGATATTCGTGTCGGCGGGCATAGTCTTCCTATGGAGAAATAATTAAAGTTCAAAACAAAAACAAGAGATGCCTCATTTTAACACCAAACACATATTGCAGCAAGAAAAGTGAAAGGAGGGGGGCAAGGATAAAGATTTGCCCCCCTCCTTTCAAACCCAGTTTTCCAGGAACAATCCGTCAATCCTTTCAAATTCTTTAATGTTATTGGTTATCAGGGTCATTTTTCGAGAACAAGCAAGTCCCGCGATGAGTAAGTCATATGGGCCGATGGAGGTACCTTTTCTGGCAAGCTTAGCGCGAATAATCGCCGCCTCGACAGCTACCGAACGGTCAATGTCAAGAAGAGTCAGCGGTGAAAAAAATGCAGCAAGAGCCTTTTGCGTACGTTTCACATGTTGGCTTTTTTGTGCCCCATATTCAAGTTCAAAAAGAGTTATTGTGGAAATGGCGACATCATGAATTGCATGCAATCTGAACTGGTTAAGAACTTCCGCCGGTCGTTTCTTTATCAGGTATATACAGATGCTTGTATCGAGTAGGTACTGCATCAGAAAGATTCTCTTTTTTGCATGGCTGGTTGCTCGCGCCCTTCTTGCATATATACTTTTTAAGGCGGATTGACAAGAGCAGAAAATTACATGTTTGCCTTGGAAACTCATTCTCATGCACCGCATGGAAACGAGATGACCAGATGTGTTTCGATGCCTGATGAAATTGTAACGAGCGAAGCTCTGCTGGAAGCTTGTTATCATGGGCTTCATGGGAATTTAATTATTAAAGGCATGCCTTAAAAGCCCACAGCTTTTACGACGAGATATGACAGATGGCCACCTTATTAATATATGTAATAACATATTTACAAATACAAATATATGTCTTAACATATATTAATGAGCGTGATCATAGAACAATTACGATTAGCCCGGCAAGTGATGGGCATCAAACAAGCCGAATTAGGAAAAAAACTCGGTTTGCCGCAAAGCCATATTTCAAAGATCGAACAGGGGAGCACAGATCCAAGGCTCTCGACGGTTTCAGATATGGCCAGGGTGTTGGATCAGGAATTGGTTCTTGTTCCCAGACTGCTGTTGTCGCAGGTCAGGGCGCTGCTAAAAGGAGAAGAGGGGAATGCGCGGCGCTGGCAACCTGATGAAGAGGATGATTTATGACCGACTTACTGCAAGTCTTCCTGCATGATGCCGCCATCGGTATAATAACTCTGTTGCCGAGTGGAAAATCATTTTTTTCGTTCAATGAAAGAAACCTGCATGATCCCGACAGGTATATCCTTAGTCAATCTTTTTTCCGTGCATCAGGTGAACTGATCCCTGAAACCAAGGCGACTTCAGGTAAATTACCGGTTTTTTTTTCCAACTTGCTGCCGGAAGGTCATATGCGGAATTACCTGGCAAAGTTGGGAAATGTCAAACCAACGGCCGAATTCAGGCTGCTTAGACTCTTGGGGCAAGATTTACCTGGTGCTGTGACTGTCAGGCCAATGGCCGGTGACCGCAAATTGTCACAGAAATCTGTTGATGTAACCCAGGTTGATGAGAAAACCCCTTATCGTTTTTCCCTTGCAGGCGTCCAGCTGAAATTCTCCGCTATCGCAGAACGTCGCGGTGGTTTGACGATCCCTGCAAAAGGAGTGGGTGGGGATTGGATCATTAAGCTGCCGGCACAGAACTACCTGAATGTCCCGGAAAATGAATGTGCCATGATGAAGCTGGCATCAATGGTTGGAATTCCCACGCCGGAAATTCGCATGATCCCTCTGGCTGAAATAGCCGGCTTACCTGAAATGGGTATTTTGGCCGGTAAAACCGCGTTGGCAGTTAAACGTTTTGACAGGGCTTCCGGCGGGAAGCGCATTCATGGCGAGGATTTTGCCCAAGTGTACAATGTCTATCCTGAAAAAAAATATGAAGGGGTTAGTTTTGGCAATATTGCCAACATGGTTTGGACCTTAACGGGTGAGAGTGGACTGAAAGATTTCATTAAACGATTAGTGTTCACCATCTTGATCGGCAATGGCGACATGCATTTAAAGAATTGGTCGTTCCTTTATCCAGATGGAAAAACAGCGACTCTGTCCCCGGCGTATGATATGGTTTCGACCATCCCCTACATTCCAAATGACAAGCTGGCGTTAAAGCTTTACAACACCAGGAATATGCAGGGCATTTCTCTAGAACATTTCAGCAAGTTAGCCCAAAAAGCACAGATACCACAGCAGATGGTGTTACAAGTAGTACGTGAGACGGTGGATGCAACCATCACAATGTGGAGAGAAAATCACCGGCATTTTGAATTACCTGCTGATTTGCTTGGATGCATTGACAAACATATCATGCAATCAAGCAATATGGTGTAAGGCTGGGGTCAAATCTTTATCCTTGACACACCCTCCCGTGTCAAGGATAAAGATTTGACCCCAGCCTTACCTCTAAAAGCCCGCAACGTTTGCAACAAATTATTACACGCCATCAAAGCCCTGGCAAAGGCAACCCGGTAAGTATGTATCATGGCGGTATGGGCGAACTCGCTTCCCGCAAGCTCAATAATAGCCAACATCTGTTCATCCAGAGCCACCAGCTTCCTTCTTTTTCGCCGATCTCGTTGCCCTGCAGCACTATTTGCTGGTCTTAACAGCTTGGGATCTGGTCGATTACCTCCAGAACACTACGCTCGAAATACTCATATTCTTCTGTTATTGCATAAAAAAATCTGCAACATCGGTTATTTGCGTAGTAGCATTCATTGTCCCGGCACTGTTATGGTCTAACAAGAGGCACAAAGCATCTGTTTTCTATCCGTACCCGGTGGCTTATACCCGGTGATTGCTTTTTGATTGGTTGCTAGTGACGCTATCTCATGGCGCAGCAGCGATTGCCCATTTCTTGCCCTGGCGGCAATATTTCGGTTGCCTTGATAGATTCTGCTTAATATTTCCCCTCTATTTTCTAGCAAGTTCCTGGTCGATGCGCTAACACCAACGGTTTTTTCCAGGGCTTCGACGACGATTTTGTCGACTACCTGTGCTTTTTGCAGAAGGGTGTTCAAGACGCCAACCTTTTGCATCACCTGGGAGGGTGATGTCGCCGAAAGATCGTGCTGCATCGTATGGTAATATCTTTCGATCTCCAGGTACATCTCGTTTGCCTGTTCAAGCAGACCATTACATCGTTCTACCGGTTTTTGTTCTTCTGCTGCATGGGTCATGGTGGTGCACCGTTCATACGAGATTTATTTATCACTTAACCTGTGGCCGACGGCCTTCTGACCGGAGCGTGCTGCTCCTTGTCCTGGTTTTGCTGGACAAGCATACCGAGCTCCTTTCTAGTGATATCTACAGTCTCCCCACTGTCGTAGAGTCGATTGTGATAGAACTGGGAGGGGAAACAAATGCTGTCCATGGATCTTATCGGTAGAGACGGCAAGAATATTAACTTTTTGCAAAGGATTGCGATAGCTGCTATCCGGCATGCACATGCACTCGCAGGTGTTGCCGCTGACAAAAAGCTGCTGATCATATATGGCAAAGTCGAAGTTCTTATTAAAATCTTTAGGTTTATTTCTTTTTTTAGCTGAATTTCCTCTGAATACGCTTTAATTGTCCTCCTGGGGGATTTTTTCTTAATTCTTCATAGTCCTATCCGATAAGTCTTTCAGACTTTAGATCTACTTTGGGTTTTCGACAATTTGTATTGCAATAACAGTTGGGCCTGGTTGTACTACAAACAGGAAGGTCTTGTTTATTTCTGTCCCAGTAAACGTCATCGATCTGGATCAGGCCGCCAAGTTTTGTGGTATATCCTCCTCGTTGTTTACTCTCAGGAGAATATGATACACTAGGGATATCACATATAGTGAGCACCCAACGCTTTTTTAAAATAGCTGAGGATTGATCGTAATTAAATTATACTATGTTTAACGATAAAAGCATTCTCGTTACTGGCGGTACGGGGTCTCTCGGCCATACTTTTGTGCCGATGACCTTGGCACAATTCAATCCCAAAAAAGTCATCATTTTTTCCCGTGACGAAATGAAGCAGTGGGAGATGGCTAAACTATACGGCAATGATCCGCGTATACGTTTTTTCATTGGTGATGTGCGTGATAAAGACCGCTTGCATAGGGCGTTAAACGGTATCGATTATGTCGTTCATGCCGCTGCCACCAAGATTGTGCCGACAGCCGAGTACAACCCCTTCGAATGCGTCAAGACGAATATCAATGGCGCTATGAATCTGATCGATGCCTGTATCGATCAAGGTGTGAAGAGGGTTGTTGCCTTATCGACAGATAAGGCCAGCAGCCCTTGCAATCTTTATGGCGCGACCAAACTTGCATCGGACAAACTTTTTGTTGCCGGGAACTCATATGCCGGCGGTGACGAAACGCGATTCGCGGTTGTCCGCTACGGCAACGTAAAAGGCTCGCGCGGCTCGGTTATTCCCTTTTTCATGACGCAGGCAAGTACAGGTAAGCTGTCCATTACCGATCCGCGCATGACGCGCTTTATGATCACATTGGAGGAGGGTGTCAGATTGATCTGGCACGCATTCCAGGACATGGTCGGTGGCGAGATCTATGTGAAAAAAATTCCGTCGATGAATATTACAGATATTGCCAGGGCAGTAGCACCTGATGCGCAGCATGAGATCATCGGCATTCGCCCCGGCGAAAAACTGCACGAACAAATGATCAGTCCGGAAGATTCCTCTTACACCTATGAGTATCCGGAACATTTTAAGATTTTACCGGCCATTCACCACTGGAGCACTGATGCCAACCGCATCAAAGATGGCAAGAAGGTGCCGGAAGGTTTTACTTATGCTTCCAATACCAATAGCGAGTGGATGGATATCAAGACCTTACAGCAATGGATCGAAGCGAATCGAGAGAAAATCGGAGCGATCTGATGACAGAGTACATCCCCTATGGTCGTCAAGATATTTCCGAGGCGGATATTCAGGCTGTCGTGGCTGTGCTGCAGTCGGATTGGCTGACCCAGGGCCCTGCTGTTCCGCGCTTTGAACACTCGGTTGCGCACTATTGCGGGGCTGAACATGCACTGGCGATGAATAGCGCCACTTCGGCGTTGCACATTGCCTGCCTGGCGCTTAATCTTGGGCCAGGGGATTGGCTATGGACCTCCCCCAATACCTTTGTGGCCTCGGCCAATTGTGGCTTATATTGCGCTGCACAGGTCGATTTTGTCGATATCGACCCCCGCACCTACAACATGAGCGTTGCCGCACTGGAAGATAAACTGGTTGTAGCTGAGCAACAGGGGAAATTACCTAAGGTAGTTATCCCTGTGCATTTCGCTGGGCAATCCTGCGAGATGAAAAGCATCCGTGCCTTGGCTGATCGCTACGGCTTCAAAATCATCGAAGATGCCTCGCACGCCATCGGCGGCAAATACCTCGGCGAGCCAATTGGCAATTGCCGATATGCGGACATCACGATATTCAGCTTTCATCCGGTCAAAATTATTACCACCGCAGAAGGCGGCATGGCGTTGACCAACGATGTTGAGCTGGCAAACCGGATGGCGCTTCTGCGTAGCCACGGCATCACCCGCGCCCCAGTGCAAATGACGCATAAGGCTGATGGCGCCTGGTACTACCAACAGATCGCGCTTGGCTACAATTACCGCATGACCGATTTGCAGGCGGCTCTTGGCGCAAGCCAGATGACACGGCTGGACGAATTCGTCTCTAAACGTCATGTCATTGCCAAGAGATATGACGAACTATTGGCTGGCCTGCCGGTGATGACACCATGGCAGCATCCAGACACTTACTCAGGCCTGCATCTCTATCCCGTTCGCCTCAAGTTGAGTGAACTGAAAGTGACACATCGCGAAGTGTTTGATGCACTACGCGCGCAAGGAATCGGTGTAAATCTGCATTACATCCCTGTGCATACTCAACCGTACTATCAATCCTTTGGATTCAAGCCTGGCGACTTCCCAGAGTCCGAGTCTTACTATGCAGAGGCTATCAGTCTGCCGATGTATCCAGGTTTAACGATTAAGCTACAAACTCAAGTTTTGGATGCGTTACGAGAGACTTTGCAAGTATGAAGTTAGCCATTATCCCAGCAAGAGGCGGAAGCAAGCGTATTCCGCGCAAGAACATCCGTGAGTTCTGTGGTAAGCCGATCATCGCCTATTCCATCGAGGCAGCTCTTCAAAGTAAGTGTTTCGACAGTGTCATCGTTTCAACCGATGATACTGAAATTGGGGCAGTTGCAAGAGAGTGGGGCGCAGAAACGCCTTTCGTTCGACCAGAAGAGTTGTCCAACGACTTTGCTGGAACCATACCGGTGATCAAGCATGCGATTGAATGGTTTATCGAAAATGGAGTGCAACCGGAACTGGTCTGTTGTATCTATGCCACTGCACCGTTCGTTACCCCGCAAGACCTGCAACGCGGTTTGGATACCTTGCTTTGCCACTAAAAGCGAATACGCTTTCACCGTCACCAGCTATCCTTTCCCCATTCAGCGTGCCGTCAAAATCACACCTTCCGGGCGTCTGGAAATGTTCCAGCCCGAAAATTTCAATACCCGCTCGCAGGATTTGGAAGAGGCGTTTCATGACGCAGGTCAGTTCTATTGGGGGCGTAGCGATGCGTTTTTTCATGAGTTGCCGCTGTTTTCTAAAGATGCCGCCCCAGTAATGCTGCCACGTCATCGAGTACAGGACATCGATACTCTTGAGGATTGGCACAGAGCTGAATTGATGTTTAGGGCACAACAAAGCGAGAGGGATCGATATTGAAGATAGCTTTTCGTTGCGATGCCTCTATCCAGATCGGTAGCGGACATTTCATGCGCTGCCTGACCTTGGCAGATGCGTTGAAAAAACAGGGGGCGCTAATTCGGTTTGTCAGCCGGGATCTGCCTGAACATCTGCGCGACATGCTGGCAGCAAAAGGCATGGAATTCGCCGCATTAAAAAACGAAGCGGCTGAAACACCAGCAGGCGATCTGGCGCATTCACATTGGCTGGGAACAAGCCAGATGCAGGATGTGCAAGACACCGCTCAGGCCCTGGCAGATCAGACATGGGATTGGCTGGTCGTCGATCACTACGCACTGGATGTGCGCTGGGAAAGCGCCATGCGTACACACGCTAGACACATCATGGTTATTGATGACATCGCCGACCGCCAACACGATTGCGAGGTGTTGCTCGATCAAAATTTTTATGCGGATATGCAAACTACGTTATATCGGCAAGGTTCCCGCACATTGCCAATTATTATTGGGGCCACGTTATGCCTTGCTGCGGAACGAATTCCGGCAACTGCGCGAACAGATCAAGCCGCGCAGAGGACTGGTTAAACGGGTATTGATATTTTTTGGTGGCGTAGATGCCGATAACTATACTGGCCTAGCAATTCAGGCGATTGTCCGGATTGGGCATTCAAGGTTTGCATGTCGATGTGGTGATCGGCGCACAGCATCCTTGTCGAGCACAAATAGAGAGACTGCATGTGTACAACACGGATTTTGTTGCCATGTACAAACCGACATATGGCAGAGTTGATGGCATCTGCCGATCTCGCCATTGGTGCAGGTGGTTCGGCGACTTGGGAGCGTTGTTTAATGGGTGTACCATCAATAATTTTAGTGCTTGCCAAAAATCAAAGCGAAACTGCTGAAGATTTAGAAGCGGCGGGCGTTCTTATCAATCTTGGTGATGCTAGAAAAATAAGCGTCGTTGTACTGATTGAAAAAATTTCCAAGTTAATTTCTGATGGGAGTAAACGTACGGAAATGTCAATTGCATCCTTAACACTTATGACGAGCTTCACACAAATTAGTGTAGTCGATCTTCTGGTTAACGAAAATGCTTAATTACAATAGTTTCTCAATTCGTACTGTCGAAATTAAAGATAAGGATTGTATTTTGCATTGGCGTAATTCTGAAAGAATTCGCTGTAATATGTATTGTGATCATATCATATCGCACCAGGAACACGATGCCTGGTTTCGGCGGGCTTTAGCTGATACATCATCCTCGTATTTGATTTTCTTGCATGAACAAAGATCTGTTGGCTTCATCTCCTTTACAAACATTAACCGTGTGCATGATCGCTGTTCTTGGGCATTCTATTTAGGCGAGACTGATGTCCCGCGAGGTATCGGTTCTGTAATGGAATTTTTTGCGCTTGATTACGCATTTTTGAATCTTACACTCAGAAAGTTATGCTGTGAAGTATTTACATTTAACGCTGGCGTAATAAGGCTGCATGAGAAATTCGGATTTCTTCATGAGGGGAAGTTTGTTGAGCATTATGTGAAAAGCGGCAAGTACGAAGATATTGTGTGTCTTGCAAAATTTAGTAAAGCTTGGATTGACGAGCGTGATAAATTCAAGAAAAGAGTATTTGGAGAAGATGAGAGTGCATGATGGATGTGAAAATCAATAATCGGTTAATTGGGTCGAATAGCTGTCCCTTCATTATCGCCGAAATGTCCGGCAATCATAACCAGTCATTGGACCGAGCTCTTGAGATCGTCGATGCAGCTGCCAAGGCGGGTGCGCATGCCCTGAAAATTCAAACCTACACCGCCGACACCATGACCCTGGACCTGGATGAAGGCGAATTCTTCATCTCCGATCCTAATTCCTTGTGGCAGGGGAAGTCGCTGTACAAGCTCTATCAGGAGGCATATACCCCGTGGGAGTGGCACAAGCCGATCTTTGATCGCTGTCGAGAGCTGGGGATTATCGGTTTTTCAACGCCCTTTGATGATACAGCGGTAGACTTCCTCGAAACACTGGACGTGCCTTGCTACAAGATCGCCTCGTTTGAAAATACCGACATTCCGCTGATCCGCAAGGTGGCTGCAACAGGCAAGCCGATGCTCATCTCCACCGGCATGGCAACGGTTGCAGAACTGGACGAAACCGTCCGTGCCGCGCGCGAGGCAGGTTGCAATGATCTCATCCTTCTCAAGTGCACCAGTACCTATCCCGCCACAGCAGAGAACACCAATATCCGGACGATTCCGCATATGCGTGAGCTGTTCAACTGCGAAGTCGGTTTATCCGACCACACCATGGGAACGGGTGTTTCGGTGGCGAGTGTTGTGCTGGGAGCGACAGTCATTGAGAAACATTTCACCTTAAGCCGTGCTGATGGAGGGGTGGACAGCACCTTTTCCATGGAACCGATTGAAATGGCGGCGTTGGTCAGCGAAAGTAAGCGCGCCTGGCAGTCTCTGGGGCAAGTGAGCTACGGTCCGACAGAGACCGAGCAAAAATCTCTCATTTTTCGACGCTCTCTCTATGTTGTGCAGGACATGAAGGCAGGTGACACATTCACCCCGGAAAATGTGAGAGCGATAAGACCAGGGTATGGCTTACCGCCGAAATATTTGTCTGAAATAATTGGGCGAAGAGCTGTTCATGAAATCAAACGTGGGACACCAATTCGTTGGGATTTGATCAGCTAGTATCATTGTTGAAATGCTCTTTTTTTGTAAGTCCCAAAACCATCAAGGGATACGTCTTTTCAAAATTGTTTGAAAGGACGGCTGGAAAAAAATAGGATGTTGTGGATTGATTGCCGATTGGAAGGAATATGCACAAAAATTAGGGCAGTCTCACAAAGCGATTACCTATTATGTACTCCACCGAACCGCTCAGGGGAAAAGACTGAATATTTGTTATGGGCTTGTCCTGCATCAAAGCCCCCGATCTCTCGCCGTGAAGCTGATTGTTTCTGGAGTGAATATTCAATCTTTGCTTCTCTCAATCCTGAAGAGAATACTGAAACTTCAACAGAGGCCAGCAATATTGGCCACAGTTTACTGGATAGGAATAAATGACTAAAATACAGGAGCTAAAAAAACTCACTCCTGATGAGTCGTACTGATATGCCTTGGGCGACTCTATATAAAAAATAAAATATTTTTTCTCGAAAAAATATCCAGATATAGCCAACTTTTGTACCCCGGAGCAATGAATCCATTCCATATCCATGTGTCGGATGATTTTCTCACCATCTCCAATACCGAAACTGGAGAGTTGTGTCACCCGGAAGCAGGATTAGATAGTTTTGCCGAAATGCTTGGCGACTGGACTAATAGTGCCTGGATTGACTTGATTGAGGGCAGGGTGCATGGGAAAAAGGATTATGGTGCATATTCACAGTTTGGCATCAGGTTTCAGAAGAGCATTCTTAGTCGATTTCCGGCTTTAGCATCCCGCATGGGCAATCATGTGATTAATCTGCCAACACTGTCCAACGGAAAACGGTTTTCTAATCCCGTTGTGTTTGCGGGTATTTTTCACGGATTGCATATTGATCACTATCTCAGTTGTACACAGATACGAAATGCCGCATTCGTAGAGCCGGATTGTGCACGTTTTGCTTTGTCCTGTTATTTCCTTGATTATCAGGCCTTGGACAAGCGTTTTAATGGGTTGGTTTTACATGTGGGTCGAAATGTGCCTCAAAGTTTTGTTTCAACAATTGTGAATAGAGGGAGTGTTACCGGGGCGGTCTGGCTCCGTGTATTGCCAGGCTATGTTTCCGACAAATTTGAGAATTTGATACGGAAAATACGTCTAGAGATACGCAAGACTTATGATGTATGGGTACCATCGGAGTGGCTGATAGACGGTTTATTCAATACTGTTAACAATCTGCGGTCGAGGGATCGAATTTTTGTTGGAGCAAAGAAGCTATCAGGGGCGAGCCGGATCGCCGTTGTTGGTGCTGGGCCATCACTGAACAATGATCTTGATTGGTTGAAACAGAATCAGAAACAATTTGTTGTGTTTGCTGTACATAGTTCCGTGTCTGCTTTGAAAAAGGTAGGGATTTCCCCTGATTTTCAATTTACTCTTGATATTCATTCGTTTGACCAGGAGCACTTAGATCGTTTGCAGCTTGATCCTTCGATTCCGATCATCACCCTTGTAGCTGATATACCAAATAAATTTGATAATTTTGAAGATGTATTGAGAGTAGCGGAAACCGGGGGGGTATACCCTGTCCATTTTATTTGTTCGGTCCCTTTTCTTTCCCCGACCTCTGGAAATATGGCCCTTGGCTTTGCCTGTCAGTGCAGACCTGATGAAATTTATTTGTTTGGCCTGGATTTTGGTTATCGACAGGCTACAGAAACGCACGTTAAAGGTAGTACCGTTTATGTGACCGAGGAACAGCACAGATCTGCAATAGGATCTGGGCATTTACAAGTAGAGGCTAACTTTAACGATGTTGAAGCTGTCTATACCCAGCCTTATTTCAACGTTCGCACGCATATATGCACGATATCCGATTGCCAGTGTTGCTGGGCAGGTTAAAGTTTTCAACTGTTCAGACGGTGCGCGTATTGATGGCGCGGTTCCCTGTCGTTCTGAAGAGATCAAACTGCGTGAGTATAATAAATCGCAGGATACAAATCTGATCCGGTCGATGTTTGTTCCCGCAAAAGAGGACGCCCATTGGCAACCATTTTCCCTCGATGGAGAGGTTCAACTTGAAGCCTACAAGAAAGCACTCTTGCGTGTATTTAAAATGAAAAAGTTCAACTGGTTAAAATTTTCAGAAACAGTAGACAATTTTAATACGCTGATCGTAAAGCAGTTGCCAAATTCTATTGGTCGGAACTTCGATCAGCGTCTTGTTCCCTATTCGGCTATAGTCACTGACCTGCTTATTGGCTGGTACAGGATGTTGTGTTTTACTAACACTGAAGCCGAATGGCAACGGGTCTACGAGGAGGGATACGTTCAGTTGAACTCCCTTATTGATGAACTCGAATGGCCCAAGGAGTTGGACTGATTTTATCGGACGGTGAGAAAAAAACTTAAAGCGAAAAAAAACTTAAGTTATCGACAGGCTCTACCGATATGATTCAAGACGGGGAAATTTAACGCCAAGGAGGTCATAAAAAAATAGCGATCCTCGACAACGTAGATAGACAACATCACACAAAGGGCACGGACGCCCGCTAACTTACTCATGGAGGAATATCATGGCCTTAACAATTAACACTAACGTAGCATCCCTGAACGCCCAACGTAACCTCGGCGCCTCTCAATCCAGTCTGAACAAATCAATGCAGCGCCTCTCTTCTGGTCTTCGCATTAACAGTGCAAAAGATGATGCTGCTGGTTTGGCTATTTCTGACCGTATGACCGCGCAGATTCGTGGTCTCAACCAGGCGGCCCGAAACGCCAATGACGGCATCTCCCTGGCGCAAACCGCTGAAGGTGCCCTGCAGGAGAGCACCAACATCCTGCAGCGGATGCGTGAACTTGCTGTTCAGTCATCCAACGATACCAACAGTGCTTCTGACCGTGCTTCCTTGAATGATGAAGTCGTGCAACTGAAGGCTGAACTTGATCGGATTGCCGAAACTACCGAATTCAACGGTCGCAAGGTCATTGATGGTTCGTTGAGTAATGCCGTATTTCAGGTCGGTGCCAATGCCGGCGCCAATCAGACCATCGCTTTCGGTATTACCAGTGCGAAAGCTGAAGATCTGGGGCAGGCTGGTGTTGAGGCGGTCGCGCTGACGGAAGCTGAAGGGTCCTGGAACGGTTTCGAGATGACAGCGGCCACAGGGGATGGTGCTTCTGGAAATGCGATATACAATATTGTCGTTAATAACAGTGCTACAGGACTAGCTGTGTGCAGCATAGCTGGCACTACTATCACGATTTCGCTTGGCGCTACTAGCTGGTGCTAACACCGCAACTGCAATTGGTGCCGCGATTAACGAGTGTAGACTAGATCTCATTGTTGACTATTCGGGTGCCGCTGCGGTAACCACGGACACTAGCGGTACGCTTTCAATGACTGGTGGTTTTGACCAGATAACGACTACCACGGTTGATGAGCTTTCCGTATCGACCAGAGATGATGCTCTGGGCGCAATCAAGAGTGTCGATCAGGCGCTCGCTGATGTGGATACTATCCGTGGTGGTCTCGGTGCGGTCCAAAATCGCTTCGAATCGACCATCGCTAACCTTAACAATGTTTCAGAGAACCTCTCTGCCGCACGTTCACGGATTCTGGATGCGGATATCGCGCAAGAAACTTCGGCGATGACCAAGAACAACATCCTGCAGCAGGCTGGTGTTTCGATTCTGGCACAAGCTAACCAGGCTCCTCAACTCGCTCTGTCACTTTTGGGCTAAGTTAAAGGTAGGCTGCTATCTGGGGGTCGGCTTGGCCGACCCCCTTTTTTCTACAAAGTAGTTAGCCTTTACACTTCGGAGGAATAAAACATGAATATTGCAACTATCACAGGCAGCCCGTTGCAGCAGATTCCAAAAGCCGCGGATAACGTCAAAACTGATCGCAGCGCGAAAGAGGAACCGGCCCCGGAACCTCAGGCAGCAAAAAGCAAGGTTCAGCCTGAGGAATTGCTTCAACAAATCAAAGGTCTGACAGAAGAGGGACTCTATAGCGTGCGTTTTGAGAACGACAATCGCACCAATGAACTCGTCGTGAAGATCGTCGATCGCGAAACAGACGAAATGATTCGCCAGGTTCCGGTAGAAGAGGTTCTGGAGCTTCGCGCTATCATGGATGATCTACGCGGGAATATTGTCGATACCCAGAGTTAGATGGGTTTTATAAAGAAGTAAATTGAGAAGGTTTCAGGGCAAGAGGAGACAGGTATGGGCATCACATTCGGTGGCCTGGCAACAGGCCTTGACACAAATGCCATAGTTGATCAGTTGATGGCAATAGAACGTCAACCGATTACCCGTTTGGAAGAGGACAAGACCTGGTTTTCAAAGCGTCAAATGGCTTATACCACCTTTGACAACAAACTCAGGGGCTTTCTTTCCAGTATTCAAAAACTCGGGTCATCCGATGATCTCCTTAAAAAATCTGTTACGGCGACAAACACAGATAACTTTTCTGTCAGTGCAGCTCCTGATGCTTTACCGGGGACTAGTTACCAGATCGAAGTCGTCTCTCTGGCTCAGGTGCAGAAGGATGTTTCACTGGGCTATGTTGACAAAACAGCTAAGAGTTTTAGCACCGGCGAACTCTCCCTGACTGTAGGGGGCAATGCACCTGTTAACATTATCATTGATGAGACCAATAATTCCCTCGAAGGAATGGCGCAGGCGATCAACGATGCCGATGCGGGGGTGAATGCCTCCATCATCAATGATGGAACTGATAGCCCCTATCGTCTGGTCTTGACCGGCAAGGATGTGGCGACCAATTTTTCGATGACGTCAAACTCTGCGACCTTTAATGGGGACATCAGTGCCCGGTTGCAGGCAGGCGGTTTTGCCGATCCGGCCGCCGCGGTTTTTGGCAGCGGGACCCTTGATTTATCTACCGGCGACCAAATTACCCTGGGCAACACAACGAACTCATTGACCGATATGATGGACGCGATAAATGCCGAAACAGGAACTACCGGTGTGACCGCATCTATCGTCGCCGATGGCGACAATTTTGTCCTCTCCCTTAGTGCTGGCGCCACGATTACTTCATCAGCTTTGGCTGGAGGGAGCTATGATCCGTTTAGCCTGACTACGACTCAGGCGGCAACCAAGGCGCATGTCCGCGTAGATACCATCGATATTTATGCCGACAGCAATACGCTTGACGAGGCGATCCCCGGGCTTACCTTGGATCTCCTCCAAGCCGAAGTTGGTGCGACAACGGTTGTTTCCGTTGGGATTGATGAGGGGGCGATAAAGTCGCAGATTCAGTCCTTTGTAAAGGGCTACAACGAGGTTGCCAGCTTTATCAATTCCCAGTCCACGATCAATGGCTCTGCGGGTGGCGTTCTAAATGGGGATTCCGGGATCAATGTGGTTAAGCGACGCTTGCAGAACCTGCTGACAACAACTATCAATAATAGTGGGAACTTAAGCGCACTGTCACAACTCGGGCTCAAAACCCAAAAGGATGGGACTCTGGAGCTGGACGATGCAATCTTAACCGATGCCATTCAGAATAACCTGACTGATGTCGAAAAATTGCTGGTTGGCGAAAACGGCGTTGAAGGGGTGGCTGTCAAGTTTCAGAATTATCTGGAGAGTATCACCGACTCCATTGATGGTGTTTTGGCCGGAACGAAAAAAAGTACAACATCGAACATCAAGCGGATTGATAATCGTATCGATCAGATTGAAATGCGCCTGACTCAGCGGGAAGAAACCATGCGCAGGCAATATACCGCTCTTGAAAATTTGATCAGCGGGATGAACTCGCAGAGTAATTTTCTTACCCAACAGATGGATCTGCTCAACAATATGATGACGGGGAATAAATAAATGAATGCTTATATGAAACAATATCAGAATAACCAAGTGCTGTCTGCAAATCCCGAGCAGATCCTGATCATGCTTTACGATGGGGCCATTCGCTTCTGCCGACAGGCTATGCAGGCGCAGGATTCTGGCGACAAATTGGTTATGTCGGAGAAAATCAGTCGAACGATGGCGATCATCTGTGAGTTTGCCAATAGCCTTAATCATGAAGTTGGTGGCGAGATTGCCACTGATCTGGATGCCCTCTATTCATTCATGACCCGTGAATTGATCAGAGCAAATCTGAAAAATGAGCGTCAGCCCCTTGAAGTCGTAGAGAAACTTCTGGTCGATTTACGGGGGACCTGGGTTGAGGCGATTGAAATGAATCGGCAAAACACGCAGCCTGAGGTTGTGGTAGACGATAATAGCTCAAGGTTTGTCGCAGCTTCGTTTTGAATCGGTGGAACAATGATTGATCTCCTGCAAAAATCTATCGCTAAGTATCGGGCTGTCCTTGAGCATGCGGATCTACTCGAAGGGGTGCTGCTCAAAGGTGACCCAAAACTGCTGCTCTCCTACACAGTACGGTTGAATGCATTGCAGCAGGAGGCCGGGCTTGGTGATCATGAGTTGCTGGCTCAATTTGCCCGGGATTCTTCCGGGTTGAAAGCTCATCCACTGTTTCAGCAACGCATGCAACTGGTTGAACGGATAGTGGAAATGAATCATTTGCTTTTGCCAAGAGCCCGCGGCATGATGGCCGTCACCGCGGCGGAATTGACTCAGTTAAAGGGGGCACGGGTCGCGGTTTCCGGCTATAGCCAAGGTGCGACGCGCAACAAAATATCGGTAAGAGAGGTCGGCTAATCGGATTGGCTAAGTCTTTATGTTATCGTTCCCACGCTCCAGCGTGGGATTTATACTGCGACCCTCTCCACCCTGCCGCCGAAGCTCGTCAAGATCAACAATCGCTTTAGTCACTTCCTCAAAGCCCGGCCATGCCGAGGCTATAGTAGCAAGCCCCTGGTGCTCCTGATGTTGCTCGATAATCTTCAGATCATCAAGGCTGACGATGGCTGCCACCGGCTTATCTCGCCGAGTAATAATAAATCGTGCATGTCCATAAGCGCTTTTAGCGATGATTTCAGAAAAATGAGCTTTAGCATTGGCAACAGATATGGATGGCATGACGCACCTCCACAAAAGATGGAAAAATAGCTTATTATAATGACCATTATAGTCATTATGATCACATATTAACAATGCGCTTAGCAACAGTCTATTTTTAGCCGCAGTATCTCTTCATTTCCGATGAGTTGGGGGTTGGCTATGCTGTGTTTAAGCTTTGCTCGTAGTTTTTTTAGTTTGGGGTAAGGGTGTTTTGGCACTATACTTGGCGTTTTCAAGAATTACCTGCATGGCGCGGTTGGATTTTGGTGAGAAAAGAATGGGAGCTGCCAGGTTGAGGGTTATAGTCTGGTCCGGCGGGACAGTGACAACGGCGAG
Source organism: uncultured delta proteobacterium (assembly GCA_963796255.1). Classification (GTDB taxonomy): domain Bacteria; phylum Desulfobacterota; class Desulfobulbia; order Desulfobulbales; family Desulfocapsaceae; genus Desulforhopalus_A. The sequence goes on along the minus strand of CAWCLE010000008.1, from coordinate 4,238 downwards.
AACAAAGCATGGGTCGTTTTCGTTCATATGCAAATGCTGTTGTTCGACATCATCCGGTATAATTAAGTAGTCAAAGAAAAAGTTAGTCGGATCAGTTAGAACAAGGGCAAAAGAAGGGTCGTCAACACTTTGGATCCAAAAAAGCGGACCTGCTTTTTTATTTGGCATAACGACAAATTTTCTGAGATCAGGGAAACCAATCAACCCGGCCGGAAAATGGAGCATGTTTTCCGGGTCAAATTCAACTTCTCCAAATCGAGTAACTATCTTTTCCATTATTTCCCTTTGTTCGCAATAAGGTTATCGCTCAGACTGTCAAGATCAATTATGTCCCAGTTAGCCGCATCGCGGTTTTCTTTAGCGATGCGATCAAAGACTTCCTGACGATATATTTTTTTTTCTTGGGGGGCATCAATACCAATCCTGATACTCCCGCCCTTCATTTCTACTATGGTAATTTTGATATCTTCACCGATAACAATACCTTCACCGACTTTCCTGGTAAGAACCAGCATGTTTGACTCCGTGTTGAAGAGAAATAGATAAAAAAGAATAAATAGTTAAACCTTTATTTCTAGTGCTCTTCATAAAAATAATCAAGAATCGAAATTTATGGTACCTTTGAAGAAATATTGTTTCTGCACTGGAGAGTGGGATCGATTGGCAAGAAAATACTTTCCTATGAGGGTTTAAAAATAATCAAGAATAGAAATATCTGAAATTCTTGAAGTGATATTGAGTGCTGCTTTAAAAGCATTTTCTTTTTGCATTATATCATTGTAAACCTCAATGATATCGGCGTCCTGGTATCTTGAAAGTATTTGCTGGAGGTCAGTCTTGGCGTCTTCCTGATGAAGAATCGCCGAATCAACCCGGCTTGCTCGTGCTCCGAGCTGGCTGCGTAGCCTGCGGTTTTGTTCGGCAGCAAGATCGAGATTTTTCAACTGGCTCTGTATTGATCCTCCCGCGCCATTAATGTCGGACACATTCCCGGCCCGGATAGCTTCTTCTGAACGGGTGAGGACGGTGAAGAGATCCATCTTTGTTGCTCCGTTCAGAGTACCTTTTGCAAGGCCAACACTGGCTAGACCTGGGCTTGGGTTTGTTGCTCCGGCGATTTTAACATTTGTTGTGGAGTTTGTGGCAATATTGACAGTTCCGTAAACGGTCTGGGTGCCGCCTGGAGTGAGTGTTCCTGGTACAGATTCGGTCAGTTCTATCTCGGAGCCTTCAGCGGGGCCTGTCAGAACGAGAGAGCCACTGGAAACATCATAGCTGACTCCGTTTGCAAGAGTACCGCTGGTTAGAGTGGTATTGGTAGCTCCGGTAGCTGCCAGAGCAGATGCAATGCCACCTAGGGTAAACTCGAAGCTTGGAGCAGGCGTAAGTCCGTCAAGTGTTACTGAAACCGACTTATCCGTAGGATTGTCGCCGGAAGTAATGTTGAGGGTGTAAGTGTCACCAATAACAAAACCGGCAGGAAACGGGTCACTATAAGGGGCGGCCATAGGAGGAGACGGACCCAAATCGACTGTGGCTGCGATGGCGGTACCTACAAGGCCCGTGCCCGCTGTGTTGCTGAAAAGAGCTGCGACTTTGCCTGCATAGTTGCTGTCAGTATCAATAAGTTTTGTACCGTCTATTGTAACCGAGATACCGTTTTCGGGAGTAATGATAATATCATTGCCAGCACTTGGCACCGCAAAAGGGACAAGAGTTCCCGAAACCACTGGCGTTCCCTGATAGGGCTGGGTCGATCCAGCGGCGGCCATCTCATTAGCGATACCCATGAACAGTTCAACACCGGTCAGGTTGGTTTTAATAAATTCCCCGGGGGTTATTTCCAGTTCTGTCGGATTGGCATCTCCATTATACCTGTAGGGCCAGGTTTCTACATTTTTTACATCATATTTGGCTGGATCGTAATCATCGTTTTTGGTGAAAGGTATAGTATCTTCTTTATAGCCACCAAATATATACTTGCCGTCAACCACTGCGTTGGCTGCATCGAGCAGCTCGTTCTTGAGTTCGCCTATTTCATCGGCAAGGGTTGACAAATCGGCTTGACTCATTGCGCCGTTAATCGAATTAATGGCAATTTCCTTAACCCGGGTCAGTAGATTTTCAACGTGGTTAAGGTGACTATCGGTCGCTGCCATTTTATCGCTGGCTTGACCCATGGTCTCAAGATATCGGTCATTTTGCTTGAGCTGCGTTCTGGTAGTCAGAACCGGACGGATGGCACCTGGATCGTCCGAAGATTTGTTCAGTTTGAGGCCGGTAACGCCCTGGTTGCGAAGCTTGAGCAGATCGTTGGTAATCCTGTCCAGGTTGGTCTGCATTAACCGGTAGGTGGAGTTGTCGGTTACTTTCATACTATGCCTGCCTTAACTTGAAAAACTAGCGTTTGATATTCAGGATGGTGGTCATCATCTCGTCGACGGTGGACAAAAACTTCGCCGAAGACTCAAAGCCGCGCTGAAACTGGATCAGGCTGATCATTTCTTCTTCTAAAGAGACCCCGACCAGGCCGTCGCGGAAATTTTCCAGCTGGTCAAGGGCGTCCTGGGCTCCCTTTAACGACAGCTGGTTCTGGTTGCTCTCGACCCCGACTTTGGCGGCAACTTTGCCGTAGAGAGAGTTGAAGTTGTCAACGCCGCCAATGAGATAGGTATCGGCTATATTTGACAGCGTAAGGGCATTCCTATTATCGCCAGGGGCGACGGTACCCCGGGGGAGGTCCTGGGTTGGGGGCGGCTCCGGCGGCAATTTTTGCTGGATCAGTGATAAAAACCTTCATCGCCCTTGCCGCACCGGTATAATCCTTGGGCAGGGTTGGGTTTGACGGGTCATAGCCTGGCGGCCATTCGAAAAAGCGATTGCCGGTGCTGGAGTCAAGACCACCACCGGCCTGGTGCTGCACATTCACCTGCACACTCAGCTCATAGGCGAGTTTATCAAGATCCGCGTTTAATTCCGGTATGAAATTGTCACGGATATCCATCAGCCCTTTGAATTCGCCGCCCATGTTTTTAAGACTCAGATCTCTTGTTACTCCACCGGCTTTGAGTTGCAACTTCAGGTCAGTACCGGTGACCTCAGCGGAAATGGTCATGGCCATATTGCCCTGCACCAGCGGCATCCCGCCCGGCAGAGCAACCGATAACATCCCGTTGTCGTTTTCGTAGGACTGTGCACCCAGGGTTTTTGCCAGGCTTTTAGCCACCATGTCTCGTTGGTCTCTGGCGCTGTTGGCGGTCTGGCCGTGGATTTCGATACTGTAGATCCTATCGTTGAGATCGGCGATTTCCTTAATTTGTGAATTGACCGCATCGAGCTTGGACAGGATGGTATCGTTGATATTTTCCTTGATGGAATTGAGCTCGTTCACGGTGTTGTTAAAGCTGGTGGCCAGCACCTCCCCCTGCAGATGACGTTATTGCGCTGAACGACATCACTGGGGTCGGCGGAAAGCTCCTGGAGGGAGTCAAAAAAATTATCGATATCGGTGGAGATATTGTCTTCAGTGATATTGAATACCCTTTCCAGCTCGGACAGAGGGCGCGTCAGGGCGTCCTGCAGACCAAAGTCAATGGCCTTTTGTTTGATCTGCTGATCGATAAAGACATCGTGGTCGCGACTGACATCGGTTATTTTGACACCCTGGCCGATGAAAAAGCCGCCGAAATTCATCGCCGGGTAGGTCTCGAAATTGGCTTTCTGGCGAGAATATCCCTCGGTATTGACGTTAGAGATATTATTGCCGATGATCTCTATTGATTTCTGGTTGACCTCAAGAGAAGTTCGAGCTGAATTAAGGGCGTTAAGGAGACCAGCCATATCAAATTTTCCCGGACAGGAGGCGACCGTGCACCTGGGAAGCAACTGTGTAAGCCGATGCCGAATAGGTAGTTGTGACGGTTTTTTGACCAAAGAACTCCATGGTCTGTCTGATCCAGCCCAGTGTTGATTTGAACAAAAAGGCGTTGCGGCGATTTTCTTCCCGAATCTGGCCGGCTATCGGTTTATCCTGCTTGTCGATTGCCTTGACGTGGGCCAGCACCTTGACAATTTCTTCCTTGGTCTGCATTGCCGCAATCATACCCGGCATATCCAGGGCCTTGGCACACTCTCTTTCTTCAAAGATAACATCGCGCAGTAAAACGAGATAATCATGGGTGGTCCTGGCTTCCATATTACCTCCCTTCGACTAGAAATTGTAACAGCGAGGCGGAAAC